>JAZOSB010000025.1:0-119128 GCA_045656865.1 Clostridia bacterium | reverse complement strand
GAATTTGTAGAAGGGATGAGATAAAGCCGCACAAAACTAACATCATCAGCTACAAGCTTTGTCCTTACCGAGAATGAGGACGTAGAGAAAGTAGTGCAGAATTCACGAACTGAACCACGTAAGGGGCTTGCCCGAAGCTGTGTGTGTATACAGCGAGAGGTGAAGTTCGTGGATAGAAAAACGCATAAAAATTAAAATCCGCAGGATGTTCCTGCGGATTTTTTCATTAAACATTAAAAGCACCAATGAGAATAATCTGAAATAAAGAAAATTCATTATACACCTTCGCGTTTTTCGTTCGGTGCTGCTTTATCGAGTCCGTTACCTGATTGTTTTTGCTTCCATATAGAACCTTTTTTCGTTAGCCTCTCCCATAGAAAATGTCTTTCTCGGAAGTGCTCCGTCTTTGATAACAGTTTCAAACAAACTGCTCTTTTCGGGCTTGGGAAGAAGGAATCCTACTGCAGCCTGCTTTGCAGAAAGGGATTCTACAACATCCTCACCGTGGATATAGTCCACCTCATAGGAAAGAGTATCAAGATATTTCTGAAGTGTACCTACTGCAAGGGGACTTGAGGTATTGTTCATATAAAGAGTCTTTTTATCACTACCCTTTACGAGCACAATTTTTTGACCGCCGTTATTTTCAGCAGTACATCCAAGTGTTTCTTTAAGTGTACTGATGAAGTCTTCTTCATCCTTTACACCGAATACAACTCTATGAATTGGCTCAAACTCAAGCACATCGTCGTGGATATTTTCAATTTCAACAAGGCAGAAGCGTGCAGGATGCGTTTCCTGCTCTTCGGCAGAAAGCGTGGATTTGAGGTTATCCCAACAAGTCTTTGCCGTAGCAAGGGAATGGTTTCCGTCACCAACTGCAAACACAAGCCCGTCGGGAGCATTAGCGGAGAATTTATCAAGAGATGCCATAAATTCATCATCATTTGCCACAATCCAGCCTGCAAGATGTCCGCCATCAGCCATAAGCTCAAAATCGTAGAGCTTTTCGCCCTTTACCACTTTTTCCACAAGTGTTTTTTCCTTGTCGTCTACAAGAAGCATTACGTGAGGAAGCTCAAGAGGGGCATTTTCACGGATTTTTACACGTGGAGGTATTCTTTCAAGAACAGTACCCTCAGTAGCACGGATGGGACACTTTACACCCTTGTGAAAGTCGTACGCTTCAAGGTCTACCGCACCGACAATACCCTTTCTGATTCTGCCGCCCGAGAGCGTTCTTTCAACATACACAAGGCAATTTTTATAGGTTTCAAAAATACCCTTGTCGCAATATTCTTTCATTGTGTCGTTGATTTTTGCTATTCTGCCGTCACCCTGCGACAAAAATGCCTCAGGATAAACAAGGTTAAGGGTGGAGGGGCTGTCACCTACAACCTCCTGCGCTTTTTCCCAATATTCGGGTTGTGATGTATACTGGTCGCAAGCCACTACGCTCCACTTTGTTAAATCTGCATTTTTGGGAAGCATAATGTCTGCCTTATTAAAAATTGCCATATGTATCTCTCCTTGTTATTCCATTTCACCAAGCTCGTAAAGAATTGCCGAACATACCGCAAGGGGTGCGGTTTCTGTCCTGAGAATACGTTTTCCTAAGGTTACACTTGTGATTCCGTTCTCCTTTGCAAGCTTTATTTCTTCGCTGTCAAAACCGCCCTCAGGTCCAATCATCACCGAAACAGTTTTCGGCGTTTTCCCTGTAAGAGCTTTTTTGAGGGACATTTCCCTTTCTTCTTCATATGGAATCAGGGCAAGGTCAGCTTCTGCCGCCATTTTCACTGCTTCCCTGAAGTTTACAGGAGAAAGCACCTCGGGAACAATTCCGCGTTTGCTTTGCTTTGCCGCCTCGCGGGCAATTTTACGGAGTCTGTCCACCTTGTTTTCCTTGTCAAGCTTTGCCACGGCACGCTTTGTATCTACTGGCACAAGCCTTACTGCACCGATTTCCGTCAGCTTTTGGATTATTGTTTCAAGCTTGGGATTTTTCGGTACACCCTGAAAAACTGTCACCTTTACAGATGGCTCTGTTTCAGCCTCTCTTTTTGAAAGAATGTCTGCAACAACGGTTTTATCTGTAAAATCCGATAAAACCGCCTCGTAAAACATTCCCTCTCCATCACAGAGAGTAACGTTGTCACCCTTTTTCATACGGAGAACACGGCTGATGTGCTGTGCCTCTTCACCCGTAATTACAGCAGTGTCTTCAGTTATATCGCTCTTATCTATGTAGAAATTAGCCATAGCAGTTACCTCGAAATAATGCAGTACCAGTCGTTTTCTTTCTTGATTTCCTGAATGGAAAAGCCATTCTTCTCAATAGCTTCCCTTACCTCGTCAATACGCATCTCAATAATGCCGCTGGCAATAAATGTGCCTCCAGCTTTAAGATAACGTTTGACATCACTTGCAAGGGGGATGATAACATCTGCCACAATATTTGCCACTACAATGTCGTAAGGACCGCTTTTTTCGGTACCCCTCTTAAACTCTTCGTCAATAAGGATATTTCCGTCAAGAACGGTATACACATCCTCCCCGATACCGTTAAGAGCCGCATTGGAGTATGCAATCTTCTTGCAATTGGGGTCAATATCAACGGCTCTTGCTTCCCCTGCACCAAGCATTAATGCAATTATAGAAAGGATGCCGCTGCCGCAGCCGAGGTCAAGTACCTTATCACCCTTTTTCACTGTTGTGTCAAGGGTTTCTACGCACAGGCGCGTAGTTTCGTGCTGACCGCTGCCGAAAGTCATTCCGGGGTCAATGTTAAATACAATTTTTCCGTCAGCATCGGGAATGGTCTCCCATTCGGGCTTTATAACAAGTCTGTCGCCGACATAGATGGGCTTAAAATACTGTTTCCAGTTATTTTCCCAGTCCTCTTCCCTGCAGGAGTCAATTTCCACCCTGAGAGAGCCGAAAATGCCGTCTGCATCAATGCTCTTGAAAGAAATCAAATCGTCACGGACAGCAGAGAGCATCTTGTGACCTGTTTCGTTGTCGCTGAGATATATTTTGACACGTGTTTCTCCGCTCATTTTTTCACGAAGCTCCTCGTCAACATAGTCCCAGTACTGCTTATTATTTTCAAGGAAATCCTCAAAATCATCCTTGTCGACAATTTCAAGTCCCGTTACACCAAGATTATACAGTCTGCCGCAAAGAGGGTCAATCCCCTCCGGGGTTGTATATATGCTTACCTCAAGCCAATCCATAGTCATATTTCCTTTCAGTTATTCTTGAAATAATCCTTCAATTTCTCGGAAAATTTCTTTCGCTGATTGTAGTTTTTATCATTACTTTCCTTAGCAAATTGCTCAAGTATATCACGCTGTTTAGAGGAAAGATTCTTGGGAATCTCCACAATTATGCGGACATACTGGTCGCCCCTTGCACCGCCGCGGATTGAGGGGATACCTCTGCCTTTAAGCCTGAATTTCGTTCCGTGCTGAGTACCCTCGGGGATTCTCTGCATAATTTTTCCGTCAACTGTGGGAATTTCAATCTCACAGCCAAGTGCCGCCTGAACAAAGGTTATCGGCACGTCAATGTACACATTGTTTCCTTCACGTGTAAATACGGGGCTGGGCTTAACATAAACGGTTATGAGCAGGTCTCCTGGACCGCCTCCGCGTAAGCCTGCCTCACCCTGACCGCGGAGAGATACCGTCTGCCCGTGGTCGATACCTGCAGGAATGTTAACCTCCAGTTCCCTCTTTGTTCTGTTCTGTCCACTGCCGTTACAAACGGGACACGGGTCGGAAATGGTTGTTCCTTTTCCACCGCACTGATTACAGGTAGTGGTGCTTGCGAACTGCCCAAAAGGAGTGTTCTGCACACTTCTCATCTGTCCTGTTCCGCCGCAACGGGCACACTTTACAGGGGATGTTCCTTTCTTTGCACCGCTGCCGCCACACTCGTTACAGCTTTCCCCACGGATGATGGTTACTTTCTTTTTGCAGCCGAAAACAGCTTCCTCAAAGGTAAGCTCTATTGCCTGCTGAATGTCGTTACCCCTTACAGGGCCGTTTCTTCTGGAACCTCTTCCTCCGAAACCGCCACCGAAAAAGCTGTCGAAAATATCGCCCATATCAAATCCGCCAAAGCCACCGCCATAACCGCCTCCGCCGAAGCCTGCATTGGGGTCTACACCTGCGTGACCAAATTGGTCGTAACGGCTTCTCTTTTCGCTGTCACTTAAAACATCATAAGCTTCAGCCGCTTCCTTGAATTTATCAGCCGCCTCGGGATTGTCCTTGTTAAGGTCGGGGTGGTATTTTTTTGCAAGTTTTCTGTATGCTTTTTTTATTTCATCGTCAGAGGCACCCTTTTGAACGCCTAAGACTTCGTAATAATCTCTCTTATCTGCCATTTTGTCACCTCAAAGAATGTAAAGGGGCGGCGAAAGTCACCGTCCCTTTGCATTATTGCCGCTTAGTTATTTGTAGTATCTGTGAAATCTGCATCATACACATTTTCATCGCCGCCAGCCTGCTGACCTGCATCCTGACCGGGCTCAGTCTGAGGATTAGCCTGGCTGTAAAGCTTTGTGCTGATTTCGTAGAACTTCTGCTGAAGAGCTTCTGTTGCAGCTTTAATCTGGTCGTTGTCTGTACCCTTGAGGGCTTCCTTAACCTTGTCGATTTCTGCCTGAACTGCATCCTTGTCAGCCTGGTCTACCTTGTCACCAACTTCACCGAGTGTCTTTTCACTCTGGTATACAAGCTGGTCTGCATTGTTACGGATTTCGATAGCTTCCTTACGCTTCTTATCCTCTTCTGCATACTGTTCAGCTTCTTTTACAGCCTTGTCAATATCTTCATCGGAAAGGTTGGAGGAAGCAGTAATTGTAATCTTCTGTTCCTGACCTGTACCGAGGTCTTTTGCACTTACATTTACGATACCGTTGGCATCAATGTCAAATGTAACCTCAATCTGCGGAACTCCACGAGGAGCAGGTGCAATACCTGAAAGCATAAAGTTACCGAGAGTCTTGTTGTCTGCCGCCATTTCTCTTTCACCCTGAAGAACGTGGATGTCAACGCTTGTCTGATTGTCAGCAGCAGTTGAGAAAATCTGGCTCTTTCTTGTGGGGATAGTTGTATTTCTTTCGATAAGCTTTGTGCAAACACCGCCCATTGTTTCAATACCAAGAGAAAGAGGTGTTACGTCGAGAAGAACAATATCCTTAACGTCGCCGCCGAGAACACCTGCCTGAATAGCCGCACCGAGAGCAACACATTCGTCGGGGTTGATACCCTTGTGGGGGTCTTTGCCGATAAGCTTCTGTACAGCTTCGTTAACAGCAGGAATACGGCTGGAACCGCCAACCATTACAACCTTGTCAATTTCGGATGCGGAAAGACCTGCATCAGAAAGAGCCTTCTTTGTGGGGATGATTGTACGTTCTACAAGATTTGCTGTAAGCTCGTTGAACTTAGCACGTGTAAGTGTAATGTCAAGATGCTTGGGGCCTGTTGCATCTGCTGTGATGAAAGGAAGATTGATAGCACTTGTTGTTACGCCGGAAAGCTCAATCTTAGCTTTTTCTGCAGCTTCCTTAAGTCTCTGCATAGCCATTTTATCAGTAGAAAGGTCAATACCATTCTCTTTCTTGAACTCTGCTACAAGGTAGTTAATGATAGCATCGTCGAAATCGTCACCGCCGAGACGTGTGTCACCGTTTGTTGCCAAAACTTCAAATACACCGTCACCGATATCAAGGATAGATACGTCGAATGTACCACCGCCGAGGTCATATACCATAACCTTCTGGTCGTTTTCCTTATCCATACCGTAAGCAAATGCTGCTGCAGTAGGCTCGTTTATAATACGGAGAACTTCAAGACCTGCAATCTTACCTGCATCCTTTGTAGCCTGACGCTGTGCGTCGGAGAAGTAAGCAGGAACAGTAATTACTGCCTGAGAAACAGTTTCACCAAGGTAGCTTTCTGCATCTGCCTTAAGCTTTGCAAGTACCATGGAGCTGATTTCGGGGGGGGTATAACTCTTGTCATCAATATTTACCTTGTAGTTTGTACCCATTTCTCTCTTAATAGAGATAACTGTTCTGTCGGGGTTTGTAACTGCCTGTCTCTTTGCAACCTGACCTACAAGTCTTTCACCTGTCTTTGTAAAAGCTACAACTGAGGGAGTAGTTCTTGCACCCTCTGCGTTAGCGATAACGGTAGGCTCGCCACCCTCCATTACTGCTACGCATGAATTAGTTGTACCTAAGTCAATACCAATAATTTTTGCCATGATTTTTACCTCCAAATATATCAAAAAATTTATAAACTATGTTAGTTTGCGACCTTTACCATACTATGTCTTACAACACGGTCGCCGATTTTGTAACCTTTCTGAAATTCCTCCACGATTACATTTTCACCCTGCTCCTCGTCATCAATATGCATTACCGCATTGTGAAGCTCGGGATTAAATTCTTCACCGACGGACTTGATTTCCTCTACACCAAGGGCGGTAAGTACATCATCCATCTGTTTTTTCAGCATTACAATGCCCTCGTAAAAGCCGTCCTTGTTTTCTGCCGAATCGATTGCACGCTGGAAGTTATCCATTACGGGTAAAAACTTCTCTATAACAACCGCTTTTGCTTCGGGGTAGATAGATTCTTTCTCTTTTATAGTACGCTTGCGGTAGTTGTCATATTCTGCAAGAGTACGCATATATTTTTCGTTTACGTCGTTGTATTTTTTCTCAAATTCGTTTTCGGGCTCAGTTTCTGTAACCTCGGGAGTTACTTCCTCCTGAATTTCCTCTTTTACTTCTTCTTTTTTCTCTGCCATGATTATTCGTCCTTTCCGTAAATCATTCTTCCTAATATTTCGGTTAGGTTAGCGTTTATAAGTTCGAGCGAGGAAATTACTCTCGCATAGTTCATTCGTTTAGGACCTATGATACCGATTTTTCCGTGAAGCTTGCCGCCTACATTATAAGACGCTACGACAAGGCTTGTGTCACGCATTTCGGGAGCGTTGTTTTCACTGCCAATCTTTATGCTGATATTTTCTTCTGCCGTTTCCAGAAGATTGAGCATATTGGACACATTCTCTTTTCGGTCAATAAACGAGAAAAACTCCCTCGCACGTTCAATATTTTCAAATTCGGGGTTGTTAAGAATATTTGATGCACCGCCGATGTACACCCTGCTTTGAGTGTTGCCGAGACATTCTAAAACGAACTCAATCACCGTTTTCAAAAAATCACCGTACTCTGTCATTGCTTCGTAAATCAGCATCAGCCTTGCAGGGGTGAAATCATCTGCCGAAAGTCCCGTAAGCTGTCCCGACAAAAATTCCGAAATGGAATCAATGATTTCGTAGTCAATGTCCGCACTTACCTTCATATGGCGGTTTCTTACCACGCCTGCATCGGTCACTACCACGATTAGCACACTGCCCTGTTCAATAAGCATCATTTTGACGCTTCTGAGACGGCTCTTCTGTGCCGTGGGAAGCTCCACTATCGCAGGGTAATTTGTCGCCTTGGAAATAATGTCTGAAATTTCCGACACCACATTTTCAAGCTGACTGTATTTCCTGTCCATACTGCTCTGCAGAGTTGAAATCTCCTCCATAGTGAGGCTGTAACGGTGCATAAGCGAATCCACGTAAAAACGGTAACCCATTTCTGAGGGGATTCGTCCTGCGGAGGTGTGGGGCTTGTCAAGGTAGCCCATTTCCTCGAGGTCCGCCATTTCGTTACGGATTGTTGCAGCTGAAAGACCGAGGTCGTGATTCTTTGCAATGTTTCGCGAGCCTACGGGCTCCGCCGTCTGGATATAGTCTTCAATAATGGCTTGAAGTATTGCTTTTTTTCTTTCGGAAAGCTCCATATGCTCACCTCTTTTCGTTTGTTAGCACTCAATCTCTCTGAGTGCTAACAATAATGTACCACTACCCACGCCGAAAGTCAAGTATTATTTTCTATTATTTCAAATTTATTCATATTTATTATTGTAATTTGCTTAGAATTGTGTTATACTACACTTGCGACATAAATCTCAATATTAATATAACCTATGAAGTATGTATTTTTACTTTTCGGTAAAAACGCATACTCTGTTTTCGCATACTTTCATAGGTTAGTCGAGATTTGTGTCGCAACAAAGAGGGGTGTGCGTTTTTCGGTGCATCAACTTTGTTGGTGCACTTTTTTAATTGCACATCTTTGTCGCCAAACAGAATCTTACTACAAAAGCAAGAACAGAATCTCAATTTTGAGATTCTGTTCTTGCTTTAACTTACTTTATTACCTTATTATTAACTTCCTCGGTAATCTTTGCGATAAATTCTTCAATTGACATACTTCCGATGTCACCGTCACGGCGGTCACGGATAGAAACAGTGCCCCCTTCAATATCCTTGTCACCTACGAGAAGCATATAGGGAACTTTTTCAAGCTGTGCTTCACGAATCTTGTAACCGATTTTTTCGCTTCTGTCGTCGATTTCAATACGGATAATTCCGCTTTCCTCGAGCTTTCTCTTAACCTCGTAAATATAGTCGAGGTGACGGTCAGCAATGGGAAGAAGCTTCACCTGAACGGGTGCAAGCCATACGGGGAATGCACCTGCGTACTTCTCGATAAGTAGTGCAAGAGTTCTTTCGTAACAGCCAATTGATGTTCTGTGGATGATGTAGGGATTCTTCTTCACGCCGTCCTTGTCCACATATTCCATACCGAACTGCTGTGCAAGCATCTGGTCAATCTGAATTGTGATGAGTGTATCTTCTTTACCAAATACATTCTTAATCTGAATGTCAAGCTTAGGACCGTAGAATGCAGCTTCACCGATACCCACCTTGTAGGGGATTTCAAGGTGGTTGAGGATTTTTTCCATCATACCCTGTGCTTCATCCCACTGCTCGGGAGTGCCGATATACTTTTCGCTGTCCTCGGGATCCCACTGGGAGAAACGGTAGGAAACATCTTCATAAAGTCCGAGTGTCTTGAGCATATAGATAGCAAGCTCAAGGCAATTCTTGAATTCGTCCTCCAACTGCTCGGGAGTACACATAAGATGTCCCTCGGAGATGGTAAACTGTCTTACACGGATAAGGCCGTGCATTTCACCGGAAGCCTCGTTACGCAAAAGTGTGGAGGTTTCGATAAGGCGCATGGGAAGGTCACGGTAGCTTCTGCCGCGGTTAAGAAATGCCTGATATTGGAAAGGGCAAGTCATAGGACGGAGTGCAAATACTTCCTTGTCCTCTGCCTCGTCACCCATTACGAACATACCGTCCTGATAGTGGTCCCAATGGCCCGAAATCTTGTAAAGGTCGCTCTTTGCCATAAGTGGAGTCTTTGTAAGCATCCAACCCCTCTTCTGCTCTTCATCCTCAACAAATCTCTGGAGAAGCTGAATTATTCTTGCGCCCTTGGGAAGAAGAATGGGAAGTCCCTGACCGATAACATCACTCGTTGTGAAAAGCTCAAGCTCACGGCCGAGCTTGTTGTGGTCGCGTTTCTTTGCTTCTTCACGTCTTGTAAGCTCTGCTTCAAGGTCCTCTTTATTAAGAAATGCAGTTGCGTAAATACGCTGAAGCATCTTGTTCTTTTCGTCACCTCTCCAGTAAGCACCTGTTGCGCTGAGAAGCTTGTATGCCTTAACCTTGCTTGTGTAGTTCACGTGAGGGCCTGCACAAAGGTCTGTAAATTCACCCTGCTTGTAGAAAGAGATTGTTTCACCCTCGGGGAGGTCATTGATAAGCTCCACCTTGTAGGGTTCGTCCTTCATAAGCTCAAGTGCTTCTTCACGGGGAAGCTCAAAACGCTCAATTTTGAGGTTTTCCTTTGCAATTTTTTTCATTTCTGCTTCGATTTTCTCCAAATCCTCGGGAGTAAAGGGATTGGGGGTATCGAAGTCGTAGTAAAAGCCCGTATCAATAGCGGGACCTATTGCAAGCTTAACCTCGGGGAAAAGTCTTTTTACAGCCTGCGCCATAACGTGTGACGCAGAATGACGTAAGGTTTGCAGTTCATTCATTTCTGCCATTTTATATCATCCTTTCAATTTATGTGAATTTCAATTAATAGCGGTATAAAAACAATCGTTTTGCCATCTAAGAACGTTTGTATCAATATATTCCCATATTTTCTTATAATCATTCTCCCCACGGATTATATGGTCGTGGTACGAGCGTTGCCAAATGATATTTCCGTAACATTTTGTTGTATATGATTTTAACTGTCCGATTACATTTTGTAGGGGAGGGTTTCCACGCCCTCCCGAATCATCTAACTTTACAATCAAATGTATATGATTCGGCATAATAACATATTTATCAATTGCAACCCCGATATAATTTTCATTGATGTACTGTATGGATTTCTCAACGGTTTCTCCCAGTGGTGTTAATATATTTTGCGGGAGGGCGCAGAGACCCTCCCCTACAATTTTTGATAATATGCACTCTTTGTTATGAGTACACACCGTTACAAAATATATTCCCGGAGTCGAATAATCATATTCTTTTAATCTTGTTGATTTTCGTTTTGGTAATTCCATATTATCATCTGTCGCATACAACAAAAAACCCTTAATACATAGCTGTTACTATGTATTAAGGGTGCATATCTACATATACACGGTTCCACCTTAAATTTCACTTAATTTCCCATTGACGCAGGCTCACGGCAGGGAATACTAGGCTTCCTCCCTGCAGCTCCGGAGTGGTGTTCGCCAAGGCTCTGTATAGGGTGCTTCCAGCAAGGATAAGGTATCCTTGCACCCCTCTCTCGTATACTCGGCAGAGGTTACTGTCTCCATCATTGCTTTTCTATATGATTATAGCACAATAGATTTTAAAGGTCAAGAAAAAATTAATTCGGACTCCAAACCGCCTTTTTCGTGTCAACTTTGGGACAAATGGGGACGTACATTTTTTGTCAACTTTTATATATAACTCCCCTGGATACGCCTGTTACCCTCTCTATTTGCCGTATTGAAAACTCTTTCTTCAATTCATTCAATATCGAATTTCTCTCGTTTCTCTCCATTTGCCCTATAGATTTAGGTTCTATTTTATACTTTTGACATATCTTTCGCCTTATTTCATCGTCACTTACTTTCATTTTATCATCTATTAGGAATATTGAAATTTCTTCCTCACAGTGAAATTCTTCAAAAGCTCTTTTGTCCATTAAGCTTAGAACAAACTCCTTATCTGCCAAACCAACTCTACCATCTATATATTCAGGATAACTTGACCACTTATATTCACTGATTGCCTCTACCAATCCTGCTTTGACAGGATTTTGATGTATGTACCTAACTACTGATAAAAAATACTCATCTACGTCTATTGGTTTACTTTTATATCTGTTAGCTATAAGTGCACCACTTCTTTTATATTTAATATTGTACCATCTTGCATATTTGGTTAATATTCTTTTCATTATCAAAGATATATCTCCACTTTCTTTTTCTTTCAGCAAGATGTGAGCGTGATTGCTCATAAAACAGTATACGTATATCTCGTATTTCATTTCTTCCTTTACTGCGCTAATCACGTTTATCAGCTTTTCATAATCTTCTGCTTCTTCAAATATATGTTGCTTATTTACCCCTCTAAAAACAACGTGATATAATCCGCTTTTACTTATTTCTCGTGCTGCTCTTGCCACTTAGATCACCTCTAGTATGATTGTATCATATATTCTTTGTGTGTTCAATAAAAAGTTGACAAAAAATGTACGTCCCTATTTGTCGTATTTGTCCGTCCCTATTTGTCATTTTTGTTGATTTGTATACTTGCACACAAAAAAGAACAGCCCCCGAAGGGACTGTCCTTTTTTAATTGACTATTAATTTTATAAGAGTCAAGAATTATTTTGTAACTGCTTTTGTAGCGCCTGTTGCAGTAGTGTGAGTTTCACCAAAGCTGTTGTTGTATCTGTAAACAACTACTTCTACCATTTCGTCATCATATACTCTTACGAATACTACAGACTCATAATCTGCGGAGTTACCACCGAAGATACCTGTACCAGCAGACTTTCTGGAGATTTCGGGGTTAGCGATACCATCAGTAAAGTCTACAAGTGTGTAGTTAGCGCTGCTTTCCATTTCAAGAAGTTTATCGGGACCAGCTTTCACAGTGAACATATCCTTGTCAGCGTTGAAGAGAGTCTTCTTGCTGCCGTCTTCTGCAAGCTTACCAAGGTAGTAAGTTGTATCTTCCTTAACAGAAGCATTACCGCTTGTCAAGCTTGTTACATAAGAGCTGAATGCATAAGCATCATCTGTGATAATACCATTAATGTCACGAGTAATTGTTCTCTTAACAAGAGAAGCATATTTTGCAACTACGCCTTCAGCGTCAGCTGCGCCAAGGAGGATAACGTCACCCTTTGCGAACTGAGAAGCCTGGTAGTTTGCGTCTTCGCTGTAAAGAGTGAAGGAAACTTCCTTACCACCCTGGAGACCAGTGATAACAACTGCTTCATCATCGTTGTAAGAAATGTTCTTAGCAGCCATAATGATTACAGCATCGCTGTCCTGAGAAATAGCTTCTGTAAGACCGAAGCCGATTACAGTACCAACTGTACCGGAGTTCTTATCGTAACCTGCGATGATACCGGAACGCTCGCCGTCTACGAAGAAGTCTGCAACTGTACCAACCTTAACCTTATCAGCTTCAACATCACCTGTTGTAGCTTCTACGGAGAAGATTACTGTAGAATCAGCAAACTTAACTGAACCGTACTTGTTGAACTCAGCCTTGAATTCATCAGTAGCTACACCGTTACCACCATTCTGAGCGATCTGAGTGAGGCGCTTGATGTAACCGTTAACGATCTTAGCCTTGTAGATAAGGTCAGCCTGGTTAGCACCCTTAAGAGTAGAAACTGTTACACGAGCAGCACCAAGCTTACCGTTAAGGTATGTGTAAACTGCATCGTCTGTTTCGTCAGTAGCAGAAACACCGCTACCATCGATATCTACTACATTACCGCTTCCATCAACGATAGCTGCATCAGAGTGGAGGGGATATACTGCAGAAGTACCGTCAGAAAGAACAACTTCTACTTCGTAACCGCCCTTAACACCTGAACCTACACCAGCAGCAAGGATGAGTGCGTAGTTGCCTGCAGCAACATCAGCTTCGTCATGAACGATCTTGCCTGCTGTGTTAAGGAAGAAGATACCTTCCTTATTTCTGAAAGAAGAAACTGTACCTGCACCGCTTGCAATCTTGTAATCTTCGCCTGCAATTGTTACAGTATCTGCATCAACATTCCAACCTTCAACTGTACCTGTTACAGTCTTGGAAGAAACGTCATAGATGAAGAATGTGTTGTCATTCTTAGAAATCTTAGCACCGGAAATTGTGTCGTTAGCTGCGATTGCATTAACGTCAGCAAGAACGCCGTCCTTGTAAACGATGATAAGGTTCTTGTCATCGTCTGTATCGATATCTTCGTCGATACCATTACCTCTGTTTACACCAGCATAGGTTTCAAGAGTGATGATACCATCTTCTGTAGTAACATCCTTTACAACAGCTTCTCTATCGTAAAGAATAGCGGAGATAACATTGATCTTACCGTCGCCATCATTGTCGATAAATGTTACTGTACCGCCTAATGCTGAACCAGCGTTCAATGCAGAAACAAGGTCAGCTGTAGTCTTAGTGTTAGCAGTGTTTGCTGTACCCCATGTAGCCTTATCATCAAAGTTTGCTACAACTGCAACAACATCATCAAGAGCGATGTCTGTAGACTTTGTAGTACCAACAGCGCTGTAACCAATTACGCCAGGTTCGCTATAGTACTTATCGCCATTTTCGTCAAGCTGATCCAAACCGATTGTCATAGATGTGTTTACGCCCTGCTTTTCGCTGATAGCATAAAGCTTCTTGATACCTGTTACAGGATCTTCACCGATGTAAGCAACAACCTTCTTACCAGCAAATGCATTAACATCGATACCTTCGCAATTAACATTAGTAGCAGCATATGCCAAGTTACCATTTGCAGTGTTATGAACTTTATGTTCTTTGTTTACCCATTCCTTGTAGAATGCATCAGCAGAAAGGCTGAATGTGTCTTCTGTTTCAGGCTTGTAACCAGTACCAGCCATGTTCTTGTAGGGAGTTGTTGTTACAACGCCTTCCCACTTCTGGATTTCAAGGTACTGAGAGAGAATTGTAGCATTCTGTCTAGCAAAGTGGTCGCCATCACCGTCGTTTGTCCAGGATTCCTGATCCATAAGACGAACTTCGAGAGAGTTGTAAACGAGAACTGCGATAGTTCCACGAGCTGCAGGAGAACCTACAACGCCGTTAGCACCCTTGGAAATACCTTCACGAGATGCTACTGCAAGGTAACCTGTAGACCAGCCACCCTTAGTCTGAGCGTCAAGCTCGTAACCAAGTGCAACAACGATCATCTTGATTGCCTGCTCGTAAGTAACCTGATCCTCGGGACCGAAAGCGCCGTTACCGTAACCGTTAACGATCTGGAGAGACTGAGCTACGTTTACGTAACCGGAAGCCCAGTGGCTAGCGGGAACGTCATAGAAATTTGTTGTACCTGTGCTTGCATTAGCCTGATCTTCATAACCGAGTGTACGGCAGATGATTGCAGCCATCTGAGCACGAGTTACAGTGTCGTTGGGCTTGAATGTACCATCTTCAAAACCTGTGAATATACCAAGGTTAGAAAGGATACTAACAGCCTCAGCAACTTTTGTTCCTGCAGTTACGTCTGTATAAGCAAAAGCACTGAAGCCCATGCTAAGAACCATAGCAAACGCAAGAACAACTGCGAGTGTCTTCTTGAGATTTTTCATGATAATCTCTTCCTCCTATAAAATTAAATTTTGAGTGGGGCTTTCCCCCTTTACTCTATTGCGAGTATAACATCAATTTTTTTATTCGTCAATAGGTTTTTTTCATCTGTAACCAAACTGTAATCTTTTGTAATATTAGTATCATATTCTGTAAATCATTGTAATATGGCTGTGATAATATATTATATAGGAAGAAACTCAAAAGCTGAGACACATCGGGGACAGTCCCCAACGTGTCTCAGCTTTTTTTATTATAATATTCTATTCAGCATTTCTTTTAATTGAGGAAAATCTTCCTTTGCAGTATGGTAAACGTCCTCCATACGCAATGTCTGGTACTTATGTGCAGCAAGGTCTCTCATTCCTGCGACTGCTTTCCACGGAATCTGGGAGTGTGCCGTTCTTGTTTCCATAGAGATATTTTTAGTAAGTTCACCTATATTTATTACGGTCATTGATACAGCCCTTTTAAGAATTTCATTATTCAAAAACTCTTCAAGGGTTGTTTCCCCGAGAATCTGCGTTCCTGTATTTATTTCCGAAATTATCTTTCCTATTATTATTTCATCTCTATGCTGCATATATTTCCACCGCCTGCTTAACTTCAATCAAATCAGTTTCTGTCAACGGGCCGTGTACCACATCCACATTAAGCCCCAGTTTTTCCTCTAAGCGTACTTTTATTGTTGATAAGGTAAGAAGTGACACGGCAGAATAAAATTCAACAATTAAATCCACATCACTATCTTCCCGATTGGTCATGTCAGCCCTTGACCCAAAAAGAACGACTCGTTTCAAAGAAAATTCATTTGCAATTTCCTCTATTGAGTTTTTCAATTCATTAATTGTCATAGTCACCCCTCCTGCTTTCATTATATACTACTGACAATAAATTGTCAAATATGTCTGCGATTTTTAATTTGCCGTTGCGAGCATTACCTCAACTCTCCGCACGGAGCCTTTTCGTATAAATTCTATTTCTACGGTTTCACCGCCCTGCCGTCTGTACAGTTCCTCGCGGAGGGACAGCATTGTATCAATTTTTTTGCCGTTTATTGAAACAATAATGTCCGCGTATCGTATTCCTGCCTTGAATGCAGGGCCGTCGGTATCTAGCTTTGCAACGAAAAGTCCCTCGCTAATGTTATCGTCCACGCGGAGGTATTTTGCCGCCTCGGGAGTGTATGCGTAGAGTCCGAGGTACGGCGTGCGGAAGCTTCCTGCGTTTTGAAGCCTTGCTATAACTGGAATACAGGTATTTATCGGCACGGCAAAGCCCATTCCCTCCGCTGAGGAAACCTTGACGGTATTGATACCCACGACCTCTCCCGATATATTTATGAGGGGGCCTCCGCTGTTGCCGGGGTTTATAGAAGCATCCGTCTGGATGAGGTCCTCCATATAGCTTTGCTCGCCCTCGTCATTTTCTATGCTGATGCTTCTTCCCAACGCACTTACAATTCCTGCCGTAACAGTCCGCTGAAACTGCATACTGAGAGGATTCCCGATAGCAAAGACACTTTCCCCGACCCTGAGACTCCTTGCATCGCCCAACTGACAGTAGGGGTAGTCTGTACCGTCAATTTTTACAACGGCAAGGTCAAGGCTGCTTTCACTCCACACGGTTTTTCCCTCAAGGGTTTCACCGTTATACAATGTCACCTCAATACGCTGGGGACGAGCCCCTATTACGTGGTGATTAGTGATAATGTACCCGTCACTGCTTGCGAGAATACCGCTGCCCATATACCATTGGGTTTTACTGTTTACCCCTGATGATGTGTCGGCACTGGATATACCCACCACGCATTGGAGAGTTTCCTCCAGCATATTTTCCACATTGGCTGAATTTGTTTCCCCTTTATTTCCGAAATTTGCAGGAGAATAGCTGAGTCTTTCCCCGTTTTCGAGCGGTAAATTCTCTTTAGGAGAAAACAAAGTATATGTCCCTGCAAGAATCAGCATAATTACAGCACCGCTTCCCAAAAATAATGCCGCTTTTTTAATAACACCTTTCATAAAAAAACACCTCTTGGTTAGCATTTCCAAAGAGGTGTTTTTTATTTACAGATATTATTATTTTGTTATGAGGGCAACGGCACGCGCTTCAATCCCCTCACCTCTGCCCGTAAAGCCCATATGTTCATTGGTTTTCGCCTTGATGCTGACCGCCTGAGCCGAAACTTTCATTGCTCTTGCAAGGTTTTCACGCATAGAGTCTATATGCGGTGCCATTTTCGGTGTCTGTGCAATAAGGGTTACGTCAATATTTCCTATTTCATAGCCTGCTTCCCGCACTTCACTTACAGCCTCCTCCAAAAGAAGCATACTGTCAGCACCCTTGTACTTTTCGTCGGTATCGGGGAAATGTTTTCCTATATCACCCAATGCCGCCGCACCAAAAAGCGCATCAATCACGGCATGAATAAGCACATCCGCGTCGCTGTGTCCTGCAAGTCCCTTTTCATAAGGTATGTTGACACCGCCTATAATGAGGGGTCTGCCCTCAGTAAGTCTATGTGTATCAAATCCCGTTCCTATCCGCACGGCACTGCCTCCTATTCCGCGTTTACGCAAAATTCCCTCGGCAGTTACAATATCCTCTGCCGTGGTAAGTTTAATGTTTTCATAGCTTCCGTCAACAATTTCTATTCTTGCACCCATTTTTTCCATCAAGGCGCAGTCATCGGTCATACCGAAGCCGAATTTCTCATACGCTGATTTAATAAGCTCCCTTTTAAACGCCTGCGGGGTCTGTATAAGCACTGCCGTTTCTCTGTCAATGGTGGAAGCAATGATATTGTCGGAGGTGACGGTTTTTATTGTATCCTTGGATTTTACGCCTGCCGCCGCACAGCCCGTCTTTATGCAGGCAATGAGGGTGTTTTCTATTATTTCCTTTGTAACAAGCGGTCTTGCCCCGTCGTGAATCAACAAAAACTCGCCCTGTGCCGAATTAATTCCCGAAAAGGAGCTTTCCCCACGGGTTGCACCGCCAGAAACAAGCTTGACGGGATATTGCTTCAATTCTTCCGCAAAAGTATCCCTGTTCTTTTCGGAACAGACTACGATTATTTCATCAAAGAAGCCTGTGTCCGAAAAAGCCTCCACAGTACGGGACAGCACACTTTTACCGAAAAGGTCAATGAGCATCTTGTCCTTGCCCATCCGTGTTCCGTTTCCTGCCGCAACTATTATTGCTGATACGGTTTTTCCGTTGTACATAATTTCACCAACCAATTGAACAAAAGCTTCTCCTGTGGGAGAAGCTTTATATTTTATTTCAACCTTTTGCCAATTCTTCATCAACCATACCGTAAAGGCGCTGTTCGATACTGCTATGGTCGATACCCGTTGCCACTACAATTTCGCTGATAAGAATTTGCTTTGCATTGGAGAGCATCTTCCTCTCTCCCGTGGAGAGTCCTTTCTGTCTGTCGCGGAGCATCAGACTCTTCACAACGGCGGAAACCTCAAAAATGTCACCGCTCTTAATCTTTACCATATTTTCACGGAATCTTTTATTCCAGTTTTGTATAACGTCAGTTTCTGCGGTACGGAACGCGGCAAGCACCTTTTCAGCCTGCGCCTTCTCTATAACATCGCGCATACCTACCCCTGCAGCATTTTCCATTGGGACCATAACCTTCATATCGCCTATGGGCATACGCATTACATAATACGACTGCTGTTTTCCCAAAATCTCTCTCTGCTCAATATCCTCAATGACTCCTGCGCCATGCATAGGATACACAACGCTGTCACCAATTTTATACATGGTACGCCTCCGTCCTCGATACATTCTGCCATAAAACTACAATATTATTATAACACTTTTCACAATTTTTGTCAAAGAGTTATTTTCAATTTTTTACAGGGCTTTCCTTAGCCGAAAGCGAATAATCCGAACCCGCCTGAAACGGATGGAATTTCGTGTATATTTCGGCTTGTCATCTTTGCAAGGCGTCAGCCTTGCTTCATTTTCCGCACCAAAATCTACACGAAATTCCATCCGTTTCAGGTCGAAGAATTTTAAAAGTGCAGATTTTTGGTTGCACAAGGCAAAAACGCAGGAAATACTTTGTGTATTTTCGAGTATTTTAACACAGTGAAAGCAAAAATCTGCCTTTTAAAATCGAGGTTCGGATTATTCGCTTTCGGCTACGTATTATTTATGAAGAGCCTTGTACTCGCGTGCATCCTCGAAATATTTGTTGACCTCTGCACCGATATAAAGAATGTAAATACATACAAATAGCCACAGCATAAAAAACACAAGAATGGAAAGTGTACTGTAAATGGAAAAGTCTGCTACGCTTTCAAAATACCACGAAAACACATCGGAAAATCCTACCCACCCGACACCTGCTATAAGTGCACCGGGGAGCTGTATTGACAGTTTTGTTTTTCTGTTGGGGATAATTTTGAACATTCCCAGAAAGATGCCCGACAAAACCAAAACACCGATTATCAGCTTAAGAATCCTGATAAGGGGGGTTATGCTGAACAGCCACGGCACATAGCCTGCAATCCACTCAGTAATAGTATTGCCAAAAACAAAGAATGTCAAACATAAAATAAAAAGTGCCATTAAAAGAAGGGTGTAGAACATACTCACAATGCGGACAATAATGAAATTTCGCGTTTCATCAGCACAGAAAACACGGTTTAGTCCCCGCACAAGCGAAAAAACGCCGATTGATGCCGCCCAAAGGGTGGTTATGGCAGTTATTGACATCAATGCAGTATCACTTTTAGAGTAGGTGTCGGTTATCAAGGTTTCCACCAGTACCCGCGAGCTTTTCGGGAATACCGACACAATTTCCTCAAGCAGCTTGCCCTCTTCTATCGGGACAAATTTAATCATACTGATAAGAAGCATCAAAAACGGTACAAACGAAACCGTTACGAAAAAGGCGGCATGCGCCGTCTGTGCGCCGATACGATCCTTTGAAATGCGTCCGAGAATATCAAATATAAATTTAATTGCCTTTTTCACTGCATCATCTCCTTTGGCTAAAAAAGGGAAAAATACGTTGTATTTTTCCCTTTCAATATTACTCTTCTTCTTTTTCTTCAGGTTTTGGGAAAACCTGCACCACCGCTTCCAAAACACGGTTACTATCCGTTTTGGTAATTGTGATTTTAAGGTTTTCGTGCTCGAATATATCCCCCTCATCAGGGATTTTTTCAAGGTTATGTGCCGCAAATCCGCTGACGGTGGTTATGTCTGAATCGTCGTCCTCTTCCTCAAGCTCCAGCTCAAAGGTTTCGAGGAATTTATCAATGCTTGTACTACCGAGAACACGATACTTGTCGTCGGAAATCTTAATAATATCCTCCACAACCTCGTCGTGCTCGTCATAAATCTCACCCACAAGGGATTCTATAACATCCTCCAGAGTTACTATGCCCTCCGTTCCGCCGTATTCGTCATTGACAACTACCATATGGCACTTGCTTTCCTGAAAAAGGCGGAGAAGCCTTGAGATTTTCATTGATGAAAAAATAAACTTTACGGGCTTTACAAGCTGACTTACAGCCATATCAGCATGATTTGAAAAATCCTTGTGATAAAGTATACCCACAATATTATCTATGGAATCCTCATAAACAGGAAGTCTTGAAAATTCTGTATCTGCAAAAACCTGAGCAATTTTCTCCCTGTCCCAACTGATATCAACTGCCGCCACATCAACACGGGGTGTAAGAATGTCATTTACATCGAGGTCGCTGAATTTGATAACATTCTTGATAAGCTCGCTTTCCTGCTCGTCAATTTCGCCATCCTCTGCCGCTTCCTCAACAACGGTGATAATTTCATCCTCTGTTACGGAAATCTCCTCACCCTTGACAAAGCTCATAACAAACTTCTGCCACAGGTTGAATATTGCAGTGAGGGGTGTAAAAACAGTCATCAGAGCCTCAATAACTCCTGCTGCTTTCTTTGAAAAGCTGTCTGCGGTACGTTTTGCAATAGTCTTCGGTGTGATTTCGCCAAAGGTAAGTACCGCCAAGGTCATTACCACAGTTGATATCGTTGTAGCCAATGCCTTGTCCGCAATAAGACTTGTAAAAAGAAGCGTGGCAACAGATGTTGCTACGATATTTACAATATTGTTTCCTATTAATATTGTAGATATCAGCTTCTCGTAATTTTCGCCGATTTCAAGGACACGGCGGGCTTTTTTGCCTTTTTTATCCTCTGCCTCGCTTTTCATCTTCGCCTTGTTGTAGGATGAAAGTGCAGTTTCCGACGCACTGAAAAATGCGCTGAGTGCAATAAGCACAATGATTACTAATACGAATACCGGTGTGTTACTACTCCCGTTACTCCCGTCCATCAGGACAATCACTCCTTTAAAGTTATGTAGTTATTTGCAAAACACAAAGTTTTACGAGTACATTATAGCACACTTTATCTTTTTGTCAAGAGGAGAGTATTTGAAAACGGAGTGCGGTGCACTCCGTTTTATTATTTGATTTCCGTAATGTCAAAAGGTGTACTCTGATACACAAAGTAGTTGAGCCAGTTGGAATAAATAAGGTTTGCGTGGCCTCTCCACGTTACTATCGGGTCTTTTGTCGGGTCGTCGTCAGGGAAATAATTTTCGGGGACATTGGGATTCATCCCTGCCGCTTCGTCACGAAGATATTCCTTTTTCAAGGTGTCACGGTCATATTCGCTGTGTCCCGTTATGAAAATCTGCTTCCCCTTTGCCGTTGCCGCGGCATAAAGCCCAGCTTTATCAGAAACGGAAAGGATTTTTATATCCTTACACTTTTTTACATCCTCAATCCGCACGGTAGTGTGCCTTGAATGAGGCACCATAAATTCATCGTCAAATCCGCGCATAAGCATGGGATTTTTATACACAACCTTGTGCCGATATACGCCTGAAAGCTTTTCCTCCAAGGGGTATTTCTTAATACCGTAGTGGTAATAAAGAGCCGCCTGCGCACCCCAACAGATGTGAAATGTGGAATGCACATTGGTCTTTGTCCATTCCATAATGGTACAAAGCTCCTCCCAGTAATCCACCTCTTCAAATTCCATCTTTTCCACGGGAGCACCCGTTATTACAAAACCATCAAATTTCTGGTCCTTTATCTCGTCAAAGGTTTTGTAGAAAGCAAGCATATGCTCCTCAGATGTGTTTTTTGCCTTGTGTGTGCTTACCTGCACAAGCTCCACCTCAACCTGCAGGGGGGTATTTCCCATAAGTCGGGCAAGCTGTGTTTCGGTTTCTATTTTTGTGGGCATCAGATTCAGGATTCCGATACGAAGGGGTCGGATGTCCTGAGTTGACGCTCTTTTTTCGTTCATTACGAATATATTCTCCTCTGCAAGCACCTTTGCCGCAGGGAGCTTATTCGGGATTTTTATAGGCATATTGCCACCTCGATTCAGATAGTTTCAAGTGCCTGAGCAATGTCGGCAATTATGTCGTCCTTATCCTCGATACCGCAGGAAAAACGAATAAGGTCGGGGGATACACCTGCTGCTCGAAGCTCGTCATCGTTCATCTGACGGTGTGTTGCGCTTGCAGGATGAAGACAGCAGGTTTTGGAATCTGCCACATGGGTTTCAATGGATGCAAGGCGGAGATTCTTCATAAACTTTTCCGCAGCAGTTCTTCCGCCCTTTACGCCAAAGGAGATTACACCGCAGGAGCCACCCGGAAGATATTTCTTGCCAAGCTCGTAATTCTTGTCACCCTCAAGTCCGCAGTAACGTACCCACTCGATTTTCTCGTGGTCCTTTACAAAGGCAGCAACCGCCTCTGCATTGTCGCAATGACGCTTCATACGAAGCTGAAGGCTTTCAAGGCCTAAGTTTATAAGGTATGCATTTTGAGGGGACTGGATTGAGCCAAGGTCACGCATAAGTTGAACGGTTGCCTTGGTAATATACGCTCCCTCAATACCAAATCTTTCTGTATATGTCACCCCGTGGTAGCTGTCGTCGGGTGTGCAGAGACCGGGGAATTTGTCAGGATATTTTGTCCAGTCAAATTTTCCACTGTCTACGATACATCCGCCGACACCACTTGCGTGGCCGTCCATATATTTTGTAGTGGAATGAGTAACAATGTCTGCACCCCATTCAAAAGGTCTGCAGTTGATGGGTGTTGCAAAAGTATTGTCAACAATCAGCGGAACGCCGTGAGCGTGAGCTGCATTTGCAAATCGCTCAATATCAAGAACATCAAGGGCAGGGTTTGCAATTGTTTCACCGAATACTGCCTTTGTATTGGGACGGAAAGCCGCTTCAAGTTCTTCATCCGTGCAATCGGGTGCAACGAATGTAAACTCGATTCCCATACGCTTCATTGTTACAGCAAATAGATTGTATGTTCCTCCATAAATTGCAGAAGAAGAGACAATGTGGTCACCGCAACCTGCAATGTTGAATACGCTGTAAAAAGAAGCCGCCTGACCACTGGAGGTAAGCATAGCTGCACTGCCACCCTCAAGTGCCGCAATTCTTGCAGCTACGCAGTCATTTGTGGGATTTTGCAATCTGCTGTAGAAGTAACCGGAAGCTTCAAGGTCGAAAAGCTTTCCCATTTCTTCGCTTGTATCATATTTAAATGTAGTACTCTGATAAATAGGAATCTGACGGGGCTCTCCGTTTCCGGGAGTGTAGCCTGCCTGAATACATTTGGTACCGATTTTGTAATCTTTCATATTAACAACCTCTTTTCTAAAGCAAAAAGCTTTCCATTCTATTATTATAAGTATAACACCTGGTAAATCGGTTTGTCAATTGAAATGAAAAAACACCCACCAAAAAAGTGAGTGTTTTTCTTGTTATGGCGTGCTTGGAGGGATTCGAACCCCCGACCCTTTGGTTCGTAGCCAAATACTCTATCCAACTGAGCTACAAGCACATTTCTTAAACGCAACAATTATATTAACACAGGTTTATGGTAAATGCAAGCATTATTTTTTATTTTTTTAAAAAGATATTTACCATTAATTGTTTTACAACTATACCCACCACAAAACGGTTGACTAAAATACTATATTTATGATATAATTAAGAATAATTATGGGGTGTTATACCCAAAATTGACAGAATGGAGTTTTTCCTATGATAAAAAGTATGACAGGCTACGGCAGCGGAAAGGCTGAGGCAGGCACAAAAACCTTTACCGTTGAGATTAAATCGGTTAATTCAAGATACAGCGATTTTTCCATAAAGATGCCCAGAATCTACACCTTTATGGAGGATGCTATCAGAAAAACTGCATCGGCAAGAATCAACCGCGGTAAGGTTGACATATATGTAAACGTAGAAACAAATGGCGAGGATGACAGCGTTGTTAAGGTTAACACGGTTCTTGCCCGTGAGTACCTTGCAGGGCTTAAGGCCCTTTCCGGGGAGCTTGAGGTTTCCACAAATGCGACGGCTGAAACATTTCTCCGCATTCCCGATGTATTTACCGTTGATAAGGCTGATGTAGATGAGGATATTATTTCCAATGCAATTATTTCCGCACTTTCAGAAGCGCTTGACGGATTTGACACAATGCGTATTGCCGAGGGCGAAAAGCTTGTATGTGACCTTAAAGAGCATCTTGCTTTTATTGCCAATGCAACGGCTGAGGTTGAGAAGCGTTCACCCCAAATTGTTACCGAATACAGACAGCGAATTGAGGAAAGAATGCGTGATATTTTAGGCAGTGCTACATATGACGAAACAAGGCTTCTTACAGAGGTTGCAATTTTCTCGGACAAGGTGAATGTGAATGAGGAAACTGTAAGGCTCAGGAGTCACGTTGACCAGTTTACAAAGATGCTTGATGAGGGCGGAAGTGTAGGAAGAAAGATTGATTTCCTTATTCAGGAAATGAACAGAGAAATCAATACAATCGGCTCTAAATCCAACGACCTTGATATTGCAAGAATTGTAATTGATGTAAAGGCAGAGATTGAGAAACTTCGTGAACAAATCCAAAATGTGGAGTAATTGATATGAAACTAATCAATATCGGCTTCGGAAACCTTGTTTCCGACGAAAGAATTATCAGCATAGCTCTTCCCGAAAGCGCCCCTGTAAAAAGAATTGCACAGGAGGCTCGTGAAAGGGGAATGCTTATAGATGCAACCTACGGCAGAAAAACAAAAAGCGTTATCGTTATGGACAGTGAACACGTTGTGCTTTCAGCATTGACTCCTGAAGCGATTGCTGTTCGTCACGGTAGCTATACAGAAATAACGGAAGAAGATGATTTGAATGACTAAAAAAGGTTTGCTCCTTGTAGTTTCAGGTCCCTCGGGCGTAGGAAAAGGAACTATCTGCAAGGAATATCTGAGTAAATATGACGATTGCGCACTGTCCGTGTCGGCAACCACACGTTCTCCCCGTAACGGAGAGGTAGACGGTGTCAGCTACTTTTTTCTCTCCCACGACGAGTTTCGGAAAAAGATTGACGAGGGCGGGTTTTTAGAGCACGCAGTATTTTGTGACAATTACTATGGCACGCCCAAGGATGCCGTTATGCAGCAGCTTAATGAGGGAAAGAATGTAATACTGGAAATCGAGGTTCAGGGTGCTCTTCAGGTGCGTTCTCACTATCCCGAGGCGGTATTTGTTTTCGTAATCCCCCCGTCTGTGGAAATCCTTGAAGAACGGCTCCGCGGAAGAGGAACGGAAACAGATGAGGTTATTAAACAGCGTCTTGAAAGGGCAAAAGCTGAATTTAAGTACATAGACAAATACAACTATGTTCTCGTAAACGATACAGTTTCTGAGGCGGTGTGCCGCCTTCACAGTATTGTTGAGGCGGAAAAGTGCGTGATGGCACGTAACTATAATTTTGTTAAAGAAGAATTTATTAAATAAAGGAAGGTAATTAATTATGTTGTATCCCGAAATTTCTAAACTTATGGAGGGACTTGATTCCCGTTATTCTCTTGTTATTATGACTGCAAAGCGCGCTCGTCAGCTCCAGTCAGATTCAACCAATGATAAGACTGTTTCCCGCGCAATCAATGAAATTGCAAACGGAAAAATCAAGTGTGTAAAGGGCAGTGCGGCGCAGAGATTTTCCGATGCTGTTGCTGAATATGAAGCTACAAAGGAAGCTATTGAGGAATAATTATGGTTGCTCAGGTTTATGTTAATACTACAAACCTGAATATTGATAAACCCTTTGACTATCTTGTCCCCCCCGAAATGGAAGATAAAATTGTACCGGGGGTTAGGGTAAAGGTTTCTTTCGGCGGAGGAAATATGCCCAAAGAAGCCTTTGTTACGGCAGTTAAGGAAAAGAGTGACTTCGACTCCCTTAAACCCGTACGCTGTGTAACGGACGAGTTGCCCGTTCTCACAAAAAACGGTATCGATTTATGCTTTTATATGCGCGAGAGGTACTTCTGCACATTTTCGGAGGCGGCACAGCTGTGCATTCCTCCGGGAACAGATGCAAAATTTGAAGAGTGGATTTCACTCACTCATAAATATTATGACCTTAAAGAATCCGTGACAGGGGCAGGTCAGCAGCGTCTTATAATGCTTTTGGAGCAGAGTGAGGGCAGTGCCGAAATGTCCCAGATTAAAAGCGTACTCGGACGAGGTGCAAGAGCGACGGTCAACGCACTTATAAAAAAAGAAGTGTGTGAAAAAAGCTTTTGTGACAAAAGACGTGCAGGACAAAAAACTGTGCGTGTAGCTTATTACAGCGGCGATGAGGATATTTCCTACACCATTGAAAAGCTCCGCAAGTCCGCTCCCAAGCAGGCAGCAGTTCTTGATGCAATTATGAAATTCGGGGAAATGAGTGTCCCCGACCTTTTGGCATCAGCAAGCACAACACGAAATGCCGTGGAATCCCTCCACGTGAAAGGACTTATTTCCTATAAAGAGGTTGAGGTGCTCCGCAACCCTCTTGAGGGCAAGGTGCAGAAGAATTCTTTACCGCTCGTTCTTTCGGAGGCACAGAAAAAAGCGGTAAAAACCGTTACAGATAACAAAAACGGCACATTTTTAATACACGGTGTTACCGGCAGTGGCAAGACCGAGGTATATATGAAAATTGCTATGGATGTGCTTGAAAAAGGGAAGCAGGTTATTATCCTTGTGCCTGAAATTGCCCTGACGCCGCAGATGACGGGACGGTTTTTCAACCGATTCGGTGACAATGTGGCGGTGCTTCACAGCGCACTTTCTCTGGGTGAGCGTCTTGACGAATGGCGCAGAATCAGGAGAAAGGATGCAAATATCATCATAGGGGCGAGAAGTGCGATTTTTGCGCCCTGCGACAAGGTAGGTGCTATCATTATTGACGAGGAGCATGAGCAGTCCTATAAGTCCGAATCCTCTCCCCGATACCACGCAAGGGACATTGCACATTTTCTTGCGAAAAAGCACGGCTGTCCGCTTATATTGGGCAGTGCTACCCCATCTATTGAAAGCTATTACAAAGCAAAATGCGGCGAGTATACTCTTATAGAGCTTCTCGACCGATTCAATAAAAAGCCACTTCCCGAGGTTTTCATTTCCGATATGAGAAAAGAACTCAGGGAGGGGAATAAAACCGTACTCAGCAGGCTTCTTGCCACTGAGATGACGGAAAATATAAATAAAAAAGAAAAAACCATCCTGTTTCTTAATAGGCGTGGTTACTCCACATTCGTTTCCTGCCGTGACTGCGGTTTCGTATTCACCTGCCCCAACTGTAATGTGTCACTAACATATCATAAGTCGGGGGATGTGCTTAGTTGCCATTATTGCGGTCACACGGAAAGGGTACGTTCTCTTTGCCCCAACTGTCAGAGTACGAGGGTAAAGGATTTTGGCAAGGGAACACAGAAAGCCGAGGAGCAGATTGAATCCATTTTCCCAAGTGCAAAAATTCTCCGTATGGATGCTGACACCACAAGTGGAAAAAGAGGACACGAAAAGCTTCTTGACAAATTTACAGACGAAAATATTGATATTCTTCTGGGTACACAGATGGTTACAAAGGGACTTGATTTTGAGGATGTGACCTTGGTCGGCGTTTTGGCGGCAGATGCGTCGCTGAATATTGACGATTTCCGTGCTCAGGAGCGTACATTTAACCTTATAACTCAGGTTTGCGGAAGAGCCGGCAGAGGCAAAAAGGAGGGACGATGTGTCATTCAGACATATTCCCCTGAAAATCCCACCCTGCTTCTTGCAGCTAAGCAGGATTATAGGGCATTTTACGAAGAAGAAATAGGTTACAGACGGGAGTTTTTCTATCCCCCTTTCTGTGACATTGTAAACATTACAGTTTCTTCTTCCGATAAAAATGAAGCAGAAAAAAGGGCTTCGGAGATTGCAATGAAATTGAGAGTTGCTCTCCGTTCCTATGAAAACTGCTCATTTTACGGTCCTGCACCCGCACCACTCAGCCGTATTCAGGGCCGTTACAGAGTAAGGCTGTGGCTCAAGTGCAAGGCTGACGAGGGCTTTATATCCGCTCTCCGCGAGGTATTGCACCAAAACCCGTCAAAACGCAACGGAGATTTAACGGTGGTTGCTGATATAAACCCATACAGTATGATATAATGTTCGGAGGAAAAATTATGGCTATAAGAAAAATCAGGGAAATAGGAGATTCCTGTCTTAAAAAGAAATGCCGTGAGGTAGAAAAATTTGACAGTAAGCTCCACGCCCTTTTAGACGATATGCAGGATACCATGCTTCTTGCAAACGGTGTCGGCCTTGCCGCACCGCAGGTAGGAATTTTAAGAAGAGTTGTTGTTATTGACCTTGGCGAGGAAAACGGTATATTAGAGCTTGTAAACCCTGTTATTACCCATACAGAGGGTAGTGTTACTGACACCGAGGGATGCCTCAGTGTCCCCGGAAAAGCAGGGGAAGTTACACGTCCCCAGAAAGCTACTGTCCGTGCTTTTGACCGTGACGGCAACGAATTTGAATTTACTGGTGAGGACCTTTATGCCCGCTGTATTTGCCACGAATGCGATCACCTTGACGGTGTTCTGTATGTTGAAAAGGCAGAAAAAGTATTTGACCTGAATCAGAACGAGGAGTAATTTTATGCGAATATTATTTATGGGAACTCCCGAATTTGCGGAGATTTCGTTAAAAGCACTTGTAGAGGATAACCGAGATGTTGTCTGTGTAATCACACAGCCCGACAAACCCAAGGGCAGAGGTTATGAGATGGCAATGCCCGAGGTCAAGGTATATGCCCTCGAAAAGAATATTCCCGTATATCAGCCCGAAACACTCAGGGATGAGGCTATTCTTCCGCTTCTGCAGGAATATAAGCCCGACGTTATCATAGTTGTGGCATACGGAAAAATTCTTCCCGAATATATCCTCAACTTCCCCAAATACGGATGCATCAATATCCACGGCTCACTGCTTCCCAAATACCGCGGCGCGGCACCCATTCAGCGTGCCGTAATTGACGGCGAAAAGGTGAGCGGCGTTACAAGTATGTATATGGAAAAAGGGCTTGACACGGGAGATATGCTCATAAAAAGAGAGCTTCCCATCGAAAAGGAAACAACCGCAGGCGAATATCACGATGCACTTGCTCTTTTAGGCGGAGAGGTGCTTTTAGAAACCCTTGATAAGCTCAGTGAGGGTACTCTCACCCCTGAAAAGCAGGATGATTCACTTTCTACCTATGCTTCTCAGCTTTCCAAGGCAGAGGGTGAAATTGATTGGAATAAAACAAACGATGAGATTTATAATAAAGTAAGGGGACTTAACCCCTGGCCCAAGGCTTTCAGCTTCATAAACGGAAAAAGATTTGTAATTGATTTTGTTTATGAATGTGATGAGGAGGGAACTGCGGGAGAAGTTCTCCGTGCAGATGCAGACGGAATCCTCGTTGCAACGGGGAAAGGCTCCGTTCTTATAAAAGAGCTTAAGGTTGAGGGCAAAAAGAAAATGTCTGCCGAAGATTATCTCCGCGGACACAAGATTGAAAAGGGCACCCTTTTAGGAGGTATGTAAAATGTTCTATCCCTATTACTACGGTTTTGATACAGGATATATTCTTGTCCTTATTACTGCAATTTTGTCTATGGTTGCATCGGCAAGAGTATCCTCTACATTTAAAAAGTTTTCACAGAAGCCTACTTCCCGTTCAATTACAGGAGAGCAGGCGGCAAGAAAAATTCTTGACGAAAACGGACTTCACGATGTCCGTGTAGAAAGAGTTTCGGGAAATCTTACCGACCATTATGACCCAAGGGCAAAGGTAATCAGACTTTCCGACTCTGTTCACAGTTCTACTTCCGTTGCGGCAGTAGGTGTTGCCGCCCACGAGGCAGGTCACGCTGTTCAGCACGCAGTGGGTTATGCTCCGATTAAGCTTCGTAACACCATTGTCCCCATTGCAAATATAGGCTCAATGGCAGGGCCATACCTTATTATTATAGGACTTTTGCTTTCGGGAGCAATGAGTGATGTTCTCCTTAATTTAGGCATATGGTTTTTCTCCGCGGCAGTTTTGTTCCAGCTTGTTACTCTCCCCGTGGAATTTAATGCATCAAACAGAGCAATTGCCACTCTTAAAAACGGAATGTATCTGTACGAGGATGAAGTTCCTGCCGTGAAGAAGGTTCTCAGCGCGGCAGCAATGACATATGTTGCTGCCGCGGCAGTTTCCATTGCAAACCTGTTAAGATTTATAATGCTCATAGGCGGCAGAAGGCGGAATGATTGATGAGTAATCTTTCAAAACCAAGGGAAGCGGCACTTAAAGCACTTGTTTCCTGTGAAAAGGACGGTGCATATCTTAACATTGCACTTCGTTCTATTCTTTCAGAAGCAGGGATGGATGCAAGGGACAACGCCCTTGCCACAACCATTGCTTTCGGTGTAATGAAAAATTCCCTTTATCTTGATAATATTATAAAAAATCTTTCCTCGGTAAAGCTTAAAAAACTTTCCGTATGGATTCATAATATCCTTAGAATCGGTGTATTTTGTAATAGATTTTTAGACAGAATTCCCGTTTCTGCAACGGTTAATGAATGTGTGCGTCTTGCAAGGCGGTACGGACACAGAGCATCGGCAGGCTATGTAAATGCAGTTCTCCGTGCTTCGGCTTCCTCGGGAGATTTTCTCCCCAAGGACAAGGAAAGCGGAGAATACATAAGTATCAGGTATTCTTTCCCCTTGTGGCTTGTTGAAATGTGGAAAAAAGAGGGCTATGGCGAGGATTTCTTTGCCGCAATGAATACAGAACCACCCGTAACGGTAAGGCTCAACACTCTTAAAAAAGACTCACTTCCCGAGGAATTTCAGAAAATTGATTTTCTTCCCCACGGTTACAATTACGTCGGTGGAGGAAGTGTTGAAAATCACCCCCTCTTTGCAGACGGTATCATCACAGTTCAGGACGGTGCTTCACAAAAGGCAATATCCTCTTTTCGTATAAAAGAGGATATGAAGATTCTTGACCTTTGCAGTGCACCGGGCGGAAAAACGGCATATATGGCACAGCTTATGAATAACACGGGGGAGATTGTCTCCTGTGACATTCACGAGCATAAGCTTCAGCTTATTGAAAACAATCTCAAAAGGCTTGGAGTCACCAATACAAAGGTGATACTTAACGATGCAACCGTAATTTGCAAAGATTTTGAAGATAAGTTTGACAGAGTTTTGGCGGATGTTCCCTGCTCGGGGCTTGGAGTTCTTCGCAGAAAGCCCGATATAAAGTGGACTAAAACGGAAATTGACACACGTGAGCTTGCCGAAATTCAGCAGAAAATATTTGAAAATGCGGCGCTCTACGTAAAAAAAGGCGGAATGCTGATGTATTCCACCTGCACGGTAAACCGCATTGAAAACGAGGACAGAGTGAAAGAATTTCTTTCCCTGCACCCCGAATTTTCCCTTTTGGAGGAAAAACAGCTTCTTCCAAATAAAGATAACACCGACGGATTTTTCTATGCAGTACTTGAAAGGAAGTAACCTTATGAATTTAGGGGACCTTACTAAATCCGAATTAAAAGAATATATTATCTCTATCGGGCAGAAAGCCTTTCGTACAGGGCAGATTTTCAGCTGGGTACACGGAGGGATTGAAAGTCCTGACGAAATGACAAACATCCCCATTCCTCTCAGGCAGAAGCTTTCCGAGGATTTTGAAATCTTTCTCCCAACAGTCTATAAAAAGCTTGTAAGTAAGCTTGACGGCACGGTGAAATACCTATTCAGGCTCTCTGACGGCAATATTATCGAGAGTGTCGTGATGGACTATCACCACGGCAAGAGCATCTGTATTTCAAGTCAGGTAGGCTGCCGTATGGGATGCACCTTCTGTGCTTCCACTCTCCACGGATTGGAGAGAAATCTTTCCCCCTTTGAAATCGAGGGACAGATTCTCCGCGCACAGAAGGATTTGGGCGAAAAAATCAGCAATGTGGTTATTATGGGCATTGGTGAGCCATTTGATAACTATGACAATATAATTAAATTCCTTAAAAACATCAATGATGAGTCGGGTATGAATATGGGATACAGGCACATTACCCTTTCTACCTGCGGACTTGCGGACAGAATCCGTGATTTTGCAGATGAAGAGATTCCCATAAATCTGGCAATTTCCCTCCACGCACCCACAGACGAGGTGAGAAAAGAGCTGATGCCCGTGGCAAAGGCTTATTCTCTTGAAAAGCTTATGAGCGCGTGCGACTACTACTTCGAAAAAACGCACAGACGTATTACCTTTGAATATTCCCTTGTTAAGGGACAGAATGCCTCTTTTGGTGAGGCAAAAAGGCTGGCAGAGCTTCTTCGGGGCAGGAACTGCCACGTGAATTTAATTCCCGTAAACCCCGTAACAGAACGCAATAACATTCGTACCAACGAAAAAGAAACCCGTGACTTTCAGAAAGCGCTTGAAAGCATGGGTATAAATGCAACAATCCGCAGAGAGCTTGGTGCAGATATAAACGCCTCCTGCGGGCAGCTGAGAAACAACGAACTATAAAAGGTGGTGGTAAAATGCAGTTTTATTCATTAACCGACCGCGGAATGCTCCGTGAAAACAACGAGGACAATTGTTATTCCGGAGAAATCGGCAGTTATACACTTCTTATCGTAGCTGACGGTATGGGCGGACACCGCGGAGGTGAAACCGCCAGCAGGAAAGCAATCGAAACAGTAGTATCGGGGCTTTCAAATGCCCTGACTCCCAAAATGCTTCCCGGACAGATAATGCTCCTTCTTTCCGAGGTTTTGGAAAATGCCAACCGTGAAATCATTGCCCTCTCAAAGGAAGCTCCGGAGCTTGTGGGAATGGGTACAACCTGTGATATATGCCTTATTGCAAAAAGCACTGCATATATAGCCCACATAGGCGACAGCAGGATATATAAGCTAAGCAGTAAAAAAGGCAGCTTTACAAGGCTTACAAAAGACCATTCTCTTGTAGAATATATGATTGAAACAGGCACAATCACAGAGGAAGAGGCTCTCAACCATCCGCAAAAAAACATTATTTTACGTGCACTCGGAACATCCCCCGAAACAGATGCTGATGTATCTTATGAAAAATTATCCCCCGGCGACATCCTCCTTATGTGCAGCGACGGTCTTACCAATATGCTGACGGAAGAGGACATCAGTAAAATCATTTCATCGGACAACACACCGGAAGAAAAGGCAAAAGAGCTTATTCGCCGTGCAAACGAAACCGGTGGTACAGATAACATTACAGTTGTTATCGCAGTAATATGATTGGTTTTGAATTATGGAGGAAATATGATGGAAGCTAAAATTTTAGGTAGCAGATATGAGCTGCTTGAACGCATCGGTATGGGCGGTATGGCAGTAGTATATAAAGCGACTGACAAAATGCTTGGCAGAAATGTCGCAATAAAAATCCTCAGAGAGGAATTTAAAGAAAATGAAGAATTTATCCGTCGGTTCAAGGTTGAATCTCAGGCGGCGGCAAGTCTTTCACATCAGAACATTGTGCAGATATATGATGTAGGAGAAGAGGACGGTCTTCATTATATTGTTATGGAGCTTTTGGAGGGTGTAACGCTTAAAAATTACATAAAATCCAAGGGTGGACTTCTTCCCAGAAGGGAAGCAATGAACTTTGCCATGCAGATTTGCCGTGCTCTTGAGCACGCTCATTCAAAGCATGTAGTACACAGGGATATTAAGCCCCAGAATATTGTTCTTACAGACAGCGGAAAAATCAAGGTTGCCGATTTTGGTATTGCAAGGGCGGCAAATAACACAACAACTGTCAATTCGGGACAGTATGCGGTGGGAAGTGCCCACTACCTCTCTCCCGAGCAGGCAAGGGGCGGTTACACTGACCACAGAAGTGATATTTATTCTTTCGGCGTAGTGATGTATGAGCTTTTTACAGGAAAGCTTCCCTTTGATGCGGAAGAGAGCATCTCTGTTGTAATGCAGCATATTAACGAGGAGCCCACACTCCCCACTGAAGTAAACCCCGACATTACTCCGGGGATTGAGGCTATTATTATGCGTGCAATGTGTAAGGGGCAGCGGCTTCGTTATGCCTCCGCGACGGAAATTCTTGAGGACCTTGTGACTGTTTATCAGGATCCGTCGGTAAGTGTTTCTTCTCTTAATGCCTATGACGGAGAATCCTCTCCGCATACAGAAAAGAAACCCTCCCGTAATTCAGGCAGAAACCACCGCACTGCACGAAATAAGAAAAAGAATACTCACAAAAATCTTCTTATTGCGGCAATATCACTGTTTTCAGTGTTTATACTCTCAATAATTCTTGCCATATACGTCTTTTTCGGTGAAACGGGAAAAGAATATGCTATTCCCGATTTTACAGGAATGACCTTTGAAGAAGCCGCAATTGAAGCAGAAAGAAATTCCAACAAGGATGTAACCTTCACCGTTTCAATTGCAGAAGAAGTCTTCTCCGATGAAGAAAAAGGCAAAATCATAGACCAAAATCCCGACGGAGGCTTCAAAATAAAAACAAAACGAGAAATCAAGCTTACGGTAAGCCGCGGTCCTGTACTCATAAAGCTTTCGGACTATACGGGCAAGGATTGTGCGGAAATTCAGGAAATGCTTGAGGAAAAAGGTCTTACTGTGGTTATTGAACAGGAGGACAGCAACACCTATGAAGAGGGCAGAATAATCAAGCATCTTCCCTCCAAGGATACACAGATGGGTGAGGGTGACGAGATAACCCTCTATGTTTCAAAGGGTGCTGAAAACACATATGTTCCTAATGTTTTAGGCTCCACACAGCAGGAGGCAATAGTTGAAATCGAACGAAATAATCTTGAAGTAAAGGTTATTGAAGAAGACAGCTCGACAGTTATAAAAGGTGAAGTTATCCGTCAGAGTAAAAAGCCTAATTCCGTAGTTCCCACAGGCACGGTTATTGAGATATACGTGTCTACGGGAAAAGCCAAAGCGGATGAGAGTCAAAATTCGGATAAGACAACCTCAACCACAACCGAAAAGCCTAAAAAGGTCAGCGTTACACTCACAGCCCTCAGCAAAACATCACCTACCAAGGTAAAAATTATGCTTGACGGGAAAAAGGTGTATGAGGCAGACGTTAACACGACCTCGGGGAATGCAACCGTAACCTTTGATGTTTCGACAGGTGTTGATATTTCCCACGGTGCAGACATTTATTATAACGATACCTATATAGCCACGAAAGAGGTAAAATAGTGATAAAAAATAAAAGCTGTGCCGACGGCACAATCGTAAAGGGAATAGGGGGATTCTACTACGTCAGAACAGAAAATTATACGGTAGAATGTCACGCCCGCGGAAAATTCCGCAAAAATGAGCTTTCTCCCATTGTAGGTGACAAAGTTACAATTGAGTTTAATGATGACGGTACGGGACATATTGTCAAGATTCATCCCAGGAAAAATTTTCTCATTCGTCCCGGTGTCAGCAACGTGGATGTTTTAGTCCTTGTTTCTGCGGCAAAATCTCCGCTTCCCGATTTTATGCTTATTGATAAGCTTCTTGTCATTGCCCAAAGCAAGGGGATCGAGGCTATAATATGTCTTAATAAAACCGATTTGGCAGAAAACGACGAGATAAAGGACTTTATATCAGTCTACGAAAGGGCTTCCTACCCCTGCATTTCAGCAAGTGCAAAAACAGGAGAGGGTACAGACATAATCCGAGAAGCAATAAAGGGGAAAACAGTTGCCTTTGCAGGGCTTTCGGGGGTTGGAAAATCCAGTCTTCTTAAAAGAATCACAGGCATTTCCTTAAAAACAGGAGATGTCAGCAAGATTCAGAGAGGAAAGCACACAACCCGTCATGTAGAGCTAATGGAAACAGAGGGCGGTTTTGTCTTTGACACGCCCGGATTTTCAAGGCTTGAGGCAGACGAAATCCGTGCAGGAGATTTATGGCAGTATTTTCCCGAAATTGCCGAAAGGCAAGGGATGTGTAAGTTCCGCACCTGCAACCATATCGGTGAAAAGGGCTGCTCGGTAAAGGATGCCGCCCGGGAAGGCATTATTGCAAAAAGCCGTTATGAAAATTATATTTCACTATATAACAAATTAAAGGAAATCAAGGATTGGGAAAGAAAGGATTGAAATTTATGATTAAAATAGCACCTTCAATACTCGCATCGGATTTCGGTTCACTCAGGGAAGATGTTCTCGCAATAGAAAAGGCAGGTGCCGAGTGGGCGCACATTGACATTATGGACGGGCATTTTGTACCCAATCTCTCAATGGGTCCCGATATTGTAAAATCTATTAGAGAGGCTTCGGGACTTTTCTTCGACTGCCATCTGATGGTGGAAAATCCCCGTATGTTTGTAGAGCCTTTTGTAAAGGCAGGGGCAGAGCTTATCACTTTCCATCAGGAATGTGTAGAGGATATGGACGAGCTTATTGATTACATACATTCTTTTGGCGTGAAGGCTGCAGTCGCAATTAAGCCTGCTACAAGTGAGGAAACTATTTTCCCCGTGCTTCACAAGCTTGATATGGTGCTTGTAATGAGCGTTGTTCCGGGCTTCGGCGGACAGAAGTTTATGCCCGAGGTACTTGATAAGGTAAAAAATATCCGTGCTCACAAGGACGGAAAGAATATAGATATTCAGATGGACGGCGGCATAAATGCCGAAACTGCAGCACTTGCGGCAAAGGCAGGAGTAAATGTTTTCGTTGCAGGAAGTGCCGTATTTGCAAAGCCCCCCTATGTTGAAACGATTGCGGCAATCCGCAAGAATGCAGAGGAAAACTATAATGGATAACCAAAAGAAAGCTCTCCGTAAAGAGCTTCTTTCCCTGCGTAAAAGTATTATCCCCAAAGCATTAAGCATAAAAATGCTTGAAAAATACCCTGAATTTTTAAGGGCAAAGACAGTTTTCTGCTATGTTTCTGCCCACTGTGAAGTTGATACATATAGGCTAATACAGGAGCTTTTAAAGGATAAAAAGGTTTTGGTTCCCTACTGCATCAATGACGATGGGGATATGATTGCCTGCCCCATAAATTCTTTGGAGGATTTAAAAGAGGGTAAGTTTAAAATTCCCGAGCCAAAATTTCCTGAAGAATTTCCTAAAGAAAAAATTGACTTTGTGATAGTTCCCGGAGTAGCCTTTGACAAAAATGGCTACCGCCTTGGCTACGGAAAAGGCTATTACGACAGATTTTTGGAGGGAATTACACCCTTCAAGCTAGGTGTTTGCCAGAGAGAATTTTTCCTTGAAGATGTCCCCCACGGAAAATTTGATGTAAAAATGAATGATGTTATCGTAATGTAAAAAAATTCCTCAAAGGAAATCCTTTGAGGAATTTTTTTATATCTTTTCAAGAGCTTCTGCCAGAGCCTTTGCAACCTGGTCGGGACAGCTTGTGCCCCTTCCATTGCAGTCTATCCCCTTTAATCGGAGGATTGCGTCATGGGCATTCATCCCCTTCAGAAGCTTTGCAAGACCGTTTGTGTTTCCGTTGCAACCGCCTACAATGGAAATATCGTTGATAGTTCCGTCAGGGGCAAGGTCAACAACCGTTTTACGGGAACACACACCACGGTTTGTATATTCTGTTATCATATTGTTACCTCTTTATTTTTCTGCCTTTTTCTCTGCAGTTTTATCCGGCTCAATTCCGTCAACAAAAACATTAACTGTCACATTATCAATACCTGCATATGCTTCAACGGCATTCTTTACCGCTTTCTGCAAGTTATATGCAACCTCGTTGATTTTTACACCGAACTCAACACTTACATGCACGTCGATTGTTGCTGAATCCTCCAGCAGCTCAACCTTGATACCCTTTTCCTGATTAACCTTTCCGAGGAACTCTGCAAAGCCTCCCGATGTACCCAAGCCTGCTACACCCTCTACCTCGCGGGCGGAAATAGCACTGATACGAATTATAACTTCGGGGGAAATTTTTATATTACCGTTTTCTGTAGCGATGAAATTCTCAGCCACACTAAACACTTCCTTTCGTGCGTTTATATAGGTATTTTATCACCAAAGTGAAAAATAATCAAGATATTTTATCAGTTCATTTCCATTATCTTTATTTTTTCCTGTGCAATACCGCTTTGCTGGGTAACAATTTCCGAAATTTGTGCCGCTCCTGTACTGTCAAGCATATCTGTTTTTACAACCACGTTTGCCATACCGTTATTTATGTAACAAACGGCATCCTCAAAGCCCTTTGCACGGAGAAGATTTTCAATTGCCGTTTCCGTTTCCGTATTCTGTGCCAGCTCAAGAACGCCTTGTTCTGCACTTGCTTTTGCCTCTGTACCTGCATTTTCATTCTGAAGCACCGCATTAAAGGTTTCTATACTGCGGCTTCTTCCTGCCTCACGGTCTATTCTTGCCTGAGAAAAGAAGTCACTTCCGTCAACCTCCGTTGTTTCGGAGGAATTTACAAGCTGTGCCTCTCCCATATATTTTGTATCGGTGGGAGTATCTTCATTCTTTCCTGCATTGAGATACCCCGCAGTTCCTATTATTACAGCAAGTGCGGCAACTACAAGCTGTTTTTTCTTTACAACCATCATCATATTATTCCTTCCTTTCAAACACCTGTATTTTATGGGAATCAACACCCAGAGCGACGGAAGCCGCCCTGATGATTTTCTCACGGATACGCCCGTCTGCCCCGCCGTCGGCAACAATCAGAACAGAGGCATTTGACCCCTTGCTGTCCGTTTCTTTATCGGAAAACAGAGAGCCGTCTGATTTTTGTTCCTCCGAAATCATAACCCTTACATTGCCGACGCCTTTGATTTCCGACAAAATAAGCTCCGCTTCCCTCGCACGCGACAACTCTGTTACCGGTTCGACGCTTTCCGGCACAGAATTTTTCCCTGCCGTGCCGAAAGTCATAAGCAGTATTCCCACGGCTACTAATATATATATTATGGTGCTTGTATTTTTATCCCTGAAAAGTTTGTCAATCTTTATCATATTTTATTTTAATCCTTTCCCTTTCTACCCCAAGCTCCTCCACAACGTACTGCAGGGCCTTGCTTTCGTCACCTTTCAAAACAAGAGAAACGCTTAAAATCTGCCCATTGGGGGAAACCTCCGCAAATGCCTTGGAGCCGTGCTTCATCTGTGCTTCTATTTTTGTATTAATGTTTTTTCTGTGTTCTTTTATAACCTCCGCCTTATACTCTGCCTCTATTTTCGTTATTTCATCATCATTAAAGCTGAATGAATCCTCTGAAAAGGATATATCCCCCAATTTCCCCGGCAAAATGGAAAGTGCGGTGCTTATAATCATAAATCCCGTTGCAAGAGAAACATATTTTTTAATGCTCCCCTCGGGCACAAGCATTTTTGCAAATGCCGTGATTATAAGCACACTCCCAAGCGCGGTCATATATTCACGCATAATATCATCTCCTACAATATTGCGGCAATTCCTATAATCATAATTGTCCCCATTGATGCAATTGAGGAAAAGAGCATATCTATACAGTCCCCTAATTTCCTGAGAATTTCCGTTACCCTTTTTTCGCTGACAGGTGCTGTAAATGCCCCTGTCAGTCGAAATGCAAGGGAGAGTGCCCATATTTTTAACAGGGGCAGGGCAAACATTGCAAAAAGTACAATCACACCCCCCAGACCTACTGCATTTTTAAGGAGCATTGCACTTCCTGCCACGGAGCTCATAGCTTCAGCAAGAGAGCCACCCACAACCGGTACGGATGAGCTGATTGCAAATTTCACACCCCTTGCCGCAAGGGAGTCGAAGCTTGCCGCTGCAAAGGAGCTTATCCCTAAAATCCCTGCAAAAATTGACATTGCAAAGGCAAGCACCGTCTTATGAAGCTTTGCAAAAAGCTCGGAAAACTCATTCAAGGAATCATTCCCCGTAACGGCACACAAAAGAATGCACACCGCCCTCAAAAGAACAAGGGGTGTAATGAAATTTCTTATCAGCGTACCTGCACAGCTACATATAAAAAATATAACTGGGTGTGCCATTGTTGCGGTAACATATTCTCCGCCCGACATACAGAGTGTTGCCATGGCAGGAATGATGCTGTGAACAAAAAGAATGATGTCACTTAGTGTCTGAAGCACATATTCAGATGCAGAGCTGAATGCCGCTGCCGCAATTGCCGATATGTAGATAAAGATTGCCATACCAGTTGCTTCGCTGACCGTATTTTTGCTGAAGGACTTATTAATGTTACTGATAAACGCACTTACAATTATGATTACCGCAATACTGCCGATAAGGGCAAATGCGGTTTTAAGCTCTCCCAGGAAAAGTGAAATAAGCCTTGTTATTATATTTTGCGAATCGGGAGAGAATTTTCCGCCTACAATATCGTCAACAATGCTGTTAAAATTAAAATCACCCAGCACCTTTTCAATATTTTGGGCAGAGCTTTGGGATATGATTGGGTTTATATTTTCTGCCGTCATAAAAGAATCTCCATAATTTTAGAAAAGGCATCCTTTGCAAGAGGAATCATAATAACTGTAATTCCAAGCTTTCCTGCCGTTTCTATTCTTGAAGCAAGAGCAGTTTCCCCTGCATCACGGCACAGGTCTGTCCCAATCTGGCTTATGTAGGCAATCCCTGTAATTTTAAGTATCGGGACAATGAAGTTTTTCCCTGCACTGCTGAGCGTTGCAAAATCCTTGACCGCTGAAACCACCTCTATTACGTAGGGAATTACTGCCGCAGACAAAAAAACCGTTGCCGCAACCGACACAGTAAGCCCTATGTCACTTCTTGTGCTTTTAACGGCAAGTATCAGCACGCATATACACACCCCTGCCGCTGTCAATCCTGCTACATTCATAACCCGAACACCGTCTTTACCGTGCTGAAAAGCTCTGCAATTTCCCTAACCACCATCATCAGCACAATTACAAGCCCTGCAATGGTAATCATAAGCGCCTGCTCATCACGTCCGCTTCTTGCGAGCAATACATTCATAACAGAAACAATTATGCCTATTCCTGCTATCTGAAAAATTAAATCTACTTCCATATATCACACCTACACAAGCAAAAGCACTACTGCCGCCGCAGTAAGAATGCTTCCTTTCACATATAGCCTGCCCTTTGTGTCAAGCTCCTTTGAAGCATCCGACACAGCCTCTTTTATATCCTTTATAAAAATATCCAGATTTGAAAGCTGTCCCTTGCAATCCTCTGCATTAAGTCCGTTTGCAAAACGCCCAATCACTCTCCTGTCCTCATTGGTAAGAAAGCCAAAGCCGTCTGCCGTTTCATTTACTGCACCTTCGGGCAAGCTGCCGTTTCTAATCTTTTCTGATGAAAGGGAGAAAAACTCTCCGCCCCACAGAAAGCTTTCGTGCAGAGGGGAGCAGGTACACCGTATGGTTTCCCTGATTTTTTCGCTTCCGTCAAGTATGCTTTCAAGCAGTCTTTTCCTTTCAAAAAAGCCGTTATATCTTTTCATACCAAACAATACTGCACCCAATATAATAATAGCCGAGCCTACAAGCTTAATAATGGCGAATCACCTTCCCGTCAGTTATGATTTTTTCCACTGTCGCAACACCCTTTCTGTTGCTGAGTACTATAATTCTTTCAAAAACTCCTTTTTCCACAAGGCTTCCCAGATGCTTTCTGTTTAAAATATCCTTTTCACTGTATCCGTGTGCCGTGGTTATGATTTTTGCCCCTGCATTTATAAGGTGGCAGATTGCCTCTTCCTCCTCACGGCTTCCCGTTTCGTCAGTTGCAATAAGCTGGGGGGACATACTCCGAAGAAGCATATTTATTCCCTTTGCCTTTGGCACTCCGTCCATAACAGAGGTGAATTTCCCCACATCAAGTGTGGGAATACCTCCCTTGCAGGCGGCAATTTCACTCCGTTCATCTGCCACACATACTCTGTATCGGTTTCCTAGCTGACGTATTGCGTCCCTCAAAACCGTGGTTTTTCCGCACCCGGGAGGGGATATGATAAGGGAGTTGTAGAGCTTTCCGTGAAATTCAAGAAATTCCATAATACTGTCCGCCGCACCGAAAACCTCTCTTGCCACACGGATACATACGGCGGAAATGTCCGTCATATGCGTAACTTCTCCGTTTTCTGTGACACATCTGCCGCAGACCCCCACCCTGTGTCCGCCCTGTAGGGAAATAAACCCCATTGAAAGGTTTTGCTGCATTGCGTACAAAGACCCGCGGCACATAGAATTTACAATCTGGGAAAGCTCTTCTTTTTTTATATATACGCCCGTATCCATAAGGACACTGCTTTTTACCGTTGCGGCATTTCTTTCCGCGTTTATCCTGATTTCCTCCATATCCTTTGTTCCCAATATGAGCAATGCTTCTGTAAGACGCGGAGGAAAATGCTGTGTAAATGCATTTATATTCATTTTCTTCATCCCTTCTGTTTCAATATATGGGACTTGCATATAAAAAAGTACATCAAATAATATTTATCCCTTGTATATTTTTGTTTCTTTTGATAAAATTAGAGTATCTTTTTACAAAGGAATGATTTTATGGCAGGTATCGGAACAATTGTAAATGCCGTTTTGGTAGCAGTCGGCTCTGTTATAGGGCTGCTGCTTAAAAAAGCTATCCCCGAAAGGTTCAAGGAAAGTATGGTACAGGCACTTGCCCTTGCCACAATGACAATAGGAATTACGGGGATTATAAATTCGTCATCAGCCGTAACCGAGGGGGGAAAGCTTTCGGGCAATTACATAATGCTTATGGTAATTTCCATGGCTGTTGGAACATTTTTAGGCGAGCTTATAAACATAGAGAAGAAGCTTAATAAGATGGGGGACTTTTTTGAAAACAAATTTTCCTCCCAAAAATCAGAAACCACCTTTGCCCTTGGTTTTGTGACCGCCTCTCTTGTTTTCTGTGTAGGCTCTATGACGATTTTAGGCGCACTTAACGACGGCATTCTTCACGACCCTACAATTCTTATTACAAAGGGTATTTTAGATATGATTATGGCAATTGTTTTTGCCTCCACAATGGGAATCGGAGTTCTGTTTTCTGTTTTTGCCATTATAATCTATCAGGGGCTTCTGACGCTGTGTGCAACAATTGTGTCACCCTATCTTACCGAAACGGTGATTTCACAGATGTCCTTTGTAGGAAGCATCCTCGTTATGGGAATCGGCTTCAATTTTATTTACAAGCCCAAGCTGAAGCTTGCCAATATGCTTCCGTCAATGTTTATTCCCCCGATATGGTATGTCATACAAATTCTGGCAGGAGGGTTATTCTGATATGAAAAGATCCGGCGGTGTGCTGATGCACATTTCATCGTTACCCGGGAAGTACGGAATAGGTACTATGGGTGAAAGCGCAAAAAAGTTTATAGATTTCCTCTCGGAATGCAATTTCGGGGTATGGCAGGTGCTTCCCTGCGGGCCCTGTGATGAGTACAATTCCCCCTATTCGGGTAAAAGTGCATTTGCAGGAAACATCTATTTTATAGACCCCGAAATTCTTCACAAAAAAAATCTTCTTACCAAAGAAGATTTAAAGGAATGCGAATGTGAAAATATTTATGTAACCGATTACGAATTTCTTTATAAAACACGTGAGGATATTTTCAGAAAGGCTTTTGAAAAATTTAAAGACACTGAAAAAATTCTTGATTTTGTGAAAGAAAACCCGTGGGCGGAGGATTATGCACTTTTCTATGCCATAAAAAAAGAGAATAATCTCCCCTGGTACGAGTGGGCAGACGGACTTAAATTCCGTACCACAGATGCCCTTTCTAAAATCTCCGAAGAATTAAAGGAAGATATTCTTTTCTACGAATTTTTACAATATGAATTTTTCTCCCAATGGGAAGAAATGAAAAAATATGCCAACTCCAAGGGAATCAGTATTGTAGGCGATATGCCTATTTACCTTTCCCACGACAGTGCGGATGTGTGGGCAAACCCTCATCTTTTCGCCCTTGACAAGGATATGCATATTGAAAGATGTGCAGGTGTCCCTCCCGATTATTTCTGCGTGGACGGTCAAAAGTGGGGAAATCCCCTCTACAAATGGGAAAATCTAAAAAAAGAAAACTACTCCCTATGGATAGACAGACTCGGTTATTCCTTAAAAATGTACGATGCGGTAAGAATTGACCATTTCCGTGCATTTTCCGCATATTGGTCAATCCCTGCCGACGAAAAGGCAACAGAGGGCAGATGGGAAAAAGGCCCCGGTATCGAATTTTTCAACACCCTCAAGGAAATTTATCCCGATGCAAATATTATTGCCGAGGATTTGGGAGATATTGACGATGATGTTAGAAAGCTTCTGAAAGAAACGGGCTTCCCCGGAATGGGCGTAATGCAGTTTGCTTTTATAACCGACGATAACACTCCCCATCTGCCTCATAATTACTCAGAAAAAACAGTAGGCTATACGGGGACACACGACAATAACACACTTCTTGGATGGCTGTGGGAATCGAGTGAGGACAGTCGGAGATATGCGATGAATTATTGCAATTTTCACGGCGACTGGGGGCAGGGAGGCCCTCACAGTGAAGCAATACGCAGTGTAATCCGTACTTTGTGGCAGTCGGGGGCACTACTTGCCATTGTTCCCATTCAGGATTTGTGCGGTTTCGGCGGTGATACCTGTATGAATCACCCCGGTGTTGCGGAGGGTAACTGGTGCTTCAGAATTACAGAGGATGCACTTTCTTCCATTGATAAGGAATTTTACAGAAATCTCAACGGTTTATATAAAAGAGGAAAAATGTAAAATTTCCTCTTGACTTTACCGTGGTAAAGTGGTAATATATTAACACACTACATAAAAGGAGATTTTTATTATGAAAAAAATACTTGCACTTGTACTTACACTTATGCTCGCAGTTACAATGTTTGCTGCTTGCGGTGAAAAGGTTGAAAACGCAGGCGAAACCGCAGCAGACACCGTTGCTAAAGATGGCGTTATGATTATCGGCTACACAATTTATGAGCCTATGAACTACCTTGAAGGTGACAAGCTTACAGGCTTTGACACAGAATTTGCAGAAGCAGTTTGCGAAAAGCTCGGCTACACACCCGAATTTGTTGAAATCAACTGGGATACAAAGTTCGTTACTCTTGATTCCAAGAAGATTGACTGTATCTGGAACGGTATGACAATCTCCGACGAAGTTAAGAAGAACTGCGATGTTTCTGTTCCCTATGTGAAGAACGCTCAGGTTGTTGTTATGAAGAAAGACGTTATCGACAACTATAAGGATGTTGAAAGCCTTAAGGGTCTCAAGTTTGCAGCAGAAGCAGGCAGCGCAGGCGAGCAGGCTATTCAGGAAAGCGGTCTTGACGCAAAGTATTCTCCCGTTGCAGCGCAGACAGATGCAGTTCTTGCAGTAATGGGCGGTCAGGCAGACGCTTGTGTTATCGATATCACAATGGCAAAGGCTATGACAGCTGAGGGTACAGATTATGATTCTCTTACATACTCTCTTGAGCTTACAAGCGAGGAATACGGTATCGGCTTCAGAAAGGGTTCTGCTCTTACAGCTGATGTAAACAAAGCTATTGATGAGCTTGTTGCAGACGGTACTCTTCCTGCACTTGCTGAAAAGTACGCACTTAACCTTGCATTCTGATTTGATTTAATTTAACAAATCGAAAAAACACGAGTACAGCGCCTGAGGTTCCGAGGAATTTCAGGCGTTTGATACGGATAATTAACTTTCGGATAGGATTATATTTATGTTTATTACAGTTACCCTCAGTCTGCTCCAAGGACTTTTAACCACATTCAGAATATTTGCTCTTACCCTACTGATGGCACTTCCTCTGGGACTTATTATATCCTTTGGTTCTATGAGCAAAATCAAGGTCATTAAATGGCCCATAAAGCTTCTTATATGGATTATCCGCGGTACACCGCTGATGCTTCAGCTTATTATTTTCGGTTTCGGCCCTGGTCTTTTAGGGCTTTACGGAATGGATACCTTTGTAGCGGTAATGATTGCCTTTGTGCTTAACTACGCCTGCTATTTTTCCGAAATTTTCCGTGGAGGAATTGAAAGTATTCCCAAGGGACAGTATGAAGCAGGTCAGGTGCTCGGCCTTACAAAGACACAGGTTTTCTTTAAAATTGTTTTGCTTCAGGTTATAAAGAGAATTGTTCCCCCTATGAGTAATGAATTTCTTACTCTTGTAAAGGATACCTCTCTTGCCAATTCCATTATGATATATGAAATCACATGGAATGCAAAGCGTTTTATGAACAGTGAGCATATCCTCTGGCCGTTGTTCTATTCCGGAGTTTTCTATCTTGCGTTCTGCGGAATACTGACAATTATTTTCGGCTACATAGAAAGAAAACTGGACTATTATAAAGGATGATTGGTATGAAGATTCTTGAAGTAAAGAATTTAGCAAAAAATTTCGGCAAAATACAAGTTCTCAAGGAAATAAATTTCTCAATGGAAAAGGGAGAGGTCGTGGCTATTATCGGCTCTTCGGGGAGCGGTAAGACAACGCTTCTTAGGTGTATAAATTTCCTTGAGGATGCAGACAAGGGACAGATTTTGGTTGAGGGCAACTGCATTTACGAGGGTGAAAATGCAAAAAAGCTCACTCCTCATGAAATCCGCAAAAATCAGCTTAATTTCGGCTTGGTTTTCCAGTCATTTAACCTGTTTCCCCAGTATACGGCTTTTGAAAACGTTACTCTTGCTCCCAAGCTTTTGGCAAAGGAACGCCCCGATTACAAGCAGAATAAAAAACAGATTTTAGAAGAAATTGATTCCAATGCAAAGGCTCTTTTGGAGCGTGTGGGACTTTCTGACAGAATGAATAACTACCCCTGTCAGCTTTCGGGCGGTCAGCAGCAGAGAGTTTCTATTGCCCGCGCATTGGCACTTAATCCCAAGGTTTTGTTCTTTGACGAGCCTACAAGTGCTCTTGACCCCGAACTTACGGGTGAAATTCTCCGTGTAATCCGTGATTTGGCAAAGAAGCAGACCACTATGGTAATTGTAACACACGAAATAGAGTTTGCACGCAATGTTGCAGACAGAATTATATTTATGGCAGACGGAGTTGTGCTTGAAGACGGCACTCCCGAAGAGGTGCTTGACAACCCCAAGAATGACAAAACGAAGCACTTCCTCAGTAAACTCAGTGAAAATTAAAAGGGATTGATGAATATGACTAAATCCAACGATTTCAAAGAATTATATAACGCCATCCTTTCTCTTGGAAATGAGGAGGAGTGCAGACTGTTTTTTGAAGACATCTGCACAATGAAAGAGCTTGAAACAATGACACAACGCCTTCAGGTCGCAAAAATGCTTTTAGGGGGAAAAACCTTTAACGAAATTGTTCAGGCAACGGGTGCTTCCACAACTACCATTTCAAGAGTTAACCGATGTCTTAACTACGGTGACGGCGGATACAAAAATATTATAGAAAAATGCAAATAACAATACAACCGATGTGACAAATTCACATCGGTTGTATTGTTATGCTTATAAAAACTTGTTCACCACTATAAAATTCATAAAGTCTTTCGGGAAATTCACAGAGGATTTCCTTTTTTTCTTTGGGGAGTTTCTTAAGCCTAGCTTCAAGCTTTGAGGCCTCACTTCTCCCTGCATCTGTCTGCCACGCCGCGGCAATGGAAATAACCTCTTTCGCGTGGGTATATTTTGCCCCTTTAGGATTTTCTTTATTTGTGTGTTCCCGAAACCTGCGGTATAAATCGGTTGTGATTCCGCAATAGAGGGAATTATCACTGCACCGCATTAAATAAACATAATACATATTAATTCACCGCAGTTATTTTATCACAACAAATGTTTTGTTGTCAATTGCAGAATACATGCTCCCCTATGGTGCAAATAACCTCGCGTGTTCTTATCCACTGATTGGTGGCAGTCCTGGGATTATAATAATAAATTGCCCCTCCTGTCGGGTCCCATCCATTAAGAGCGTCACGTGCGGCACGGCGGCTGCTTGCATACATAGCGGCATTTATCTGGCCGTCGTCAACGGCGGTAAATGCACCTTTTTGATAAACCACTCCTGAAATACTGTTTGGGAAAGAGGGGTGGTCAACACGGTTAAGGACAACGGCTCCTACCGCAACCTGTCCCTCGTAGGGCTCGCCCCTTGCCTCACCGTTTATTACCCTTGCAAGAAGCTCAATATTTGCCTCGTTTGGGGATGCAGTCTGTCCTGATGATGAGGATGATGAAATCCCCATTGCGTTAAGGGTTTTTGTCCCTGCAATACCGTCAACGGTAAGTCCGTTCTTTTTCTGGAAGCTGCGGACTGCACTCTCCGTTTGCCATCCGTAAACTCCGTCTACACTCCCTGCGTAATAGCCCCAGTTTTTGAGCTTTGTCTGAATTTTTTTGACCTCTTCTCCTCTTGAGCCAGGCTTTGATACTGCAAAAGTATTTACACACACAGTTAACAGAAGAAGAAAAGTCGCAACAACTGTAAAAGTTCGTTTTTTCAGCATATTGAACCTCCTTTTGTGTTTATATTCTTTACATAAAAGGAAAATTCTATACATTTTATCCATTAAAATCAAAAAATGGTGGACAACTATTGGGTTGTGTGGTATTATTATATAATGATATAATGCGTAAAGTGGGTGATTTTATGAGTATCAGGGGAATTATATTTTTAGTATTTGCCATATTGGGTGCAACCCTTAACTATACGGCACGCCCAATCGGGAATAAGCTTAATATTCCCGAGCTCAGGTTAAAGGTCATTGCACTTGTTATTGTTGTTATATCAATTTCACTTTTATTTATCTTTGGAAAATAATGAAAGGATGGATATATATTGAAGAACTTAGAAAAAACCTATAATCCGTCAGAAATCGAGGACAAGCTTTATAAAAAATGGATTGACGGCGGATATTTCCATGCTGAACCCGACAGTAAGAAGGAGCCTTACACAATTGTAATTCCTCCTCCCAACGTAACAGGTCAGCTCCATATGGGACACGCTCTTGACGAAACCTTGCAGGACGTTTTAATCCGTTATAAGAGAATGCAGGGCTACTCTGCTCTCTGGGTACCGGGTACTGACCACGCAGGTATCGCAACTCAGATTAAGGTGGAGGAAAACCTCCGTGTGAACGAAGGGCTTACCCGTTACGACTTAGGCCGCGAAAAGTTCCTTGAAAGAGTATGGGACTGGAAAAATAAATTTGGTGACCGTATCATCAATCAGCTCAAAAAGCTCGGTTGCTCCTGCGACTGGGAGAGAGAGCGTTTCACAATGGATGAAGGTTGCTCCAAAGCTGTACGTGAAGTTTTCGTAAACCTTTACGAAAAGGGACTTATTTACAAGGGTAACAAAATCATCAACTGGTGTCCCAGCTGTGCAACTGCACTTTCTGATGCGGAGGTTGAATATACAGAGCAGCCCGGTCATTTCTGGCACATCCGCTATAAGATGAGTGACTCCGACCGCTATATTGAAATTGCTACAACCCGTCCTGAAACACTCCTTGGCGATACAGCCATTGCAGTTCATCCTGAGGACGAAAGATACCAGGACCTTGTTGGCAAGACCTGTATTCTTCCCCTTGTAGGAAGAGAAATTCCGATTGTTGCAGACGAATATGTTGAAAAGGATTTCGGAACAGGTGCCGTTAAGATTACACCTGCTCACGACCCCTACGACTTTGAGGTTGGTCTTCGTCACAATCTTCCCATTATCAACGTAATGAATGACGATGCTTCCATCAACGCACAGGGCGGTAAGTACGAGGGTATGGACCGTTATGAGGCAAGAAAAGAGATTGTTAAGGACCTTGAAGAGTGCGGTGCTCTTATAAAGATTGAGGACTATACTCACAATGTTGGTACTTGCTACCGCTGCAGCACTACTGTTGAGCCTCTCACAAGCGACCAGTGGTTTGTTAAGATGAAGCCCCTTGCTGAAGAAGCTCTCCGCGTTGTTCGTGACGGTGAGGTTGAGTTTGTTCCCGAGCGTTTCACCAAGACATATACAAACTGGATGGAAAACGTACACGACTGGTGTATTTCCCGTCAGCTCTGGTGGGGACACAGAATCCCTGCATTCTACTGTGATGCCTGCGGCGAAATGGTTGTAAGCAAGACTGACCTTGATACCTGTCCCAAGTGCGGCAAGCCTATGCATCAGGAAGAAGATGTGCTTGATACATGGTTCTCCTCTGCACTCTGGCCTTTCTCAACACTCGGCTGGCCTGATGAAACTCCCGAGCTTAAGTATTACTATCCCACAAGCACTCTTGTTACGGGTTATGACATTATTTTCTTCTGGGTTGCAAGAATGATTTTCAGCGGATGTGAGCATATGAAAAAGCCTCCGTTCCGTCACGTGTTTATTCACGGTATTGTCCGTGACAGTCAGGGAAGAAAGATGAGTAAATCCCTCGGAAACGGTATTGACCCCCTTGAGGTTATTGATAAATACGGCGCAGATGCACTTCGTTTCACTCTCGCAACAGGTAACGCACCCGGTAACGATATGCGTTTCTATTGGGAAAGAGTTGAATCAAGCAGAAACTTCGCTAACAAAATCTGGAATGCGGCAAGATTTGTTCTTATGAATCTTGAGGTTGAGGAATGTACCCTCCCCAAAGCACCCCAGACTGAGGATAAGTGGATTATCTCCCGTTATAACAGCGTTGTTAAGTCCGTTACCGAAAACCTTGACAAGTTTGAGCTTGGCGTGGCACTCGGCAACCTCTACGACTTTATCTGGGATGAATTCTGTGACTGGTATATTGAGCTTGTAAAGCCCCGTCTTTACGGTGAGAATACAGAAAGCAAGCTTGATGCACAGAGAACTCTCTGCTATGTATTAAGCGGAATATTAAAGCTTCTCCATCCCTTTATGCCTTTCATCACAGAGGAAATCTTCTGCGCACTTCCTACCGGTGAGGAAACAATTATGACATCACAGTGGCCTCTTTACACAGATGCTCTTTCTTTCCCCGATGAAGAAAAGAAAATGGCAGTTATCTGCGATGCTATAAAGAGTGTTCGTAACCTGAGAACAGAAATGAATGTTCCCCCGTCAAGAAGAGCAAGTATGATTATCGTGACAGATAATAAGGAGCTTTTTGAAAGCGGTATTGCATTCTATGAAAAGCTTGCAGGTGCAAAAGATGTTGTGGTAACAGACAGCGAAGCAGGTGTTCCTGAAGGTAGCGTAAGCGTAATTGTTGAGGGGGCAAAGATATTTATGCCCATGGACGAGCTTATTGACACAGAAAAGGAAAAGGAACGTCTTACCAAGGAAAAGGAACGTCTCCAGTCTGAAATCGACAGAGTCGAAAAGAAGCTTTCCAATCAGGGCTTTGTAGCAAAAGCTCCTGCGAAGCTGATTGAAGAAGAGAAGGCAAAAGGCGTTAAGTACAGAGAGATGTATGAAAAAGTGCTTGAATCACTTTCTAAATTAGGCTAATAATAATTATAGAGGATGCAGGAAATTCTGCATCCTCTATTTAAACTCCCTTTTTAAAGGACTGATATTATGTTAATTGATTTTCACACACATTTATTCCCCGATAAAATTGCCTCCCGCGCATTGGAGGTATTGGAGCAGGGAATTATAAATACTCACGGAACACTTCTTTTAAAGCCTCAAACCGACGGCACTTTAAAAGGACTTCTCCGTTCAATGGACGAGTGCGGGGTTGATATGAGTATTGTTATGCCTATTGCAACCTCTCCCACACAGCACACAACCATAAATCGCTTTGCCAAGGAAATAGCCGATAACAAGAGGATTATTTCTTTTGGCAGCGTTCATCCGCGTCAGGAGGATTGGGAGGAAACTCTGGAGTATATTGCCTCTTATGGTCTTAAAGGAATAAAAATGCATCCTGAATTTCAGACGTTTTTTATTGATGAGCCTATTGTAGAAAAAATTGTTAAAAAATGTAAAGAGCTGGGCTTGTGGGTGCTGTTTCACGCAGGGGAGGATTATGGATATAAACCACCCTTTAAATGTACCCCTGAAAGGCTTAGAAAACTTCTTGACAAAACAGGCTGCAAAAATATTATTGCGGCACATTTCGGCAGTTTTTCCCTGTGGGATGATGTGGATAAATATTTAATAGGCACCGATATTTATATGGATACTTCAATGACCTGCGGATTTCTGGACAAAGAAAAGTGCAAGGATATGATTCTCCGCCACGGTGCAGACAAATTCCTTTTCGGAAGCGATAATCCCTGGCAAAGTCCCCGTCAGGCGTATGATTATCTTTTAAGTCTTGACCTTGATGAAGATGATTTAGAAAAAATTAAGTATAAAAACGCAGAAAGAGTGCTTGGTTAACCAAGCACTCTTTTTCAGTTCTTTTCACTAAATATTTTCTTTACTTCTTCATAGCTTTCAAGTGTTCCTATATCATAACGTGCGCCGGGCATTTTAAGAGCGTACACGTCTGTTTTCTGACACAGATAGCTGATAAAACTGCCCGGTGCATCTGTACCGCAGCCGTCCTCGATACCCTGTTTTACAAGGGGAAGCTCCTCCCTCTTGTATATGTAGAACGGACCTACACACCAATTGCTCTTGGGATCCTGGGGCTTTTCCTCCATAGAAATTACCTTAAAATCTGCGTCGGGAATCATAACACCGCTTTTACGAAGAGCATTTACATCCTCCTTGTAGCTGCACATAACAACGGCTGTGTTTTTCTCCCAGAAAAGCTTTACAAAGGGCTTGAATGAAAAATCAAGAATATTGTCCCCTGCAACAATCAGAAGGTCATCGTCAAGCTTCAAGGTATCAATTGCAAACTGTATATCCTTAACCGCACCAAGCCGTGTTTCGTTGGAGATTGAGCCGTCGTCAATAATTGTAACGGGGTTTTTGAGCTTGCACTCTTTCTTCCAGTTTTCAAAATGCTCCACATACTTGTGGTTGGAGATTATAATATGCTCGTCAATTCCGTCAATACTGTCGATGTCGTCAAGAAGTCTGTCAAGAATACTTCTTCCCCGAACCTCCAAAAGAGGTTTGGGGAAATTTTCAGTAAGAGGATACAGCCTTGTAGCATATCCTGCCGCGAGAACAATGCTTTTCATTTCATTTTCACCCTTTTATAGTTTTTATAATAATATTTGCCGCTTTTTCTGCTGCTACTTCTCTGAATTTCTCGTAACTCATCTCTTCACCGTTTGCTCCGTCGGAGATAGTACGAAGCACACAGAAAGGAGTTTTATTCACATAACACACCTGTGCAATTGCTGCACCCTCCATTTCGCAGGCAACGGCTTTAAAGGTTTCGCTGATTTCTTTCTTTTTGTCATTATCTGCAATAAAACAGTCGCCTGATGCCACAATACCGCGTACACAATTACCCTCAACATTAGCGGTAATTTTTTCTGCAAGGGCTTTGTCACAGGGAAATTCCACCACATTAATGCCTGAAATCATACCCTTTGGGTCACCGAAATATGTAGTATCCATATCGTGCTGAACAAGAGCCGTTGCAACTACTGTATCAAGAATGTCGGTTTTATCTGTAAGACCGCCTGCAACACCAGTGTTGATAACCGTGTCTGCACCAAATTTTACTATCATTGTCTGTGCACACATAGCGGCAAACACCTTGCCGATACCGCATACCGCTGTGACAACATCTTTTCCGTCAATAGTGCCCCTTGTATACAAAGCACCGCTTACGGTAAATTCCTCTTTTTCTTCCATTACGGCATTGATGTGTTCGATTTCAATGTCCATTGCACCGATAATACCAATCATTTTTACACCTCATATTTAAAATCTGGAGTGTAGCTCTCCAGAATATCCAGATATTTTCTGCATTCCTCTTTTGCAAGGGTTATATCAAGATTTTTGTAGTTTCCGCATTCAATCTGCGATGCCCCGAAAACCTCTCCCTCGTGAGAAATAATCTTTTTCAAGGTTTCCTTTACCACGGCAAGAACTTCATCGTTATCACCGTTTCTTACAAGGAGATAAAATCCCGTCTGGCAACCCATAGGTCCGAAATATATTATATCCTGTCCGATTGATGAGCTGCGGATATATGTGGCAATCATATGCTCCACACTGTGCATTGTGGCATGGTCCATATAATCACCCATATTGGGCTTCCTTGTGCGGAGGTCATAAGTCACAATGTCCCCGTCTGTACGGGACACATAGATTCCGGGGTTTAGTTTATTATGGTCTATTTTAAAGCTTTCTATTTTCTGGGGTTTCATAAAATCACCTTAGCCGAAAGAGAATAATCCAAGCCTCGATTTTAAAAGGCAGATTTTCGCTTTCTCTGTGTTAAAATACTCGGAAATACACAAAGTATTTCCTGCGTTTTTGCCTTGTGAAACCAAAAATCTGCACTTTTAAAATTCTGCGACCTGAAACGGATGGAATTTAGTGTAGATTTTGGTGCGGAAGATGCAGCAAGGCTGACGCCTTGCAAAGATGACAAGCCGAAATATACCGAAATAACACCGTTTCAGGCGGATTCGGATTATCCTCTTTCGGCTAAATCTTAAAGTCGAGTGGGTCAAACATTGTTGTGTCCAAATTGCGAACTCTGGGTACTCTGGGTGCAAAGGGATTAAACACATATTTCTTACAGATTCCGCTGAGCTTAAATTCATCCTTTGCATATTTGCAGGTGTATTCTTCACCATTTTTCACAAGGTTTTTGCAATAACGGCAACTGTCGGATTCTTTAATTTTTCTTCTGTTAAACATTATCTCACTCCTGCATTCCGTTATAGGAAACTTCCGCTGCCTCGGGGTTCATATTGCAGCGTAGTCTGTAAAAAGGCACACTACCTAAAAGCTTGTCCGTAAGAATAAGCATTTTTTCCATTTCACGCATATCCTCAGTACGTAAGGTCTGTGTCAGCACCGTGGAAATCGCCTCATGGGGGGCAATTTTTGTGATTTCGTTGGTTTCACCGCGTTCAAGGATACATACTGCCTTAATCGGTGCAACTACATTGTGTCCGTAGTTTTCCTTACCTCTCCACGGTGTTCCGCAGGCGAAAAACTTTCCTTTACGCATACGGAGAATAGGCTTGTCACCGTTTACCACCAAAAATCTGTCGCCGAATTTTTTTGCCCACAGCTTTATATGAGTAGTCTTTCCCGTACCGCTGACTGCCGTGAAAAGATACGCCTCTCCGTCAACTGCTACTGCGGCACAGTGCATCAGCATTGCATCGTAATCCAAAATCTTACGGCAGATTATACGGTAGATTTCAAGAGATTCCAGATATCCGTCAGAATAATCAGGGTTACTTTCTATGGCTTTTTTCAGCACCTTGTCGGGTACTTTCACGGTGAAGTGGGGCTTTCCCTCCGCTTCAAAGCCACGGCAGAAATCGTTAAAATAGGGATATTTATTTTTTACATCAATAATAAGTCCTGCAAGCTTAATAATCATAAGATTGCTCCTTACATATCATTTTTAACTACATCTTCGTAGGTTTCTCTCTTTACGCCGATACGACTTTTTCCGTCCTTTAATATAACAATGGGGGGACGGGGGATTCTGTTGTAGTTTGATGCCATTGAGTAGTTGTACGCACCTGTGGTAAGCACTGCGAGGATGTCACCTTTTTCACATTTCTGCAGTTTTATGTCCTCTGCAATAAGGTCACCACTTTCACAGCATTTTCCTGCAATTGTACATTTGAAAGAAGCTTCCTTGTCTGCCTTATTTGCAATGAGGGCACTGTATAAGCTTCCATAAAGGGCATAGCGGGGATTGTCACCCATACCGCCGTCAACCGAGGCATAGCTCTTGTAACCTGTAATTGTTTTTACACTGCCCACACTGTAAAGAGTCAGCCCTGCATCAGCAACAATACTTCTGCCCGGCTCCATAAGAATTTTTGGCATATTTATATTTGCAGAGGCACATTTATTTTTTACGTAAACACTTATTTCCTTAATTGTGTTTTCTATATCAAGATGGGGGTCGGATTCCACATATCTTACACCGAAGCCACCGCCGAGGTTGAGAATTTTTGCCTCGTAGCCAAGCTCTTTTTTAATAAGAGCAATAAAATCTATCATAATCTCCGCACTCTGGCAGAAGGTTTCTCCGTCAAAAACCTGAGAACCTACGTGGCAATGAAAGCCCTCCAACGAAATGTTGGGAAGAGAAAGGGCAAATTCCACCATTTTTATAGCCTGCCCCGTTTCAATTGCTGTACCGAACTTGGAATCTACCTGACCTGTTCTTACCGCTTCGTAGGTATGTGTATCAATTCCGGGGGTAAGACGCATAATAATTTTCTGTGTGATGCCTTTTTCCCCTGCAATACGGCTGATTGCCAAAAGCTCCTCACGGCAGTCTGCCATAAAGAAGCCTACACCGCAATCCATTGCAAAAGCTATTTCGTCATCCGTTTTGTTGTTTCCGTGGAAATACACTCTATCCATAGGAAAGCCTGATTCCTTGGCGGTATATATTTCTCCGCCCGAAACTACATCAACGGACATATTTTCATCCTTCACAATTCTGTATATTTCCTTGAAGCTCAGTGCCTTGCTGGCATAAAGTGCCTGAGCATCCTCGCCAAAATACTTCTTCATCGAATTTATATATGCACGGCACTTCTCCCGAACACGCTCCTCGTCAAGAACGTAGAGAGGGGTCTTGTATTCTTTTGCAAGCTCCACCGTGTCAACACCTGCAAAACTGAGGTGTCCTTTTTCGTTAATACTCAAATTTGTGTGTAACATCTTTATCAAGTCCTTTCGCCAAAGCGGTACACTACCGCTATTATATTATTTTATACTTTTTTCACGAAAAAGGCAATAAGAATTTTTGAATTGGGGCAGAAAAACCTGCCTGTCCAAAAAAATTAAAAAATTTATAAAAAAATGTTGACAAGAAGAAATTCCTGTGCTATTATAATATGCGTGTCACGGGTCGTGACAAACTAAATACAAGCTGGTGTAGCTCAATTGGCAGAGCAGCTGATTTGTAATCAGCAGGTTGCGGGTTCGAGTCCCATCACCAGCTCCAGGGAGAGTTCCCGAGCGGCCAAAGGGGGCAGACTGTAAATCTGTTGTCACTGACTTCGATGGTTCGAATCCATCCTCTCCCACCACAAGAAAAGCACTATCGTATGATAGTGCTTTTCTTGTGGTGCATAGAAACGGAGGATTCGAACGAGCGGTAGTGAATGACAGTCCGGTGGACTGTCAGAGCCGCGAGACGGCTTTTCCGCAGAAAAGCGAATCCATCCTGTCAAAAAAGTGCAGTTCAAAATGAACCGCACTTTTTATTATCTTCTCATTCTTTTTTTCTTTTTCAATTTCTTCTTTATTGAGGATGTCAGCATAAATGCTGCAACAAGGGCGAGGAACGCCATCATCACGTAGGAAAATGCTGTGATATTGTTGCTCTTGACCTTGCTCCACATTTCAAGAACTGCTTCGTTTCTGTCCCCGAAATCCTCCATAATACCGCATCGTGAAACCTCGTCGGTAGAGGGGTACTGTGTGGTAAGCTGTCTGCCGAATGTGTTTGTACGGATGATTGCCTTTCCGTCGGTGTACTTGTCATCGGACAAAGTTCCGTTGAAAAAATAGGAAAGGTCGTACTCGTACTCTCCGTCCTCGTCCTCGTAATTTTCGCATACAAGGTCGAAGATTTCGTCACCTGCAATAGCACTGGTATAACCGATATAATCCATATTCATAACAGCTATTTCCGGTCTGCACAAAAAGTCAACAAAATCCTGAGCAAGCTCCACATTTGCCCCTTTAGGCATAACCCATCCGTCAAAATATATGGTACTGCCTTCGTTGGGAATTACAAATTCAAGCTCTTTCCCGTCCTCCTCCTCGGCAAGGTCCATTGCGTAAACCGCATCACCGCTCCACGCAAGGTTTGCGCTGATTTTTCCCGATACAATATCGGTCTTACCGGAGTCTACCTCAAAGCCGTAGATGTTCTTTTTCATATCGGAAAGGGCAATTTCTACGTTTGCAATGTTTTCCTCCGTGGTGTCGTTTGCCGCGGCATTTACAATTTTCTGCAATTCTTCGGCTGAAATTTCACCTTTTTTATACTTTTCATTTGCTTCACGCAATTCGTTACGGTGGACGTAGAGCGAGCCTATAACATAGGCATCACGTGAAACGTCCTTGCAAGTCATTCTGTTTCTGTAATCGGTATTCCAGAAGAAATCCCACGTGGAAATATCTTCCCTCAAAACCGTTTCGGGATTGTAGAGAAAACCTACCGTGCCCCACATATATGCTACCGAATATTCTGTCCAGCCGTTCTTTTCAAACAAGTCTGAAATATACGGAGAAACATTTTTCGTGTAGTTGGGCATTGCCGATATATCAAATTTCTCAATGGCAATATTTTCGTCATTGCCTTTTTCCGTCGCGGAAATCATTTTCTGGATAACATAGTCCGACGGACACACAAGGTCATAGTCGGAACGCCCTGTCCGCAGGGTATTTAACATCGTTTCGTTTGTTTCAAAGGTGTCATACTGAACACGCACCTTTTTTCCTGTGCGAGTATAGTAATCCTTTTCCCACAGCTCCATAACTGAATCTGAAATTTTCGCACCGTCGTCGTCTTTCCCCTCGTCAATATAGTCCTGCCAGTTATAAACCTTCAGCACCGTTTCCTCCGCAAAGGACAAGGGGGCATAGGAAAAGCATAATATAAGGCAAAGTATAAATGCACTAAATTTTTTCATTTTTCTTTTTCTCCCCGGAACTGTTAATATTCACAATAATAAGTATTAAAAGGGCAATAAGCGTAATAATAGTAGTCAGCGCACGAAGTGACGGCGGAAGTGTACCCTTTTTGCTGGTGACACCGTACACATAGGTGCTGAGTGTCTGAAATGCCGTATCTCTCGTGAATGCGGTAATAATGTAATCATCAAGACTTAAGGTGATTGACAGGATAAAACCTGACACAATTCCCGGCATTATCTGGGGAATTACTATTGTCCTCAGTGCCTTTTTGGGAGTTGCACCCAAATCAAGTGCCGCCTCGTAAATATTGGGGTCCATCTGCATAAGCTTAGGACGTACAGCCAGTATAACAAAGGGGATTGTCAGCACTACGTGACCAATAAGAAGTGTGATAAAGTTAAATGTCACACCCGCCATAACAAAAAGGATGGTAAGGGAAAGTGCCGTAACGATTTCCGCATTTATAACGGGAATGTTGCTGATTCCCTCCATTATCGCCTTGCTTCTCTTTCCGCTGTAAAAAATGCCTATTGCACCCATTGTTCCTAAGATTGTAGAAACCACGGCAGAGGAAATTGCAACTAAGAATGTGTTACCGAATGCCTGCATAATCTCGGCATCCTTAAAGAGAGCCTTGTAAAGATGCAAACTGAAGCCGTCCCATTTACCGATAATTTTCGTATTGGTAAAGCTGAATACAATCAGAAGCAATAGCGGGGCATACATAACCAAAAGCAGAATATACACGTAAAATTTGCTGAGAAACTCTGCAAAAGAAAACTTTTTCTTCATTACCACAGACCCCCTCTCGCATCACTTTCACCCTCTGAATCGGCACAGAGTGCACCGAATGCCATAATTATAAGCATTATGAGGGCAACAAGACTGCCTAAATTCCACAAGCCCTGGTCGAAATAAAGCTGAATACTGTTACCGATAAGGGAAATCTTTCTTTCACCCATAACGTCACTTATTACAAAGCTGCTCATGGTGGGCATAAACACCATTGTTGCCGCAGATGCAATCCCAGGCATAGTCATAGGAAGCACCGTTTTAAAGAATGTCTGCACCTTGTTTGCACCAAGGTCGTAGGATGCCTCAATAAGGCTTAAATCCATCTTTGTCATAGTGGTGTAAAGGGGCAGAATTACAAATGGCAGGTAGTTATACACCATACCAATCATTGTGGCAAAATAGGGATGCTCACCGCCTGAGATACCCATTGCAAAGAGAAGGTCTCTCGTTGCGGCGGTACGAAGAACGAAGTTTATCCACATTGGCATTACAAACAGAAGCACTGTTGCCTTGCCGAAGCCCATTTCCTTTTTCGCCAGTATGTAAGCGGCAGGGTAGCCCAAAAGCAGGCAGAGTGCCGTATTCGCCATACCTATAAATATACTGAACATCAATGTGTTTATGTTGTGTCCGCCGGAGAAAAATGTACGGAAATTATCAAAGGTAAACTTTCCGTCTGCATCCGTAAATGCGTACATCACAATCAGGAAAAGCGGAATCACAACAAACAGAATCATAAAGACAGCATAAGGCAGGGCGAGAGTTTTTCTGGAAAAAAGTTTATTTTTTCGCATACTTCTTCGCCTCTCCTTTCAATGTAAGCTTTATGTCCTGAGACCGTACATTAAGACCTACAAGGTCGTTTTCGTCATATGTGTATTCCGTATCCAGAACGAAATCCTCATCCTCGGGAGTACGGATTGTAAGCTGATAATGGTCACCCTTATATATAATGGAAACAATCTCACCCTTTACGATACCTGCCTCCTCGTCGTCAAGGATTTCAATATCCTTGAGTCCTATCTCCGCACGGACATCCGCATCGGTAAAATCATAACGTGTACCGTCAGGACCTACAACATAGCCCTCACTGTCAACGATTGAGCCCTGCACAAGGGTCGTAATGTCACATTCAAAGGGACATTCTGAAATAACAACACGGTTTTCCTTGTCAATGTAGGCATCGTTATAAATATTGGCGGTAAGCTCCTTTTTCATAATGTGAATACCATCAGGCTCAATGTCAAAGCCGTAGGTTTCGTCCACATTCAAATCCCTTGTATCAACTATGACAAGCTCGTTTCTGCCGACCATCATAATATATTCGTAGTGGATTCCTTTGAAAATTTTGCTGACAATCTTTCCCTTTGCCATACCACTCGATGCATCAGTAATATGCACATCCTCAGGACGGATAACAACGTCGACCTTTTCATTTTTGGGAAATTCATCAACACAATCGAAAACGTGGTTAATAAATCTGACTTTTTTGTCACCTGTCACCGTACCGCTGTAAATATTGCTTTCACCGATGAAGTTCGCAACAAAGGCATTGTTAGGCTCGTTATAAATGTCCTCAGGGGTGCCGATTTGCTGAATCATACCGTCCTTCATAACCACAATCGTGTCGGAGAGGGTAAGTGCCTCCTCCTGGTCGTGGGTTACATATATAAAGGTAATGCCGAGCTTTTTGTGCATTTCCTTAAGCTCAAGCTGCATATCCTTTCTCATTTTCAAATCGAGAGCGCCCAAAGGCTCGTCAAGGAGAAGAATTTCAGGCTCGTTTACAATCGCACGGGCAATGGCAATTCTCTGCTGCTGACCGCCTGAAAGAGTGGATATATCACGGTTTTCGTACTCTTCAAGGTCAACTATTTTAAGAGCTTTCCTGACTTTTTTGTCAATTTCCTCTTTGGTAAGCTTTCTCATTTTGTCCCCGTCAGGAATTTTCTTCAGCTTCAAACCGAATGCGATGTTGTCATACACATCCATATGAGGAAAAAGAGCATACTTCTGGAAAACTGTATTTACGGGGCGTTTGTACGGCGGAAGCAGGGAAATATCCTCTCCGTTTAAGAGAATTTGTCCGCCCGTAGGAAGCTCGAATCCTGCAATCATTCGGAGGGTGGTAGTCTTTCCACAGCCGCTGGGCCCCAAAAAGGTTACAAATTCCCCTTTCTTGACATAAAGATTGAAATCCTCCACAGCATACGTCTGCCCGAAATGCTTGGATACATTTTTAAGCTCGATGATTACGTTGTTTGCCATCTGAAACACCTCTTTTTATGTAAATAAAGAACAAAGCGACTCCGTCACTGCACCTGCGGTGCGGAGATAATCACTTTGTTGTGCCATGTGCGTTTTCCGAGCGTGGCGAGGAAATTCTCGCACGGCATAAAGTAAAAAACACAAGCCGTAATTACTTAGCTTGTGTTAATATCTCAAAAAAGACAGACTCCCTAAGGAAATCTAAGATATTGGACATACAGAGTCACTACTCTTATTGACCATTTCACAAGTCAGCCGAACAGTAACAGTCCAAACCTGCCTCAAGCGGTGAAATTTAGGCATTTTTTAATTTGTCGTCCTTGAAAGGCGTCAGTATATGCAAGTCTTTTAACGCCGTAGTGGCGAAAAATAGGAAGCAAAAAACACGGTTTGGATTATTACTGTTCGGCTCAGCGTAATTACGCATTTCGGTTATAAAGTAACCAACTTATAAAACTAATTTAATCAATAAAGGCGGAAAACCGCCAATCGGCAGTGGACCCGGCTGTCCGTATGGCCTCGACTCCGCAACCATTACAGTATTATCCGAATTACGTTTTTTGCTTTCTCTTTTTTGTCACTACGTCGTTAAAAACCTATCCCATACGACAGTATGGAATACGTTTTTGCCTTGTATCGGCAGAAAAATAGTTCGCAAAAAATTCTTCGAACCTTAAACTCCCGAAATTTTGTGCAGATTTTGGCGCGGCGGACGAAGGCAGGCTGACGCCTTTCAAGGACAACAAGCCAAAAGATGCCTGAATTTCGTGGTTTAAGGCGGATTCGGATGATTCTGTAATGGTTGAAGGAAGTGGTCCTATATTCGCATTAAGATTCCAAAGAAATCATTTGCTTATTATATTATAATACTAAGAATAAGTGAAAATCAAGAGTTTTTCGCATACTTTTAACAAAAAAGTATATTTTACAACAAAATTTTTTTAATTCTCCTTGGAAGAATTTTTCCCTGCAATAAATCCCTGATGGTAAGCTGCTTTTTTCTGTTCTGTCAATATTACACCTAACATCTCCATTAAATGGGTAAGGTGCAGTACTTTCATACCGTCTAAGGCTTTCTCTATTTCATCAACCGAAAAAAGAAACAATTCAACAGCATCATCATATTTATCACTATACTTGTAGTTATCATCATCCTTCTTGTTTTTCATTGTGTTCACCTCAAAAATAGTATTTGTATAAATTCATGCATATTATACAAATACTATTATAGGTCAAAAGTTCCCTAAAATCAATAGGTCAATTTGACATAATTAAATGGGTGATATTTATGAATATTGCAGAAAGATTGAGAGCTTTGAGAAAAGAAAGAGGATTTACTCAAATAAAAATTCAAATGCTCACAGGAATTGACCAAAGCGACTATTCAAAAATTGAACGAGGAAAACGATATTATACTTATGAACAATGCAGGAAAATTGCAATTGCACTCGGAACAAGTATGGATTATTTGACAGGCTTAACAGATGAAAAAGCACCGTATCCGAGAAGAAATGAAGATTAAAAGAACACTCCAACCCTTGGCGAGTGTTCTTTGTGTAATTCCCTCAAACAGGAGATAAAGTAACCCTATGATTAAAAGACCGCTTATACCTGTAGCAATTTTATTCGTTCTTGGAATATTTCTTGCCGCATACAGCGTAAATTTAATAATAACGGTAGTTTTGTGCCTGTTGGTGTTGGCTTTTGCGTTTTTGAGAACCAAAAGGCTCTTTCCGTCCTTTATTGCCTTCTTGCTGATTATTGTGGGAATAGGCAGAATGGAAATTGCCGAAACCCGCCGTAACAAAATTATTGCGGGATATTCGGGCAAAAGTGAGGTAATGAGGCTGACGGCAACGGAATTTTCGTCCGAAAAATCCGTTGCTGCATATTTTGAGGACGGTGGGGAAAGGCACAAGGTACTTCTCCGTTATGAAGGGGATTCCTGCTTTTCTCCAGGAGATATTATTGAGGGAGACTTTTCTCTTTGCGCCCCCAACACAAGCAAAATTTTCTCCCATGGTTATGCCCATACCCTTGCAGGGAATGGCATTTTTCTTGTTTTGGATACGGAAAAGCCGCCTCAACCAATAGGGAAGGCTGACGGACTGATTGGGAAGCTGTATTCCCTGCGTATTTACATAGACAGCCTCGGTGAAAAATATTTTTCCAATATAGATGACCGCGGGCTTTTTAACGCAATGGTTATCGGTGACAAAAGTCTTATTTCCGATGACCTTGACGCATCCCTTAAAGCAAGTGGACTAAGTCACATTGCCGTGGTTTCGGGTCTGCACCTTTCTGTGGCAATGTCTTTTCTGATGTCTGTCGCATGGCTTTTTGTGGGGAAACGAAGATGCGGTCACATATTGGTTTTTGCAGGTGCATTTTTCATAGTACTTCTCACGGGCGCAGGAGCAAGCGTAATAAGGGCATTTATTATGTGCTCGATTTTTCTCCTTTCAAAATACATCTACCGCGACAATGATTCTCCCACATCGCTTTCAGTTGCGGTTATTATTATGACTTTCATAAATCCCTTTACGGTATTTAATGTAGGATTTATTCTTTCTGTACTGGCTGTTGCAGGCATAATTATATATAACAAAAGAATTTTAGATGTTTTATCAAAATTTATGCCCTCTGCCCTTGCGGAGGTTGTGTCAATGAGCATAAGCGCACAGCTTACCGTTATGCCTGTATTAGTTTATTATTTCGGCACGGTAGCGCCCTGGTCGTTACTTTCAAACGCTCTACTTGTACCACTTTCGGGAGTTTATGTCATCCTCGGAATGCTTCTTATTATTGCTTCACCGATACCAATTATTCCCAACGGGACAGCCTTTGCTATGAAGCTTTTCTCCCTCGGAATAACCTCGGTAAGCGGTTTTGTAAGGGATTTGCCATTTTCCCTTTTGGAAATTTCGGGAAGCTGTCTTACATTCATTGTTTTATGGGGTTTCTTCCTTGTACTAATATATATGCATCCCCTTACAAGAAATAGCCGATACAGATTTGCCTCTGTTTTTTCCATAATTGCGGTGTTCTTAGCTCTGTATTTTCCCAACAGGGAAACAAATATTTCTTCAGCATATTACGGTATACAAACCATGTCTGCGGTACGGCTTTCTGACGGAAATACATTTCTGGTGGACTGCCCCAAGATTCATGATGCACGCACTCTTCATACCTCGTCACAACCCTTTTCCACGGTTATTCTGACAACACAAAACACATTTCATATCCTTTTATATGAAAATCACATAGACACGATTATTGCATCTGACCCCATTTTCCGAAAATCAAAGAGAGATACCCTCCTGACCCGTTCCAAAGAGAAAAATATTGAGGTCATTTTGCTGAAAGACTACCAAAAATATCAGCTTGGAAACGCTGTCTTGGAATACATCCCCGTTTACACCATTAAGGATGCCCGTATGCTCAAGATTTATTATGACGGAAAATCCTATCTTTTTCCGCAGGGATATTCCCCCGGCGACATTAATAACCTTCACCAAAAAGGGCTTCGTTTTGACTCTGATTACGTAGTTTTACCGTATAACTCCGCCAATAACGGATGCAACCCATTTACTGGAGAAATCCTGAAATAATAAATTTATGTTACAAAGGTACAAATTTGCCCATTTGTATGTTATAATGACATAGCAAGCCAAGGAGGTTTTGATATGAGCGATAAATTAGAAGGCAGAAACCCTGTCACAGAAGCACTTAAAAGTGGCAGAAATATTGATAAAATATATGTGAAAAAAGGCGATAAGCACGGAAGCATAATTCCCATCATCCGTATGGCAAGGGAAAAGGGGATTCCCGTTACTGAAACCGACGGCAGAAAGCTTGACGAAATGAGCGAAACAGGTGTGCATCAGGGTGTAATTGCCCTTTGCAGTGCTGCGGAATACGCTACCGTTGACGACATTTTAAAGCGTGCGGAGGAGAAAGGGGAGCCGCCCTTTATAGTAATTCTTGACAGAATTGCAGACCCGAGAAACCTTGGCTCTATCATAAGAACGGCAAACTGTGCAGGCGCCCACGGAATCATTATTTCCAAGCACGAATCGGCATCACTCACGTCAGTTTGTGCAAAGGCAAGTGCAGGTGCAGTTGAATACACCCCCGTGGCAAGGGTGACAAGCCTTGCCAAAACCATTGATGACCTCAAGAAGAAAAACATCTGGGTAACAGGTGCAGACGCTTCGGGCGAAAAGGATATCTATGATGCCGACCTTAAGGGTGCGGTTGCAATAGTTATCGGCTCTGAGGGGGAGGGTATCAGCCGTTTAGTTCTCGAAAAGTGCGATTTTAAGGTGAACATCCCTATGAAGGGTGACGTAAATTCCCTCAACGCATCCGTTGCGGCGGCACTTTTCATATATGAAACAGTAAGACAGAATAGAAAGTAAAGGAGAATTGTTATGAGAGCAGTAGTAACAGTAGTAGGTAAGGATAAAACAGGTATCATCGCAAGAGTCAGCGGACTTTTCTATGAAAAAAATATCAATATTTTAGATATTTCCCAGAAGCTGATGCAGAATCTTTTCACAATGATTGCCCTTGTGGATATGGAAAAGAGCGAGCTTTCCCTTGATGAGCTTACGGCAGAGCTTGAAAAGGTTGGCGAGGAGCTTAATGTAGCTATCCGCGTGCTTCCTGAAGAAAGCTTCGAGGTGTAATATGCCCAAGGCACTTTCCGTAAGAGTGCTGTATAACATTCAAAAAGCGAAAAAGAAAAATAATTGACATCGAGGTGATTTCATTGAAAAAAATTATTTTCCTGTTGACGGTTTTTGTTACCCTGCTGACAGTTTGTGTTCAGGCGGCAACGCTTTACACAAACAGAACGGAGGAAATTGTAACCGACGGGGTAACACTTATTAAAGAGCAACGATTTTTCGGCGATTCAGCCATGAATATAACCTTAATAAAGGCAGATTTGAAGAATAGAAATCTCAGCTTCGACCTGCTTAAAAACAGCGGCGGAAGTGACAAGGTTGATACAGTTATGAACCACGCAAAGGGCGACAGCCAGACCGTCGCTGCAATAAACGGTGACTTCTTCTCTGCATATAAGGGGAGTCAGAACTTCTCTCTGGGAATTGAGGTCAAGGATGGCGAGCTTTTGCAGTCCCATATAAATTCCGATATGGCGGCAGGCTTTTTTGAGGATAACAGGCTTTCCCTTTCCTATATAGATTTCACTATGAAAATCACTGCCCCCGACGGAACTCAGATGCCCATTGCACATATCAACAAACCCACCGATTACTATGGTGCTGTGCTTATGTACACCCCTGATTTCAACGGCGCAACCTCCCCCCATCTTCCCGAGGGGATAACGGCAGTAACGGTTATCGAGGATGTAGTTACTGCAAAGGGAATCAGCATGGGCGGTGTAATCCCCGTTCCCGAAAACGGATATATACTTGCAATCAATGACAATATGACTCCTTTTCTGGATTCAAAATTCAATATTGGCGACTTTGTTAAAACCGAAATCAGCGTAAATCCGTCTATTGAGGATGTGCAGACGGCATTTGGCGGTGGTACACTCCTTTTGAAAGACGGACAGAAAACCCAAATCACCCACGACGTAAGCGGAAACCACCCACGCAGTGTAATAGGAACAAACGCCGACGGTACAGTTATTTATATGATGACCGTTGACGGCAGACAGAGTGTCAGCGGAGGTGTTTCTCTTTCAGCACTCGCTGACATATGCAAGGAAATGGGTATGCTAAATGCCATCAACCTTGACGGCGGCGGCTCTACTGCAATGGTTGGAAAAACGCTTAAAAACAACACCCTGCATACGCTTAACTCCCCCTCGGAAACGAGAAAGGTTATAAATGCACCTGCCATAACGAGCAATGCCGAAAGCCTTGCGGCAGTAGGGGTCTTGTGTGAGGTTTCGGAAAAAAGCGTACTTTCGGGTGACAGTATAAAAATAAAGGTAACACCCTACGACAAAAATTACAATCCCCCGTCATCGGTAAGCGAAACTCTTTCGTGGAGAGTTTCTGACGGAAAAGGCACGGTAAAGGATAATGTATTTTACCCCACGGGAAGCGGTGAAGCCACCGTTACCGCATATTATAATGGTAAGGAAACGGATTCTTTCAAAATAAATATAATAGGAGAGGTTGCAGGAATCATTGCCCCCGAAAAAATCGGTAGCGAAGCAGAACTTTCAGGGAAGGTGAAAGTTTTTGACGAAGAAGGAAATACGGCTGTTATAAATGACCTTTCCCTCCTTAATCCTTCCCGAACTTCGGGACTGCTGAATCTTTCAAGAAACGGTGCAAGGAGGAGTATAGTTATCACTTCGTCAGGGGGCGAAGCATCTGCAACAATGCCTGTAACAGTTGACTATCTTAACCGTGACAGAGAAGCAGGTGCATCTTTTAACATTTACAGTTCATCCGCAATGAACACGCTTTTTGACCGTGTCGTTTATGCAAATGCTATGGATATATTGGAAAAGTCGGATGTTTCTGCCGTTGTGGGCGGAGATAAGCCTGCTGACCTGACCCCTGCAAATTCCCCCGTAATGGCAGGAAACTATATCGAAAGAAGCTACTCACACTCGAAAATAGTTTCCCTCCAGCAAAAGGACGGCGTTATTTCAAGGGGTACACAGTGGGAAAAGCTTTTAGCGGCACTTAATTCCTCGCAGAAAAACGTGTTTGTAATACTGGATAAAGAGCCGTCATTTGCCTCGGAAATTGACAAAAAGGCATTTTACAGTATGCTTTCCGATTCGGCAAAGACGAAAAACGTGTTTGTAATTTCAAGCGGAAGCGAAAACTTCTGCAGAATCGAGGACGGTGTGCGGTATATAACAGTTGCGAGCATCCGTGACGAAAGCACGATTGAAAAATCTATTGAAAAGGTATGCTATCTGTCATTCAAAATCACAAGCGACAGTGCAACCTACGTTTTCAAAAATTTATATGACTAAAAATGCACCTCATGGGATAAAATACCTGTGAGGTGATTTTTATGCAGCTTAGTCAGAAAGAAACAGAATTACTAAAAGATATGAAAGGCACGGAAAAGCTGTGCATTGACAAGTACACAAAGGCGGCAGAGGAAGCATTTGACCCCCAGTTAAAGCAGCTTTGCATCCGCATTGCACAGGTGGAGCAGGGGCATCTTGATACCCTTACCAAGATTGAAAACGGACAGACCCCTGCCCAAAATTCGGGCGGCGGGCAACAAGGTCAGCAGACCCCGACATTTACAGAGTGCTACGGCCCTGCCGACAGTGAGGAAAAAACACGTGACAGCTTTTTGGCAAATGACCTGCTTACGACAGAGAAGCACGCAAGCCATATGTACGATACCTGTGTGTTTGAGTTCAAGGATGAAAATATCCGCCAGAGCATCAACCACATTCAGAAAGAGGAGCAGGAGCACGGAAAACAGCTTTATGATTATATGAGCAAAAACTCAATGTACAGTTGACAAAAAAACACAATAACCAATTGCGGTTATTGTGTTTTTTTGACTTCCCTCTTGAAATCGGAAAAATTTTCAAATATAATGAGCTTACATAGAAATGATAAAAGGAGAATTGTTCCTATGCTTTTAAAGAAGAAAAATCATCAGGCAAAACCCGACCTGATAGAAACACTTTATTACACTCACAGGGTCAGACTTTACTGGATTGCGTATGAAATCCTGAAGGACGGCGAGTCTTCGCAGGATGCAGTTCAGGAAACTTTTGAAAGGTTTATAAAAAACATTGCCCGACTGAATATAGAGGATGAGATAAAGACAGCTGCCCTGCTGACGGTTATCTGCAGGAACGTGGCACTCGATATGTACCGCAAGAAAAAAGGCGAGGAAGTGACACCCCTTTACGATAATGACACCTCATTTTCCGAAACTACATACAATCCCGAAAATCTTTTAATTTCAAAGGAATCTTATAACGCAGTTATGAGCATACTGGAAAGAATGGACATTAAGTACAAATCGGTGCTACTACTTTCCTGCGGACATGAGCTTAGCGTGGAAACCATTGCAAAGCTGTTAGGAATTAACTTTGAAACCGCAAAGAAACGGCTTTTCCGTGCAAGGAAATTTATTAAAGAGGAACTTGCAAAAATGAAAACCAACGAAAATAACATCGCCGATAAAATCCTGTAATGAAAGGAATGAAAAGAATGAAAACTGAAGAAAAAATCGTTGATAAAGTATTAGATACCTTGATAGACGAAGCCTCAGCAGAGGCGTACAGAAAGGAAGCAGACTATAACGCCCCCGAAATTAATTTCTCCCCCGAACACGAAAGAAATATGCAGAAGCTTTTCAGAAAGGAACGACACAAATATAACCTCCGCCGTGCAACTGTTGTTACAGGTAAGGTAGCATGTTTTGTTATTTTGTTGGTTGCAATAACAGTATTACTATCACCACGCGGCGTGGAAGCGTTGAAAACAAAATTCCTCAATTTCTTTTATGATAAAGATGCACCCGATATGGAAATTACTTTCACAGAAACAAAACAGAATTCATATTCTAATGATATGGTGCATATTGGATATATTTCCAATGGGTTTAAGATTACATTGGATAGAACGGGAACAGACAATGCGTTTTTAAAATTTAAAAGCGGAGAAAAATTTTTCCAATTATATATGAGCGCTGTGAAATTAAAAACTGCCATTAACACAGAAAAAGGAACTCTTGAAAACATAAAAATCAACAATCATGCCGGAGTATATATTGTCAGCAACGGAACAAATGTTATTTTATGGAATGATGGAGTTTATACATTTCGTCTTGCAGGCAATATAGATAAAGAAGAACTTATAAAAATAGCAAAAACTGCAACAGCAAAATAATGAGCATAGACAAGCCGCATACAATTGTGGCTTGTTTTTTATTTTTTTATAAAAGCTTGTCCCCTTTTTGTCTCCTTTTACGTTATATATATGAAACCTGAAACAAAAGGAGGATTTTTTATGAAAAAGAAAGGTTTTAAAAAAGCACTTGCCATAGTAATGGCGGCGGCAATGTGCCTTGCACTTCCCGGTATAGGTACATATGCTAAAGAAATTCCCTCTAATGTCAGTATTGCACCGGCAAATATTATTATAATAGCTTGTGACACCGCTCTCGAATGGAAAGGTACCAACACCTTGCAGGTTTACGGCGGAACGGAGGTTCCCGATGGCTATGAAGCTTACGTAAAGGTGGAGCTTCAGCAGAAAAACGGCACAAGCTGGACAACCATCAAAACCTGGACAGACCGTTACGAAGCTTACGCAATGGTTTCCAACTATTATGCTGTTATGAGTGGATACCAATACCGTCTGAAGCTGACACACAAGGCATACGACAGTAATGGAAATCTTATTGAAACCATTACCAAGTACAGCGATATAGTTTAATTTTACGGGAAGAAGGTGTTGCAGGGTGCAATGCACCCTGCAATATTTTAAAAATTGACTAAACGGGAATTACTTTCGAAAACTCTGCGGACACGCAGACGGGAACGGAAACTCACTCAGGAAAAGACAGCAGAACTGCTGGAGATTTCGGTACGATGGTATCAGAAGGTGGAACGGGGTCAGAAAAATCCCGGTTTCAACCTTGTATGCGAGCTCGCGAGACTCTTTCAGATAGATTTTGCCGAATTTTCAGAAAAAAATAACAGCACATAAAAACAAGACCGCAACATCCCCACGGGCAGAAAGGAATTGCAGTCTTATTTTTTTGCCTTGAATATGTTTCAGCTTATAAAATCCTCTATAATATCATCTATATGTATCAGGCTCGGTTGCAGCTTGTTGAGGAGCGATACAAGCTTTCGGAGTTCTTTTTCATTGGGGGAAACGTCTTTTATCACACGGAGGGGTTTACCATCTTCTAATATATCTATTCCAAAAGAAATATACCGCCCGAGATCCTCGTCCTTTAGCTGATCGCGACGCACACAATACACTATCATAGAAAATCCTCCCGATTTTTCATATTCTCGACAACGATTATCATACCACTATATTTAGTATAGGAACACGAACTACGTGTTCCTGTTTTTGCAAAAAAATATAAATTTCTCCAAAAATTTTTCTCCCCAACCTATTGACAAATGAAAAATGAGGTGATATATTAAAGTCAAAGAAAGTCAAAGTCAAACTTTATCACAAAAGAGGTGTTTATATATGAATATGTCAGATATTATCGAAAAAATGCTCCTTGATATGCTAAAGGAAGCTGACGGCTCTGTTGAAATTCAGCGAAACAACCTTGCAGGGGAGCTTAACTGTGTCCCAAGCCAGATTAACTATGTAATACAGACACGCTTCACCCCCGAAAGAGGGTATATAATCGAAAGCAGGCGTGGTGGTGGCGGCGGTGTGCGAATCCGCACGGTAAAAACTGATGCCTCCACCTATCCTATGCACATTGTAAATGCCGTGGGAAACAGCCTTTCCTACCGCACGGCGGCAGTTTTCGTGCAGAATCTTCTGGATTATAACTGTATAACCGAAAGGGAAGCGCACATAATCTTAGGTGCGGTGAATGATAAAGTTCTTCCCTTTAATGCAGATGTCCGCGACGTTATTCGGGCAGGAATATTCAAGAGTATGATAACAAGTCTTATGAGAGGATGATATATATGTTATGTGAAAAATGCGGAAAAAGAAACGCATCAGTTATGTACACGCAGATAGTAAACGGAAAGAAAAGCTCCTTAAACCTCTGCTCTCAATGTGCGTCAGGAGAGTCGCTTTTCGACAATTTCGGCTCATTGCTCTCTTTCGGCACACGCCCTGAAACTGCTTCCTCCGTATGTCCTCTGTGCGGAATGACTCTTTCCGAGTTTACTCACAAGGGCAGAATGGGCTGCGGTAAATGTTACGAAACCTTCCGCCGTCAGGCAAAGACAATGCTCCAGAAAATTCACGGCACTTCGGTGCACTTAGCGGAAAGTGTGCAGGAGGAACCAAAAGTACCTGTCCCCGAAAAACCAAAAAAGGAAAAGTCGGAGCTTGATATATTAAAGGAAGAGCTTCAAAAGGCAATTGCCGAGGAAAACTACGAACAGGCGGCAATCCTGCGTGATAAAATCAGAAGCAAGGAGGGTAAGTAATGAATAAGCATACCAACGAAATTGATATTGCGGTCAGCACAAGAGTCAGGCTTGCAAGAAACATTTCGGGGATTCCTTACCCCCGCAAAATGAGCATAGCTCAGGCAAAGGAGCTTATAGACACGGTATGGAGTGCTTTTGACAACTCCCCCCTCAAAAACGAGCTTCGCAAAATCGAAATCAGCACAATTTCTGACCTTGAAAAAAAGGCACTTATTGAAAAACATCTCATAAGTCCCGAACTTTGTGCTTCAAAAGTGCCATCTGTGGCAATAATCAGTAATGACGAGAAAATTTCCGTTATGGTAAATGAAGAGGACCATCTTCGTATTCAGGTATTTTCCGACGGACTCGACCCCGACAGTGCATACGACACGGCAAAGAAAATTGAAACACTCCTTGCCGAGAAATTAACCTTTGACCGTGACAGTGAGTTTGGTTATCTCACTAGCTGTCCCACCAACGCAGGAACGGGACTGAGAGCTTCGGTGATGCTTCATCTTCCTGCCGTAAGCACATCAGGACAGGTAAACCCACTTTTGAAATGGGCGGCAAACCTCGGTATGACAGTACGCGGTCTTTACGGAGAGGGAAGCAAGGCAAGCGGCGCACTTTTCCAGCTTTCCAACCAGATAACAATGGGTACAAGCGAGGAGGACATTCTCTCCCGCCTGAGTGCGGCGGCTTGCTCACTTATCAGCGAGGAAAGACGGCTTTGTGCACAGCTTTTTGAAAACAACGAATATGAAATGAAGGATAAATGCCTCAGAAGTCTGGGCATACTTAAAAATGCGTATATGATTTCATCATCCGAGGCAATGAATCTCGTTTCCAATGTTTGCATGGGCACAAATGCAGGTATAATTAAGAATATAGACCTCAATGCACTCCGCAAGGCAATGTTTTCCTCCATGCCTGCAACACTTATTATGGAAAATGAAAATATAACTACTCAGGACAGAGATGTAAAGAGAGCGCAGATTCTTCAGAATTCTCTTAATTGAAAGGACTGAAATATATGAACATAGAAAACAGATTTACCCAAAAGGCACAAAAGGCAATCTCCCTTTCTCAGGAATGTGCCCAAAAAACCAATTGCAATTACATCGGTACGGAGCATTTGCTCTACGGACTTTTTGCAGAGGGAAGCGGATTTGCCGCAAAATATCTGGCGGAGCTTGGCATAACCGAGGATAAGCTTATAGAACAGATTACAAAATTTAATCAGAATCCTGCCCCCTCAAACACTTTTGCAGGCTTCACCCCCAGAACAAACCGCACAATTCAGCAATCCTTTGCCGAGGCACACAAATTCCAGAGTGCATATATCGGTACGGAGCATCTGCTTCTTGCCCTCGCAAGGGAGCGTGACAGCGTTGCATTCAAGATACTTTTAGGCTTTGGTGCTTCCGCAAATCTTTATGAGGAAATTTCCGAAAGGCTCACCAGCGAAGTTCCCGAAAGCGAGAAAAAACAAGGCAAAAAAGGCGGAGATACGCCTACCCTTAATCAGTTCGGCAGGGATTTGACAGAGTTTGCAAAGGCAGGGAAATTTGACCCCGTTATTGGCAGACAAAAGGAAATCGAAAGAGTTATACAGATTCTTTCACGCAGAACGAAGAACAATCCTGTGCTTTTGGGCGAGCCGGGTGTAGGTAAAACAGCCGTTGCCGAGGGACTTGCACAGGAAATTGCCGCAGGCAATGTTCCCGAGCTTCTCAAAGGGAAAAGGGTTGTGTCACTTGACCTTTCTGGTGTTGTTGCAGGAGCGAAATATCGTGGCGAGTTTGAAGAGCGCCTGAAAAAAGCAATGGACGAAATTATAAAGGCAGGCAATGTAATCCTCTTTATTGACGAAATGCACACCATAATAGGTGCAGGTGCGGCAGAGGGCGCAATTGATGCGGCAAACATCTTAAAACCGGCACTTGCCCGCGGTGAGCTTCAGCTTATTGGTGCAACCACCCTTAACGAATACAGGAAGCACGTAGAAAAGGATGCGGCACTTGAACGCCGTTTCCAGCCCGTAACCGTAGGAGAGCCGTCAGTTGAGGAAACAATTGAAATCTTAAAGGGAATCCGCGAAAAGTACGAGGCACACCACGGTGTTAAAATTTCCGACAAGGCTATTGTTGCCGCTGCAAAAATGAGCAGCCGTTACATCACCGACCGCTTCCTCCCCGACAAGGCAATCGACCTTGTTGACGAGGCGTGCAGCCGTGTCCGTCTTGGCGCACTTACCGCACCTCCCGAGATAAAGGAGCTCGAAGCTTCTCTTGAAAATGTTGCCGCAGAAAAGAAAGAGGCAATCAATTCTCAGGATTTTGAAAAAGCGGCAGAGCTTCGCGACAAGGAAAAGGAAATGGGCGAAAAGCTGTCTAAACTCCGCGAAGAGTGGCAGAGTAAATCCTCACAGAGTGCAGGTGAAATCGGCGAGGACGAAATTGCAGAAATCATATCGGGCTGGACTGGAATCCCCGTGAAAAAGCTTGCGGAGGAAGAATCCGAAAGGCTCCGTAACCTTGAAGAAGTTCTTCACAAGAGGGTTATCGGTCAGGAGGATGCTGTGAAAGCCGTTTCCAAGGCTATCCGTCGCGGCAGAGTGGGACTCAAGGACCCCAAGAGGCCTATCGGCTCATTTATATTCCTCGGGCCTACAGGCGTTGGTAAGACGGAGCTTTCAAAAGCACTTACCGAGGCACTTTTCGGTGATGAGGACGCACTTATAAGAGTAGATATGTCCGAATATATGGAGAAGCACTCCGTTTCCAAAATGGTTGGCTCACCTCCAGGATATGTGGGCTTTGACGAGGGCGGTCAGCTTACCGAAAAAGTAAGAAGAAAGCCATACAGCGTAATTCTTTTTGACGAAATTGAAAAGGCACATCCCGACGTTTTCAACATTCTTCTGCAGATTCTCGACGACGGTCAGCTTACCGACAGTCAGGGCAGACGAGTAGATTTTAAAAACTGTGTTATAATAATGACAAGCAACGTCGGTGCAAGAAACATTTCCGAGCCTAAGTCCCTTGGCTTTGCTTCGGGCAGTGACAACCGTGAAACCGTAAACAAAAACATCAGAAACAGCGTAATGGACGAGCTTAAAAAGATGTTCAGACCTGAATTTCTGAATCGTGTTGACGACATTATTGTATTTAGTCAGCTTACCGAAGATGAAATTGGTGAAATTGCTCTCGTAATGCTTGAAAATCTGAAAAAGAGACTTTCAGCAAACGATATTACGGCAACGGTTGACGAAAGTGCCGTGAAGCTTCTTGCCGAAGAGGGCTTCGACCCCGTTTACGGTGCAAGACCTCTCCGCCGTGCAATCACCTCCAAGGTAGAAGACCTTTTTGCTGAGGAAATGCTTGACGGAAAAATTCAAAACGGTGATAGTGTAATAATTAAAGCCGAAGATGGGGAAATTAAAATAGTAAAGTAACTTACAAAAGAGCTATCTCATTTTTTTTGAGATAGCTCTTTAAACCTGAAAAAACAATAACTTTTTCTTACAAAAAAAGAAGCTCAAACCCCGAATTTAACGGCTTTCTATATTTTTTTTAAAAATATGGATTTTTTGCTTGAAATTGTCGTTTTTTTGTAGTACTATGAACGAGATAGCAGAAAATGGAGGAAATGGAAATGGCAAACATTAAAAAGGTAGGTATTCTTACAGGCGGCGGCGACTGCCCGGGACTTAATGCGGTTATCCGCGCCGTAGTAAAGACTGCTATAACAAAGTATGGTCTTGAGGTTGTAGGAATCAGGAAAGGTTATCATGGACTTTATCACAAGGATTTTATTCCGCTGACTCTTGACAGCGTTCAGGAAATTCTCGGCGAGGGCGGTACAATTTTAAAGAGCTCCAACAAGGACAACCTCTTTAAGTATCCCGTTCGCGACGAAAATGGTGAAATTGTAAAAAAAGACGGAAAAATCGTTTACGAAAATGTTTCTCAGGCTGCAGTAGAAAACCTCAAGGAAGCAGGCATTGATGCACTCTTCATTCTTGGCGGTGACGGCACACTTACAAGCGGCCGTGACTTTGCCCGTCTGGGTGTAAATGTAATCGGTATTCCCAAAACAATAGATAACGACCTCAGCTGTACCGACTACACATACGGCTTCGATACAGCAATCGGTACCGTAACAGAATCTCTCGACAGACTCAGAACAACTGCAAAGAGCCACGGCAGAATTATGGTTGCAGAGGTTATGGGTAGAGGTGCAGGCTGGCTTACACTTCATGGTGGTATTGCAGGTGCGGCTGACGTTATCCTCATCCCCGAAATTCCTTACGATATTAACAAGGTCGCAGATAAAATTAAGGCAGACTTTGCAAAGGGCAAGGATTTTGCAATCGTTGCAGTTTCTGAGGGTGCTAAGCCCAAGGGCGGTGAAGCTGTTATCCACAAGGTGAGAGAGGACAGCCCGGACCCCATCCGTCTCGGCGGTATTGCAAATGTTGTTGCAGACCAGCTTGAAGAATTGTGTAATAACGAAGCTCGTGCAACAATTCTCGGTCACGTTCAGCGTGGTGGTACAACCTCCGGTCATGACAGAGTGCTTTCTTCCCGTTACGGCTATGCTGCTGTTGAGTACGCTATGCAGGGTAAGTTCGGCAACATGGTTGTCCTTCAGGGAGATACTATTAAGTGCTTTTCTCTTGAAGATGTTATCGGAAATGGTAATAAGTTTGTTGACCCCGAATGTGAAACAGTTCAGATGGCAAGGGGACTTGGCATTTGCTTCGGTGACTAAAATAAAAGTATAAAAAGGAATTTGCTTTAGGGCGAATTCTTTTTTTTGTATTGAATCACAGTTATGGGTATGGTATAATGAATAAGTACGGAATTTTTGTTCTTAACTTGATATGAGTATATAATGGATGTCGAATATTGGCGAAAGGAGAAATAATATGGAACAATTTAAACTTACGAAGAATGCTTGCTATCTTACAGGTATGACAATGGCGATATCGGCTAATTTATCACCTCTTTTATTCTTGATATTCAGAGATATGTATAATTTATCTTATACTTTGCTTGGTCTTTTGGTGGTAATTAATTTTCTTACGCAATTATTTGTTGATTTAATATTTGCTTTTTTTACCAAATATTTTGATGTACATAAAGCGGTAAGAACTACCCCGCTTGTTGTGTTTGTCGGTTTGGTATTATATGCAGTTTTACCAAGATTTTTTCCGGAGTTGGCATTTTTGTGGATTGTGTTAGGAACGGTGATATTTTCTATTGCTTCAGGATTAAGCGAGGTTTTGATAAGCCCTGTGATTGCGGCAATCCCGAGTAAAAACCCCGAACGTGAAATGAGCAAACTGCACTCAATGTCTGCGTGGGGTATAGTAGGTGTAGTAATACTAAGCACATTGTTTTTATCAGTTTTTGGCGGCAGGAACTGGATGTATCTTGCCCTCTTATGGTCCATTGTTCCATTTGTAGCATTTCTAATGTTTTTAAAAGCAAAGCTTCCTCGGATGGATAATTTGGGAGGAGAACAAAAGCAAACAAAAATATTCAGCAAAGGCATTATCTTATGCACATTATGTATATTTTTTGGCGGAGCAGCAGAATGTACAATGTCCCAATGGGCATCGGGATTTATTGAAAATGCAATAGGAGTTCCTAAAGTTTACGGAGATGTTATAGGTGTTGCTCTGTTTGCGGCATTACTGGGAACGGGAAGAATTCTGTATTCTAAATACGGTAAAAAAATTATTAATATTTTACTCTATGGTATGCTGGGGGCAAGTGTTTGCTATTTTGTGGCAAGTTTGTCATTAAGTCCTGTAGTTGGAATTATAGCATGTGCTTTGACGGGAATTTTTACATCTATGTTATGGCCGGGAACTTTGATTTATGTAGAAGAAAAATTTGAAAATGTAGGTGTTGCAATTTATGCACTTATGGCAGCAGGTGGCGATATGGGAGCGTCTGTTGCACCCCAGTTGCTTGGAATTGTATCTGATAAATTTAGCTTGACGGGTTTTGCTTTGAATATTTCAAAGATATTTAATATAAGTGTAGAACAAGTTAGTATGAGAGCAGGTTTGCTCTTAACAGGACTTTTTCCTGTTATGGGTGTACTGTGTATACTTTCTATGAAGAAACATTTTAAAAAACAGGGCAAGACTGAGTTGATGTAAGAACTGAGGAATTTAAAATCTTGTTTTGTCTTAACTTGATACGAACTATCTCTAAATAATATTGGCATCTAAATTATACAGTCTTTATATAATTGATATATCCTTTGAAAGGAGTTTTTACTATGACAATCCGTGAACAAACTGAAAAAATTGAGAGGGATACACTGTCCCCCTTTGCCTGCCTTTCTGAAAAGACAAAGGGCAGGGAGGAAAAGGCACCTCTTTGTGATATGCGTACAGAGTTCCAGCGTGACCGTGATAAGATTATTCACTCAAAATCTTTCCGCAGGCTGAAGCATAAAACGCAGGTTTTCATTACTCCTGAGGGCGACCATTACAGAACCCGTCTTACCCATACGCTGGAGGTTTCGCAGATTGCCAGAACAATTGCCAGAAGCCTTCGTCTTAACGAGGATTTGACAGAAGCAATGGCGATGGGACACGATTTGGGACATACCCCCTTCGGTCACGCAGGTGAAGCTGCATTAAACGAGCTTTGCTCCGATGGATTTATGCACAGTGAGCAGAGTCTTCGCACAGTAGATATATTGGAAAAGCTTAACCTGACGTGGGAGGTAAGGGACGGCATCCTCAACCATCCCGGCGGAGGAAATCCCGGCACGCTCGAGGGCGAAGTTTTGCAGCTTGCTGACAGAATAGCCTACATAAACCACGACATTGATGACGCCTGCCGAGGCGGTATCATAAACGAAAAGGACATCCCTAAAATAATCACCAATGTGCTTGGAGAAACCCATACAGAGAGAATAAACACCCTCATTTGCGATGTGGTAAGAAATTCCTACGGCAAAAGGGAAATCGTTATGAGTACCGAGGTTGAGGAGGCAATGACAAGACTTCGTAACTATATGTTTGATTTTGTATATGTAGGCTCCAAGGCAAAGGAAGAGGAAAAGAAAGTACTCGGCATAATCAAGGGGATTTTTGAATATTACACACAAAACCCCGGTGCAATGCCCCTTTATCTTCAGGAGATTGCCTGGAAAGAGGGCGTGGAAAAAGCGGTTTCGGACTATATTGCAGGTATGAGCGATAGATTTGCCATTTACACCTACAATAATATTTATGTGCCGAAGTCCTGGGAAAAACTTTGATGAACGAAATACATTGACACATTCAGTTAAATATATTAGAATATATTATATCTTAAATTAAGGAGATTTTATATGTACATAGGTATTGACATCGGTGGTATGAGCATAAAAGCAGGTGTTGTCAACGAAAACGGGGACATCCTTGCAAAGCACGCCGTTCCCACCCCAAAAAACGATAATGAAGCATTTCTTAATGCAGTGCTTGAAAGCATAGATAGGGCAATTGAGGAAGCAGGTATACAGAAAAGCGAAATTAAGGCTGTCGGAATCGGAAATCCCGGTGTTGCAGACCGTGACAAGGGCATTTTATCGGAGGCAACCAATATTGGATTTTCCAATGTTCCCGTCCGCGAATTTCTGCAGAAGCACCTTGGCAATATTCCCGTTCTGGTGGAAAATGATGCCAACTGCGCGGCTCTTGGTGAGTATTATAAGGCAGAAAGCTCCAACAACTTTATTTTTATTACTCTTGGCACAGGCGTTGGCGGAGGAATTATCATAAATGGCAAGCTGTACCTTGGCACCAACGGTGCTGCAGGGGAGCTTGGTCATATAGTGACCCATACAAACGGCAGACCGTGTGGCTGCGGAAGACGTGGCTGTTGGGAAACATATGCATCCGTAACAGGGCTTATCGAAACCACAAAAGAGCATAGGGATGAAATAAAATCACTTTCTCCCGACGAGGAAATTTCGGGAAGAACGGTGTTTGACCTTGCACGCAAAGGCGACAAGGATGCTGAAAGAATCCGAGATATGTGGATTGAGGAAATTGCCATAGGAATTGTTGATATGGTAAACATCTTCCAGCCCGACCAGATTTTAATTGGCGGTGCAATTTCAAAGGAGGGCGACACAATTCTCCTCCCTGTTATTGATTATGTGAATAAGAACGCATTCTGCTCTGAAATACTTTCCAAGCCGAAGATTGAAATGTCCAAAATCGGTGGCGATGCGGGAATAATCGGTGCGGCATTACTTTATTCTAACTTAAAATAAAACAATCAGGGAAGGAATGTTTATAATTGAAAATCAAAGGAAATATTATTATAGGACAGTCAGGCGGTCCCACCGCTGCAATCAACGCTACACTTGCAGGTGTTTTTGATGCAGGCAGGAAGCTCACCGAGGGCAAGGTTTACGGTATGCTCGGCGGTGTTGAAGGGCTTCTTCAGGAAAACTTCATTGATATGTGTGAAAAAATCACAACAGACCGTGATCTGGAGCTTCTCAAGAGAACTCCCTCTTCCTATCTCGGCTCCTGCCGTTTCAAGCTTCCCGAACCTCAGGAGGGCAACGAAGTTTACGAAAAGCTTTTCAAGATTTTTGAAAAGCATAACATCAAGGGCTTCTTCTACATTGGCGGCAACGACTCAATGGATACCGTTAAGAAGCTCAGCATTTACAACGATGAATACAAGAAAACAGATATAAAGTTTATGGGTGTTCCCAAGACAATTGACAATGACCTTGTTGTAACAGACCATACTCCGGGCTTTGGCAGTGCGGCAAAATTTGTTGCAACAGTTACCAAGGAGCTTGTTCGTGACAGCCTTGTTTATGACCTTAAGAGCGTAACAATCGTGGAAATTATGGGCAGAGATGCAGGCTGGCTCACAGGTGCAAGTGCACTTGCAAAGGGCGACGATTGTGAGGGCGCCGCAATGATTCTTCTCCCTGAAGTTCCCTTTGACTACGAATATGTTAAAAACCGTATTGCAGAGCTTATGGAGGAAGGAAGCAAATCCCTTGTAATCACCGTTTCCGAAGGCGTAAGAACAAAAGACGGCAAATATGTTTGCGAGCTTGGAAGCCAAAAGGGTACAGATGCATTCGGTCACACAATGCTTACAGGAACAGCGCAGACAATTGCCACAATGCTTAAAAACGACCTCGGCATCAAGACCCGTGCAGTTGAGCTTTCAACACTTCAGCGTTGTGCATCACACATTGCATCAGCAACTGATATTTCCGAATCTTTTGCAGTCGGTCAGGCGGCTGTTAAAGCGGCTTCCGAGGGTGAAACAGGCAAAATGGCACTTCTTAAGAGAGTTTCCAATAACCCCTACATCTGTGTAACAGATACACATGATGTAAGAGAGGTTGCAAACCTTGCCAAGGAAGTTCCCCAGAGTATGATTAACGAAAACGGCGACTATGTAACAGAAGAATTTATTAAATATGTCCGTCCCCTTATCGAGGGCGAGCTTTCACAGCTTACAGTGAATGGACTTCCCCAGCACATTAAACTCGGATGACAAGGTCATCCTTTCGCTCGCGCACCGCTCACCGCGGTAGCCCTTGCAAGGTGTCAAAAACGAGGTACACGCCCCCGTTTTTGACGGATTTTACTGTTAAGGGGTGTCCCCTTAACAAACCCCGCAAAAAGGACTGATACCCAATGGATGACCGCACATTAAGAGTTCTTGAATTCAATTCAATACGTGAAATGCTTAAAGAACAGGCAATATGCGCCCAGACGCGAGAGCTCTGCGGCGCATTGTTGCCTGTGGAAAATATCTACGAGGCAAGAGAGCTTCTTTCCTTTACAAGCGAGGCAGAGAGTCTTATTATAAAGAAAGGAACTCCGCCCATAAGCCCTGTCAGAAATGTCTTGGGTCCCGCAAAAAGAAGTGCCGCAGGCGGCACACTTTCTATGAGTGAGCTTCTGTCTGTTGCCCATACGCTAAGAATGGCAAGAGGGCTTATCCGTTATTTTGAAGAGGACGGCTACAGCGAACTTTTTCCGACTTTAAACAACCTCTTTTCAACACTTACAGAAAACAAAAAGCTCGAAAATGCCATTTTTTCTGCAATTTTAAGTGATGAGGAAATAGCTGATGATGCATCTTCGGACCTTCTTGCAATCCGCAGAAAGATGCGTTCTCTCCACTCCAAAATCCGTGATGTCTTAAACGATATGGTACACTCCCCCTCCTACTCCAATCTTTTGCAGGAGCCGATTGTATCAATGCGCGGTGACAGATACGTTATCCCCGTGAAGAGCGAACACAAGGGACAGGTTCCTGGTGTTGTACACGACAGCTCTGCCAGCGGTGCAACGCTTTTCGTCGAGCCTATGGCGGCAGTGGAAATAAACAACAAACTCCGGGAGCTTCACTCTCAGGAAAAGGACGAGATTGAAAAAATCCTGATGGAGCTTTCCTCGTTTGTCAGCGAATTTGCAGATGACGTATCAACAAATTACAGGACAATTATCGACCTTGACTTTGCATTTGCCAAGGGAAAGCTTTCACGAAAAATGAATGCTTCCGTGCCGGAGCTTAACCACGACGGAATTATTAATATAAAAAAGGGCAGACACCCCCTGATTGACGCAAAAAAGGTCGTTCCCACAGACATATATTTAGGAAAAGACTTTGATACACTGGTGATAACAGGTCCCAACACGGGCGGTAAAACCGTTTCACTTAAAACATTGGGGCTTTTTACTCTGATGGCACAATCGGGACTTGCAATTCCTGCTGGAAGCGGAAGTCAGATTTCCGTATTTGACAGCGTTTTTGCCGATATTGGTGACGAACAGTCAATTGAGCAATCACTTAGCACCTTCTCGGCACATATGACAAACATTATAAAAATTCTCGATAATGCAAACTACAACTCCCTTATTCTTTTTGACGAGCTTTGCTCGGGTACTGACCCGACAGAGGGTGCGGCACTTGCAATTGCCATTTTAGAGAGGGCAAGAAGCCTTGGTGCAAAGGTTGCCGCAACCACTCATTACAGCGAAATCAAGCTGTACGCACTTTCAACCGACCGTGTTGAAAATGCCGCGTGCGAGTTTGATGTGGCATCACTCCGCCCCACCTATAAGCTTCTTATAGGCGTACCGGGAAAGAGTAATGCTTTTGCCATTTCCAAAAGGCTTGGTCTGTCGGATGATGTTATTGACCGCGCAAGAGAGCTTATCGACGGGGAAAATACCCGTTTTGAGGATGTAATTACTTCACTTGAGGAGCACCGCGCAAAGGCACAGCAGGAACTGGACGAAGCCACGGAGGCAAAGGCACAGTCCCTTGCCCAGAAGCAGGAGGCGGAAAAGGAAAGAAGCCGTATCAAGGCACAGAGGGAAAAGCTTCTTAATGATGCCCGCCGTGATGCGAAAAAGATATACGAGCAGGCGAAAAAGGAAGCCGATGAAATCGTTAAAAAGATGCAGAAGCTCTTTGAAGAATCGGCAAGCAATAACCGTGCCGCTATTGAGGAAGGCAGACGCGAGCTTAAGAAGGGGCTTGACAAAGCCGAGGGAAAGCTTTCTGAGGATGTGTTTAAGAACAAGTCCAAAAAACGTCTTGACCCTAAAAAAATTACGCTCGGTCAGGTGGTTGAGGTTACAACTATGAACTCTACCGGCAATGTACTGACTCTCCCCGACAAAAAGGGGGACATTACGGTGCAGGTAGGTATTCTGAAGATAAAAACAAATGTAAATGCCCTTGCCCCTGCCAAGGAAGAGAAGAAAAAGAAAGAAGCACAAAGCTACATTTCAAGTGAAAGCCGTATGTACAGCGATGTGAAGATGGAGCTTGACCTCCGCGGTGAAACCGTTGATGATGCACTGCTTCTTGTTGACAAATACCTCGACGACGCGGCACTTTCGCATTTTGAAACAGTTACCATTATTCACGGCAAGGGTACAGGGGCACTCCGCAGTGCCATTTCCGATATGCTTCGCCACCATCCCCACGCAAGAAGCTTCCGTCCCGGTCGCTACGGAGAGGGTGAAGCAGGCGTTACCGTGGTTGAAATAAAATAAAAAAGCAACAATCGTGAATATGTGCACATTTCAAACCGTAAAAATATGTTGACATCATTTTTTCACGGTGTTATAATATCCCTAATGTAGAATTTTGTAAAATGGAGGTTTTTTATTATGAAAAACGAATACTTACTCAGCGTTTTGGAAAACGTTAAGAAGAAAGATGCTAACGAGCCTGAATTTATCCAGACTGTTACAGAAGTGCTTGAATCTCTTGAGCACGTTGTTGAGCAGCGTCCTGAGCTTGCTAAGACAGGCCTTTTTGAAAGACTTGTTGAGCCTGAAAGACAGATTATCTTCCGTGTTCCGTGGGTAGACGATAACGGCAATGTTCAGGTTAACCGTGGTTTCCGTGTACAGTTCAACGGTGCTATCGGACCTTTCAAGGGCGGTCTTCGTTTCCATCCTTCCGTTAACCTTTCTATTATGAAGTTCCTCGCTTTCGAGCAGACATTCAAGAACAGCCTTACAGGTCTTCCCATCGGCGGTGGTAAGGGCGGTAGTGACTTCGACCCCAGAGGTAAGTCTGACGGCGAAATTATGCGTTTCTGCCAGAGCTTTATGACAGAGCTTTACCGTCATATCGGTCCCGACGTTGACGTTCCTGCAGGTGATATCGGTGTAGGTGCAAGAGAAATCGGTTACCTTTACGGACAGTACAAGAGAATCAAGGGATGCTGGGAAAACGGCGTTCTTACAGGTAAGGGTATTCCGTACGGCGGTTCTCTTATCCGTCCCGAAGCAACAGGCTACGGTGCTACATATTACGCTTGCGAAGTGCTTAAGCATTTCGGTGAAACAATCGAGGGCAAGACAGTTGCAATTTCCGGCTTCGGTAACGTTGCATGGGGTGTTGCTGCAAAGGTTGCTCAGCTCGGCGGTAAGGTTATCACAATTTCCGGTCCCGACGGTTATGTATATGACCCCGACGGCGTAACAACTCAGGAAAAGATTGACTATATGCTTGAAATGAGAGCTTCCGGCCGTGACCGCGCTCAGGATTATGCTGAGAAGTTCGGTTGCCAGTTCTTTGCAGGTGAAAAGCCCTGGGGCGTGAAGGCAGATATCTGCATGCCCTGTGCTACACAGAATGAAATCGGTATCGAAGAAGCTAAGAAGATTATTGCTAACGGTACAAAGTACTATATCGAAGTTGCTAATATGCCCACAACTAATGAAGCTGTTGCACTTCTCAAGGAAAGCGGTCTTATCGTAGGACCCTCCAAGGCTGTTAATGCAGGCGGTGTTGCTGTATCTGCACTTGAAATGGCTCAGAACTCTATGCGTTACAGCTGGAGCGCTGAAGAAGTTGACGAAAAGCTTAAGGGTATTATGACAAACATCCACAAGGTTAGCGCGGATGCTGCTGAAGAATACGGCCTTGGCTATGACCTTGTTGCAGGTGCTAATATTGCAGGCTTCAAGAAAGTTATGGAAGCTATGCTTGCATACGGCGTTTGCTAATTGCTTTTTAAACAAATTAAAGGGAATCCTTTCGGATTCCCTTTTTGGTTGCAAAACTTCAAACTTCTTTGCAGAAATGCAAGCCAATCTGCGGAGTCGCAGAGACCTTTGCCATTTTGAACGCCAAAATGGCGAAAAGCGGTGGGGAGTTGCGATTCTCCCCACACCCCTCAACGCCCTCGCAGGGGCGTAAGAAAGCAAAAACTTGTCCTTAATAACAAAGATGGTTTTGTTTTTCGAAATTATTTGTTTTGGTGTCGCCGTCCTAAAAGGAAAACTTATTTCCTTGCGGACTAAAAATCGCTCGTCGGCAGAGGAAGTTGATACGAGCGATTTTTACGCCAGTCAACAAAGAATTTCTCAAAACTTGACTATTCTTCCCAAGCACTAAACTACGGTTTTTGCAAATTTTCTGTCGGCTACCGTGAAATTGCGAGCATCATTTTCCTCTGCAGGCGAGCAATTTCAGGCGAACAGGCAACTGAGTGTTGCCTTAAAGCCGGCGGTTCAAAGACGGAAAATTTGCAAAAATGAAAACAATACAGTAAAAGAAAACCACGCCCAAAAAACATTACGCCCCTGCGAGGCCGTTTCAGGGGTGCGGGGGAATCGGAACCCCCGCGTTTTTGGTACTTTTGGCTCCCAAAAGTACAACGTCCTCCGCTACTCAGCGGAATATTCTTTTATTCTTCATCTTCGGGAAATTTCCCGTTTAGAAACCAGTCAGGCATAAACCCCTCGGGGTATAGCATTGGCGTCTCTTCCTCTACACTTTCTATCGGCATAGCCCTCTCTCCCAGCGGAAGATTTGGGAGCAGTCTTGCAGGTACGGCATAGGTTATGTAGCACATTGCTTCTTCATTCTGCATAAAATCACCTCATAATAATATATGAATAACCGTACTTAATTATTGCCTTTTTTTTAATTGGGGTGTATAATATAATTTAGCGTAAATAAAAACGAAAGGTTTTGAATATATATGTTAAATGAAATCAAAGCACAGGCACTAAAGGCTGCGGAAGAACTTGTAGCTCTTGCAAGCCTTAAAAAAGGTGACATATTAGTTGTTGGATGTTCCTCCAGCGAGGTTATCGGAGAAAAAATCGGAACTAACAGCAGTGAAGAGGTTGGCAAGGCACTTTTTGATGGAATCTATTCTGTTTTAAAAGAAAAGGGGATTTTCCTTGCAGCACAGTGCTGTGAGCATCTTAACAGAAGCCTTGTTATAGAAAGAGAATGTATGGAAAAATACAACCTTGAAGAGGTTTGTGTAGTTCCCCATCCAAAGGCAGGTGGCTCTTTTGCAACCGCGGCCTACAAAGGCTTTGAAACCCCCGTTGTGGTTGAAGAAATCAAGGGACACGCAGGAATTGACATTGGTGGAACGCTTATCGGTATGCACCTTAAAAGGGTGTGCGTTCCCGTAAGACTTTCTGTTAAAAAGATTGGCGAAGCACCTATTATTTGCGCAAAAACCCGTCCCAGACTAATTGGCGGTGAAAGAGCAATTTACAATTTCAAAGAGGATGTTCAAAGATAAAGAAATGAAAGGTTTTTCCTATGGTAAAAAATAAAAAAGCACCAACCTTTATTAAAAACGTAATAGCGATTATATTTGCACAGGTTGCCGTGAAGCTTCTCGGTTTTGTGTACCGTATGGTAATAACAAACATTGACGGCTTCGGCGATATGGGAAACGGCTACTACAATTTCGGTTTCCAGATATACACCCTGCTCCTTGCCATAAGCTCTATCGGTATTCCCAATGCCATTTCCAAGCTTGTGTCGGAAAGGTGCGCTCTCGACGATTACAAGGGTGCAATGCGGATTTTCCGCGTGGCACTTGTTCTGTTCTCAATAGTGGGTGCATTTTTTGCAGCAGTTATGTTTTTCGGAGCACAGTTTATTGCCACAAACATACTTGATGCTCCTCCTGCGGTGCATACTATCAGGGTTTTATCTCCTGCGCTGATTTTCGTATCGGTGTCAAGTGTAATCCGCGGTTTTTTTGCAGGTCAGCACAATATGAAAGCGACCAACACAAGTCAGGTGTTGGAGCAGTTTTTAAAAAGTCTGTCAACAATCCTCATTGTTATTGCAATGGTGGGACAAAAGCCTGAGTATATGGCGGCAGGCGCAACGCTGGCAACAACTATTTCCACATTTTTAAGCTGTGTATACCTCTTTATATTCTACGCTTCCAACAGAAAGGATATAAAGGAGAAAATTTCTGTTGCCCCTGCAATTAAAATTCAGGGAACAGGACCGAAAATTGCAAAAATGATTCTGTGGGTTTCAATTCCCATTTCCCTCGGCGCAATTGTTGCCTCTCTTAACAGAATTGTTGACATTGTCACCGTTGTCCACGGTGTAAAAATTGCCCTTAGCGGAGTTTTTTCGGGAAGAGCACTTGACGACGAAGCAGTTCGGTTAAGCGGTATTCTCAGCAAGACGGATGTTCTTATAAATCTTCCCCTTGCGATTAACACGGCATTTTCCACGGTGCTTGTCCCCACGGTAGCAGGTGCTCTTGCGGTAAAGGATTTTGACACGGCAAAGGAGAAGATTTCCTTTTCCCTGCTTATCTCTACAATAGTTGCCCTGCCCTGTACAGTCGGCTATATGGTTTTGTCTGGGCCTATTCTTCAGACAATTTATCCCAATGCTTCCGAGGGTGCGCTCCTTTTCACAATGGTTGCACCCACCGTATTTTTTGCGGCACTGAGCCAGACTATCTACGGCTCACTTCAGGGTATGGGAAAAATTTTCGTTCCTGCCCTCAGTGTGTTGTGCGGCGGTATTTTAAAGGTGATTCTTAACATCATCCTTATCCCGATTCCCCAAATCAATATCTACGGTGCGCCGATAGGAAGTATTGTCTGTCAGGCAACTGCATTTTTCATTAGCTTTTATGTGCTGAGAAAAAATCTCCCGATGAAGCTTCCTTTGGGGAAATACTTCTTAAAGCCTCTCCTTGCAGCACTTATAATGGGCGGAGTTGCTCTCTTTGTCTACAAGCTCTTTATAGCAGTATTCCCTGTTCACCTCTCCACACTTTTTACAATAGTGCTTGTAAGTGCGGTTTACCTCACCCTTATCGGGGTTTTCCGCGTGTTCAGTCGGGAGGAGCTTGCACAGATACCAATTATAGGCAAAAAATTTAAGTAAAAAATTACCAAAAAGAAATTCTTTGAAAAATAAGAATTTCTTTTTTTATTGGGAAAAATAAATGAGCAAAGGAGTGAATTATATGAGAAAATTAAAAATTGTTTTAATTGTTATTGCGTTTTTATGTGCATATATGCTCCGTGTTTCGGTAAAGGAAAGCATTGAAATCAGTAGTGCGGTAACGCTTATATAGGAGAGTTTTTATGATGACACAGAAAGAATATCAGAAAATTGTGGATAAGCATTCGGGGAAATCCCCCATTATAAAGGATACATTCCGTGCATTTTTTGTCGGCGGACTTATCTGCACATTGGGGGAAATTTTCAGGAAAGCCTACCTTTCCGCAGGGCTTGGCAAGGATTTGGCAGGAAGTGCAACGGCAATTACCCTGATTTTTATAGCTTCGGTGCTGACTGCTTTTGGCATATTTGACCGCATAGGAAAATATGCAGGAGCAGGCACTCTTGTCCCGATTACGGGCTTTTCCAATGCCGTTACCTCCCCTGCTATGGAATTTAAGTCAGAGGGAATGGTCCCCGGTACTGCCACAAAAATTTTTACGGTTGCAGGCCCCGTTATTGTCTACGGAACACTTTCATCTGTAATTGCAGGTATTATATACATTCTTTTTATGAGGTGACACAATGAAAAATCTTGGAAACGGAACAGTTGTTTTCGATAACAGACCTTCTGTCCTGTCATTTTCTGCCGTTGTGGGGAAAAAAGAGGGTGACGGACCTTACGGAAAATATTTTGATGAGGTGGAGGAGGATGCATATTTCGGGCAGGAAACCTGGGAAAAGGCAGAGAGTGAAAATCTCCGCAGAAGTGTAGCTCTTACCCTGAAAAAAGGCGGTTTTAAAGCAGAGGATATTGACTTTTCCCTGTCGGGAGACCTGCTTAACCAATGCACCTCATCTGGCTATGCTTTAAGAAGTCTGGGGATTCCCTTTCTGGGGATTTATGGTGCCTGCTCGACAATGGCTGAAAGTATGCTCTTGGGAAGCCTGATTCTCGGAGGTGGCGGCGGAAAGCGGGTTCTCTGTGCGACAAGCAGTAATTTCTGCAGTGCGGAAAAGCAATTCCGCACCCCTCTCGAATACGGCGGTCAGCGGACTCCCAACGCACAATGGACTGTAACGGGAAGCGGAAGTGTCGTGTTGGGAAGCGAGGGTGACGGACCTTTTATAGACTGTGTCACCTGCGGAAAAATTGTTGATATGGGAATTAAGGACATCGGCAATATGGGTGCGGCGATGGCACCTGCATTTACTGATACCATAAAAAATCATTTTAATGCTACGGGAAGGGATTTTTCCTATTATGACCTTGTGGTGTCGGGCGATTTGGGACTTATCGGAAAAAGCATTGCTGAAGAGCTTTTCCTTCGTGACAAGATTGACACTCTTGGAAAATATAACGACTGCGGTGCGCTGATTTTTGACAAGAAAACACAGGACACCCACGCAGGCGGAAGCGGCTGCGGATGTGCCGCATCAATGTTGTGCGGATATATTTTGCCCGAAATGAGAAAAGGTAATCTCCGCCGTGTTCTTTTTGCAGCAACAGGCGCACTTATGAGTCCTACCTCCACAATGCAGGGAGAAAGTATTCCTTCAATCTCCCACGCAATATCATTAGAAGCATAAAGTTACTTCTTATTAAATATGCTTTATAAGAGGTGCTGATTATGAAACAAAACCGCGTAAAGTATATTCTGGCGGCAACTCTCCTGTTGCCGCTTTTTCTTTTTCTTCAATTCGCTTTTGCAAAGGAGCCCGCCGAAAAGGTTGCCTACATCACATTTGACGACGGGCCTACGCTGAACACCCCCGATATTTTAAAAACTCTTGACAAATACGGGGCAAAGGCAACCTTTTTCGTGCTGGAGGAAAGAATAATCCAATATCCCGACTTTATAAAGCAGATTTATTACAGCAAAAATGCCCTCGGGCTTCACGGGGTAAGCCATAGTGAGGCAATTTACAGTACCCCTACCTCTCCTTTGGAAGAAATGGAGAAAACAAACAAAGCTCTTTACAATCTTCTGGGCGAAGACATAAAGCTTGTCCGCGTACCCTATGGTTCGGGATACCGCCTTACAAAAAGGCAGGCTGAAATTCTCGAGGAAAACGAATATATTCTGTGGGACTGGAATGTAGACCCACGAGACAGCGTAGGAAAAATAATTCCTGAAAGGATTATGTCAAATCTGCGCCGTGACCTTAAAAAATGCAAGGGCAGTCCCGTGATACTTCTTCACGACAGGAAAAGTACCGCACGGCTTCTCCCCGACTTACTGGAGGTTTTACGGAGTGAGGGATACGCAATGCACCCTCTTGACGATGACCTTATCCCCCTCAATTTTGTCAAAAAGGAAAAATGAATTTTAACTATTGACAAAATTATACTCTTGTGTTAAGATGATAGACGGCATATTATCCGGTTACTATGGTTTGCGGTTTCTCCAACCCATATCTTGGCTTCCGGAGGTTTTGCCGAAATATATTATTAGGAGGTTTCTTTACTATGTTAAAGGAAACAAAGCAGAGCATTATCGACCAGTACAAGCTTCACGAGGGTGACACAGGTTCTCCCGAGGTTCAGATTGCTATTCTCACAGAGAGAATCAATCACCTCAACGAGCATCTCAAGGTTTACAAGAAGGACCATCATTCAAGACGCGGTCTTCTTAAGATGGTTGGTCAGAGAAGAGGTCTTCTCAACTACCTTACAAAGGTTGACATCAACCGTTACCGTGCAATCGTTGAAAAGCTCGGACTCAGAAAGTAATCTCAATAAGGAAGTCAGTAGTCTTATGTCGGAGGGAGGATTCCCTCCGACATATTAATGACTTTTTAGGTATTTCTCGGAAGGGCGGTTACGCTTAGCACTTAAGAAAGAGGACAACCCTTTGGTTTTCAGTTTTCTTAAGTGGTAAACAACTACCCTTTCGAACAAAATTTATTTTATTTGGAGGTATAGTTATGTTTAAGACTTTTGAAACAGAGTTCTGCGGCAGACCCCTTGTTGTTGAAACAGGTAAAATGGCACAGCTCGCAGGCGGCAGCTGTCTTGTTCGTTACGGTGAAACTGTTGTTCACGCGACAGCAACAGCATCCGCAAAGCCCAGAGAGGGCGTTGATTTCTTCCCTCTGGCAGTAGATTATGAAGAAAAGCTTTACGCTGTTGGTAAAATCCCCGGCAGCTTCTTAAAGAGAGAGGGCCGTCCTACTGAAAAGGCAATCCTTGCTTCAAGATGTATCGACCGTCCCATCCGTCCTCTTTTCCCCAAGGACCTTCGTAACGATGTTGCAGTTGTAACAACCGTTATGAGTGTTGAGCCTGATAATGACCCCGTCGTAACAGCTATGATAGGTGCATCTATTGCTATTTCTATCTCTTCTGTTCCCTTTGCAGGTCCTATCGCAGGTGCAACTGTTGGTCTTGTAGACGGAAAAGTTGTTGTTAACCCCACCAAGGAACAGCGTGACAAGAGTGAGATGTTCCTCACAATTGCAGGCACCAAGGAAAAGGTTAATATGATTGAAGCAGGTGCAAACTGCGTTCCCGAAGACCTTGTGTTTGAGGGTATTATGGCTGCACACAAAGAAATTTCCAAGATGTGTCAGTTTATCGAAGGTATTCAGAAAGAAATCGGTAAGCCCAAGTTCGATTATGAGCATATGGAAGTTCCCGAAGATGTTTTTGAGGCAGTTAAGGAAATTGCAATTGAAAAGGTAAGAGCAGCTCTTGACACAGATGATAAGAACATTCGTGAAGAAAATCTCAAGGAAGTTTACTCTTTCGTATATGAGGCTCTCGCAGACAGATTCCCCGAAATGGAAGGCGTAATTGACGAAGCTCTTTACAAGCTCCAGAAATACGTTGTTCGTCGCTGGATTCTTGACGACGGAAAGAGAGTTGACGGTCGTGGTCTTAACGACATCCGTCCCCTCGCATCCGAGGTTGGTATTCTTCCCAGAACACACGGTAGCGGTATGTTCACACGCGGACAGACGCAGGTACTTACAACCTGTACTCTCGGTATGGTTTCCGAGGAACAGCTTCTTGACGGTATTGACGACGAAGAAACAAAGAGATATATGCACCACTACAATTTCCCCTCCTACTCCGTTGGCGAAACAAGAGCAAGCCGCGGCCCCGGAAGAAGAGAAATCGGTCACGGTGCACTTGCTGAAAAGGCTCTCGTTCCCGTTATTCCCTCTACTGAGGAATTCCCCTACACACTCCGTCTTGTATCCGAGGTTCTTTCCTCCAACGGCTCTACCTCTCAGGGTAGTATCTGCGGTAGTACACTTGCACTTATGGATGCAGGCGTTCCGATTAAGGCACCCGTTGCAGGTATTTCCTGCGGTCTTGTAACTGAGGGCGACCGTTACATTACAATGGTTGACATTCAGGGCCTTGAGGACTTCTTCGGCGATATGGACTTTAAGGTAGCAGGTACAAAAGACGGTATCACAGCTATTCAGGTTGATATCAAGATTGACGGTCTTACACCCGAAATCATCCGCGAAGCTTTAGAGAAGACAAGAGAAGCAAGAATCAAGATTCTTGACGAATGTATGCTTCCTTGCATTTCTGAGCCTCGTCATCAGCTTTCCAAGTACGCTCCCAAGATTATTTCCACAACAATCGACCCTGAGAAGATTCGCGAGGTTATCGGCAGCGGCGGTAAAGTTATTCAGAGAATTGTTGCTGAAACAGGCGTTAAGATTGACATCGAAGACAACGGTACAGTATTCTTTGCAACAACAGACGGTGAAGCAGCTGAAAAAGCACTTCGTATCGTTCGCGGTATTGCAGGTGACATTGAAATCGGCGATATTTTCAGCGCAACAGTTACAAAGATTATGGAATTTGGTGCATTTGTTGAATATCTTCCCGGCAAGGAAGGTCTTGTTCACATCAGCAAGCTTGACACCAAGAGAGTTGAAAAGGTTACAGACATTGTAAATGTAGGCGACCAGATTAACGTAATGCTTGTAGAGGTTGACCGTATGGGACGCTACAACTTCTCAAGAAAAGATGCTATCCTCGCAGCAGAAGCTGACGCAGCAGAAGAAGAATAAGTAATAAAACGGAGTGTCCCACGGACACTCCGTTTGTGTTTTTGAGTATAAAAAACGGAATAAGCCACTTTACAAAGCATATTCTTTATAAAAAAGATTGCCAGAAACATTGTGGAGGTATTATTATGACCACAAAAATTGATTTTACTATAAGAGAAATATTGGCGGCAACAAAGGGTATTTTCACAGGGGACTGCACCCTGCTTGACCAAAAAATTACCACCACGGTAATTGACAGCAGAAAGGCAGGTCCGGGAAGCCTTTTTGTTGCCATCAAGGGTGAAAAGACAGACGGATACAACTACATCCCCTCTGCGGTGGAAAAGGGTGCTCTTTGCGTGGTTACCGACCGTGCCTATGACGATTACCCCTGCGTAGTGGTAAATGACCCTGTGACCGCACTTCAGGACATTGCCCGCGCATACAGAAAGAAGCTTAATATTACTGTTATCGGTATTACAGGCAGTGTGGGAAAAACTACGACAAAGGAGATTGTAGCTTCCGTTCTGTGCCAGAAATACAAGGTTATAAAGACCGAGGGTAATTTCAACAACGGATTGGGACTTCCCCTTACGATTATGTCAATTCTTCCCGATACGGAAATTGCCGTAGTTGAAATGGGAATGAATCACTTCGGTGAGATGGGGCTTCTTTCCTCCATCGCTCTTCCCAATATGTGTATTATGACAAATATCGGCATATCTCATATTGAGAACCTGGGCTCGAGGGAAAATATTCTAAAGGCAAAAAGCGAGATTTTCGAGCATATGAGCAGGACCTCACGCTGTATACTTAACGGCGACGACGACCTTTTAAGAACTCTCGACAGACCTAACCGCTGTGATTACGGCTTTGAATCTGACAACGACATTTACATAGAATCTTTTTACGAACACGGTTTTGACGGAACGGATTTTGTTGCACTGATGTTCGGTGAGAGGTATTCCTGCCATATTTCCGTTCCGGGCAGACACGTTCTTTTTGCGGCAATGGCGGCAATGGCGGCAGGAAGCTGGCTCGGACTTACCCACAGTCAGATTGAGGAGGGTATCTCCACCGCAAAAGCCCTAAGCGGAAGAACAAATATAATAAAAGCTTCCCGCTACACCCTTATTGACGACTGCTACAATGCGGCACCCCAGTCAATGATGAGCGGTATTGACCTGCTCACAAAAACCGACGGTTACCTTAGAAGTGTTGCAATTTTCGGTGATATGGGAGAGCTTGGTGCTGATGAAAAATATCTTCACAAAAGTGTTGGTGAATATGCCGCAAAGAGTAAGGTTGACCTGCTTATAGCAATCGGCGAGCTTTCAAAACACATTTACACAGGATGTGTGGAAAGGGGCGGCAATGCACTGTGGTTTGCCACTAAGGAGGAATTCCTTGAAAAGTCAGACGGAATTTTAAAAGACGGTGATGCAATTTTAATCAAGGCATCTCATTTTATGGATTTCCCGAAAATTGTTGAAGCATTGAAATGACAAAACGGAGTGAAAACATAGTTTTCACTCCGTTCTTCATTTAAATCCTAAGCGGTCTTGCCGCTGCACCATCAAGCTTTCTGATATGCCTGCGAAGAATCCTCTTCCTGGACATTCTGAAAGCCTTGCTACGATACTCAATTCTTGCTTCAAGCTCTTTTCTCTTATATCTTTTGCACATCAACCCCGAGAAAAGAAGAAAAACTACTATGCACAGATGAACAAACGCCGTTGAGTATATGTAGGAAAGCTTTCCTATGATTTCAACACCCTCGAAATATCCCATATTGAAAATCTGCATAGGCATTGCCACTGCATAAATAAGACGGCTGATTTCTGAAATCGACATCCATATAAGTGAGATTGCCGCAAAAATCGCATATGCAAATATACTCAGCATACAGTAATCTGAAAAACGTGCAAACACAGAATAATAAAGCTGTTGTTTCCGCATAAGAAGTGCTATAAAAATCACAAAGGATACTATTGTGCAGACAAAACGCACAAAATCCGAGTAATTTTGAGGTACTATGTTATCTAAGACAAATTTCTTGATAAGATAAATGGGAAGTGACGCAAAAACGGAAATCATAACCGTTATCAATGCTCTCTTTGTAATCTCGTCCGCCATATGCGGCAATCTTGAAAACCTGCACAGTTCAACAATGGAAAGCAGCACCGAGAAAATCACGGCAAAAATCGTACACGCCAATTTCAGAGAGTCCGTACTCAGAACGAATGCTCTGAATATGGCAAATACGGAAAGTGCCACAAACGCACCGAATATCAGTTTTGAGAAAAATACCATATACAGATATTTGGGGGAAATGGTGATTTTCTTTTTCTCTGCAGGTACTGCACGATAGGATTTCCTCTTTCTTTTGGTGGGGTTTTCCTTGTCGTGAGTTATAACGTTGATTATGTGTATGGGTTTTTTAAGAATCAGGGAATGAACAAACGCAACAGGAAGCAGAAAAAGCCCGTAAACATACCACCTTGAAAAACGGTGTTCCTTTCCTGCCGCTATAATGCCCGGGATAAACGCCGCCAAAAGAACTAAAAGTGTCCCATATGCATAATAATATGCTGACATCTTCATTCCCCCTTATCTTTTGTGTATTTATAAATTAATATGCTCTGCCCCAGTAAACCATTGTCTTTGCCTTTTTACCGCAGCAAACACAGGTTTCGCCTAAGTCTTCCTGCTCAAAGGGCATACAACGTGCGGTTGCACCTGTATCTTCCTTAATCTTGTTTTCGCACGCCTCGTCACCGCACCACATAGATTTTACAAAGCCGGGCTTTGTTTCCACAATTTCCTTAAAGGAATCGTAATCGGTTGCGGTATAAGTATGCTCATTACGATGCTCTAGAGCCTTGTTGAAGAGGTTATTCTGAATATCCTCAAGAAGCTTTGCAATCGTTTCCTCGATACCGTCAAGGGATGCGCTTATTTTTTCGCCTGTATCACGTCTTACGAGTACACAACTGTTATTTTCAATATCCTTGGGACCTATTTCAAGTCTTACGGGGATACCCTTCATCTCATATTCCGCAAATTTCCAGCCTGGTGTCTTATCAGAAAGGTCAATGTCCGCACGAAGAGTCTTTTTAATCATATCGCAAAGCTCTGTTGCCTTCTCGCAAACACCCTCTTTATGCATTGCAATGGGCACAATCATAACCTGCTTGGGAGCAATTCGTGGAGGAAGTACAAGACCGCTGTTGTCACCGTGTACCATAATGAGTGCACCGATAAGACGGGTTGTTACGCCCCATGATGTCTGGAATACGTGCTGAAGCTTGTTATCCTTGTCTGAATACTGAATACCGAATGCCTTTGCAAAGCCGTCACCGAAGTTGTGGCTTGTGCCGGACTGAAGTGCCTTTCCGTCGTGCATAAGGCTTTCGATAGTGTATGTTGCAACTGCACCTGCAAACTTTTCCTTGTCTGTCTTTCTTCCCTTAACAACAGGGATTGCAAGGTACTGTTCACAGAAATCTGCATATACATTAAGCATACGGATTGTTTCTTCCTGTGCTTCTTCAGCTGTTGCGTGTGCTGTATGACCCTCTTGCCACAAAAATTCCATGCTGCGGAGGAATGGACGGGTTGTTTTCTCCCATCTTACAACACTGCACCACTGATTATAAAGCTTGGGCAGATCGCGGTGTGACTGAATGATATTGCTGTAATGCTCACAGAAAAGCGTTTCACTTGTGGGACGTACACACATTCTTTCCTGAAGCTTTTCGTGACCGCCGTGTGTTACCCACGCAACCTCGGGAGCAAAGCCCTCAACGTGGTCCTTTTCCTTTTCAAGAAGGCTCTCGGGAATGAACATAGGCATATATACATTCTCGTGACCAAGCTCCTTGAACTTACTGTCAAGAACGTGCTGAATGTTTTCCCACAGTGCATATGCATATGGACGGAACACACAGCATCCCTTGATGCTTGTATATTCGATGAGGTCTGCCTTTTTTACAATGTCGGTATACCAACGGGCAAAATCCTCATCCATTGATGTAATTTCTTCAACTAATTTCTTTTCTTTGCTCATGGTTAAAATCCCCTTAGAAATATATTATAAGTCTATTATATTTTACCAAACGGCAATGAATTTGTCAATTGTTATTCCCTCTTCAATTGACAAAAAGCCCGATATATTATAAAATATATAAAAAGGGGGTATATTACCTATGGAAAGAAGAGACAAACACAATTATTATCTTGATATAGCTACAACCGTACTGGAGAGAGGCACGTGTCTTCGCAGAAATTACGGTTCTATTATAGTGAAGAACGATGAAATTATATCCACAGGCTACACAGGTGCGCCACGCGGCAGGAAAAACTGTATGGACCTCGGTTACTGTCGCAGAGAACAGCTTCAGGTTCCCAGAGGGGAACGCTACGAGCTGTGCAGAAGCGTACATAGTGAGGCAAATGCAATTATAAGTGCGCCACGCCGTGATATGATTGGTGCAACGCTATATCTTGCAGGCAGGGATTGTAAGACAGGCGAGCTTGTACACGATGCAACAAGCTGTGCAATGTGTAAAAGACATATTATAAACGCCGGCATTGCCAAGGTTATTGTGCGCCGTGACGAAAATAATTATGAGATTTTCGATGTTGAAAAAGACTGGATTGAAAATGATGATAGCCTCGGTGACAAATTAGGTTATTAAAGGTGATATTTTATGATATATACACAAATTACCCAACTTGTGGGAAAAACACCACTTTTAGAGCTTTGCAATTATGAAAAAGAGAATAATCTCGGGGCAAAAATCATTGCCAAGCTTGAATGTATGAACCCTGCGGGAAGTGCAAAGGACCGCATTGCAGTAAAAATGATTGAGGAAGCCGAGAAAAAGGGACTTCTTACAGAGGGCAGCGTGATTATTGAGCCCACCAGCGGAAACACAGGCATAGGGCTTGCCTCCGTAGCGGCGGCAAAGGGGTACAAGGTGATTCTCACTATGCCCGACACAATGAGTGTCGAAAGGAGAAATCTCCTTAAAGCCTACGGAGCAGAAATCGTTTTGACCGAGGGAAGCCTTGGAATGAACGGTGCTGTGGAAAAAGCAAACGAGCTTAAGGAAAAATATGCAGGAAGCTTTATTGCGGGACAATTCGTAAACCCCGACAATCCACAAGCACATTATGAAACGACAGGCCCTGAAATATGGGAAGATACTGAGGGAAATATTGATATATTCGTTGCGGGAATCGGCACGGGCGGTACAATAAGCGGTACGGGAAAATATCTGAAAGAAAAAAATCCCAACATAAAAATTGTGGGGATTGAGCCTGCTTCCTCCCCACTTATAACAGAGGGCAGAAGCGGAAGCCATAAAATACAGGGAATAGGTGCAAACTTTATCCCCGACACCTTTGACAAAGCTATCTGCGATGAAATAATCACAATTGAGGCAGAGGATGCATTTACTGCAGGTCGTTCCCTCGCCACCAAAGAGGGCTTTCTTGTGGGAATTTCCTCAGGTGCGGCACTCCACGGTGCAAAAATCCTTGCCGAAAGAGAAGAAAATAAAGGAAAAACAATTGTTGTTCTTCTGCCCGACAGCGGAGAAAGGTATTTAAGCACAGAATTGTTTAACTAAACAACTAACAAAACCGCAGGGAAATCCCTGCGGTTTTTGTTGTTATACTTTTTTAATTATTTAATTCAAATTTATCATGTATAGCCTTAACAGCCTTTTCAGCATCTTTTCTGTCAATAAGCACGCTTACTCTGATTTCACTTGTAGAAATCATCTGAATGTTGATGCCTGCATCATAAAGAGCTTCAAACATCAATGCTGCAACACCGGGATTGGATGTCATACCTGCACCAACAACGGAAACCTTAGAAACGTTTTCGTCGTGAATAACCTTTTCAGCGCCGATAATTGCGTTGTTTTCGTTGATGATATTAAGTGCGGTTTCAAGGTCGTCACTACTTACAGTGAAGCTGATATCCTTGCTTCCGTCACGGCCGATAGACTGAAGAATGACGTCTACATTAACCTTTTTCTTTGCAAGAATTGAGAATATCTGGAAAGCCTTACCGGGCTTATCATCAATATTCACGAGAGCGATTCTCGCTACATCATTATCACGGGCAATACCTCTGATCAACATTTTTTCCACAGTGTTTTCCTCCTTAACAATAGTGCCGGGAACTCTTTCAAAGCTGGACAGCACTTCCATATTTACATTAAATTTCTTTGCAAGCTCTACGCTTCTGTTGTGAAGCACGTTTGCACCTGCGCTTGCCAGTTCAAGCATTTCATCATAAGTAATTTCATTGAGCTTTCTTGCCTCGGGAACGATTCGGGGGTCTGTGGTATAAACACCGGTAACGTCCGTAAATATCTGGCAAAGGTCTGCACCCAATGCCGCTGCAATTGCAACTGCCGATGTATCGGAGCCGCCGCGGCCGAGGGTTGTTATGTCGTCAAATTTATTTATACCCTGAAAGCCTGCCACGATAACAATTTTCTTTTTGTCAAGCTCGTGCTGGATTCTTTCACCCACTACTCTTTTGATTCTTGCCTTTGAGTAGTTGATGTCAGTATTCATACCTGCCTGCCAGCCGGTAAGAGAAACAACAGGTCTGCCGAGCTTTTCAATCGCCATTGCAAGAAGTGACATGGAAATCTGCTCACCCGCAGAGAGGAGAACATCCATCTCTCTCTTTGATGCATTTTTGTTAATTTCCTGTGCCTTTGCAATCAGGTCGTCTGTGGTATCACCCTGTGCAGCAACAACAACTACTACATCATTGCCCTCATCGTAGGTATCTACCACGCGGTTTGCAACACGGAATACTCTTTCAGCATCCGCAACACTGCTGCCGCCAAATTTTTGTACTATTAAACCCATTATATTTACCTCCTTTGGGATTATCTAAACAGTCTGAGTCGACTTACTATACCGCCAAGTGCTTCTATACCCTTTTCAAGGTCTGCAACACTCATTTTCTTTGTTACGAAGCCGTAGTCGGAAACACCCTTGATAATTTCACAATCACCGAAGATTTCCTTGACTTTGTCCTTCTTATCCTCAGTAATTCTTACAAAGAAGCGCGCCTCAATATCCTTGTAGGGAATAACATCTTCAGTTCCGCAATCTTTCCAAGTGAAATAATCGTTATATTCGGGAGAACGGACAATATCCACAATATCACCCACAACGGCACTTGCAGTGGGGAGCTTTCCTGCACCTCTTCCGTAGAAGAGAAGCTCGTCAACCATATTACCCTTTAAGAGTACGCCGTTAAATACATCCTCAATTCCCGAAAGAGGACAGCTGTGAGGAATAAGCATCGGCTCAACGGAAGCATTTGCCTTGCCATCCTTTGTAAAGCCACGGCCGATAAGCTTGATTGTACAGCCTATTGCCGCCGCATACTGAACATCCTCGGCAGTAACTGCGCGGATACCGATTGTATTTACATTACTGCTGTTAAATTTCTTGCCTGTTGCAAGGGACATCAGAATAGAAATCTTTCTGCAGGCATCAATACCGTCAACATCGGCTGTGGGGTCTTTTTCCGCATAGCCAAGCTCCTGCGCCGTCTTAAGGGCACTTTCAAAGGAGTCGTTTTCCTTGAACATTTTTGTTAAAATGTAGTTTGTAGTACCGTTCAGTATACCTGAAATTTCCTCAACGCAGTTAGCACTCACGTCGTTTGCAAGGGGACGGATGATGGGAATACCACCGCCTACGCTTGCTTCGTAAAGGTAACGGACATTATTTTCCTTTGCAATACGGAAAAATTCATCACCGTGTGCTGCAACAAGCTCCTTGTTGCTGGTAACAACGCTCTTTCCTGCCGAAAGAGCCGCCTTTGTATAGTCATAGGCGAATTTAATACCGCCCATTGTTTCCACAATAATTGAAATTTCATCATCATTTACAAGGTCATTGAAGTCCTTTGTAAAAAGATGCGCCTCCTTGTGAGAGTCAAAGTCACGGATGTCAAGAATACGCTTGACATCGATTTCCTCCCCTGCTTTTTTGGCGAGGATGTCTTTATTTTTTCTTATGATTTCGTAAACTCCGGAGCCAACGACACCGAAGCCGATAATAGCAATTTTTTTCATCTGTATGCCTTCCTTTATTGTTTTGCTAGTATATTTACTTTCCGCACACCGCGGATAGTCTGAAGTCCCGTAATAAGTCGGTCTGTGCTGACCTTCATCTGTTCGGTCTGTATCGTTACAGTGATATTTGCCACACCGTTTATGGGAACGTTCTGATTTATTGTCAAAATATTGCAGCCGGCATCACTCATAAATGCCAGCATATCGCTGAGAACACCCTTTATGTCAATTGCCGCGATAAGGAGCGTGAGGATCCCCTGCATCTGATTGAAAGGGAATACATAGTCCTTATATTTATAATACGCACTTCTTGAAACATCTGCCATATCAGCAGCTTCATTCACCGTTTCTGCCACTCCCGATTCCAAAAGCTCCTTAACCTTCAAAATCTTGTGATAAACCGGCGGAAGCACCGACAAATCGGCGATTACAAGCTTTCTCTGTTCCATGTGTCCACCACCCGTGTACATTTGTCTTTTGATATATTACCATTATATACACGGTTTGTCAAGGAAAATCATAGAAAATTATCTTTTATATTCATTATAAATGTCACGCTTACTTACACCACGGTCTTTTGCCACAGCTTTTAAGGCATCCTTTTCCGTCATTCCATCCTTTATATACATCTCAATATGGTCGGAAACGGACATAGTATTCCATATGGCTTCCTTTTCGGAAGCGATATCCTCTGCTTTTTTCCCCTCAATAACAATTACAAACTCACCTCTTGGAGGATTTTCCTCATACCTTGCAATTGCTTCGGTAAAGGTTGTTCTGTAAATCTCCTCGTGAATTTTCGTAAGCTCACGGCAGAGAGCAATTCTCCTGTCACCAAAGGTTTCAAGCATATCACGAAGCGTTGCCATCAGCTTATGCGGTGCTTCGTAAAAAATCATTGTCCGCTGCTCGTCAACAAGGGATTTGAGATGCTGTGTTCTTCCCCTTTTATTAACAGTCAGAAAGCCCTCGAAAGCAAACCGCTGTGTAGAAAATCCGCTTGTAATAAGGGCATTGATTCCTGCCACCGCACCGGGTACGGGGACAACATCTATTCCTGCCTCGGCACACATTTTCACCAAATCCTCACCGGGGTCGCTTATGGCAGGTGTACCTGCGTCGCTGACAAGGGCAATGTTTTTGCCGTTTTTCATTTCGTTTATAAGATATTCGCCTTTTTCCTTTTTATTATGTTCAAAGTAGCTTGTCAGGGGCTTTTCTATCTCCAGATGATTGAGCAGTCCCAACGTTCTTCTCGTATCCTCCGCCGCAATGAGGTCAACCGTGCGGAGGGTTTCAACACATCTGTATGTAATGTCCCCAAGGTTTCCTATGGGCGTTGCACATAAGTATAATTTTCCGTTCATAATAATTCTCCGTTATTTTAAGCTCTGTATGTAATTTCCGTCGCGGTCGTACATAAACACGGCAGGCTCTAATTTTAGCTGGGGTTTACCGCCCTCAGCACCCTCTACCAGAATCAGGTTTGCACCCTTCCCCTCGGAAGAATACACCACAGCAAGGCGTTTTGGCTCAATATTGTACTTGCGGAATGTTGTTATAACATCGCAAAGCCTGTCTGCCCGATGCACCATAAAAAGCTTTCCGCAGGGCTTTAACACCTCTTTTGCACACCTTACCACATCATCAAGACTGCAGCAGATTTCGTGGCGTGCAATAGCAAGCTTATCCTTTGGGTTTACAAGCCCCCCGCCTGCATTCATATAGGGCGGATTGCAGGTAACTGCATCAAAGGAATGTGCACCAAACAGCTTCTTACAGTTTTTTAAATCCTCGTTATGCACACGGATTTTATCCTGCAGGGAGTTAAGCTCCATTGTCCTTTTTGCCATATCGCTGACCTCAGGCACAATTTCCACGGCATCAATTCCCGAAAGCTCACACATTCCCCACAGAAGCACAGGGATAATCCCCGTTCCCGTACACATATCAAGCACCCTTGCCCCTTTTTTTAGCTTTACAAAACGGGCAAGAAGTACTGCGTCACTGCCAAAACAAAAACCGTCCTTGTTCTGTATTATTTTATATCCTTTAAGACCTAAGTCCTCTACTTTTTCGTAATCGTATATCATCTTATCCACCTGTAAAGTAAAAGCCGCCAAAAGGCGGCTTTTCTTTTTTATTTACTGAATTATTCAGCAGGGTTGGGAGCAGCAACAGGACATACACCTGCGCAAGCACCGCATTCTACGCAAGCGTCTGCGTCGATTACGTACTTTCCATCACCTTCACTGATGCAGCTGCAGGGGCATTCTGCCTCGCAAGCACCACAGCTGATGCAATCATCATTAATAATATAAGCCATTGTCTACACCTCTTTTATATAGAATGTTACTTTCATTGTAGCATAAAAATCATAAATTTCAATAGTTTTTTTTGCTTTTCCGCCTTTTTTACTTGAATAGCCCGATTTTTTTATATATAATATAGGAAATTGTTTGAAAGGGCGTTACAAATGAGAACATTAAAAGGAATACTCAACCATATCTTTATCGACGGCCTCAGCGGTATGGCTTACGGGCTTTTTGCCACATTGATTGTAGGAACAATTCTTACTCAGGCAGGCTCGTTTATCGGCGGCAGTACAGGTAATTTCCTTATTATCAGCGGTAAAATTGCCTCTCTCTTAACAGGTGCAGGTATCGGTGTCGGCGTTGCGTGTAAGTTCCGTTCATCACAGCTTACAACGGTAAGTGCCGCAGTTGCAGGTATGGTAGGTGCTTATGCAGCAAAAATCCTTGCAGGCACACTCTTCGTAAACGGCACATTTTCCATTACCCCTCCCGGAGAGCCTTTGGGTGCATTCATTGCGGCATACACGGCAATCCTTGTAGGTAAGCTTGTCAGCGGAAAGACAAAGGTTGATATAATAGTAACTCCCGTCTGCTGTATTCTTGCAGGCTCGGCAATAGCTCTTCTTGTTGGCCCTCCCATTTCAAAATTTATGGCAGACCTCGGTGCTATGGTAAACTGGGGCGTAAAACAGAATCCTTTCACTATGGGTATTGTTGTCAGCGTTCTTATGGGAATGTTCCTTACTCTCCCCATAAGCTCGGCGGCAATCGGTATTATTTTGGGACTTGACGGACTTGCGGCAGGTGCGGCAACAGTGGGTTGCTGTGCCAATATGATAGGCTTTGCAGTAACAAGCTACCGTGAAAACAAGTTTGGCGGTCTTGTAGCTCAGGGACTTGGCACAAGTATGCTCCAGATTCCCAACATTATGAGGCATCCTCTTATCTGGATTCCATCTATATTTACAAGTGCTGTTTTAGGGCCTCTTTCCACAATGGTATTTCGTATGGAGAGTAATCCCACGGGAAGCGGTATGGGAACGGCAGGTCTTGTAGGACCGATAATGAGCTTTGAAACAATGGCATCCAAGATGGACCCGATGCTTGCTCTTCTTTATAATATTCTGATGTATTTTATCTTCCCTGCAATAATTTCTCTTGTGATTTCCGAGGGAATGAGGAAGCTCAACATAATAAAGCAGGGCGATATGAAGCTTAATTTATGATGAAAATAGGTAATGTAGAACTAAAAAACAATATATTTCTTGCCCCGATGGCAGGGGTCACCGACCTTGCCTTCCGTATAATCTGCGACCGTTTCGGCGCAGGGCTTTCCTACACGGAAATGGTCAGTGCAAAGGCGCTGTCCTTTGCCGATAAAAAAACAGGCACTCTTATGAAGACGGAAAATCTTCCAACCGCGGTACAGCTTTTCGGAAGCGACCCCGACATAATGGCGGATGCCGTTCCCGAGGTTGAAAAGCACGGACTATTCACCGATATAAATATGGGTTGTCCTGCACCGAAAATTACAGGAAACGGTGAGGGCAGTGCGTTAATGCGTGACCTTTCCAAGGCTGAAAAAATCATTGGTGCAGTCTGCGAAAGGGCAACAAAGCCCGTAACGGTCAAAATGCGAAGCGGTTGGGACGATAATCACATAAATGCCGTTGAGCTTGCACGCATTGCGGAAAACTGCGGTGCGGCGGCAGTTACCGTTCATGGCAGAACGAGGGAGCAATATTACAGCGGAAAAGCTGACAGAAGCATTATCCGCAAGGTCTCAGCCGCCGTTTCTATCCCCGTAATTGCCAACGGTGACATTTTCACCGCATATGATGCAAAAAGTATGCTTACAGAAACAGGTGCTTCTGCCGTAATGGTTGGCAGAGGGAGTCAGGGGAATCCATGGATTTTCAGGCAGATTAATGAGCTTTTTTCCCTTGGCGAGGTTTTGACAAACCCCACGGCAGAGGAAAAAATCTCCCTTGCGATGGAGCATATAACCCTTATGTGTCAGCTCAAGGGTGAATATATCGGCATCCGCGAGGCACGAAAGCACGGCTCATGGTATATAAAGGGACTTAGCGGAGCAGCACAACTGCGAAACAAAATTAACACGGCAACATCACTTGATGAAATGCAGAGTATACTCTCAGAACTATTATAAAGGAAGTAATATTATGCGTATAACAGTAAAAGTTGGTACATCAACATTAGCTCACTCAACGGGGCATCTTAATATCCGTCACGTGGAGGACTTGTGCAAGGTTTTGAGCGACCTTAAAAATGCAGGCAACGAGATAATTCTCGTATCCTCGGGTGCAATAGGTATGGGAATGGGAAAGCTGTCCCTTTCTACCCGCCCCGACGATATGCCCACCAAGCAGGCGGCTGCCGCTGTAGGACAGTGCGAGCTGATGTATACATATGACAAGCTCTTTTCCGAATATAATCATACCGTTGCGCAGCTTCTCGTAACCTCGCCCGATATTGAGGACAGCGTAAGAGGGGGCAATTTCAAAAATACTATGCTCCGTCTTTTAGAGCTTGGTGCACTTCCCGTTATAAACGAAAACGACACCGTTGCAACGGAAGAAATCTCGGTAGGCGATAACGACACCCTCTCTGCTCTCGTTGCAAAGAGCTGTGAAGCAGATTTGTTAGTGCTTTTATCTGATATTGATGGGCTTTACACAGCCGACCCTCACAAGGACAAGGCTGCAAAGCTTATAGATGTTGTTCCCGAAATCACCCCCGAAATCATTGCTGTTGCAGGTGGGAAAGGCTCTTCTCTCGGCACGGGCGGTATGGCAACCAAAATCAAGGCAGCGCAGATTTGCAGTGAAAGCGGAATTGATATGGTAATCACAAACGGCGCAAACCCCTATGTTCTTTATGATATTGTAGAGGGTAAAAGCGTCGGCACAAAATTTGTGGGAAAAAGGTGAAGAAAATGACCACACAACAGATACTTGAAAAAGCAAAAGCGGCAAAGCTTTCCGCAATGCTGCTTGATACCCAAACCAAAAATACTGCACTTTTAAAAATGGCGGATAAGCTTATTGAGCATACCGACAAGATTCTTGCCGCAAACAAAATTGATGTAGAAAATGCAAAAGGAATTATTTCCGAGGTTATGATAGACCGCCTCTCACTTTCCCCTGAAAGGATTAAGGGAATGGCAAAGGGAATCCGTGATGTAGCCGTTCTTCCCGACCCAGTAGGAAACGTTATTGAAAGAACACAGCGTGAAAACGGACTTATAATAGAAAAAACCTCCGTACCAATTGGCGTTACGGCAATTATTTACGAAAGCCGTCCTAACGTTACAAGTGATGCGGCGGCACTTTCCTTAAAAAGCGGAAATGTCTGCGTTCTTAGAGGAGGAAAAGAAGCAAGGGGCAGTGCAAAAGCTATTGTAGATGCCCTTAAGGAAGCACTTTCCGAGTGCAATCTTTCTCCCGACCTTGTAAACTTGGTGTCCGACACAACACGGCAGAGTGCAACTGACCTTATGACGGCAGTAGGGTATGTCGACCTACTCATTCCACGCGGTGGTGCAGGACTTATAAAGGCTTGCACTGAAAATGCGAAAGTCCCCTGCATACAAACGGGAACGGGCATCTGCCACATATTTGTTGACGAAAGTGCAGATATAAATATGGCACTTGACATAATTGAAAACGCAAAAACAAGCCGTCCCTCGGTTTGTAACGCGGCAGAGTGCCTTATTGTTCATAAAAACATAGCAGAAAGCTTTCTTCCCCTTGTAAAAGAAAGGCTTGTTAATGAAAGAGCAGAAAATCCCGTAGAGCTTCGCTGTGATGAAAGAGCTTATAAAGTCCTCGGCACAAAAAAAGCTGGGGAAAATGATTTTGACACAGAATTTCTTGACTATATCCTTGCTGTGAAAGTGGTTGACAGCGTAAATGAAGCAATAGAGCATATCACACTCCATTCAACGGGACACAGTGAGAGTATTCTTACACAAAACGAAGAAAATGCACGTCTTTTTGTGGCGGCAGTTGACAGCTCATCCGTTTATGTGAATGCGTCCACCCGTTTTACCGACGGCGGAGAGTTTGGGCTTGGCTGTGAAATGGGAATTTCTACCCAGCGACTTCATGCAAGAGGGCCTATGGGACTTAGAGAACTTAACACTTACAAATATATTATAAAAGGAAACGGACAAATAAGATAACAAAAGGAGATGACTTTATGATTACAGCAGGTTTTATCGGCACAGGCAATATGGGTGGCGCACTTGCAAAGGCGGCGGCAAAATCCATTGGCGGAAAATTTGTTTTTCTTTCAGATTTTATGAAGGAAAAGGCAGAGGCACTTGCAGAAGAAATTTTTGCAAACAAGTCCGACAACAAAACCATTGCGGAAAACTGCAAATATATATTCCTCGGGGTTAAGCCTCAGGTTATTTTTGACACAATCAAGGAAATTGCGCCCACTCTCAAGAAGAGAAAGGACAGATATATCGTAATTTCTATGGCGGCAGGTATCAGCATTGAGTCTATTGAAAAGGCGTTTGGCTTCAACGCTCCCGTTATACGCATTATGCCCAACACTCCCGCAGCAGTGGGCAGCGGAGTAATTCTCTACTCCTGCGATGATGAAATAACAGTTAAGGAAACGGAAGAATTTTGTGAAATTTTCAAAAAGGCAGGCATTACCGACCGTATTCCCGAAAAGCTTATGGATGCAGCAAGTGCCGTTTCAGGATGCGGACCTGCTTTTGTATATTTATTCATTGAAGCCCTCTCTGACGGCGGGGTTCTGTGCGGACTTCCCCGTGACAAGGCACTTTTATATGCGGCAGAAACAGTAAAAGGAGCCGCTGAAATGGTTCTTAAAACAGACAAGCACCCCGGTGAGCTTAAAGATAATGTATGTTCCCCCGGTGGCACAACGATTGAGGGGGTAAAAGCTCTTGAAATGGGAGCTTTCCGTGCAACAACAGTAAATGCAATAAGCAAGGCATACGAAAAGACTCTGTTTCTTAAGAAATAAAATTGTATAATTTTCGCATATTTACAAAAAATGCTTGCAAATTTATACATTTGTATTATAATGAAAACATACTAAGTAAATTTTGGAGGTATTTTATAATGAAAAAGATTATTTCTCTTATCCTTGTAATTGCACTTTCCGTATTTGTGTTCGCAGCTTGCGGTGAAAAGACAAATGACGGTGCAGAGAAGAAAGTTCTCACAATGGCTACAAACGCTGAATTCCCTCCCTATGAATTCTACGAGGGTGACAAGGTTGTAGGTATTGATGCAGAAATCGCAGCAGTTATCGCTGAAAAGCTCGGTATGGAGCTTGAAATTGTTGATACTGCATTCGACTCTATCATCCCCGCAATCGTTGCAGGCAAGTATGATATGGGTATGGCAGGTATGACAGTTACAGATGAAAGACTTGAAGAGGTTAATTTCTCTGAAAGCTATGCAACAGGTGTTCAGGTTGTTATCGTAAACGAGGGCAGCGAAATCACAACTGTTGACGACCTTACAGGGGATAAGAATTACACAATCGGTGTTCAGACAGGTACAACAGGCGACCTTTACTCCACATGGGATATCGAAGACGAAGGTCTTGGCACAGTTTCCCGTTTCAACAAGGGTGCTGACGCTGTTGAAGCACTTAAAATCGGTAAAGTTGACTGCGTAATCATCGACAACGAGCCTGCAAAGGCATTTGTTGCTGAGAGCGAGGGTCTTAAGATTCTTGACACAGCATATGCAGAAGAACAGTACGCAATTGCAGTTGCAAAGGAAAACACCGAGCTTCTTGATAACATCAACAAGGCTCTTGAGGAGCTTACTGCAGACGGCACACTTCAGAAAATTGTTGACAAGTACATCAAAGCTGAATAATTTACTTAATAAAACCTATTAAATAAGGGAGCGGGTTTTACCTGCTCCCTTAACCATTGGAGGATTATCCAATGGCTAACAATTTTCAGTCAGAAAGGCTGTGAATTCTGAAATGGCAGAATTTTTACTAACCCTTAAATCAGATTTTATAAAATGCTTTATCACAAAAAACCGCTGGAAATTCATTACCGAGGGACTTACCGCAACACTTAAAATTACACTTTTGTCCTGCATAATGGGTATTGTAATCGGTCTTGTTGTTGCAATTGTGCGAAGCACCTACGATAAAAATTACAGTCAGATGCGCCGCGGAATCGGTAAATTTCTTCTTGCCGTGGGCAATTTTTTCTGTAACATTTACCTTACGGTAATCCGCGGCACACCCGTTGTTGTACAGCTGATGATAATGTATTACATTATTTTTGCAACCTCCAGCAACGGAATCCTCATTGCGGTTTCTGCATTCGGTATAAATTCGGGTGCCTATGTTGCCGAGATTTTCCGCAGTGGTATTATGAGTGTTGACAACGGTCAGTTTGAAGCAGGCAGGTCACTGGGCTTTGGGTACATAAGCACAATGCTTTATATTGTATTCCCGCAGGCATTCAAGAGCGTTCTTCCTGCACTTGCCAACGAATTTATTGTGCTTTTAAAGGAAACCTCTGTTGCAGGTTATGTTGCAATTAAGGACCTTACCAAGGGCGGAGATATTATTCGCGGTGCGACGTACGAAACCTTTATGCCTCTGCTTGCAGTTGCAGGAATATATCTGGTAATGGTAATTTTCTTTACCAAGCTTGTGAATATTCTTGAAAGGAGGCTTCGTAAGAGTGAACGATAATACAATCATAAAAGTAAACGGCCTGAAAAAGCATTTTACAGGCGGAACGGTAAAGGCTCTTGACGGAGTTGACCTTGAAATCAAAAAGGGCGAGGTTATCGTTATAATAGGCCCCAGCGGATGCGGAAAGTCTACATTCCTGCGGTCACTCAATCTTCTTGAAACCCCTACCGACGGAGAAATTTTTCTTGAGGGCGTAAACATAACCGACCCTCAGAATAACATCAATCTCCACCGTCAGAAGATGGGAATGGTTTTTCAGCAATTTAACCTTTTCCCACATATGACAATTCTCAAAAATATTACTCTTGCTCCTATGAAATTGCTCAAGCAAAGCAAAAAGGACGCAGAAGAAAACGCACTCAATCTCCTTAAGAGGGTAGGTCTTGCGGATCGTGCAAATGCCTATCCGTCACAGCTTTCAGGCGGACAGAAACAGAGAATTGCCATTGTCCGTGCCCTTGCAATGAATCCCGAGGTAATGCTTTTTGACGAACCTACATCAGCACTCGACCCTGAAATGGTAGGCGAAGTTCTTGAGGTTATGAAAGAGCTTGCAAAAGAGGGTATGACAATGGTTGTTGTTACCCACGAAATGGGCTTTGCAAAAGAGGATGCCGACAAGGTAATCTTTATGGAAGAGGGAAAAATAGCCGAAACAGGCACTCCCGAAGAAATCTTCCAAAGCCCCAAACACCCCAGATTAAAAGAATTTTTAGGAAAAGTCCTATAGGCGGATGGCAACGCCATCCTTTCGAAGAGAAAGTTTTACTTCGTAAAAGCATTCTCTTCGAGTAAAGGGCTTTCGCTCGCGCGGCACTCACCGTGCCAGCCCTTGCAAGGTGTTAAAATCGAGGTACACGCCCCCGATTTTAACGGAATTTATGTTAAGAAAAGACACATATTGGGAACTGATCCCAATATGTGTCTTTTTTGTTTACACGGCAAGTGTTCCCCCATCGCTTTCAAGGAGTATCTGCACATCTTCAATATCGCCCGTCTGGGTGTTTACATACATCAGGAAATGCCTGTCGGAAACAGTACCCTGAATCTGCCAGCAAGCCTTTTCGCTTCCGTCGTCAAGAGGTATTATTGCCTTTGTGACGCTTTCTGTTTTAAGATGTGTCCCCACTTTTGAAAGGGCTTCCTCACGGCTTATTTTTTCCTCGTGAATCTGTCGATAGCTGTGGTTTGTCACATATCCAAGGCTTTCAAAACCTATTACCTCTCCGTTATCAAGAGCAACCTTTACCTTTACAAGGTCGGGGAAAACTGTATATTCATCCTGCTTGTAGGCATAGTTTATAACAACACTTCCGTCTTTTTTTTCGTAATAGCTTTCCGTCATATCGAAAAAGCCGTTTTCACGGAGAAACCTTTGTGCAGACTGGTCTGCACTTTTGAGGGATATTTTTTCCTCTTCGGACACTCTGTCCTTCATATAAAGGAGAAGCACGCCCCCTTTTTTAGTAAACTCCGCTACAGAGTTTTTTCCGTTAACGGAATATGACGGGGTTTTTCCCTTTATTTCTGTAATGCTCTTTGCCTCTTCTCCCGTAAGAGTACGGGCTTTTTTTATTGCCTGTTTTTGCGAAATTTCTGCTTTTCCTTTAAGAAAAACTGACTCCTTCTGAGTAAGATGCTGTGAAAACGGTCCGTCATAAATGAGCGACGGATAATCGTGGAATTCCTCCTCCAATCCCGAAAGCTCCCCCGAAATACTTGCCTTTGCCCCTGTAAGTCTTCCAGAAATGCTCTTATCGTCGGAAAAAGAGATTTTTCCCTCATTTATATCGACGAGCATTTTGTCAAAAGCTTTTTTGAGGATCCTCGAATATTCTAAAAGCTCCTGCATTGTGGTTATTTCCTTTTGAGAAATTTCCTCACCCCGAAGCATCTTGTCTGACAAGCTATTGGCATATTCGCCTACCTGTGCCAAAAATTCAGAAGTTTTTGCAAGCGTCTGCCCTTTCATCGGAAGCAGGGCTAAGTTTGCCTTAGCCGCACTTGCCTGACCGTACAAATCGGCAGAAAGCTTTATAAGCTGGCTGTCTCCCGACACTACCTGCCCTTTTAAAAGGGAAATTTCAAGGTCATCCACACTTTCGCTAAGCTCGGAAAACACCCTGTTGTATTCAACATTCTGAAAATAAGTCAGCTTTTGCGCCCGCCGGTATTGAGTAAATGCAAAAATCCCCGTCACAATCAAAAGAACGGATAAAATTACAAGAATTTGGTTTTTCTTTAAAGAATCAGTCATTTTTCAGTCACCTCTAAGGTTATAAATTACTCCTTTTAACAAAATTTATACATTTTTCCTTGAAAACAATACCTTTCCTTGCTATAATAAAATGCGAAAGGCGATGATACTATGAAATATGTAATTGTTCTTACGGACGGCTGTGCAGACCTTCCGATAGATTCTTTAGGCGGACTTACTCCCCTTGAAAAAAGCAATACTCCAAATATGGATTACTTTGCTTCCAACGGCTCTCTTTTTCTTGTAAAGACCGTACCCGACTCCCTTAAGCCGGGAAGCGACGTTGCAAACCTTTCAGTAATGGGATATAATCCTCTTGACTGCTATACGGGACGTTCTCCTTTGGAGGCGGCTTCTATCGGCGTTAAAATTGCAGATAATCAAACTACATTCCGTGCAAATCTTGTAACTCTTTCCGATGAGGAAAACTACGAGGACAAGACAATGCTTGACTACTCTTCGGGCGAAATTACAACCGAGGAAAGCCGCGCACTTATGGTGGAAATCGAAAAGGAGCTTGGCGGCGGAGATATTCATTTCTACGGAGGAATCAGCTACCGTCACCTTTTCGTGTGGGATGATGCTCCCGAAAGCTTTACCCTGACACCTCCCCACGACATTTCTGACAGAAAAATCAAGGATTTTCTTCCCTCCGACGAAAGAATCCTCGATTTGATGAAAAAAAGTGAAAAAATCCTTAAAAACCACCCCATTAATCAAAAGAGAATTGCCGAGGGAAAGAATCCTGCAACCTCTATGTGGATTTGGGGCGAGGGTACGAAGCCTGCTCTTAATAATTTCTACGAAACCTACGGCAAAAAGGGGGCTGTTGTATCTGCAGTTGACCTTATAAAAGGCATTGCAATCCTTGCAGGAATGAACAGCATTGATGTTAATGGTGCTACGGGAAATCTCCACACCAATTTCGAGGGCAAGGCAAAAGCTTCTGCCGATGCACTCTTAAAGGATGGTGCGGATTTGGTGTATGTTCACCTTGAAGCTCCCGACGAATGCGGTCATCAGGGCGATGCGGAGGGAAAAACCCGTTCTCTTGAAATTATAGACGAAAAAATCATTGGTTATATAAAGGATAGACTGGATGAGGCAGGCGAGGATTACGCATTTTTGGTAATGCCTGACCATCCCACACCCATTGCCACAAAAACACACAGCAGAGAGGCTGTTCCCTGTGTAATGTACAAAAAAGGCGACAGTGCAAACACCGGACACAGATTCATTGAAAAAGATGCCGAAAAATACGGTGAAAAAATTACCGAGGGATATACAATAATGAAAAGATTCCTCGAAAGATGATTAAGCAAAGCTTTTTGTGAGTAAAATAGAAAGAGCATATATGCTCTTTCTATTTTTTATTTTAAGGTGATTTTTTTGATTTCTTTTAAAACACTTCGTTCTCTTTGCCTTGATTTTATAATATTTTTTATTCCTGCGGCACTTTTGTGGCTGGCACTGCCAAAGATAGTGGGGGTTTTACTTCCCTTTATTCTGGGATACGTGCTGTATCTTCTTGCAAATCCGCTAAATAAACGACTGAAAAAATTTATTCCCCCGTCAATAAGTGCGCTTTTATCACTTTTACTAATTTCATTTGCTCTGTTTTTTATTCTGCGGATAATTTTTTCACATCTGGTATCTGAAATTGCACTTTTTACCCGTTCCAGTTCCATTTACAAGGATGCCGTTCCGTTTATTTCAAGGAAGATAAACTCCCTTTCTGCATCCCGCTCGGGAGAAATTTTTTCAAGCCTTTTTGATTCCTTTCACGCACAGTTTTCCGATATTCTTCTTAAAATATCCTCATGGCTTCTGAGCTTTGCAAAAAATATTCCTGCACTTCTCATTACTGTCTTTACAACCGTTTTTACCTCTTTTTTTCTGCTGAAAGACACTTCTCTTTTTTATGACGGGGCAAAAAAATTCTTTGGTAACTCCTTTTGCCTTAAATTCGAGAGAATTAAGGAATCGGCTTTAAGCGTGCTTTTTTCATATCTTAAAGCACAGCTTATTATAGAGGGAATTCTTTTTACGGTGCTTTTCCTCGGTTTTACCTTTCTAAAACTCCGCTATGCACTTCTCCTTGCATTTTTTACGGCAATTGTGGATGCTTTTCCCATCCTCGGCACAGGCACAATTCTTGTTCCGCTTTCCGTTTTTTATTTTCTGACAGACAATCCTGCAACAGGGTGGGGGTTTTTGGTTCTGTACGGTGTTGCAATTCTTACCCGACAGCTCTGCGAACCGAAAATTATCGGAAGCAAATTAGGAATCCATCCCCTTATTACAATTTTCTCTATTTTTGCAGGTATGAAGCTTTTCGGTTTCTGGGGGCTTATATTAGGTCCTATGGCGGCAATCCTTGTGAAAAACCTCTTTTTGGTAAAAAAAGCATAAATTTCTGTTAAAAAATACGAACATTTGTTTGCTTTTTCTTGGATTATGTGTTATACTGAGTCCAAGGCGGTGTTTTTTATGGAGCTTATGGAGAAATTAAGAATACTTTCCGACAGCGCAAAATATGATGCATCCTGTTCTTCAAGCGGAAGCGAAAGAACTACGGACTACGGCGGAATCGGTGCACCCACCTCGTCGGGGTGCTGTCATGCATTCAGTGCAGACGGACGGTGCATCTCACTTTTAAAGGTGCTTTTTACCAATTATTGCATAAACGATTGCAAATACTGCCCAAGCAGAAGCTCCAATGATATTCCCCGTGCCTCATTTACGCCCGAAGAATTGGCAGGCTTATGCATTGATTTTTACAGAAGAAATTATATTGAGGGACTATTCCTGAGTTCGGGAATAATAAAATCCCCTGACTACACGGCAGAGCTTCTTTTAAAAACATTGAAACTGCTTCGTTTCAAATATGGATTTAACGGTTATATTCACGTAAAGGGGATTCCCGGAGCCAGTGATTTGCTACACAGAGAGATTGGCTTTCTTGCTGACAGAATCAGCGTAAACATTGAACTTCCCAGCGAAAAATCCCTCAGGCTTCTTGCACCCCAGAAAACAAAGGAATCGGTGATTCGCCCCATTGAATTTATAAAAAACACCCGCGAAGAAATCCGTGATGCCTCGCTTTCCGTGAAACACAAGGTTGATTTCGTTCCAGCAGGGCAAAGCACACAGATGATAATAGGTGCAACGGGGGATTCCGATTATCATATACTTAATCTAACTCAGGCTCTTTACAAGAAATATGACCTTAAAAGAGTTTATTTCTCCGCCTACATTCCCGTAGGAAATCACCCGATCCTGCCCAAAGATATTCCTCCTCCGCTTCTTCGGGAGCATCGGCTTTATCAGGCGGACTGGCTTCTGAGGTTTTACGGCTTTGAAGCACGGGAAATTTTAAACGAGGGAGAATCCTTTGACCCGCTTTTAGACCCCAAGTGCAACTGGGCAATGAGAAATCTCCACCTTTTCCCCGTGGAAATCAATACAGCACCTTACGAAATGCTTTTGAGAGTCCCCGGAATAGGTTTAACCTGCGCAAAAAGGATATACCGTGCAAGAAAGGTATCATCACTCGATTTTGAGGACCTCAAAAAGCTTCGTGTGGTACTGAAAAGAGCCGCCTATTTCATAACCTGCAAGGGAAAATATATGTTCGAGGCCTTTAAGTTCAACGAGTCTTTTATATACGAATCACTTATTCACAAAAGCCCAATGCTTGAATCTGTACAAAAGCTTCAGCAAACGTCCTTTTTTGACGGAAATTATGACCAACTTCTGCCTCCTCCTGCAGAAAAACTAACCTCCGTCAGCGGACAATTCTGAGAAAGGAGTGTTTTTTCGTGGCTGACTTTATCTATCTTGACGATTCTGACATTTTTTATATTTACGACGGCAGTTTCGACGGACTTCTTACAGTCATTCATACGGCAGTATATTCCCGTATTGTTCCTGTTGGAATAGGCACAGAAAGAAGTCTCCAGCTTGCCTTTAACACCCGTTACAGAGAAATTAAAACAAACCCCTCACTTGCCAGGAAAGTTTATGATGCCGCACACAAAAAAATAGGAGCCTTCGGGCTTAGAAGGCTCTACTACGTATTTCTTAGCGATGAAAAGGAAAAAGACCTCGTAATCTACAATTATATGATGCTCGGTTTTAAAAACGGGGAGATTATAAATTCCGCCCTTTCCGACGATACGGTTGCCGCCGCATTTCAGATTGCAGAAAATGTTTCACGTGAAACAGAGAAGTTTCGAGAGTTCACAAGATTTTCCGTAATGGAATGGGGAGTGCAGTATGCAAAAATTGCCCCCAAAAACAACATTCTCCCCATTCTGATGCCTTTTTTTATAAAAAGATTAAAGGTTATCCCTTTTGTCATCCACGATGTAACCCATAATCTGTGCGGAGTGTACGACTCAAAGGAGTGGCATCTCTCATCCTCCGACGGGCTTCGCCCTCCCGAAAAAAGCGACCGCAAGGACGAGATACAAAAGCTGTGGAGGGTGTTCTTCGATTCCGTTTCTATAAAAGCAAGAGAAAACACCAAGCTCCAAAAACAAAATATGCCATCAAGGTATTTTAAATCAGCATGGAGCGTACGTTAAAAAACACCCCGTAGCAATAAGCTACGGGGTGTTTTACTTGTTTTTTATTCTACCGGAACCTCTATTATTGCAATAGGGTCGCCATCGGTTTCATTAAAGTTTATTTTCACGCTTTCAAGGGAAGAAACCTGTTTTTTTATTTCCGCAAAAGACGGGGCAAGGGAGGAT
>JAZOSB010000024.1:0-1782 GCA_045656865.1 Clostridia bacterium | reverse complement strand
TCTTATATTTTTTATGCCGACATGCTTGGTTTCATCATATCCTACGCTCATATCAAAACCAACACCGTCATCTGTTACCTCTACAATATATGAATCATCTGTTTCATAAGCAGATATTGTAACTATGCCGCCTTCTTCAAGTCCCATAAGACCGTGCTTTATGGCATTTTCTACAAGAGGTTGAACAGAAAGTGCAGGAAGAAGAAATTCTACTGAGCGAAGGTCATATTGTATTGTCATATCAGGGAAACGAACCTGCTCAATATCGGTATAATGCTTAACATGATTCATTTCCTGCGAAAATCTTATAGGTTTGGCATTGTCAAGCTCGCTGAAATTTCCTCTTAAATACAAGCTGAAATTACGCACAAGCTTTGAAGCTTCTTTTGGTTCGGTGATACAAAGCTGCTCAATCGTCCCAAGTGTGTTATAGATGAAATGTGGCTGAATCTGACTTATCATAGTGGCAATGCGGCTTTCCGTGAGTTCTGCCTTCAAAATCAGTTTTTCTGCTTCAAGTTCTCTTGCTCTTATTGCCGCATTCAAGTTTTGCGGGACAACCTTTAAAAGCACAATTACGGATACAATAAACACAAGAATAAATACAATCTCTGAAACAATTACTCTTGTGGATAATCCAAAAGTTATTCCTGCCACGTCGATTATAAACGAAATCATCGGAAGCATCGCAAAAGCTGAAAGCATTTTTTCTTTTTTATCGTCCTTTGCAATACGAATGGCAAGAAGAACGCTCATCACAATGCAAATCACACTCTGCACAGACACCCATACAGGTAATGTATCATAGAACTTTACATCGGAAACTGACGGTGAAAGCATAATTGCCAGATTTGAGAATAAAGCAAGAATGGTAAGACTATTGCTTAGTTTTCTAAACTTGTCCTCAAACATACCTGCAATAAAAGCAGTTACACAGAGCATATAAAGCATCATAGAGCCTATAACCATACGGGTATTGAATTTAATTATTTCGCTAAAGAACATAACGCCGTGTGCCTTAAATAAGAAGTATATTCCGGCAGAGAAAATTCCAAATCCTGCAAGCCACAGATTTTTACTTCCTTTGATATGAATGAGCATAGAGAATATCGCCGTACCCAAAATCATAAATGCAAACAAAATAAATGCAATACCCAAAATTCTATCCGCACTGCCTCTGTTTAATGTATCTCTCTCAAAATCTGTTCCGCCATAGGTGCTTAAGTTGTTAAGAAAATCGTCAATGGCTCCCGGGTTTCCGAATTTATGAGGGTTCTTCAGCCTGATTGTAATTTCTTCATCACCTTTGCATTCATATCCGATATACATTTTACCGCACAGATCCTCGCCGATAAGAACACTCTCGGCATCAAAGGGGCGGAAAGTTTTTCCGTCTTCCGAAATTTCACCGCCAATATGGTTAAAATAAAACGCAAGAACGACGCCTTCATCTGCAATTCCTACAACCTCTCCCGTGGTAGGAACAAATAACCGAAAATGCCCTTTCAATGTTACATCGCCTTTATTGGCAGGAATATGCTCACCTTTGACATAAGGGTGCCAATTGCCGTCCGCCACTTTAAACTCACCCTGAAATTCTGCGGAAAGATATAGTGCATTCATTGCCTGACTTCCATAATTTCTTCCTGTATATACAAAGAAACAAAGAACAACGGCAAGCAAAGAGATACATAAGCTTATAAATATTCTGTTTTTTAGTTTTTCTTTATTAGATTTCATAATAATCACTCTCCGCAATCAGTATCTCTATCCGCTTATAAT
>JAZOSB010000023.1:0-40260 GCA_045656865.1 Clostridia bacterium | reverse complement strand
AATTTGAAAGGACGATAAAAAGTGGATATGTTAAAACAGATTTATAACATTGGTATTATTCCTGTAATTAAAATTAACGATGCATCTAAAGCAGTTCCGCTTGCAAAGGCACTTATAGATGGTGGTCTTGCGGCTGCGGAAGTTACATTCAGAACTGATGCTGCTGAGGATGCTATCCGTGCAATTACAAAAGCTTATCCTGATATGGTTGTTGGTGCAGGTACTGTTCTTACAATAGAACAGGCTCAGCGTGCCCTTGATGCAGGTGCTAAGTTTATTGTAAGCCCTGGCTTCAATCCCAAGGTTGTTTCCTGGTGCCTTGAAAAGGGAGTAACTCCGCTTCCCGGATGTACAACTCCTTCAGAAATCGAGCAGGCTCTTGAACTTGGTCTTAAAGTTGTAAAATTCTTCCCTGCAGAGCAGAGTGGCGGACTTGACAAGATTAAGGCAATGTCTGCGCCTTACGGTAACGTTAAGTTTATGCCTACAGGAGGTGTAAGCCTTGATAACGTTAACAACTACCTTGGATGCAATAAGATTATTGCTTGTGGCGGTAGCTTTATGGTTAAGGAAAGCTTTATCGACAACGAACAGTGGGATGAAATCACAAATCTTACAAAGAAATCTGTCAGCACAATGCTTGGCCTTGAAATCGGTCATATCGGCATAAATAATGCCAATGAAGATGAAGCTAAGAGAACAGCTGAAATGCTCGCTCTCCTTATGGGCAAGGAAATAGAAAGAGAAAGCGCAAAGGGTATGTTTGTTGGCTCTCAGTTCGAGATTATGAAATCTCAGGGGCCCGGAAAGTGCGGTCATATTGCAATTCTTACTAACAATGTTGAGAGAGCAATCTACCATCTTGGTGCAAAGGGTATTAAATTCAACGAAGAATCTGCTACATATAATGATGACGGAACAAGAAAGTTCATCTATCTTGAAGAAGAGTTCGGCGGATTTGGTATTCATCTTATACAGAAGAAGTAATTTTAGAATTTTAAGACGGGATATGCAATTTGCATATCCCGTCTTTTATGTTAAAGATATTATTGTCCGGCACTTCTTAGTACGTTTTTTTGATGAGTAGCATTTTCTGTTCCGCTGCTGTGACCGATAGATTTATAAAAATGCAAATCAAAATGACCGTGAGCATCATTTCCTTTTATGTAATCGTAGTTTATACCTGCACCATAATCATCACTGCGCCAGCTTGTCCATACACCGCCTTCGGCACCTTCATTTCCTGCATGGAGCATTCCAGCAGCACTTGCCGCAATTGTTCGTCCATTGTATTTTACAAGAACACTTCTTTTATTCCAATTAAAATTACCGCCCCAAATTTGTTTCATAATTGCAGTATCCTGAGCAGTCAGAGGTTCACAGTCTGCATGGCCGCTTCCAACAGTTCTTCTTGCATTAAATGATTTACCTGTTTTAAGGTCAATAATTTTAAAATCTGTATTGATTGGAATAACATACTGTGCTTCCGTGAACCAATTAAGAAGTTCTCCGTATCCTTCAGGAGCATATTTTACGGGAATATGATGAACAGGTATTTTAAGTTTCATTCCTGTGTAGATATAACTTGATTCAGAGAGCGCATTCACCTCAAGAAGTTCAGAATACGGAATTCCGTATTTTATAGCTATATTCCACAATGTGTCTCCGTTTCCAACGGTGTGAGTAATATATGTTACATACGGAGTATCTGATGCATTTCCGCCGGATGTCCCACTATTATTGGGTGGGAGAGTATCTGTTGTTCCGCCAAACGGTATTTTTATGACATCACCGAGATATAGCACCGTAGATTCAGTTGCATTATTAATAGAGAGCAATTCCTTTAACTCAACGTTGTATTTTTTGGCGATTAGCCAATAAGTTTCTCCTTTTTGTACTATATGTGTTTTATCAGACATATTTCCGGGAATCTTAATTTTCTGTCCTATATAAAGATTAGAGTTTTCATTTGCATTATTAACGTCTAAAAGAGCAGAGAGTGTGACACCGCATTTTTTTGCTATTAAATAATATGTATCTCCTTTTTGTACTGTGTATGAGTGTGACGGAACTATAATTTTCTGTCCTATATAAAGAGAGGAACTTTCTGTTGCTCCGTTTGATGTCAGTACAGATTTAAGTGTTGTGTTAAATTTTTGCGAGATATTCCAGTAAGAATCTCCCTTTTGCACCGTGTAATTAACATCTGCAAGTGCACTTGACGGCAAGATAAGTAATGCCGTAACAGATGCAATAATTTTTTTGTTTTTCATACTTTCATAACCTTTCTGTCTGCTGAATCTATATGCTTCCTGCTGCAGACCGACAGGAAGTCATGCATATTTAATATTCGACAAAACTTTTAAATTTCATTTATGTAAATATTGGTATCAATTTGTTGGTTTAATATAAAATATTGTATATAAAAGCATATAAAGTATGGAGTATTTGAGTGCACTTATTCATTTGGGTAAGTGTGCTCTTTTTCTATTTTATATTAAACTGGAGGAGAGTATAATGGCAAAAACAAACATAGTAGATTGGAAGACCATTACAGATTTTGTGGTGGATGCATTTGTAGGTTACAGAATACCAAAAGAGGACGCAGAAATTTGTGCGGACGTACTCTTGGAATCTGATAAAAGCGGAATTGAGTATGTAAAGAAACTTGGCGTAGACGGGATTATAAGCCAAGAACAAGTATTATTAAATCTGCAAGAGAACTTGGAGTATTTACTGCACAGCGTTTCTTTATTGTTGACTCACATTCAATTGAAACAACAGTAGATACCGGAAAAATTAGTTTATGGAATAATACAAAGTGAGGAATTATGATGAAAAATCTTAAGAATAAAAAACTGTTTCTTCTTGATATGGATGAAACTATATATCTTGATACATTCAGGAAACAACTTGCCGATGCAAATCTTCCTATAACTACCATACTTGAAGATGATATAGGTTGTCTGTGCATGTGATTTGATACCGAGCTTACTTTCCAAAAACTTGAAGATGCATGCATTTTACTTGGTCGGGGAGTAGATTATATTGCAACAAATCCCGATTGGGTATGTCCTACTTGGTATGGATTTGTCCCTGATTGCGGAAGCGTAAGTGAAATGCTTTTCAACGCAACCAAACGCAGACCCCAGTTTATAGGGAAGCCACAAACTGCAATGGTAGAGCTTGCAATTAAAGAAACCGGTTACTCCAAGGATGAAGCTATTGTAATTGGCGACAGACTGTACACCGATATTGCCTGTGGAGTTAATGCAGGAATCAGCAGTGCTTTTGTATTAAGTGGGGAAGGCACTATGGATGATTTGGAAAAAAGTGAAATAAAGCCCGAATTTGTATTTAAGAACATAAGGGAAATGCTTGAGATTATGAAAAAAATAAAACAAAGGATGAGGGGCGCCAGCTTCTCATCCTTTGTTGCTAATATTGGTTTCTCTTATTTTCTTTCTTACTGACAGTAGTCTTCCGGGAGAAACGGAAAGTTCATCTACACCTATTTTTAAAAGCTTTTCTGTTACATTTAAATCTGCCGCAAGTTCACCGCAAATTCCTGCCCAAATGCCATTTTTATGCGCATTTTTAACCGTAATTTCAATCATTTTCATAACAGCCGGATGATAAGTGTCGAAGAAATCATCGAGGTCTTGATTCTGTCTGTCGATTGCCATTACATACTGAGAGAGGTCGTTGGTGCCGATGCTAAAGAACGAAACCTCTTTTGCAAGTTCATCTGAAATCATTACGGAGGCAGGTGTTTCTATCATTATTCCTTGCTCAGGTATTTTATAAGGTATAGCTTGAGCTTCAAGCTCTTGCGCGGTCTGTAAAAGTATATTCTTTATTTCCAGTACTTCTTTGACAGATGTAATCATAGGGTACATTATAGAAAGATTTCCATATACCGCCGCCCGAAGAAGCGCCCTTAACTGAGTTTTAAAAATATCAGGTCTTTTTAAGCAAAGCCTTATTGCACGAAGTCCGAGAGCAGGATTCTCTTCAGGATTAAGGTTAAAATAATCTACTTTTTTGTCCGCACCAATGTCAAGGGTTCTTATTATGACTTTTTTACCATTCATTGTTTCAACTGCATTCTTGTATATTGCGAACTGTTCTTCTTCTGAGGGAAAAGTGTTTTTTTCAAGAAAGATAAACTCGCTCCTGAAAAGACCGATACCTGCTGCATCATTATCCAACACTCTTGATAAATCTTTTATATTTCCTATATTTGCATAAAGTTCAATCTTTTTTCCGTCTAAGGTTATATTTTCTTTTCCAATAAGACTTTGAAGAAATTCTTTCTTTTCCTTTTCCTCTTTTAGTCTATTATAACTTGCTTCCAATAAAACCTCTTCCGGTTCTATATAAACTGCTCCGGCAAAGCCGTCAACAACCGCCAGTTTACCATTAAATATGCCATTGGATATTAAGTCAAGTCCTATAATCGCCGGAATATTCATAGTTCGTGCTAAAATTGCAGTATGCGAATTAAGAGATCCTTTTGAGGTTATAAAGGCTAATATTTTTGATTTATCAAATTGGAGAGTTTCGCTTGGTGTAAAATCCTCAGCGACCAATATAGCTGGCTCGTCATAGGAAAGAGGGGTATTCTGGTTGCTTGTCAGTATATTTATAAGCCTGTCCGAAATATCCTTTATATCGATTGCACGTGCCTGCATATAACTATCATCCATCGATGAAAACATTCCTGCAAAGTTTTTACAAGTAACCGAAACTGCATACTCAGCGTTAACCCCTTGATTTAATATGATATTTTCAATTGAATCAAGGTAATCTTTGTCCTCCAGCATTAATTTATGAATTTCAAAAATTTCAGCATTTTCTTCGCCGACCTCATCTGTTGCCTTTTCTTTAAGAATATCAAGCTGACGAATCGCTTCTCTTAATGCATCCTGAAATCGTAAATATTCTATTTTAAAATCCGATATACAGTACTTTTTTATTTCACTGTTTTCTTTTGTCCAAAATTGCAATCTGCCAATAGCGATTCCGTCATATACACTTTTACCGTAAAACGTGTTCATAAAAAGCTCCTTAAAGATTATTCTCAAAAAACGCCTTCAGTCCTTCTGCTGCTTTTTCTTCATCGACTCCATTTACAGTTATTTTTAATGTATCTCCGAATTTTGCTGCCAAACCCATAACAGAGAAAATACGTTTTCCGTCTGCAGATTTGTCATTATGGGTAATAGTGATGCTGGAATCATATCGGGAAGCTTCTTTTACAAGAAGTCCGGCAGGTCTTGCATGGATTCCGGAAGCATCGTTAACTTTTACCGTAAATTCTTTCATTCTGGTTCTCCTTTCAAAGAAAAACATACTAAAACACGCATTTGTAATTATGTTTATCCATTTGGAGAAATATATACCTTTATATTTTAAAATTAATGAAATTTTTTTAAAAAATACTTGCTTTTTTCTTTAAGTGAGTGTATAATGATCAAGTCGGCACTTGGAGAGATGGCTGAGCTGGTCTAAGGCGCACGACTGGAAATCGTGTAACGGTTAATCCCGTTCAAGGGTTCGAATCCCTTTCTCTCCGCCAAAAAATAAAAGATATCTGCTGAAAAGTAGGTATCTTTTATTTTTCTGTATAATAGGTGTCCTTTTTCTTTGTAAATAAATAATCGGCACTCGTGGAGTGCCGATTATTTATTTACTTAACAATTCATTTACAGTATTCCATGTGAGGTTTTCCACAACCATAGAAAATGTCTTAAATCTTGAATCAGTAGTATCGTTCAAAATTGATTCAAGATACGTTGCATCTTTTTCCAGCAACTCGGGAGTATAGTTTTCTTCAGGAAGATAGAGAATGCTATAATGGAAATTAACAATTTTCTTGGTTATTGGCTCAATTTTTATCATAATACCAATTTTGGGGAAGTCACTGTATTGATTCTTTCCGCTTGTTATTATAATCATAGAATGTTTCGCGTTTTCGCTATTGTCACCGTCAAAAAAAGTCCGCATTGAATACTCAAGAACAAAATCTCCGAATTCATTATCCAATACCGTTTCTAAGGTTGACAGCAATTTATCATCATAAAAGTACTTATAATTGAATTCATACGTTTTAACATCATGCTTGATGGCCAGACACCACGAGTTTTTCTCTTTTTCACGGTCGCATTTTTCAATTATATCGCGAATATCGTCAGTTCCGTTATAAACCACACATTCAAGGGGAGTATGAGCTTTGTGCCTGAAGATAAACTTATTTGAATTTTTGCTCATTAACTCCAAACATGTATAACGCTTTCTATACTTATCATTAATTGCCTCGCCGTAATATACAAGCAATTTTAAAACAAGCTGTTCAATTTCGGTTTCACCAATCTGATACAAATAATCCGCAAACATGCAAATGGGGGAGAATGCATTTTCAGTACAATAAACCTTTACTGTTCTGTGTACCTTTTTCATTAAATCTTCTCTATCTACATTTCCACCGTTTCGCATAAATACGATAAGTGCAATAATTATATCTATATCGCTGACAATTACGTGTCCGCCACCCTTTGTTTTTCTTTTAAAATTAAAATATTTGCCAACGTACTCAAAATATCGGTTTGTTTGCTGAATGTTTTCGGGGGTAACAGGTCTTTTCGCAGCGTAATACAAATATTTCTTGAGATTTGACGGATAATCATTGGTCTTATCCGTCAAGGCAGCTACTCTGTAAGCTGATTTGTAGTTTCCATCAGAGAAAAGCTTGTTATACAAATCAAAATCTTTTAAAGCTTCACTAATGAATTCCTCTCCAGTTTTTCCTGCGGACTGCATAAGATTATGTATATATATTCTTACCGGGTATCTTGTAACAATGGAATTTTTGCGTTTATCAGAGATGAAAGAACGTCTTTTATTGGTCAAATTCTTCAGTGCGTTATTACATCCAGGAATAGTAGCAAACTGCCTTATAAGCATATATGTCCAAAAAATATCACCGTCATTAAAAGCTTCGCAAGCTTCTTTATATCTGAGAGAATCTTCAGAAGTAAAATCAAAATAACTTTTTAAACATTTTTCTCTGATTGTATATTTTCTTAATGCATAATTATAAACTTTTGAAAAGTCACGAGAATCAACAACTTTTAACAATTCCTCATTCCATAAACGACTGAATTCCTGAAAAGCTACATCAGCATTTGTCTTATCTTTTCGTTGAAAAAGCATTTTATCCCTCCTAAGAATACACTGCTTATTATAACACAATATAATTGCTGTTTTCAACACTTTTATACAAAATATATTTAAAATTATATTTTTTTTGAAATCTCATTTTTTAGCCGAGTTATAATCCTTTTTTCAAGTCTTGAAATATAACTTTGGCTTATTCCGAGCATATCTGCTACTTCTTTTTGTGTTTTTTCTTTAAAACCATATAACCCATATCTCATTTGCATTATTTGCTTTTCGCGTTTGCATAAATTGTTCATTGCAGAAAACAGCAATTCGCGTTCGGCCTCTTCTTCAAGATGTCTGTCAACACAGTCATCGTCTGTTCCAAGAACATCGCCAAGCAGTAGTTCATTTCCGTCCCAGTCAACATTTAAAGGTTCATCAAAGGACACAACAATTTTTTGTGTACTGTTTTTTCTAAGGTACATAAGTATTTCGTTTTCAATGCAACGGCTGGCATATGTAGCAAGTTTTATTTGCTTATCTGTTTTAAATGTATTTATGGCTTTGATTAGTCCTATTGTTCCGATAGATATTAAATCATCAACGCATATATTTGTATTTTCAAATTTTTTTGCAATATATACTACTAATCTGAGGTTATGCTCTATTAAAGTTTGTCGGCTTTTTTCTTCTTTAATATTCATAATACAGGCATTTTCTTCTTCAGTAGAAAGAGGTGGAGGAAGAAAGGTCCCTCCACCAATGTAATGAATATCTTCTTTCAAATCGAGTCTTGAAAAAAATTTAATATAATTCAGATATGTAGCTTTTTTTAATATATTAACTATTTTCATAGTAAAATTCCTTTCTCTTATAAATATGGATTCAATAAAGCACCGAAACTTTTGTCTTTAGATAACTGCCTTTCATATATTCCCACAACACATTTATCAATAATTCTGACTCCGCAATTGTCATATATTTCAATCTTATCGGGTACAAACCCTAAAAGAAGTCCGTTTTCCTTGCCTAATGAAGCAAAAGGAATCAGTCTTACAGGCAAGCCCTTGTGAGTTACATCCTTCATAATCCATTCAATATTCTCATTTCCGATTCTGTCTAAATCTTCTCTTACATCTTTGCTGAACAAATTTTTTAACAGTTTGTATTCCACAATTATTACAGGGGATAAAGATATCGGATCAACAAGCGAATTTCCCGTATCCATTAATGCTGTTACTTCTACAAAGTTTTCTTTAAAATATAACAATATTTTCTTTTTCAGATTTTTGCCCTGGATATTTCTTTTAGTTATAATTGTAAATAATTTTACAGAGGTGTAAAAAACCGCCCCGGATAATGCAAGTATTGTCCACGGAAGATTGAAATATAAAATTCCATTTGAATAAACAGCCCCAAGTCTTGCACCGACATTGCTGAAGTAAAAGATTCCAAGCACGCACCCACCAAAAGCAAAAGAAACTGCGTAAAATATCAATAAAGTTTTCAGATAGCTTCTGACAGAAAAGAAGGGAGAGGAAGCAGCAATAATTAGCATTGATATGAGAAGCTTATAAACTGTAGAATGTATCAGTGTAAAGTCAGGAAAGAATACTAAAACAGCATAACATGCACCTATTATACTTCCTGAAATTATCCGATATTTATAAACTTTTAGTCCTGAGAAAATACAACATACTCTCAATAATAAGTAGTTTACAAGAAAGTTCACAGCGAAGAGTACATCTATGTATATAACCGGCATATTTAATCACCCTGAAATATTATACTATAACAAAAATAAATAAATTGTCGTAAAGAGGTGATAGAGTCAAAAAATATTAAAATTATAAATATGTGAAAAAAATGTTAAAAAAATTTGACAAACTATTAAAAATATAGTACAATATATTTAACAAATAATGAAAGAGGAAATTTATGTTAAAGAAACTATTTTCATGTATGTTGATTTTTATATTGATGCTTTCTTTGTTAACTGTTTTTGCCGAGGAAGCAGGCTATGTAAACTGCAATTTGTTAAATGTACGTGTATCTCCGACAACTTCATCAGATATTGTTACACAATTACCTTACGGTTCGAAGCTTGAGATTATTTATGCAGATTTAGGTTGGTATAATGTAAGGATGGAAAACGGTGTTACTGGATTTGTCTTTGCTCCTTATATTACAAAAGCAGAAGTGGTTGCAAGCATACCCAACAAAGTTGGAACAAGTGTTGCTTCCGATGCTTATAAATATCTCGGTTACAGATATGTTTACGGAACGGCAGGTCCAAGAACTTTTGACTGCAGTGGATTTACTTCCTATTTATATAAACAATACGGTGTTACGCTTCCTCGTTCTTCTAATTCTCAAGGTTCTTTTGGCACATATGTAGAAAAAAGCAATTTAATCCCGGGCGATATTTTGTGTTTCTCGAACAGGAAAGACAGAAGAATTAATCATGTTGGTGTTTACGTTGGTAACGGTAACTTTATTCATGCTTCCACAAGCACCCGTGGAGTTGTTTTAGACAATTTGTCCGAAAATTACTACATAAATCATTACATAACAGCAAGAAGAGTTGTGTAAATTATTAGTAATTCGATTAAAGTACTTGACATTTTTCAAAGATAATGTAAAATATATTATATGGTGTATTAGATTCCTTTTCTATATGAGAAGGAATTTCTTTTCGGAGGAATTTTTGTGCGAGTAATTTCAGGAAAAGTTCGTGGTCTCAAATTGGATTCTCCTCAGGGAATTGAAACTCGACCAACCCTTGATAGGGTAAAGGAAGCTGTTTTCAGTATGTTGTTACCTTATATAGCTGATTCTTCTGTTTTGGATTTATATGCAGGTTCAGGAGCTTTAGGGATAGAGGCATTAAGTCGTGGAGCAGATAGTGCTGTATTTATTGATAATAGCGAAGCTGCCTGTAATTGTATAAAAAGTAACTTATCAAAATCCAAATTCGATATTCAAAGCACAGTGTTAAAAACATCTGCTGAACTTTTTCTTAAATCTACCGACCGAAAATTTGATATAATTTTCTTGGACCCGCCTTACAGTAATAATATGTATTCTAATGCGTTAAAACTTATCCGGGATTATAATGTGTTATCAGATAACGGGATAATTTTAGCGGAATGGGATTATGAGATTGGTTTTACAAAGGATTTATCAGATTTTGTTTTAATAAAAGAAAAAAAGTATGGCAGGGTAGGGGTCAGCGTTTTGAAATGGGGTTGATAAAATGAACATAGCGATAGTACCCGGTAGTTTTGACCCGGTTACGAATGGTCATCTTGATATTATAAAAAGGACAAGCGGTCTGTTTGATACTGTTTATGTTAGTATTCTTTCAAACAGTTCCAAGACTCCGTTATTTACTATTGAAGAGAGAATTAATCTTATAGAACGCGTTACAAAGAACATTCCAAATGTAAAGGTTGAAAGCTTTACTGGGCTTTTGGTTGATTATGCGAGAAAAAAAGACGCAAAATTCATTGTCAAAGGACTTCGTGCAGTAAGTGATTACGAATATGAAGTTCAAATGTCTTTGACAAATAAGCAGTTGGCTCCCGAAATCGAAACGTTTTTTATTACAACTAATTCAAAGTATGCATACTTAAGTTCAAGTATTGTCAAAGAGATTGCTAAATATGGTGGAGATATAACAGAAATGGTTCCACCTGAAATTATACAAGACATTAAAGAAAAAATTGGAGGTATACAGTAATGGAAATCTTAAAAATGATTGATCTTTTGGAGGACAAGGTTGAACAATCCAAATCTATTCCGCTTTTAAACAGAGCGTTGATTGATAAGGAAGAAATTCTTGCTGCTATCGAAGAAATCAGATTGAACATTCCTGAAGACATGAAGCAGGCTCGTCTTATTAAAGAAGAAAGAAAACGCATTATTGCAGAAGCTCAGGCAGAAGCAGATGAAATCATTAATAATGCAAAAATCAAGACAGAAAAAATGATTGATGAGCATGAAATTACAAAAAAAGCATATGAACAGGCAAACCAGATTGTTTCTGCAGCTCAGAAGAATGCAAGAGAACTTAGAATGGGTGCTCGTCAATATGTTGATTCTTTATTCGCAGATACTGACGCAAAACTTATAAAGGCTCAGTCAATTATCAGAAAGGCAAGAGCCGATGTAAGACAAGAGGCTTCGAAGCAGGCAGTAATTGCCGACAAAACAGAAGCAGTAGCAGAATAATTCAGTTGAGGTGTAATTATGTCAGGACATTCCAAATGGAATAATATTAAAAACAAGAAAGAAAAATCCGATGCACAACGTGCAAAGATTTTCACAAAATTAGGCAGAGAGATTGCTGTAATTGTAAAAGCAGGCGGACCCAACCCTGACAGCAATGGCAAGCTTCGTGATGCAATCGCAAAGGCTCGGTCAAACAATATGCCTAACGATAACATTCAGCGTTGCATTGCAAAGGCAGCAGGGGAAACCGGCGGTAACGACTACGAAGAAATTACATATGAAGGATACGGTCCTAAGGGTGTTGCTGTAATTGTAGAAACACTTACAAACAACAGAAACCGTACTGCAGCCGATATGCGCCATTATTTTGATAAATATGGCGGAAACCTTGGACAGACTGGTTGCGTAAGTTATATGTTTGACAAAAAGGGTGTTCTCATTATATCTGCAGAAGACCTTCCTGATGAAGATGCAGTAATGATGGATGCTCTTGATAGCGGTGCAGACGATTTTACTGCTGAAGAAGGTATATATGAAGTACTGACAACTCCTGAGAATTTTTCTGCTGTCCGTGAGGAACTTGAAAACAGGGGATACAGTTTTCTGACAGCAGAAATACAGATGATTCCGCAGACATCTGTAGAACTTACAGACGAAGAAGATTTAAAAAATATGAACAAACTTATCGATATGTTAGACGATAATGATGATGTTCAGAATGTTTATCACAATTGGGATGAATAATTAAAAATAAGAAGCCGAATTATACAACTATTCGGCTTCTTATTTTTAATAAAAAAACGTATACTTGACAAAAGAGAAGAGATATGTTAAAATATACATACAATTCACCAAAATAAAAAATTTGTTGAATTGGGAATAGGGAGATTTATTATAAAAGGTATTATATCGGTATTTTCACGCAGGAGGCTTTAATATGGCAGATTTAAGGCATTACAAAGATGTTCCCCTTGATGTCAGAAACTTTCTAAGTTATCTTTCTAACATTAAAGGAAAATCTGATAATACGATTAATGAATATTATTATGACTTACGCACATTCTTCCGTTTTATGAAATGCCACAGAATGATGGCTTCTTTTGAAGAATTTGGTTCAATTGATTGTAATGACATTAATACGGAGTTTATCAAAGATATTCTGCTTGATGATTTGTATGAATATTTGATGTACGCTAATAGCGACCGTGACAACAGCGCAAATGCACGTGCAAGAAAAGTTTCTTCATTGAAAAGCTTTTTTAATTATATGTCAAGCAAGGCTCATTTGTTAGATGTAAATATTACTAAAGAACTTGACTCACCCAAGATTCCGTCTAAATTACCGGTTTTTCTTTCTCTGGATGAGAGTTTACATTTATTGGAAAATATTGATGGCGAATTTAAGGTGCGTGATTACTGTATAATAACACTTTTTCTTAACTGCGGTATGCGTTTAAGCGAATTGGTAGGAATTAACATTTCTGATATACATGGTGAAAGTCTGACAGTTACAGGTAAAGGAAACAAACAACGAACAGTTTATCTTAACGATGCCTGCAAAAGCGCCTTAAAATCTTACATGGAAGTGCGACCTAAAGATAATGTAAAAGACCGCAGGGCTCTTTTCTTAAGCAAGCAAAAAACCAGAATATCTAATAATATGGTATACAGAATGATAAAAAAGAATATTGAACGCGCAGGGCTTGATTCTGAAATGTATTCTCCTCATAAATTACGACATACAGCCGCCACGCTGATGTATAAATACGGAAATGTGGATGTCAGAGCTTTACAGGAAATTTTAGGACATGAGCATCTTTCTACAACTCAGATTTACACCCATATTGATGAAGAACAATTAAGACACGCTGTTGATAAAAATCCTTTATCAGCGGTAAAAAAAGAACTTTGATTAATCAAAGTTCTTTTTTGTATAATAATTTAAGTTTTTTAAGAAATTCTCTTGATTTTCATACCAAACGACTAACAAACTACCATTTTTTACTGAAATTTGTGCCCTCTCTCCTACAAATTCATTGCTAGTTCCGAGTGTTGTTGATGGAGAAAGCGGTGCATTTTCGAGAGTGTATTTAAGTCCTTTTTCTGTTACCATTGTGTTTTTTTCATTAGAAAAGACACTTATATACCCATTTAAAGACTCTGGAAATGCAATCTTATCTTTTATAACTGTCAAAACAGCGTCATTTCCTATTAAAAAACCTCTGCCTCCATTTTCTGCAATATCACTAAGTGTTCTGATATTTGCTATTGTGTGGTCTATTCTCCCCCCTATTCCGCCAAGAATGACAAAGTTTCTATACCCTTTGTCAAAACCGAGTTTATATGCCAAAAAAGTGTCTGTGTCATCTTTATCTGACGGATGTTTAATAATTTCTTTATGCTCGGGAACATTTTCAATCGAATCAAAATCTCCTAATAAGATATTAGGTACAATCTGAGTTCTAGTCAAAATGTCATAACCGCCGTCAGCAGCAATCACAATATCGTTTTCGTTAGCTGAGAATTCTATTTTTTCTGTAAAATCCTTGCAAGCAGCAATTATATAGCAGATACCTTTAATATTTATCATTCCTTATCAATTTATTTTCTGTAAGGATACCACATTGAGTTTCTGATGTCAATAATCTTATTTATGATATTTATTTCTCCCTATTTTAATTCCATATATAACACTTACAACTGCATATGGAATCAATGAAACAATCCATATAACTGTTGCGATCGGAGGTAAAAATATAGTAATTAATATTAATACGCCCATAACAACTGTTTCATATCCAATAAATCTATTAATTTTTCTGGCTTTTTCGGTATCAACATTGTAATTATTTATATAATCAAACTTTGGTAAATAATTGCCTAGTATCAAGAACATAACGCCTATAATTAAAGCAACCGTCTTCCTTATATCTATATCCCACCCAAGACCGTAACCTAATGTTAATATTTGTAAAAAAACAGACAGGATAGGAATTATCCATTTTATTACTCTTTCAAACTTTTTACGTTCACCATGTTTATAAGCGTTAATATCATTGATAAAACAAGAAATCATCTGCAGAAATGACATTAAAATCGGCAGACCAAACACTACAAAAGTCTTAGAAGCAAAATTATCAGCCTCGTTATAGATATTAAAGTGAATAGCCATAGTATCAGGTAATTCATTCCATAATGCTATTCCTAAAAGAATAGGCAAAAGACATATTATACAAGTTATAAGAAGACTTCTCCATTTAATGAATTTCATTATTTATTACCCCCTAAACCATAAATCCAAGTTAATAATTCTTCAAATACAGAGGTATTAAGTTCATAATAAATATAGTTCTTATGTTTTTGCTCTGTAATAAGTTCCGCACTTTTCAATTTAGATAAGTGATACGAAACTGTTGCACCTGTCAGGTCAAAATGCTCCGCTATCTCCCCTGCAGACTTCTTTCCGCTTCGCAACATTTGTAAGATATCACGCCTGACAGAATCCGATATTGCCTTTAATGTTTCGTTCATTCCCACATTAATTACCTCCTTGAAGTATTTAGAAATATTTCTAAATAGATTTTATCACATTTAAACGTATATGTCAACAGCAATTTAGAAGTTTTTCTAAATTGCTGTTGTTGTAAATGTTGGAATAACCATCTTCCCTGCTGAATATTTATTTATATAATGATATAAGGGGAATTGATATGAAAAGATTATTATCTTCAATTATTTGCTTTGTAATTATTTTTTCTGTAAATTTAAGAGGTAATGCAGTTGAGTTTATTTCTGCAAGTAATGCAAAATCAATGTTGTTAATGGAAGCGTCGAGCGGAAAAATACTTTATGAAAAGAATTCTCACCAATCATTACCTCCTGCAAGTGTAACCAAAATAATGACAATGCTTCTTATATGTGAAGCAATAGAAAGAGACGAAATAACACTTGATACTGAAATTACTGCCAGTGAACGGGCAAAAAGTATGGGTGGAAGCACAATTTTTCTTGAAACAAATGAAGTTATGACGCTTAACGACCTTTTAAAAGGCATTGCCGTTGCAAGTGCAAACGATGCTTGTGTTGCTGTTGCAGAACATCTGTGCGGCAGTGTTGAGTCCTTTGTAGAACTTATGAATAAACGAGCTAAAGAACTTGGTATGAAAGACACTAATTTTATAAACTGCAACGGCCTTGATGCAGACGGACATCATACAAGTGCATATGATATTGCATTAATGAGTCAGGAATTACTAAAGCATCAAATGATAGAAAAATATACAACTATATGGATGGACACACTACGTAACGGTAAATTTCAACTGTCCAACACTAATAAACTAATACGCTTCTATACCGGAGCAAACGGACTAAAAACAGGCTCAACAAGTAAAGCCGGATGCTGTATAAGTGCAACGGCAAAACGAGACGGAATGCAGCTCATTGCCGTCGTCTTAGGTGCTGAAAACAGTAAGGAACGCTTTGGTACTGCAAGTGAACTTTTAAATTACGGATTCGCTAACTATACTGTAAGTAATTTTGGAAACAAAGGCACCGAAGTATGTAAAGTAAAGGTACTTAACGGACAGTATGATAATATTGTAGCTCTTACAAAGGAAAATACCGCAGTTGTAATTGACAAAAAGGAAAAAGAAAATATTAAAACCCACGTAAATCTTCCCAAAGAGCTTTCTGCACCAATAAAAAGAGGGCAGCAGATTGGTGAAATTATTATTACTTTGAATGGTGAAACACTTGCAAAATCAAACCTTGTTGCAAATAAAGATGTAAAGAAAATGTCTGCTGCCAACTATTTTGTTAATATGTTTACTCATCTTTTTAAATAACAAAAAAGCATCGCATTACGATGCTTTTTTGTTAGATGTTAGCTTAATAATATTTTCTGTCAGACATATCCTGAACACTACGAAGTGCTTCACCGAATCTCTGGAAGTGAACAATTTCACGAGCGCGAAGGAATTTTATTGGCTCGATAACATCTGGGTCGTCAGCCAGTTTCAGGATGTTATCATAGGTTGCTCTCGCCTTCTGTTCTGCTGCAAGGTCCTCTGTAAGGTCTGCAATAACATCTGCTTTTGACTGGATATAAGCTGCTGTCCAGGGGACTCCTGCTGCAGAAGCAGGATAAACAGCCGTATTATGGTCTACAAAATACTTATCAAACCCAGAAGCTTTGATTTCTTCCTCTGAAAGGTTTCTTGTAAGCTGGTACACAATTGTTCCAACCATTTCAAGATGAGCGAGTTCCTCTGTTCCAATATCGTTTAATGTTGACTTTGTTATTTCATTAGGCATAGCAAAACGTTGACTAAGATATCTCATTGAGGCTCCCAATTCTCCATCGGGTCCACCGTACTGACTCAGAATAACTTGTGCCATTTTTGGATTTGGGTTTTTAATCTTGATAGGAAATTGAAGTTTCTTTTCATAAATCCACATAATTTAGCTCCTTTCTTTTTCCCATGTCCACGGATTTTTTGACCACTGCCACGGGATTGCAGCAGGAGTTGAGGTTGCTGTTAAAGGTCCATATTTCCCCTCAAATTCCGCTTTGAGTTTTTTAGACTCTTCAACAGCTTTTACATAAAGTTTCAGTGCCCTTTCACATCTTGGATGTGTGTTAAGATACAACTGCAGGTCATATGCAAAAAAGTCAGTTTCTTGTATCTTTTTCAAAAGTTCACTGCGGGAGTTGGTATTACATTCCATCATAAAGCCTTGCCACCTTCCCTTTCGCGAAATTCGTTACCATATACACCATATGGTTTGTTAAGAGACGGAAATATTGTGCCTACTTTTAATGCCTTTTCTTTACTATAAGGTGTTTCGTACATCTGGTAGGGTACATAGGCATACGCAAGAGGCATATCGTCAATTGAATAACATTTGTTCGGTGTATCATAAGGAATAATTTGAATATCAAGCAAATCTTTCATATTTACCATCCTTTCGTTTTATAATCGAGGTTCTATCCCTCCCTATTATATTATTCTTTCCGACAAATTTTGTGATTTTTCCTTATAAAAACACCCCAATGACTTAAATAATCCATTGGGGTGTTTTTATAAAATATTGATGATATTAAGAATTAATATCCAACCTTTTCCCAACATTCAAAGGGAGCTGCAAGTTCTTCACTGATATAAACCTGAGTCTTCTTTGTCTGAAGCATAGAGCTCGGAAGGTAAGGAGTAATAGGACCATGTGTGCAAAGACGGCTTGTCATTCTCTGCCAGGAAGAGAATGTACCACAGGTTGCAAGTGCATGAACCTCAATTCTTTCCTTTGCACGCATTACATCGAGAGGTCCGATAGTTGCTGCACAGGGAGGAACATTAGCGATATCACCGGACTGACCGAATGTACCATTAAGAGAGTTCTGCATAATTTTCATAGGATGGAGCTTAACAATCTGTGCAGGCTGGTTGAGCCATTCTTGAATGTCACCGCTGCCGATAAATTCAGGAATGGGGTCAACGAACGCCATATGAGCTGCCCAACCGGGAGATGTCGATGCAATATCAGCACCTGTACCTTCGGTGATGTCATCGATAATCTTGGAATAATCCTTGATGTTTGCGTTTGTGGGGATCTGACACTCAGCATCTGCAATAGCATCTTTGAATTTCTTTATTGCATCAAGATGTTCCTGTTTGTTCATACTGTAAAAAAGTGCAGGAAGCACAGATGTCACACTATGGTTAAGAAGTGTTCTGGAACACTTAACAGGGTCATCATAGAAATAGGAAGCTTTTTACCAAAATCAACAATTTACCTTTCGGTCAACTTATTTTAATGAGATTTTCGAAATCCAAACGACATTTTTCCATTAAAAGAATAATTTCACATTATATCTCAAACAATATGTTTTGAACAAAAATACTTTTTGATATATTTTTCAAAAAAAAGAAAAATTTCCTCAAAAAGATATTGACAAACAGTTATAAATTTGCTATACTCTTAGAGTCGCAAGTGCGGGTGTAGTTCATTGGTAGAACACCAGCCTTCCAAGCTGGATAGGTGGGTTCGATTCCCATCACCCGCTCCACTTTTTTGCCACAAATTAAATGTGCCTGTAGCTCAGTTGGATAGAGCAACTGCCTTCTAAGCAGTAGGTCCTGGGTTCGAATCCCCGCAGGCACGCCACATTATGGTGGGTATAGCTCAGTTGGTTAGAGCGCTAGATTGTGGCTCTAGAGGCCGAGGGTTCGAGTCCCTCTATCCACCCCACTTTTCCACCTGAGTTGCACTCAGCATAGTTAAATGTTGGGCTGTAGCCAAGTCGGTTAAGGCACCAGACTTTGACTCTGGCATCCGCAGGTTCAAATCCTGCCAGCCCAGCCATATACGGGCCATTAGCTCAGTCGGCAGAGCACTTGACTTTTAATCAAGTTGTCCGGGGTTCGAATCTCCGATGGCTCACCAAAAGAAAAACCGCTTAACCAATAGGGTTGGGCGGTTTTTACATTGCCTTGTAAAAACTTGAATTTTTTGATTTGACTGATTTATGACTGACTTTTAAGTGACTTTGTTGCTCTAAATAATTGTTTAATTTATCAATTCCATCTGTTAATCGTTGCTTGTCAAGATGAGTATATATGAAGAAGAACCCGATTTTTGCTTAATACAAAATCGGGTTCTTCGACAGTCTGAGGATATAAGCAAAAGTTATGTCCCTTTTTTAATCCTTATACTCAATACTGTCTAATGTTTGCCTGAAATTTGCACGGATGGCCTGCAGATATTCCTGCCTGAGTTCTGCCTGTTCCTTTGTTTCTTCTTCGGTAAGACCGACGGTTTTCTTTTTATGTGCAAGTTCATTAATTCTTTCAATTTTCTTTTTATCCATATCAGCTCTCTCCTTTTCTTTTGTTATTATAGTACATTCATACTGTAATTTCAATACTAAATTATAAATTCAACAATAATTTGAGTTAGGTGTTGAAAGTTTCAACAATATATAGTATAATGTATACATCTTATTGTGGGTGGGATAACAATGTCACTTAAAATCATCCGAGGCAGAAGCGGAAGCGGAAAAAGTACATATATTTTGAATGATATGCCTGAAGATGCTTCTGTAATTTATATTGTGCCAGAGCAGTTTTCTTTTACTGCTGAAAAAATGTTAATAAATAAATTCGGCATGGTAGGTTTGGGAATGCCCGTTGTTTTAAGTTTTATGCGTCTTGCAGACACGGTTTTTTCAAGTTATGGCTCTCCTGAGTTTGTTGCGGACAATGCTTCTTTCGAAATGCTTGTCAGCTACTGTGCAAACTCTGTAAAGCCCGAAAATTTTCGTTTATTTGAGGGGCTTGTAAAAAAGAGCGAACTTGCACAGACTGCTTCTAATGTTATTACAACCTTTAAACGGTATCGTATTACTCCTGAAAAATTATCCCATGCAATAGAAAAAACCGAGGATGAGCTTTTACGAAAAAAGCTTCAGGACTCGCTTGTAATATATAAAGCATATGCTAAAGAAATTGCCGAAGCAGAAATTGCCGACCAAAATGACAAATTAAGTGTACTGGCAGACATTCTTTCCGATGATGACTGTGATTTTCTGACAGACAAACATATATATATAGACCAGTTTGCCGATTTTGACCCAAGCGAATATGAATGTATAAAACAAATGATGAAAAAGGCAAAGTCTGTTACTGTTGCACTTTGTACTGACGGGGATTTATTATTTGAAACCGTAAACAGAACATATAACTGCCTTTCTACTATTGCAAAAGAATGTAATGTAAAACAGTTACCGACAGTAGAAATGTCTGATGCTATGCTGTCTGCCTCCCCCATGCTTCGTCATTTGGAGAAATGCTACTTTGAGGACGATACTCCTAAATTTGCAGGTACAGACGGGACAATCAACATATTCTGCGGAAAAAACAGGTTTTCGGAAATTCATAATGTCGCACGGGAAATAACCCGTCTTGTAAGGGATTTAGGGATGCGGTACAGAGATATTTCCATTATTGCCCGCGATGCTGAACTCTACAAGGGAATTATAGACCGTGTCTTCCCTTTCTACGACATTCCTCTGTTTGCAGACAGGAAAATTGCTCTTTCCGGACACAGCATTGCAATGTATATAATGTCAATTCTTGATATAGCACTCAGCGGTTTCAGTTACGAAAATATTTTTGCATATATTAAAAGTCCTTTTTCTCCGATATCTCAGGAGGAAGCAGATATACTTGAGAATTACTGTCTTGCAACAGGAGTGAATTCCTACGCTTGGAGGAAACCTTTTACATTTAAAAACAAGGTTTACAGCGCAGAAGCATCTTTTTCAAAAGACGAGTATACTCCCGAGAAAATGGATTATATAAACTCAGTCAGGGAAAAAGTATACGCACCTCTTAATGAACTTATTAAGAAATTAAAAACAGACTGCATGGTTTCAGATATGTGTGCATTTCTTTTTGACTTCCTTGATAAAACCGAACTTGAAAAGAAAGTACGCAACTATGCAAATATGCTTGAGGAGAATGGTGAAAATCTTCACGCGCTCCAGACAATGCAGATATATAATATTCTTGTTGAGATTTTTAATGATATATGCGCTGTTCTCGGAGAAAAAATTCTTACTCTCCGTGAGTTCCGCACAGTTGTTCAGTCGGGTTTGCAGGCAGTGGAAATAGGAACCATCCCCTCTTCCTCCGATTGTGTAACCCTTGGAAGTATTGACAGAATTAAGGGACACGGTGCAAAAGCCGTATTTATTGTGGGGGCTAACAGCGGTATCTTCCCCGCATACCCCGTCGAAAGCGGCCTTTTCAGCGATAATGACAAAATAACGCTTGAATCCTACGGTATTGAAATGCCCCCCAATCTTCTTCAAAAGACACAGCGTGAGCAGTTATTGGTATATGATGCACTTACCTGTGCCGAAGAAAGGCTTTATATTAGCTATGCTACGGCGGATAGCAGTTCTCAGGCATTGCTTCCCTCCGAAATTATAGAAAGAATATCGTCCATTTTTCCCGATATAAATTACACGGACGATATTACTGACACAGAAAGCAATGCTATTACCTCAAAGAAAGCTGTCTTTGATTTACTTTGTTCACACATCCGTGAATATAACAATGAGGGAAAACCTCTTTCCCCTCAAATGAGTGCCGCGGCTTACTATTTCAGCAGGGATGAAGAGTATTCTCCCCTTTTAAAACAGGCAATTAATATGACAGAGTATACGAATTCTTCAAAGCGTATTTATTCGGGTATTCTTGAAAAGTTTGTCGGGGATGATATGCACACAAGCATAACACATCTTGAAACATATAATAAATGTCCTTTCTCATTCTTTGCAAAATATCTGCTTAAGCTTGAGCCAAAAAAGACATTTGAAATCAATGTTTCGGACAGTGGTTCGTTTTTGCACGATTTCCTTGATAAATTTTCTCAGCTTATTTCAAATTCTGTTGACAGTAATGGAAATAAACTCAGTTGGAAAACGATTGACAATGACTTTATTAAGCTTAACACCCCTATTGTTTTAAAAGAAATTCTTTCCGGTGTAAATTCATTTATGCTTGATATTCCCAGGATAAACGCACTTTTTAAGAGACTTTGCAGAACAGCAGAACAATCTGTTTATGCCGTGAGACATCACATTGTGAAAAGTGACTTTATACCTATGGGATATGAAATCAGCTTTGATGAAAACGGAAACTTCAAGCCTATAAAAATCACTTTATCCGATGGTAAAAAGATAGTTCTCCGCGGACGAATTGACAGAGCCGACGAATATAAGGCGACTCTTCCTGACGGAACTGAGGGACATTTTGTTCGTATTGTAGACTATAAGAGCACTGACAAGGCACTTTCCTTGTCAGATGTTTATCACGGTGTACAACTGCAGTTATTTGTATATCTTTCAACCCTTTGCGACAACGGCTACTCACCTGCAGGGATTCTTTACTGCAATCTGTCAGACCCGATTGTAAATGTTAATCCTGAGGATTCTGAGGATGTAATACAGAAAAAAAGGTTTGATATGCGTAAAATGGACGGAATTGTTCTGTCCGAGTATGATATGCCTGAGCATATGGGCGGAAAGGAAATATTGAAAACAGGCAAAACTGCCACAGCAAAAAATTTCAATTCAATGTTCAGGCATATTAACCGCTTGATTAAGAAAACTGCACAAAACATATATGGTGGATATTTCCCGATTAAATGTACTGAGGATGCCTGCAAATGGTGCGAGTATGCTCAGTTATGCCGTTTTGACGGGGCATTTTCAGGCTGTATGGCAAATACAGTACCCAATCTGAAAAATGACGAGATATGGGAGCTTCTGGAAAGGGAGGTTTTGGAAAATGAAATGGACTAAAGAACAGGAAAATTCAATATTTGCAAAACCCTCCGAAATTGTAGTAAGTGCCGCTGCAGGAAGTGGAAAAACACAGGTACTTACAACCCGAATTATTGAGCGGATAAAAGATACTGTCTCCCCCGTTTCCGTAGAAAAACTGCTGGTAGTTACATTCACTAAAGCAGCAGCGGCAGAAATGAAAGAAAGAATCGGCAAAGCCCTCAGAAAAGAGGCAAACGAAGCAGCCGATGCTTCTGTGCGAAAGTATATGAAAAATCAGCTTTCCTTACTTGGAAGCGCACAAATATGCACGATAGATTCTTTTTGTTATGATGTGGTAAAGCAAAACTTTTTTAAAGCAAATCTTCCATCGGATATTTCAATCGGTGAAAACGGAGAACTTTCTCTGCTTAGGCTTTCAGCACTTGAAGAAACTGTAAATGCACTTTACTGTGCACTGGAGAAAAAGAAAGGAGCTACTTTATCGGAAGAAAATGAGGAGCTTTCCAAAATTGTTAATCTTCATTTTCCCGATGAAAAAGAAAGAAACTTTATTTTAGACGGGTTTGAGGTACTTACAAATGCTTGTTCATATGATAAGCGCGACTCGGAATTTTCCGAAAACATATTAGGTGCAGGCGACTATACAACTATGATTTCGAGCCTATACAGAAAGGCACAATCTGCCGCATATCCTGAAAAATGGCTTAATGAAATTTCAGATATGTACGATAAGAATGTAATGCCCTATAAGGATACTTATTTCAGTACATATACGGTAAAAGCCTGTAGGGAAGCTCTTGAAAGTGCTTCCGAGTCAATCGCTCTCCTTGCAGAAATTTCCGAGGCTAATCTTATCGGATTTGAGACTTTCTTAAATGAAGAAAGCCAGCTTCTCCTTGAGTTTTCGAAATGCGAAACATATGATGCACTTTACGATTTTTACAAACGATGCGAGCTTTTCCCCAGAATAACAGGAGGGAAAAGAAACTGCAACAAGGAAATCAAATCACAGATAACCGATACCCGTACCAGAATCCGAAATTACATCCGTGATGAGTTACTGCCTGCACTTTTAGAGTTTTCACCCTACGAGTGTGAGGATTTAAGAGCACAGCTATATCCTCAAATAAAAGCACTCACATCAGCCACAATACTCCTCGGAAGATTATATTATGAAAAGATGACAGAAAGGCGCATTATAGATTTTTCCACCTGCGAGCATATTGCACTTAATATTATTTCGGAAGATGGCATTTCGTTAACCGAAACAGGAATTGCATTAAAAAATAAATACGACGAAATATATATTGACGAATATCAGGATTCCAACGATTTACAGGATATGCTTTTCGGACTGATATCAAAAGGCAGAAGCTTTATGGTTGGTGATATAAAGCAGAGTATATACGGATTCAGAAACGCTGACCCCTCCATTTTCATGAAAAAATGTGAAAACTCATTTTTTGACGAGGATTCTGCCAAACGTAAAATCTTTTTATCAAAAAATTTCCGCAGCGGCAGAACTGTCATAAACAGTGTAAACAGTATTTTTGATATAATTATGACGGAAGCCGCAGGCGGAATAGACTATATGAAGGAACACCGTCTTGACTTCGGTGCTGATTTCATTCCCGAAAGCATACCAAACGAGAAAAGTGAAATTATAATTGTAAAAGAAGATGGAAATGCTGAAACCAAGCGTTACAATGAGGCATATTGTATTGCTGAGGAGATAAAAAATATTATCTTGTCGAAAAGACTTGTGTGGGATAAGGACGAGGGTATTCAGCGTCCTGTAAGATACAGTGACATTGCCGTGCTGGCAAGAGCAACAAAAAGAGCTTCAGCTTCCTATGAGGCGGCATTTCTTGCACAGGGAGTTCCCTGCTACGTTGACGGAAGTGATGACTTATACGAAACAGTAGAAGTTGGTCAAATCCTTGAAATACTAAAGCTTATCGACAATGCACAGAGCGAGATTCCCCTTGCGTGTGCACTCAGAAGCCCTATGTTTATGTTTGACGAAAACGAGCTTCTTCTAATCAGGATGCAGAGCACCGTTAGCTTTTGCGATGCATTTTACGGTATATGCTCCTATAAATACAAGGTTTCGCCCGAGCTTGCTCAGAAATGTCGTAACTTTAACGAATTGCTTTCCAAATGGCGCAATTCGTCAGGTTTTTTAAGCGTGTGCGAGCTTATACAAAAGATATATACTGACACAAACATTTACAGCATTGTTTTATCGTTCCCTGATGGACAACTGAGGCGTGCTAATCTTGACCTGCTCCTTGAAAAAGCGGAGGAATTTGAAAGGTCGACCTACAATGGACTTTTCAATTTCGTCAACTATGTACAGAAAATAAAAAAAGTATCCGACACAACAAGCGAGTCAAAGGCCGTATCAGAGAAAATGGACGTCGTAAGGATTATGACCATTCACAAATCAAAGGGCTTGGAATTTCCTATTGTGTTTCTTGCAGGATGCACAAACACATACCAGACGCACAAGAGTGCGGCAGGCGGTTTAATAATGAACAGCCGCGGCGGAATCGGTATGGACATTATAAATCCGCTTTTAAGATGCAAATACCCGTCACCGATGCGTAGCGTTCTTCTTGATATTGAAAAGAAAGATAATGCACGCGAGGAAATGCGGCTTCTTTATGTTGCCCTTACCAGAGCAAGGGAAAAGCTTTATGCCGTAGGAACGCTTTCAGGAATAGAAAAATTTGAAGCATACGGTATGCAGTGTCTTTCAAAGCTTTCGACTAATGAAATTCTCCTTGCCAACAGCTATTTTTCATTGATGGCTCTCTCTTATTTCCGAGGTGCATCAAAATATTGGAGCATAAAAGAAACAGAAGCAATCGCCGAAAACGAACAGCCCCCACAAGTTTTATATGAGGAAACGGAGTTTGAGGAAAATCAGGAGATTTCCAGACTGCTTGATTATGAATATCCGTATAAAAGCTCGGTTAATCTTCCTAACAAGGCTTCCGTATCATTACTTAAATCAATGGATTTTAACCTTGCACCATCTGACGACGGAAATATACCTATGCTTAACAAACCCTCCTGCAAAAAAACGGAGCTTAAAAAGCCTGATTTTAAAAGAAATAAGCAAAGGGGAACATTTTTCGGAACGGCTCATCACAAACTACTTCAATATATTGACCACAACTGTACCTCTGTCCGGGAGGAATGTGACAGACTTCTTCATAAAGGGTTATTAACCGAAGATGAACACAATGTTATTGATATAAAGAAGATTGAAGATTTTCTTTCAAGCCCGTTAGGAGAAATGCTGAAAGGTGCAGATAAGGTTTTCAGGGAGGAAGCCTTTGTAATAAGCATAAATGCAAAAGAAGTTGACTCTTTCCTGCCTGAAACGGAAACTCTTTGTGTGCAGGGTGTTATTGACTGTTATTTTGAGTATGACGGAAAAATCATTCTTGTAGATTACAAAACGGATGTTTATGAACAACCTTCAGAAATAGCACTGAAATACAGTAAACAGCTCTATTATTACGAAAAAGCACTTAAAACCAAGTATAAAACAAAAAATGTGCAAAAATTTCTTTACTTAATGCATAAAAATGATATAATAGAGGTGTGATTTGAATTATTTATCACTTTGGAGGTAATATATATGTCAGACAGAAGAGAAGAAACAAAGCAGATAAAAAGAATTATTGATGATGAAACCGTTGAACAGCTCGTTGAGGGTAGAACACCAAGACGGACACCAACAACAAGTGTAAAAAGAAGAAAAAAGAGAAAAAATCGTTTTGCACTTAAATCCCTTATAACAATTTTGGCATTTGTTCTGGTATTTGTAATTTCATTCCTTGTTTCCTATACATACTTTTCAGCACCATCCACAGCTCCCGAAGAGAATAATCTTCCAGTTACTGGAATGCCTGTTAAGGATAATGACAACACAGCCCCCGATGAAAAGCCTGATGATTACTATGCAACTGACAATATGAAGCCGCAATCAGCAGACGATATTCCTGTGGAAGACGAAAAAGATGAAGAGCCGACTAATGAAAAACCGGCTGTAACTCCCCAGCAAAAGCCTTCTTCCTCACAGCAGCAAAAGCCATCCTCTGCACCCGGGCAAAAGCCCGCGAGCAAGCCTCAGAATTCAGGAACTTCAAATAATAATACCTCTTCAGGTGTTGTCGACAACAAGGACAATTCAGAAGGACTTGATTTCGGACTTTAAGGTGATAATATGAAAGACAGCGGATTTGACAAACTGCTTTCCCGAATGATTGATCGCGAATATGCAGAAATGGCAGATTTGCCGGAAGATATGATATATGAAGAGGCTATCTGCGATGAAGAAGCTCTTGTTGATGAAGAAAAGGATGAATATTATTATTCAAACAGAATCGCCAAGGGATACGGACTAACAGATAATGTAATAAAATAATAAGTTTATCGTCCGAAAGACGGTAAACTTATTTAATGAGTAAGGAGTAATTATGAGAAAGACAAAAATTATATGTACAGTAGGCCCTGCCTGCAACAATGAAGAAACTCTCACAAAAATGTGCCAGGCAGGTATGAATGTTGCGAGATTAAACTTTTCCCACGGAACACACGAGCAACATAAGGTGATGATAGACCTTATTAAGCATGTCCGTGAAAAGCTTAATATACCAATTGCAATTATGCTTGATACCAAAGGCCCCGAATACAGAATCAAAACATTTAAAGACGGAAAAATTACTCTTTCCGACGGAGATAATTTTATTTTTACTACTGAGGATATTATAGGTGACGAAAAGAAAGTCAGCGTAAACTACAAAGGTATGATTAATGACCTTGAGGTTGGTGACACAATTCTTGTAAATAACGGACTTGTAGTTTTCAAGGTTAAAGAGCTTAGTGAAAACGAGGCTTTGTGCAGTGTTGTAAACGGAGGAGAACTTTCAAACCAGAAGAGTATGAGCTTCCCCAATAAAGTGTTGAAACAGACATTTTTAAGCGAGCAGGACAAGAAAGATATACTGTTCGGTATAGAAAATGACATTGACTATATTGCCGCATCCTTTGTATCCTGTGAACAGGATATGATTGACATAAAAACATTCCTTAATGAAAATGGCGGCGAGAATATAGGCCTTGTGGCTAAAATCGAAAACCGATTCGGCGTTGACAATCTGTTTGATATAAGCAAGCATTGTGAGGGAGTAATGATTGCCCGCGGTGACTTGGGTGTAGAAATTCCTTTCAAGGAGCTTCCTGCTGTACAGAAACAGCTTGTTACAGCTTGCCGTATGCTTGGTAAAAGAATTATAACTGCTACCGAAATGCTTGAGTCTATGATTCACAACCCCCGCCCCACCCGTGCGGAAATTTCCGACGTTGCAAATGCTGTGTATGACGGTACAAGTGCGGTAATGCTTTCGGGAGAAACCGCTGCAGGTAAATACCCTGTACAAACGGTGCAGATAATGAGTGATATTTGTGAAGAAACTGAAAATCACATCCATTATAACAAAAGATTTCACAATGCTGAATTTGAAATTAAAAATAACATTGACGCAATTTCCCACTCTGCCTGCAGTATGGCAATTGGTGTTCAGGCAAAGGCAATTGCAGTCTGCTCCATTTCCGGCAGAACCGCCCGTTTTGTATCAAGGTTCCGTCCTATGGCAGACATTGTTGCCCTTACTACAAGCAAAAAGGTCTGGAGAAAGCTCTCCCTTTCATGGGGAGTAATTCCCGTGCTGTGCGAGGAATATCCCTCTGCCGAGGTTATGTTCTATAACGCAAGCAGAAAAACATCTAAGCTGTTAAGACTTAAAGACGGAGATAACCTTATCATAGTCGGCGGTACTACAAGCGGCCGTTCAGGTGAAACAAATACAATAAGACTTGAAAGAATAGTAAAACAAAAACAGTAAAGCGACGGGGCTGTAGCAAAATGGGATTCATTTTGCTACAGTTCCTCTTTAAATTTATAACTATCTCAAATTTTTAAGCATAAAATATATTTGGGAGTGTTATTATTGAAAAAATTTATTGCATACATTCTTATAATTACAGGGATACTTACAGTAGTATTCTTTTATGTATTCAGCGTACATTTAAGGCCGAGAATACTTTCTGTTTCCCAGCGTTTTGTTGAAAATGAAGTGTCAATGATAATTGACGAAGAAGTAAAAAATCTTATGCTTGAAGAATTTCTAAGCTACGACAAAATTACCTTTATAACACGGGACAGCGAAGGTAAAGTCACATCGGTAAGCATTAATTCAGTATTGGTAAATAATTTTGCAAACGAGCTTGATATAAAAATCGGTGACCGTGTTGAGAGTGCAGAAACTATTAGAAATGACATTTATTTATCAGGTCTTATAGGGTCGGACTTACTTTCGGGAATCGGCCCGAAAATCCCCATAAGGTTTCAGCCTGTTTCCGTAACTCATGCCGATATTTCCCACTCTTTTGAAGAGGCCGGTATTAACCAAACCATTCATACAATCAGACTTTCAGTATCAATTGATATTGAGATTCTTCTTCCGCTTGCACACAGCACAATCACCGTCGTTTCAGAAATGCCCATAGCTCAGACTTTAATAATCGGAAATGTCCCGAAAACTTATTTTAACAAAAAATAATTTTGCTAAAAATTAGTTGACTAATTATTAAAAAAGAGATATAATTATATATGAATTTTGGATAAGGAGTATTCATTTATGATTTCAAAAGAGATTGTTGTGCAGAATCAGGTTGGATTGCACGCACGTCCTGCTACATTTTTTATACAGAAAGCTAACGAGTTCACCTCGTCTATATGGATTGCAAAAGACGAACGAAAGGTAAATGCTAAGAGCTTACTCGGTGTTTTGTCTCTCGGAATCACACGCGGTACTTCAGTCAGCATAACAGCTGACGGTGCTGACGAAGAAGCAGCCATTGACGCTTTAGCATGTTTGGTTGCATCTAACTTTGCGGAATAAGCCATCAGGACCTGACATCAGTCAGGTCTTTTTTAACATTTAAAATACAGAAAGGGATTTATTATGCATAATAAACACATAAGCTTAATAATTCTTATTGTAGTGCTTTTTCTTACCTCCTGCTCTGTAAGTTTTCAAAATCAGGATTCAAAATATAATGATAGTGAAAATGTTCTAATAGCACCGTCCGACGACACAGTACAGTTTCATTTTATAGATGTTGGTCAAGGGGATTGTATTTTTATTCAGAATGGAGATAAGACTATTCTTATCGATGCCGGTACATATGAAAGCGGGCACAAGATTTATAAATACCTTGCTGACAGAGGGATAAAAAAGCTTGATTGCTTTATAATCACCCATCCACATGACGACCATGTCGGCGGTGGTGAAAATATAGTAAGAGGTTTTAAGATTGACACGCTGTTTTTGAACAGCGGCCTTGATTCTACATCCTATTCCTATGAAAAATTTATTGACGCACTGATTGAAAAGGACATTACTCCCTCTAATCCAAATTTAGATGCTGTTTATAAAATTGGTGGGATGAAGCTTAAATTTCTCTCCCCTCGTAAAAATTTTGGTGACGAAAATGAAAATTCCTATGTAACCTTAATTGAATTCGGTGAAGTAAAAGCACTTTTTACAGGTGATATTGAGAAAGCAGCGGAAACAGATATTCTTTCAGGACACACTGACATAAGTGCTGATATACTCAAGGTCGGGCATCACGGAAGCCGTACTTCCTCAATGCAGCACTTCCTCAATGCAGTTTTTCCGAGTGTTGCCGTTATACAATGCGAAAAAGGTAATAAATACGGGCATCCGCACGACGAAACATTGGAAAGGCTTAACAGAGTGGGTTGCAATATTTTAAGAACTGACGAGGAGGGCACCATAGTCCTCTCTACTGACGGAAAAACTATCCGTCGCTCCACAGGGGAAGAATATGATTTAGCAGAAGAAAAGCCACAGCCTGTTGTTACTTATATAGGCAACAGGAAGTCAAAAGTATATCATACAGATATATGCCCCAACCTCCCTGGGGAAAAGAACAGAATTACATTTAACTCTAAAGAAGACGCTGAAAATTCAGGCTATAAAAAGTGTGGAAACTGTAACCCATAATAATTATTGAAAGGATAGGTAAACATAATGAAGGTAATACTTTTTAACGGAAGTCCTAAGAAAAACGGCTGTACATATACAGCTCTTGCAGAGGTAGCCAAGGAGCTGAACAAGGCAGGAATTGAAACAGATATTTTCCATGCAGGAACTGCTACAAAAGGTTGTCTTGGTTGTGGATATTGCAAGAAAAACGGCAAATGCATAACAGATGACTGCGTTAATGAGGCAGTAAGGCTTGTAAAGGAAGCTGACGGTTTTGTTTTCGGCTCTCCCGTACATTATGCCGCTGCATCAGGTATGATGACATCATTCCTTGACAGACTTTTTATGACAGCGTCCGCCGATATGAAGCACAAGCCTTGCGCTGTTACCACAAGCTGCCGCAGAGGCGGTTCAACAGCAACACTTGAGCAGCTTATAAAATACCCCGAAATCAATCAGATGCCTATTGTTACTTCTCAGTACTGGAATATGGTACACGGAAACACTCCCGAGGAAGTTGTTCAGGATGAAGAGGGTATGCAGACAATGCGTATCATTGGGAAAAATATGGCATGGCTGCTCAAATGTATTGAGGCAGGCAAAGCTGCAGGAATAAATAAGCCTGACCTTGAACCAAAGCTTAAAACAAGTTATATCAGATAAGAGGGATAATATTGAATAATTCAAAATTTGATGCTTTTAAAAAATATGTAAATGGGAAAGAAATCTCTGTTGTAGGTATCGGCATAAGCAATATACCGCTTATTAAGTTTCTTTGCGAAAACGGAGCAAAGGTAACTGCCTGCGACAAGAAAACCGAGGCTGAACTCGGTGAAACAGCTTCTGAGCTTACTTCTCTTGGGGTTAAGCTTAATTGCGGGGAGAATTATCTTGATAATTTAGGCGGAGAAATTATATTCAAGACTCCTGGGATGCGTTTCGACCTGCCTCAGCTTGAAAATGCACGTAAAAACGGAAGCATTGTTACGAGTGAGATGGAAGTTTTCTTTGAGGTTTGCCCTGCAAAAATCATTGCCGTAACGGGAAGTGACGGCAAAACGACAACGACAACCCTTATATACGAGATTTTGACTGCAAGCGGACATAGGTGTCATCTCGGCGGTAACATAGGCACTCCCCTGCTTTGCACAACCGACAGTATTGAAAAAGACGATATCGTTGTTGTTGAGCTTTCAAGTTTTCAGCTTCATACAATGAAAAAGAGTGCTGATGTTGCAGTTATTACAAATATTACCCCGAACCATCTTGATGTTCATAAATCATACGAAGAATATATTGATGCTAAAAGAAATATTTATATTCACGGTGACGAAAGCAACGTACTTGTAGTAAACAAATCAAACGGCAAATCCTACGAATGTAAAAACAGTGCTAAAGGGAAAACAAGAATTTTCGGTCTTGATGATTCCTGCGATGTTTATTGTGACGAAAATTCTATTTATGCATTCGGTAAAAAGATTATTGATAAAAATGATATAAAAATCCCCGGCGAGCATAATGTCCAGAACTATATGACAGCAATTGCCGCAACATATCCTCTGTATAAAGAAGACGCGGTAAGAGAAGTTGCACGCAGTTTTGGTGGCGTTGCGCACCGTATTGAATTCGTAAGGGAGCTTGACGGAGTGCGTTATTACAACAGTTCAATTGATTCAAGTCCCAACAGAACAATTAACACCTTAAAGGTGTTTGACAAGGTAATACTTATTACGGGTGGTAAAGATAAGGGAATTCCTTATGACGAACTGGGAGAATCACTTGCGACAAAAACAAAACACATTGTCCTTATTGGGAAAACCGGTCCTATCATTAAGGCTTCACTTGACAACTATGTTGAAAAAACAGGCGTTGGCAAGGATATTACCACAGAATTCTGCACAACATATGAAGAGGCTGTAAACTGTGCAAAAGCAGTTGCAAAGCCCGGTGATATTGTTCTTCTTTCAAATGCAAGCACAAGTTTCGATATGTTCAGAAACTTTGAAGAAAGAGGAAACTTATTTAAGGACATAGTAAATAAATTAAAGGGTTGATAAGATGACAACATCTGAATATCTTGAAATACTTGACAAAGAATACGGCGTAAGCGGAAACGAAAAAGATATACGTAATTTAGTAAAATCGCTATTCGAAAAATACTGTAATGAGGTTTTCACAGATACTCTTGGAAATGTTATAGGTATAAAAAAGGGTACGGATTCTTCTGTTCCCTCGCTTATGATTGAAGCTCATATGGATGAGCTCGGTCTTATGGTAAGCGACATCACCGAGGAAGGCAGTCTTAAATTTGTTTCCGTAGGCGGTTTTGACCCGAAAGTTCTTCCAGGAACAGAGGTAACAATTCACGGTAAAGAAAAACTTTTCGGGGTAATAGGAGCAACGCCTCCTCACCTCATAACAGGAGAAAGGAAAGCACCTAATATTGCCGATTTATGTGTTGATACAGGACTTTCAAAAGAAGCTGTTTCCTCTATTATAAGCGTGGGTGACATTATCACCTTTAACACAGGTTATACAAAGCTTGACGGAAGTATGGTTGCAGCCCGTTGTATTGATGACCGTGGTGGTCTTGCAGTTATACTGAAAGTACTTGAAATGCTTAATTCATTTACCTTAAAAAATGATATAATTGTCGTTGCAACCGTTCAGGAAGAGGTTGGACTGCGAGGAGCAAAAACAGCTGCTGCACGTATTCAGCCCGGTTGTGCCATTGCAATTGATGTATGTCACGGCACAAGTCCCGGAGTTTCCGAGGATGCATTCCCTTGTGGTAATGGTCCAGTCATTTCAATCGGCCCTAATCTTCATACCAAAATGACAAGAAAACTTATCGAAATTGCTAACTGCGATAATATTGATACCCAGCTTGAAGTTTGCAGCGGTGACACCGGAACAGATGCGTGGGAAATTCAGGTTTCAGGAAAAGGTGTTCCCTCTTCCCTGATTTCAATTCCTGTAAGGTATATGCACGCAAACTACGAAATAGCAGACACAGAGGATATGGAAAATACGGCAAAGCTTATCTGTGCATTTGCATCCTCTTTGAAAGAAGGTGACTGTCTGTGCTGGTAAAGGAACTGGTTTCTCTCGGTGCTCCCTCAGGCTTTGAGGATGCGGTAAGAGATTTTATAAAAGAGAAAGTTGTTGCTGATGAAATTTATACCGACTCTATTGGAAATCTTATATGTCACAAAAAAGGCAACGGCAAAAAAATTATGATTTCAGCCCATATGGACGAAGTCGGGTTGATTATAACAGAAATTACAGACAGTGGATTTTTAAAGTTTGATACTCTCGGTGGGATTGAAACTGCTGTTCTCTGCAGTAAAAAGGTTTTAATCGGCAACAATAAGGTTCCCGGAATTATATCCGCAAAAGCAATTCACCTGCAAAAGGGTGACGAAGTTACTTCACCCCTGAAAATCAAGGATTTATGCATTGACATCGGTGCTAAGGATAAGGAGTCTGCTAAAAAGCTTGTAAGCTTGGGTGACTATGCCGTTTTTGACGGGGAATATACCGAATTTGGTAACAACCTTGTAAAGAGCAAGGCTTTGGATGACAGAGTAGGCTGTGCAATACTCCTTGCGATGACGAAAGAAGATTACGACAGCGATATGTATTTTGTATTCAGCGTTCAGGAGGAGGTCGGTCTCCGCGGTGCAACCGTTGCAGCATATAATATAAAGCCTGACCTTGCCCTTGTAATTGAGGGGACAACCTGCTCCGATGTTTACGGAAGCAAGCCCCATAATCAGGTAACTAATCTGGGTGGCGGTGCTGTTATGACTGCAATGGACCGTGCTGCCATTTCTGACAAGGAATATTATGACTTTATAATGAAAACTGCTCAGGACAATAATATAAAACTTCAGATTAAGCGTACAGGTATGGGCGGCACAGATGCAGGTGCAATACAGAGATGCTGTACAGGTGTAAAAACAGCGGTGCTTGCCGTTCCCTGCCGATACATTCACTCCCCTGTCAGCGTTATGAATATTGAGGATAGCGAGAGTGTGTACAAGCTTGCAAGGGCGGTGCTTAAAAATATTGAAAGGAGTGGTCTTTAATGGAACTTCTTAAAGAACTTGTTATGGCTGTTTCTCCGTCAGGACGGGAAAACAATATACGTGAAATTATAAAAAATCAGCTTTCATCTTATTGTGACGAAATTTACACCGATGCCTTGGGTAATCTGATATGTCACAAAAAAGGTAACGGAAACAAACTGATGCTCGCGGCTCATATGGATGAAATCGGGTTTATGGTAAATTATATTGATGATAAGGGATTTCTCCGTTTTTCCATAATCGGTGGTGTACAAAAATATAACTCAGTAAATTCAACTGTTGAATTTACAAATGGGATAAAAGGCAAAATTTCTTATGAAAACAAGGAAAATCCCTCAACTGTAAGTTTTGAAAAAATGTATATCGACATTGGTGCAGACAGTAGAGAAACAGCAGAAAACTCTGTTCAGATTGGAGATATGGCATCATATTCAGGTAATTTTGAAGTTATAGGAAAAAGAATAATGGGTAAAGCCCTTGACGACCGTGTAGGCTGTTGGGCACTTATCCGTGCAATGCAGAATTCTCAATCAACAGAAAATGATGTATATGCAGTATTTACCGCACAGGAGGAAGTTGGATTGAGGGGGGCAAAAACATCCGCTTTTTCAATAAATCCCGATATGGCTGTTGCAGTGGATGTTTCAAATGTAGGCGACACTCCTGAATCTCTGGAGCTTAACCTCCGTCTTGGGAAAGGCCCTGCTGTGAAAATAAAGGATTCATCCTTTATCATTCATGAGTCTGTAAAGAATCTCCTTATTGACTGTGCAAAGGAAGCTTCTGTCCCCTATCAGCTTGAAGCTGCAAGCTATGGCGGTACTGATGCAGGTGCAATTCATCTCAGCGGTGGCGGAATTGCGTCGGGAACAATTTCAATTCCCACGAGATATATCCACAGTGCAAACGAAGTCATTGATAAATCTGACCTTGAAAATACTGCTTTATTATTGCAGAAAATAATAACTACACCTATAAAAAAATACATTTAAATGAAATATTCTACAAAATAAAGTAAATTTTCTATTTACTTTATAAATTAAGTGTGCTATAATACTATATGCAGTATTTAGCACACTTTTTTAACGATATATTGCTTTTTCAATATTGATATTATTATTCGGAAGAGGGAGATAAATATGTATACGAATACAGAATATTGGGCGGATTTCCAAAAAGGAACCTGGACAAAAGATGTAAATGTCAGAAGCTTCATAAAGCATAATTATACGCAGTATGAGGGTGATGAATCTTTTCTTGAAGCCCCCACACAGAACACACTTGATTTATGGGATCAGGTGCTAGAGCTTTCAAAGAAGGAACGTGAGGCCGGTGGTGTTCTGGATATGGATACAGAAGTTATATCAACAATAACATCCCATGCTCCAGGCTATCTTGACAAAGATAAGGAAAAAATAGTAGGTTTCCAGACGGACAAGCCTTTTAAGCGCGCTCTTATGCCCTACGGCGGAATCCGCATGGCTGAAAAGGCTTGCGCTGATAATGGATATACTATTGATCCTGATATTAAAGAATTTTTTACAACGCACAGAAAGACTCACAACGCAGGTGTTTTTGACGCCTATACCCCTGAAATGAGAGCTTGTCGTTCAAGCCACATTATCACAGGTCTTCCCGACGCTTACGGCAGAGGTCGTATCATCGGTGACTATCGTAGAATTGCTCTTTACGGCGTTGATTATCTTATTGCGGACAAGGCAGCACAGAAAGAAACAACAAGAAGTGCAATGTATTCTCATATCATCCGCGCAAGAGAAGAACTCTCTGAGCAGTTAAGAGCTCTTGAAGATCTCAAAAAGATGGCTCTCAGCTACGGTTTTGATATTTCAAAGCCTGCAAAAAATACAAAAGAAGCTATTCAGTGGCTTTATTTCGGATATCTTGCAGCAGTAAAAGAGCAGAACGGTGCTGCAATGTCTCTCGGCAGAACATCCACATTCCTTGACATCTATGCTGAAAGAGACCTTAAAAAGGGTACATTTACAGAAAGCGAAATTCAGGAAATTGTTGACCATTTCATTATGAAGCTTCGTCTTATAAAGTTTGCAAGAACTCCTGAGTACAACGCACTCTTCTCAGGTGACCCTCAGTGGGTAACAGAATCTCTTGCTGGTGTAGGTATCGACGGCAGACACATGGTAACAAAGATGAGCTATCGTTATCTCCACACACTTACTAACCTCGGTCCTGCTCCCGAGCCTAACCTTACTGTTCTCTGGTCAGTAAATCTTCCCGAAAACTTTAAGCGTTACTGTGCAAAGACATCTATTGAAACATCTTCACTTCAGTACGAAAACGACGATGTGATGAGAATGACTCACGGCGACGATTACGCAATTGCTTGTTGTGTATCTTCTATGAGAGTTGGTAAGGAAATGCAGTTCTTCGGTGCAAGAGCAAACCTTGCTAAGTGTCTTCTTTACGCTATCAACGGCGGTGTAGATGAAATTTCAGGTAAGCAGATTGCTCCTAAGTATCGTCCCATTGAATCTGAATATCTCGATTATGATGAGGTAATGGAAAAATATGATGAAATGATGAGGTGGCTTGCAGGTGTATATGTAAATACACTTAACATCATTCACTATATGCATGATAAGTATTGCTATGAAAAAATCCAGATGGCTCTCCACGACAAGAACGTAACTCGTTGGTTTGCTACAGGTATTGCAGGTCTTTCCGTAGTTGCCGATTCACTCTCTGCTATTAAGTATGCAAAAGTTAAGACTGTAAGAAACGAAGCAGGTATTGTAGTTGATTACGAAGTAGAAGGCGAATTCCCCAAATACGGTAACGATGACGACAGAGTTGACTCTATCGCTTATGATATTGTTCACAGATTCATGGAACACATCAGAAAGAATCATACATATCGTGAAAGTATTCCCACAACTTCTATCCTTACAATTACATCTAATGTAGTTTACGGAAAGAATACAGGTGCTACTCCCGACGGCAGAAAGAAGGGTGAACCCTTCGCTCCTGGTGCAAACCCCATGCACAGAAGAGATACTCATGGTGCAGTAGCTTCCCTTGCTACAGTTTCAAAGCTTCCTTTCATTGATGCTCAGGACGGTATTTCAAATACATTCTCTATCATTCCCGGTGCTCTTGGTAAGGATGATCAGATATTTGCAGGTGACATTGAAATTGACCTCGATTGTTCAAATGGAGCTTGCTCATCTCCCACACTTTTTGAAGGATTAGATAACGAATAAAAAGGAGGAAAATAATATGGCAGCAACACAAAACCAGATTGATAACCTTGTGTCACTCCTCGACGGTTATGTTGAAAAAGGCGGACACCATCTTAATGTAAATGTTTTCTCAAAAGAAACTCTCCTGGATGCTCAGCAGCATCCCGAAAGATATCCTCAGTTAACAGTTCGTGTAAGCGGGTATGCAGTAAACTTCATAAAGCTTACAAAAGAACAGCAGGATGAGGTTATTTCACGAACCTTTCACGATAAAATCTGATGAAAACAGGTGCTATTCATTCAACTGAAAGCTTTGGCAGTGTAGACGGTCCGGGAATAAGATTTGTAATATTTATGCAGGGCTGTCCAATGAGGTGTCTTTATTGCCACAATCCCGACACTTGGGGTATCGATAAAGGAATCTGTGTTACAGCAGATGAACTCATTTGTACTTATAACAAAAATCGTGCTTTTTATAAAAATGGCGGGATCACTGTCTCTGGCGGAGAGCCTTTACTTCAAATTGATTTTGTTACAGAACTTTTTGAAAAAGCAAAAGCACAAAATATTCATACTTGTCTTGATACATCAGGAATTACTTTCAATAAAGATAACCGAGAGAGTCTAGAAAAGTTTCTATTATTGATGAAATATACCGACCTTGTTATGCTCGATATTAAACACATCGATTCGGTTAAGCACAAGAATCTTACCGGTCATAGCAACAAGCCGGTGCTTGAATTTGCAAAGTTTCTCGATCAAAACAATATTCCCGTATGGATAAGACATATTGTAATACAAGGGATTACAGATAGTGAGGAAGATTTAATTAGTCTTGGAGAATTTATCGGTGGACTTACGAATCTTAGGGCGCTGGACGTTCTTCCATATCATACTATGGGAGTGCACAAGTATAAGGAATTAGGAATTGAATATCCATTAGCTGGCGTCCCTTCCCTTCCCCTTGACGAGGCTATAAAGGCGAAAAAGCTTATTTTAAATGGTATAAAAAAAATCAGAAAGCATTAACTGTACGGGGTTAATGCTTCCTTTTTTGGTTCTATTATATCTATTGGGGTAACCAATTCCATTTTATTTTACCCCAACTGTTGACAAATGGCCCCTTTTATAAGCCTTGTTTTTTTAGAAAACAAAAAACAGCCGCGCAAAGCGACTGTTATTATAGTGTGGTTGCGGGGATGGGATTTGAACCACATGACCTCCGGGTTATGAGCCCGACGAGCTACCAAACTGCTCTACCCCGCGATATTTCATTTGCTCTTTCGAACATTATTATTATAGCAGAAAAGTATGGGTTTGTAAAGACTTTTTTATAAAAATTTTAATATATTTTCGACAATATATTTCCTTTTCTTTTAAATTAAGATATCTGAATTTACTCACACTTTATAAGCACCTAATTAACTCGTCAACATATAATATAATTGGAGGTGAAAATTATGTCAAAACTTAATTGTAATTGTTCTTGCAATCGCGGTGCACAATGTTCCTTATTGGCTATAGGTGCAAGCGCGATTGTTGGAATAATAGCAACATTGCTTACTATTACTGCGGTTATAACTGTTACTCCTGCATTCTTGTGGGTGCTTCTTGGAATAGCAGTTGTATACTTGGCAGTAGATCTCATAGTAGCAGCAAGTTTTAAGTGCCGCAGGATATGTGGCTGTATAGATGCTCCCCTGTCACTTGTTCTTGCGGGAATATTAGGAACAATACTCCTGTCAATAGTGCTTTTAGCAATAACATTTCCTGCTACAAGCGTTTTGGGAGCAATTATAGTAGGTGTACTCCTTTTCTTTTTCTCGCTTCTTATAACATCTACAGTTTGTTTTATAAGATGTCTGGCAAGAATTGAAGATTACAGCGAGGATGATGATATTTTTGCTTAATCGCTGAATCTTAGAAACAAACACAAAAAAGCAAGTCATACGACTTGCTTTTTTTGATTCCGGCGACGACCTACTTTCCCAGGCGGCTTCCCACCAAGTATCATCAGCACTGCAGAGCTTAACTACCGTGTTCGGAATGGGAACGGGTGTGACCTCTGCGTCATTGTCACCGAATATGGAGATTGTCTTTGCAATCTC
>JAZOSB010000022.1:0-36330 GCA_045656865.1 Clostridia bacterium | reverse complement strand
ATGTAAGAAGAGCTATCAACAGAATAAGAAAGCTTAAAGATGGTGAGGACTATATAGATATGCTCACTGAAATTGCAGAGCAGTTTGAAGAAATGAGCAAAAAACTGATATAAAAGGCTATTGACAAAACCCATTTAATAGGGCATAATATAGTAGCTATCTGGGTGTGGCGCAGTTTGGTAGCGTGCTTGAATGGGGTTCAAGAGGCCGGGAGTTCAAGTCTCCCCACTCAGACCAAAAACAGAAATACTACAAAAGTAGTGTTTCTGTTTTTTTATATAAAAGAGACTTGAACTCAAAGTGAGCACGAGCCGTTAAGAAAACGATTGATAATCGTTTTTAGGTGAGTGGTGCGCCGACGGGTACCGAAATGCGAAAAGCCTCAGCTTGTAGCATTTGGGTCGTCAAGCAGGGCAGATTGCGTAGCAATATGCGTCTCCCCACTCAGACCAAAAACAGAAACCATATCCTTTTGGATATGGTTTTTTGTTTTTGTCGGGGAGACTTGAACTTAAAGAAAGCACCGTGTTTTTGACACAGTGCTTTTTGTCTTATGACTCGCTATCTGTTTTAAAGTTCCATAGGAACACCAAGCGGGGAGCTTATCGCCAGCCCACTTATAAATAATTAAATATTTCATCATTTGTGTGTATAGCGGTCAATAAGATTATCTATATATTATCACATAAAAAATAAAAAGTCAAGCTACAATGTATAGTTATATACCTGATACCTTGTTTAAATTCTATGTGACAGGGAATAAACTATACTTGTCAAGTTGATTTTGGAAGTGATAATGTGGAATTAAGCTATTATGATATGATTCTTGCAGGAAAGAGAATACAGCAAGCACGAAAAGCAAAAGGTTATACACAAGAGGTTTTATCTGAAATAATAATGATGAGCAGTAAAAATCTTAGTTGCCTTGAAAGGGGAACAACAGGTTTATCCCTTTCAACTCTTGTTGCTTTGAGCCGTGCATTGGAGGTTTCCACCGATTATATTTTGTTTGGAAATGATAACGAAAAGCTCAATAACACAGCAACACTTCTATTGTCAAAACTACCCGAAGAAAAACAAATTCAGGCAGAAAAGGTGCTACAGGCATTTGTAGATGCATATGAGGAATAATTAAAAGGATGTAAGAATCTTGGATTTTTGCATCCTTTTTCTTCTTGCTTTCTTTTTTTTATTATGTTAAAATGTTTTGGTATGTGTAAAGGAGTTGAAACCTATGAAAAAATTTGAAGGAATTCTTATTACCACAGACCTTGACGGTACTATTTTAAAAAACGACAAATCAGTTTCTCAAAAGAATCTTGATGCTATAGAATATTTTAAGGAGAACGGCGGATTTTTCACTTTTGTAACGGGCAGACCCACTCCTGTTGTGGGAAGTCTTTTCCATCAGCTCCATCCTAATGCCCCAATCGGCTGTTATAACGGCGGAGGTATTTATGATGTGGAAAAGAAAGAGTATTTGTGGCAGGTGCCTCTGTCACGTGATGCCCTTGTGCTTGTGGAATATATAGACAAGGCAATGCCCGAGATGTCAATTCAGCTTTGCGGATTTGAAAACTGTTATTTCTGCAAAACCAATGAATCTATGGAAAAGCATATTGTTTCGGCAGGTTTTCCTGACATACGCTGTCATTATTCCGAGGTGGAGGAAACTCTTGCAAAGGTGCTTTTTGCAGATTTGTGCGAGGAAAACCTCTTCAAGCTTGCAGATTTACTGAAAAATCACCCCATGGCGGATATGTTTGACTTTATTCGTTCAGACCCCGAATATTACGAAATTCTTCCCAAAGGTGTAAGCAAGGGCGACCTTCTTATGAAGCTTGCCGATCTTTTGGGCGTAGACAGAAAAAAGACTATTGCAGTAGGGGATAACGACAACGACGTATCTATGATAAAGGCGGCAGGCGTGGGCTATGCCGTGGCAAACGGCAGTAAGGCGGCAAAGGATGTGGCAGACATCATAACTGTCAGCAACGAAGAAGATGCCATTGCAAAAATTATTGACGATTTGGATAAAAACCTGCTTTTTTAAATAAACCGTAAGGCGAAGAGAAAGTAGTGCAGAATTCACGAACTGAACCCCTTTGGGCTTGCCCGAAGCTGTACATAGGTACTGCGAGGGTGAAGTTCGTGGATAGAAAAATGCATAAAACAAGGAGTCCCCAAAAGGGACTCCTTTCCATAAACAATCAAAGACTTTATGTCAATAACCTAAATAAAAGCTTTTGACCTATTAAACTTTTGCGTTTTGTGGCCTGTGCAATTTTAACAAGCCGCCCTTATCCGTGGTATTCACCGTTATACTGTATCAGCGTCGCATCCTCTACACCCTCAATATCGCGGATAATTTCAAGGAAATGTGTATCGTTATTCTTGCAGAATATCTCGATAGCCATTTCCACCTTATCCTTGCGCATTGTCTTGGATTTAACAAAGTATTTCATTTTTCCGAAAGCACGGATAACATCATCTCCTGCTTCATCGGTGGTATAATGAATCACGCAGATGTAAATTCTGCCCCTTTGCTGTTTATTGTAAAAAAGATAAATCATTCCTATCATAATAACCGCCGTAATTATTGCCAGAAGATACATCCTTGCCCCTGCCGTAATACCTGAGGTAATTGCCCAGAAAAGGTACAAAAGGTCCAGCGGGTCCTTTACTGCCGTCCTGAAACGAACGATAGAAAGAGCACCGACCATACCAAGAGATATTACGATATTGGTGCTGATTGCCAGTGTTACCATCGCAGTGAGAAGTGTCATTCCCACTAAGGTTACGGCAAAGCTTCTTGAATAGATAACACCTACATAGAACTTGCTGTAAACAAAATAAATCAGACCGCCGAGGACAAGTGCCGTCACCAGTCCCAAAATAATATTTACAATACTGACTCCGTCAAAAGCACCGGAGTTCAGTATTGATTTTTTTATAACATCCTGAACACTCATTTTGAAAAATTCCTTTCATCAATTAGTTCTCGTACCAGTACTTGAAGCTGTTTAGGTACTCCGTCTTTTCATAACAGAGCACATATTTTGAAACTGCCGTAAATTCGGAGCCTCTGTCGGGGAGAATTTCCCTTAGTGCCTCCGGCAGAAATTCGGTATATTTTACCTCCATAACGCATTTTCCAGGCTCTAAAACGGGAAGAGTGGGGAGGGTGGAGTCAAATATATCATAGCTTCCTATTGCGGCTCTCACATCCATATCGAATGTGATTCGTACCGTTCCCTCATCCATAATCCACGGCTCACGGTCGTAGTCAACAATTGTCCTGGGACGCATTACGTTGCTCACACATTCATAGTAAAATTCCTTTAAAAGATTGTTGGGACTCTGAAGCAAAAAGTCATAGTCTCCGTCAAGAATTTTGTAAACCTCATCCCTTGTGAGGGAGGCAGCCTCTTTAAATATGTAGCTTCCGAATTTTTTCTTTCTCTCAAGCTTTATACTTTTGTCGGAGCAATTGTAAATTCGGATACGGTATTTCTTTCTTTTTAGAACACCTGCATCCTTTTCCTCATATGCCGTGTTGAAATAATCTTCAAAATACAGACTTCTTATCATATAACCGCCGTTTTGCGCGTGCTTGTCAAGGCTGAGTAAAGGAAACAGTCTTTTGCAGATTACTTCTTTCTGTGCAGTATCAATAAGATACTTCCACTCATTTCTGTATCTCTCAGTTTTCGACATAAGTATCCTCCACTATCCTGCCCGAGCCGGTTACGTAGAAGCACTTTGTTCCGTAAACCTTGCCATACTCGTTCACATAATAGTCAAAGGCAGTCTGGGTATATCCGCTTTCATTCGTTGCCTTAACGCGCATAAAATACTGTCCCTTGGGAAGCATATCAAACTCAACCGTAGGAAGAAGAAGGTCGTCTTTTTTGAATACTATGTTTCTGAAATAACTGTCCCTTGCAAGCTCAAAGGAATATGTTATTTTTTCATCATCAAAATCGTAGGAGGCATCCCACAAAACGGAAATCCTACCGTCCTTTGCCTTAGGAACGCCAATGAAAAACGGCATAGGCTTTTTAAAGGATTCGTAATAAAGATTGTAGTTAAGGTCTACCTCATTACTCATTTTCCCCAGAACATAGTCATATTCACTGCTTGTGAGAGGAGCATAACGGTAATCGGGATATCTGTAAAGATAAGGCTTTATAACACCTGCGTAGGATCTTGCCATAGAGTTAATTCTTTCCTTGGAAAGATACTCTTTCAAATCCTCAATTGCCTTTGTAAGCTCCTTGCAGAATTTGTCCGACTTAAAGCAACGCTGGAAAAATACATTACCCCAGTAGTTGCTGATACCCGTTTCCCATTCGGAGTAGTCCGACCTGCCGAGGATTTTGTGTTCCTCTTTTCTAAGGGAAGCGTCGTTATCCCACGCAAGGAAATACCATCTGTCGGAATTAAGAGCGCTGTACAGATAAACATTTCGGCTCTGTGTATCAACATTACCGATAAGAATCTGGAACGCCATCCAGTATGCCAGATTTTCTGTATCAAAATTCTCTTCAAGAATCTTGTCTATGGGAATTGAGTAGTCGTTTATTTTATCAAGCAATTCTATCAGCTTGGCGTGGTCATCACTGCCTTTGATTTCGAGAAGCTCCTCAAATTTTGTCTGGTCGTAATCGGGACTGTCCTTGAGCATAATCACATCCTCGTAACGGTAGAACTCAAAATAGTTAACCTTGTAAAGATGTCCGTTACGGTCAAGGCCGTGGGCTTTCAGGGCTGTTTTGTTAAGCTGTTCAACCTGCGTGTAGATTCCGTAGTCGTGGAATTTACCGTCACCGCCTGCCGTTGTGTCCTTTACATACAGATGAACAAATGTGGTGCGCAGTCCCATCATCTGGTCAACTCCTGAAATAAGGTCGTAGGCAAGTTTGTTCCTGAAACGCATACCCTCCGTCTGATGCTTGTTAAGGGCAATGGTGGACTGTCCGCGCCATTCTCCCTTGTTATCCCTTATGCTGATTTTATAGTTTTTCTGGGGGCTTCGGCTGGAGGTTTGTCCTCGTATCTGTATTGTACAGTTGGGGGATTGCTGTCCGTAGCCAAGCTCACCAGGGAGAACACCCGTTTCATCACCGACCTGTAAAAGTCCCTCTACCTTGTAACGGTCAACGCCCATTTCCTCGTAATCATATGCAGAATAGGTGTTGATTTCCTCCCAGGTATGGTCAGTACCGTCACCTGAATTTCCCGTAGAAACCGTCAGGTACATTGTAACAACCTCAAGCGGGTCGTGCTGCTTGTAGAGAAGCTTTTTATCCCTGAGGTGGAAATCTTCCGTATCTGTTATTGCGGCTTTTTCGCTTTCGGTAATGACGGGCTGTGCCTTTTTAGTTTTTCCGCACCCGAAAGCACTCAGGGAAATAATGAAAACAAGAAGCAAAGCAGTAGTTCTTTTCTTTTTCATTTTAAATCCTCCTTTCAATTTCTTCTTCAAGGAAAACGCCCAATTGGGAAAATTTTCCCGAGCGGTCCTCTGCCACAAGGGGCTGTACCGCAAGAATGTAGTAGGGCAGCCTTTTTGTAAAATAGTCAAGCCGTACTATTGATGCAACTACAAAAAGCATAGCTGCAAAAAGGAAACCAAATCCGTAATACACCTCGGGGAACAACAATGAAATAAGTGTAAACAACACACTTCCTGCCGCAAAAACGGTGGTTGCAAAAAGCGCCCCCCTGTAATCGGTAAAATAAAGTAACAGAAGCATTATCATATTGCCTATTGCGTAAAGTCCGTACCCTACACAAAGGGTGCGGAAGTATCCCCGCATTATCTCGTTGAAGCCGAGTGGCAGAACATCCAGCAAAAATCCCCCTGCGGCAATACAGGTTGCGGTAAAGAGAAGCTGTTTGAGTGCCGTGTAGAAAATCTCCGTCTTTAGTGTGGTAAGCATCTCGTCCTCAGCCTGCTTGATGTCACCGATTGTACCCTTGTCGTTATACAGACTGTAATGAGTGCGGTATTTGGGATAGAAATTCACCTCTACCGACACTACAAAATTTACCGTGGTAATCAGGGTTGTCATAAAGGCTAAAAGTGCAGGAACATCGTGAAAGGGCGCTCCGTAAAAAAGTCCGTGTACCTTTACCCCGATTTTGCTGAACCACATAATTACAAGGTGGGAGAAAAGTCCGATATTTGTCATAAGTCCTGAAAGGGCAAGTGGAGTAAATTCGTCTATCCATTTAAAAAATGTAAATGGGGAAAGGTCTGATTTAGGGAAATATCTGTGAAGCAGAATCACATACCATATCAGCATTACCCCGTAGCCCACGGTTACGGCAAAAAGAAGTGCTTCAATCGTGGGACACCTGAAAAGAAGCAGAAGTCCGCCTACGACAAAGGTGACTGCAATTGCCGTAAAGAAAGAGAAGAAAATCCCTTTATAATCCTTTATTGCAGTAAGGTAGCTCATTGCATTCCATACGACTATAAGCTCGTTAAAAAATATAAAACACAAAAACTGTTGAAGAAGGCTTGCCCCCGAAAAAAGGAGAAACAGACCGTAAAGCACGCTGCCCACAGCCATCATAATAACCGTAGAACCCCAGAAGGAGGGAAGGACAGCTTCCTTTTTGTCCTCATAGAGCATATCAGCGGTATATCTTGTGATAACCATTGAGAAAAAGGAGGTCGTGGTAATGGAAGCAAGGAGCGTGTATGTAATCATACATACAAGAAGCTCTCTCGTTTCGCGGAGAGTGTGGGAAAGATGGCATAAATACATAATTCCCAGAAGCAAAATAACACCTAAAATCATAGGTCCCGTACAAATGACGGTTGCGTATCCGAATGCTTTTACAGAATTAAAGAAGCCTTTTTTCCTGAAAAGCTTTTTAAGTTCAAATCCTATGCCCGCCACTGTGTTTCCACCTCCTCGTACAAAGCAAGATACTTATTCAGCATAATGCTGTAACGAAAATGCTCGTATGTCCTTTTTTGTCCGATTTCTCCCATTTCGAGCCTCAGTGCCCGTGACTGGCAGAGAATTTCCATAGCATCGGCAAGCTTTTCCCTTTGCATCGGCGGAACACACAGTCCTGCCGTGCCAAGGTTATCGCCCGGCTTTCCGCCTAAAAGCTCACGGCAGCAGCCTACATCGGTAGTTACGGCAGGCCGTTTTGCGGCAAAGGACTCAAGCACGGAAAGGGGCTGTCCCTCGGATATACTGGTAAGAAGGGTAAAATCCAGCTTTTCAAAATATTCAATAATATTTACTCTTCCCGTGATTATTATTTTGTCTTCAAGCCCAAGCTGTTTTATCAGCTCAAAGCACTCGTCTGCATATTCCTGATCGTCTATACCGCCCATTATATGAAGCCTTGCATAGTCAATCCTTGCACAAAGCTCGAAAAAGGCGTATATCATTGTCTTTATATCCTTAATGGGAGCAAAGCGGACAACGGCACCGATGTCCACCAGACCGTCTTCCTTTTTAAGAGGAATGTTGCAAAGCCGTTCGTAGCTGATGCCGTTTTCTATAACACGGCATTTTTCGGGAGCGCAACCCATATCAATCTGTGTATACATAGCATTGGTAAACAGAGAGGTAACACGGAATGCTCTGCTGTAAATAAGGTCGGAAAGCATATAGAAAAAGTCTATCCAATGCTTTTTGAAGGCTCTTGCAACCCATTTTGCGCGGATAATTTCCTCCTCACGCTCTCTTGTGTATATTCCGTGCTCGGTAAGGAGCAGGGGCTTTTTGTTTATATATGCACCCAAAGATGCCAGAAGACCGCCGTAACCCGTGGAAATTGCGTGATAGCAGTCAGCTTTGGGCACCTTTGTCCCCAAAAGATAAAGTACTGGCAGAAGCCTTGAACGTACCGAGTGAAAAGCATCTGAAAAAGCAATGTAGGGAAACTCCGTTTTGCAGGTCTCCGTAAGAATTTTCAAAAATTCTTCACTTTTGAGGTAGGACATAGGATTTATTTTCTTAACCTGATACATATGGAAAAGCTTATCCCAGTCAGGCTTATTGGAAGTAACGAGGCGGTGAAGAGCTTCTTTCTCGTCCTTGGAAAAGCTATGGTTTAAAATTCCGCTGTCCTTGACCTTCAAAGCATCATTAAGGAAAACCTGATGAATCTCCACCACGTTTTTGGGAAGCTCATATACAAATTTATCTTTATCCTCGGATTTTGCACCGATAACCCATAACACAAACTCGTGCTGTGGCATCTCGGTTATATATTGATGCATCCATGTGGAAACACCGCCGTTGATAAAGGGATAGCATCCCTCCAGAACCAGACAGATTCTCATTTCGCGCCTCCTTTCCGCAGCGTGAAAACAGGGTTCGGATTACTATTTTCACGCTGTAAATTATTTAAAAGTAACTGTTACAGTATCCTTGTTTGCGTGTAATAAATACAAATCACCCGTAATATGGGTAAGCTTACCGCCCTTTGTTGTATCGGGCTTTTTCTCGTTAAAACGTACCAGAAGCTGTGCTTCATCGTAGAAATTACCAAGCTTCAGGAGCATTTTCTTATCTGATACTTGTTTGTCAACTGTAACAGCACAGAATCTTTGCACCGCCGCGGACATCTCCGACCCCGTGAAATTTCTAAGAGTGGGTGCGGAGGTGTAGAGCCAGTCAAGATATTTGCCAAAATGCGTCCGCAAGTATTCCCATCCGTATTCAGCACCTCTTTCGGGGTCTAAAGCATCGTCGGGGTGCGTGAAGTGACTGTTTGCAAAGTGTAGGTTAAGCTCGGAAATTACGGCTAACTCCATATAGGGCGTAAGCTCGCAGCCCGAAACTACACGGGGCTGTTCGACAATACCGTCATCGGCAACATCAAACTCCTGTGTCCACGAATACGGTGAGTTGCCGTCATAGAAATATATTCCCGATACTGTCTTTATTTGCGGAAACTCCTTTGCCAGCATTTTTCTTCCGTCAACGGAAAAAATATTTGACGGGGGTACATAAATCTGCATATCAACATCGGGGAAAAGCTCATCACACAAATCGGTAAGCGCGCTGAAAGCCTTTTTCATAGCACCTGCGCTGTCCCAGGTTTTGTAGTCGAAATACCCCTTGTAATCGTGGTCTCCAAGGCATAGCGGTTGGTGATTATAACCGTGATAGCCTATTTCTCCGCCCTGCCTTAAGAGCATATTTCCGAAATTGAGGAAAGTCCCTTTATCGGGCATCGCAGGGGTTGAGCCATCTACATTGTCGTCATAGCACTCTATTGCAAGTCCCGTGTAGCGGAGCTTGTATTTGTCCGCAATATTCATCATATCGGGCCACCATATATTTACGTAAAAATCACGGATGGATGTTCCGAAATCACGGGTAATATATTCACTGCTTCCCGAGGGAATCTGTGAGGGGAAGTCGTCAAGATAAAATACAGAGCCGTTAATTACGGGGTATGCACAGACATCCTTCAGCAGACTGTATGATGCGGCATAAAACCCCCTCATTACTTTTTCGTAATAGCCGATATTTACTATAAGAAACTTTCCGTCACCGTATTTTTTCTCCCATATGAGGGGGAGCTTTCTTTCATCATTTGTATAGGCGTGAAGCGTAACATCCTTCATATCAAGCTGAACAGCCCAGCCTGAATCATAGGGGTCTGCAAAAACAAAACCTCTTCCTCCGCCTATCATAAAGTCTTCCTCTACATAGATAGAATCAACAACCGTACTGTAATAGGAAGAATCGGCAATGCCGAGTTTGCTCTCAATGACTGCCGTGTAAGGGCTTTTTTCAAGAGTCATGGCAAACATGGTACTTCCGCCGTCCTTTACCCAGTCACACAGAGAAATAATCTTCTCGCCCATGGGAGTAAGGTCAGAAATGGCAAGAACGACAGCCTCATATTCCTGAAAGTCGTAGTCGTTATCACAGGATACATCCGCAAGGTCGTAGCCGATTTTCATATCAACGAAAACCTGTTTGAATTCCTCAAATGCGTTGACACTGTTTTCAACCTGAGAATTAATAAGCACCAGAGTGTCTTTAGACTGTTTTTTATACGCCTCATCCTTGGTGAGAACGTTTTCTGCAGGAAGAAACGGGAGGGACATCTTTCTGTAATTTGCCTGAATTCCGCTTCTTTCCAGAAACAGCATAAATGCAATAAGCAGGAAAACTAAAGTTATACAGATGATGCCTTTATATCTGAAATTTAAAAATCTTTCCTTTAATTCTGCCAAAATGCAATGGCCTCCTTTGCCTTTTGTGACAGATAAATACGTTTTTTATCCGTGTCCTGAAGAAGCTTCTTAATATCTTCACCCTTACCCAAAAGGGAATAGTACTCCAGCTTAAGAAGAATGATTTCCTCGCTGTCGGGAATAAGCCCTTCTGCTTTTTTTATGACTTCCTCAGCTTCCGTATAGCTTTTAAGCTCCAGAAGATTCTTCGCAAGACTGATATAATCTGCTTTATCCTCTTTTATGGAGAGCTTTTTTCTTACAAGCTCATTGTACAGATTTCGGTTCATTACCTCCACCTGTCCCTGCATAAGCCCCTGAGTAAGGCATTGCCACAAAAACTCACAATATTCGCTGAGAACCTGAAAATTGTCCGGCTCGGCAGAGTGTCTTCTTTCAAACTCCTGCAGTGTGTAGTCGTTTTCCTTGGAAATTTCAACCATTGCGGTTACGGCATAGTGAACAACCTCCGTATCCTCATTGTCGCCTGCTTTCTGGAGAAACTCCACGTATTCCTTGGGGTTGTCGTTAAGTACATCCATTATAATTTCTCTTCTGACCTTGGAGGAATTTATAAGAAGTGCCTCTTCAATCGGTACAACGGCAGAGCTTTTTTTATCCTCAACCGTGACGGATTTATAGATTTCCGAGTCCAGCCGCATCTTTTCCACGCCGATATTTTTTGTACCGTCGTAATTCGTGGCAACCTGATGGTGCAAAAGAAGAACTGTCAGAAAACCCCAGAATGGGAGAAAAACCACTACAAAAAACATATATTTATGTATATTAAGCGTTTTCGTGTGAATACCAAGGTATGTAAGAACACAGCAAAGAATATGCAATAACAGTAAAAAAAGATAAATCCAAATCATTATTACATACTCCTTTCTGAATCAGTTAATTTTCCACAACTTTGATATCGAGGTCAATAGCCTCAAACCTTGGGAGAATAACGGGTAAATCCTCCGAGGATGCCTGAGAAAGCAAGAGCCTCAGCTTACCCTCTTTATTTACACCTAAAACATCATTGGCACGGATAAGCTTTTCAATCATATCGTCAGCTTCGTCAATGGTGTGCCCTTTAAGTCCTATGTCAAGCTCTGCAAATGAGAATATTTTTCTGTCGTACATATTCCTGAAATTTTCATACATAGCTTCAAATTCTTCCGTATGAAGTATCCTTGTACCGCTGATATATTGCTTTTCCTTAATGGCTTTGTTATATTCATATGCACGGATGACAGACATTTCAACAAGGTCACACAGTATCTTGAAAAGATTTACATAGTAAAGTGACTTCTGACTGCTTTCAGCGTGCCATATGAAAATCATAATCTGAAGCTTTTCGCTTCTTGATGCTTCAGCGGCATACATGGGGTATCCGGGCAGGAAATCCGTATTCCTCCACACCTCATTTTTAAGAAGCTTCTCAACAACGGGAGCAAAGGTTTCAAGCGATATAGACCTTGCCACAGTTGCCATAATATCTCTTGAAGCAACCTCAAGCCTTGCAAAACGGCTGTTTTCGTCTACGGAATATACGCAGATGCTCTTGTTTTCAAGGACTTCTTCAAAGGTATCCATTATACGCAGATACAATTTTCTCGGTTCAACAGTATCAAGCTGACGGGTAATGTCGAAAATCTTACCAAAGCTGTCCTTAGAAGAAATAATCTGTTTTTTAAGAGCTTTCTTTTCGTCGAAGGTATCGTTATAAAGCTCCTTTGTAAAGATAAGCTTTTCTTCAAGAAGCTCGTTTTGCTCTGTGAGGAATTTGGTACTGTCGTCATTTTTAAGCTTAATATATCCACAGATTGCACCTACAAGAAAGAAAAATACAAAGGCAAACCAGTTAGATGGCTCATAAAAAATCGTCATCCAGTTTGTACCAGACAAAATTTTCGCAATAAACCACGAAATGGAGCTTAGCCCTGCCGCAGCAAGACCAAAGGGAAGTCCGTGAATAGTCGCCATTATTACTATGTACGCCATTCTGAAATCTACTATGGAGAACATAACGGAGGAGCCTGTCAGAAGCAGCAGACCCTCTGTAATAAAGAACAGAATGAAGAGCTCTGCAATTTTCATTACAAGGGTGTGTTCCTTGAGCCATTGGCGTATTTTGTCATACATTGATGTTATTATAAGGCTTTTTGATTTAAGGTAGTTTTCATATTCCTCCTCCAAATCTTCCGTAACGGGAATTTTTGAAAACCATCCGTATTCGTTTCTGAGTGCCCTGTTGTTTGTGTTTAAAACCTTTCCGGAATTTTTTCCCGAATACTCGAAACGCACCCCCGCTTTAAATGAGGAAAATTTCTTTTCTATATCGGAAAAGGTAAGGAAAAACTCCTCATTGACATTGAGAATACCCGTTCCTGTTTTCCAGTTGTCGGTAATGCGTACAAGAAGCTCCGACAGGTCAAGCATAGAAAGGAAATAACAGCGTGAGGTGTTAAGCTCGTCTATTTTAACAATTGCTTCCTTTTCCGCTTTATCAAACAGCTTATATAAAAAGTCGTTTTTATAGCTGCCTGAAAAGAGATAGGGGATTCTTATTATCTTAATATTAAGTGAATACTCGCTTGCGTAAAATTCGCAAAGAGCTTCTTTGGAAGAGGAAAGAAGTGCTTTGTCACTCTTTTCCTCAAATGCCGCATCCAGAGAGGAGAGATACAAAAATCTTGTATCGGGCTGGGATGCTCTTACCTCGGAAAGCACGGTGCGCAGATTGTGGGCATCGCTCTCCTGCTCACCGCCGTAGGTAAGCTCATTTGCAAAATACACGATAAGGTCAAAATCATATGTATTAAAAACTCTTCTGTAAGAGGGGTCTTTAATGGAAAATACCTTCAGTCCTTTTTTACTTTTTATATTGCAATCACCCATTACCATAGCAAGGCTTTCGGAATATGTTCTGCGTATGAAATCTTCTGTAAGGTAGCCTGTATTTCCTAAAAACAGAACTCTTTTCGGAACAAAAAAGTCCTTACCCTCAATAACACTGCGCCTTTTTCTGAGGCTTTCGCGGATATCAACCAGAACCTTGTTATTAACAACCTCCAGCAGACACTCGGTAAGAGAACTGTCAAACACACCGCACATTCCGTTGGAAATCATTTCAATTGCCACATCCTGAGAAAACGCCTTTTTATAGCTTCTGGTACTGGTAAGAGCATCAAAGGAGTCCGCGAGAGCAACCACCTGTGCGCTCAGCGGAACATCTTTCCCCGAAAGACCGTCAGGATAGCCTGTGCCGTCAAATCTTTCGTGGTGGCTCCTTGCAATTTCCTGTGCGTATTTTAATATGGATGGAGAAATGTCACTTTTAACGGAGGAAATAATTTCCTCTCCAAACACGGAGTGCTTTTTAACTATGTCATATTCCAGAGGAGAGAGCTTTCCGGGAAATTCCAGGATGCTTTTCGGGATTCTCAATTTGCCTATATCGTGAAGAGAGGATGCAATTGCAATGGAGGAAATATCCTCCTCTGTCAAAGACTCGGAAGGAAATTTTTCAGCGTATTGTCTTAAAATAAGCTCAGTCAGCATTCTTACGTGGTAAATGTGAAATCCGCTTTCGCCGTTTAATGTTTCGGGAATCTTATCATTTTCCACATACTCAATTTTGAAAATGGCGTTTTCCGAAGAAGCATCATAAACCAATATTGGATTTTTATTTTCCATAAAACAGCACTCCCTTCCTAGGAATTAATAAAAAAAGCCACAACTAAAAAGTTGCGGCCAGTCAACCGTACGGTAAATTCCGTTTAGGCACTAAAGCTTTGCGTCCCTGTCTTTCGACAGGTTTGCCGAATATATGGGGTTTTCTGACACGCCCATACGTTTATTATATAACAAGAAATATGCGTTTGTAAATACTTTTTTACCCCTTTCGGAAAAATTCTCCCATTTGCATAAAAAAAGGTTTTTTGATTTTCAGGAATTGTCAATTGAAAAAGGTGAAAAAAGCTGTTACACTTAAATCAAGGAAAGGGAGGTACACTCCAATGGAAAAGTAAGTAAAGAAACTTTTTTAAGAAGTTAATAAATCGATTCACACCTGCGGTAAGTGATGGAGTATAATTAAAAAAACACGGCGGTGTAACGCTTAACATAGATTGTTTGGAATGAAAGGAACAAACAGGGCAGGTAAATCGGGAGAGTAGCTTTTTAAGAAAGTACAAAAATTCACCTTTTGCGAAAAACACAGGAAGATTAGGGAATTCTCCTTAGAGAAAAGTAATTGCTGAAACGAGTTTTGTAAATGATGTAAATGCGAAAGGTAGACAAAGAAAGAGAGGATAACAAAAGATGTTAGATATCAAGAGTGAACAGAAGTGACCTCTGATTGTTGTAAAGAAAGCAGTCAGGGGTCACTTCTATTTTTGTCTGAAAATATTTGTGTTTGATGTTGAAAAAGCGTAAAAATGTGGTATACTTAGGGATGAGGTGACACAATATGAATATTACTCAGGATATTAAATACATCGGCGTAAACGACCGTGATATAGATTTATTCGAGGGACAGTACATTGTTCCAAACGGAATGGCATATAATTCTTATGTAATAACAGACGACAAAATTGCTGTTATGGACACTGTTGATGCAAGGTTTAAGGACGAATGGCTTTCAAATCTCGAAAAAGCCTTGGACGGGAAATCTCCCGACTATCTTATAATTCAGCATATGGAGCCGGATCACAGTGCAAATATTAAGTATTTTGCAGAAAAATATCCCGATGCAAAAATTGTTTCATCTGCGAAGTCTTTTGTGATGATGAAAGGATTTTTTGGCACAGACTTTCTTGAAAATCAGATTGTAGTGGGTGAGGGGGATACTCTTTCATTAGGAAGCCACACCCTTACTTTTGTAACTGCGCCAATGGTGCATTGGCCCGAGGTTATCGTAACCTACGATTCCAAGGATAAGGTGCTTTTCTCTGCCGACGGTTTCGGTAAATTCGGTGCATACGATACTGATGAGGACTGGGCTTGCGAGGCAAGACGTTATTATATCGGTATAGTAGGCAAATACGGACAGCAGGTGCAGGCACTTCTTAAAAAGGCGGCAGGACTTGATATTAAAATCATCTGTCCTCTTCACGGTCCCGTGCTTACAGAAAATTTAGAATATTATATTAATCTGTATGATATATGGTCTGGTTACCGTGTTGAGTCGGAGGGTGTCGTAATTGCATACACCTCCGTTTACGGAAACACGAAAAAGGCTGTCCTGAAGCTTCGTGACAAGCTCAAAGAAAAAGGAGTTAAGGTTGTGGTAAACGACCTTGCGAGATGTGATATGGCAGAAGCGGTGGAGGATAGCTTCCGCTACGGTGCAACGGTGCTTGCTACAACAACATATAATGCTGATATTTTCCCCTTTATGCGGGAATTTATAAACCATCTTACAGAGCGTAACTTCCAAAGCAGAACGGTTGCATTTATCGAAAACGGAAGCTGGGCACCTATGGCAACCAAGGTTATGAAAGGTATGCTTGAAAAGAGCAAAAATCTTACCTATGCGGAAAACGAGGTTAAGATTATGTCTGCTCTCAATGAAGAAAGTGAAAAACAGCTTGAGGCACTTGCAGAAGAGCTGTGTAAATAAAAACATTTTGGAGGTAAAATTTATGAAAAAGTATGTATGCGACGTTTGCGGTTGGGTTTATGATGAAGCTGAGGGCGCTCCCGATATGGGAATTGAACCCGGCACAAAGTTTGAGGACCTTCCCGAGGATTTTGTTTGCCCCCTTTGCGGAGTAGGTAAGGATAATTTCTCAGAAGAATAAAAAAGGGGGATGTAAAAAAAGTCCAGAACGCAAAAAGGCGATAATAATACAGAATGAAAACACTTAATAATCGTCAAATTGTATTAAATTGGATAAAAAATCTCAATTGTTCGATTTTTCTGTTTCTTAAGCCTTTTTGCTACGAACAAACTTCGCCTCTCGACGTACCCACGTACGCCTTCGGGTAACCTGACAAAGCCTTAATATAGGCTTTGTCAGCTCAGTTTGTCCATTCTGAAGCATTTTTTCCTATCCCCAGAAAATGGGGGTGTAAAAAACTAAGTTTTTTACACCCCCTTAAAGCTTATGGAGTGATTTTTATGACTATGGTTTTGCTTACAGCATTAGGTGTCGGTGGTGCGACGGTATTTGGTGCGCTTATCGGCTTTATGTTCAAGAATATGAGCCATAAATTTTCCGACATAATTCTTTCCTTTGCTGCAGGTGTTATGCTTGCGGCAGCGGTGTTGGGACTTATTATGCCTTCTTTGGAATACGGCGGAAAATTCGGGCTTCTGACAACTGTTGCAGGAATTTTTACAGGGGCAATCTGCCTTAACCTTATTGATAAGCTCGTACCTCATCTTCATAAAATGGCAGGTCAGGATCTGGAGGAGCATAATAATACCAAGCTGTCAAAGGTACTTCTTTTTGTTACTGCTATTGCAATACATAATCTGCCCGAGGGTATTGCGGCAGGTGTTGGCTTTGGCTCGGGTAATACCTCTCAGGCATTTCTCATTGCAGGCGGTATCGCACTTCAGAATATTCCCGAGGGTATGGTTATAATTGCACCTATGCTTGCGGCAGGAGTTTCGCCTAAGAGAACCTTTGTAATTGCAATGCTGACGGGACTTGTTGAGGTTCTGGGAACATTCATAGGCTATTTTGCAGTAAGCGTATCTTCCCTTATACTGCCTTTTGCACTTGCCTTTGCAGGTGGTACTATGCTTTATGTAATTAGTGATGAAATGATTCCTGAAACGCATGCTCACGGGGAACAAAGATGGGCAACCTATGCCCTTCTTATCGGCTTTTGCATAATGCTTGTAAGTGATGTTTTGTTAGGGTGATATTATGATAGATTATCAGATAGAATTTCTTAAATTACTCGAGGGTATGCGAACGGACTTTCTTATCCGCTTTTTTGAAGGCATCACAATGCTAGCGGAAGAAACACTTATGATTTTTGCCGTAGTGACACTGTGGTTTGCCGTTGATAAGCGGATTGCACAAAAGCTGTTTTTTGTCACGGCATTTTCACTGGGCGTAAACGGAATTATAAAGAATTTCGTAAAAATGCCCCGTCCCTTCGCTGACGGAAAAGTTTCCTGCGTAAGGGAATATACCGCAACGGGATATTCGTTTCCTAGCGGACACACACAGAATTTTGCAACCTGGAGTACACTTATTGCACTTAAAGTAAAGAAGATTTCGGTATGGATAGTGACGGCTGCGCTTATCCTTTTGGTAGCTTTTTCGAGGATGTTTTTGGGTGCTCATTACCCAATGGATGTTATCGCAGGTGCACTGTTAGGGGTGTTTTTTGCGGTGGTCGGAAATGCAATATACGAAAAAACAGAAGATAAAAATAAACTGTATTTGTGGGCTTTGGCAATTTTTACCCCATTTATAATATGGTTTGTAATTTTCCCAAATCCACTTTACGCTGATTTTTTCAAAGTATACGGAATGATAGCAGGAGCTTCCCTCGGAATAAATTTCGAGGAAAGGTATGCTCCTCTTAACTATGCCATCCCGATATTTAAGAAAGTAATAAGAGTTGTATTGGGCATAATAATTGCGTTATTATTTAAATCGGGACTCAAAATGTTTTTTGCTACGGAAATTGTCCGCCTTGGTTTAGTACTTGGTGCAATGCGGTATTTGATACTTTTGTTTATAATGGTGGGACTTTGCCCATTCTTGTTTAAAAAATTGAAAATTTGAGAAACGCGTGCTGAAAAAGTTCAGCACGCGTTTTGCAGTTATGAATCAATGATAGAATTGCCTATATAATGTTTTTTGCTTGTCGTAATTTCATCTTTTGCCAACTGATAAATCCGTAAATATCATTGAAAAGGAAAGCAATAAAGCAGACGACTACTGAAATATAGCAAACATCAGTAAAACTTGCCAATATCCATAATATTATCAATACAATATCGTTAGCGGCATAGGCGAGTGCAAAGTATGGGCTTCTTTTAAAGGTAAGATATACTGCAACAAAGCTTGTTGTAACAGATATTGTGCTCGGGACAATATTTGAGGTGTTAAAGTACTCTAATATAAAATAAAAAAGAATTGTGACAACAACCGTAATTATCCACATAAAAATACTTTCATTTGCAGACAAAGAATCCACCTTGACTTCTGACTTTTTACCGTTGTAGGGATTTTTAAGCCAAGAAATAAGTGCAAAAATTGCCATAGGCATTGTCATACCGAGATAAGTTATCATTTCCCCATAATAGGCAAAGGTATATGATATTATTCCATATAGCAGGCTGAATATTATCATCAACAATTGTCCGAAAGGATTCCCTTTTGCACTGAAAATAAGTGATGTTACACCAATCAACGATGCACATAAAGTCATATAACTTTCTCTGTCAAAAATACAGAATGAAACAATGATAAGAAAAACAGAAGATAACCATAAAGTGATATCGGTTTTTGAAAAATAGTTTTTAAATTTAGTCATAATATCCTCCAAAAAATAAATGGGTGTTTACAACTCAGATACGTTATGAACACCCATACTGGTCGGAGTGGCGGGACACAGATTGCTTCCAATCTGTACCTGTTCGACGACCGCAAGCGAGCTTGCAGTACCCGTCTCGCACCAACTTCGCTAAAAACGATTATTAATCGTTTTCTTAACGCTCGTTGCCCTCTTAGGGTTCAAGTCCCTTTCAATCTATCACTAAAAGAAAAAGACTCCACTTTCGTAAAGCCTTTCCTTTTTTTGGTCGGAGTGGCGGGACTTGAACCCGCGGCCTCTTCGTCCCGAACGAAGCACGCTACCAAACTGCGCTACACCCCGAAACACAAAGATTGAAACGAGTTTTGCGAGTGAAATCTTTGTGTTTCATCATTTCGCGCACTCATTTTCAATCAATATACCTTATGTATTATACTATTCAATTGGAATTAAGTCAAGAAAATTTTTGCTGTATTTGACTTTGACATCTCTCGGTGATATACTATGTGTATATTTATTTATAAGGAATGTTTTTGTATGATAGTAAAGGTAAACACAGGGACCCTTTTGGGACTTGATGGAAAAAGTGTGATAGTAGAAGCGGATTTTTCCAACGGGCTTCCTGCATTTGATGTGGTAGGACTTCCCGATGCCACCGTGCGCGAGGCAAAGGAGAGAGTCCGTGCCGCCCTTAAAAACAGCGGTTTCCAGTTCCCTGCAAAGCGTGCGGTTATAAATCTTGCCCCCGCAGACCTTAAAAAAGAGGGGACACAATTTGACCTGCCTATTGCAATTTCCATTATGGCAGGAACAGGTCAGCTTAAGGCAGACCTTTCCGAATACATGTTTATAGGTGAGCTTGGGCTTTCGGGTGAGCTTCGTCCGGTAAACGGTGTTCTTTCTATTGTTACCTCTGCGAAGGAGTGGGGTATCAAAAAGATTTTTGTGCCGATTGATAATGTTGATGAAGCCGCACTTACAGAGGGTGTGGAAATTTACGGTGCAAAATGCCTTTCGGAAGTGTTTAGCCACCTCACGGGAGAAAAGGCTATTGAGCCTACCGTATGCGACCTTGCATCAGTGTTTTCTTCCTCGGCACAGTATAATATAGACTTTTCCGATGTCCGCGGACAAATAGCTCTTCGCCGTGGAATTGAGCTATGTGTTAGTGGCGGACACAATCTTCTCCTTATCGGGACCCCCGGAAGCGGTAAGTCAATGCTTGCACAGAGAATCCCGACTATTCTTCCCGATATGACCTTGGAGGAAGCTATTGAGGTTACAAAAATATACTCAATCGCAGGTGAGCTTGATTCCAATACAAAGCTTATAGCAACCCGTCCTTTCCGCACACCACACCACAGTGCAAGTGCTGTAAGTATAGTCGGCGGCGGAGCAAAAGCAAGGCCGGGAGAGATTTCCCTTGCGCATAACGGGGTACTTTTCCTTGACGAATTTCCCGAATACAGAAAAGATGTAATAGAATCTATGCGTCAGCCTCTTGAGGATAAGAAAATTACTGTCACCCGTGCGGCGGCATCATATACATATCCCTGCAACACAATGCTCGTTGTGGCGCTTAACCCTTGCAAATGCGGTTATTACGGCGACGGCAGTGACCGCTGCAGATGTACGGAAACGGAAATTCGCAAATACCTTGGGAAATTAAGCGGACCGATGCTTGACAGAATCGATATTCAGCTCGAGGCATCTCCTGTCAAGTATGCTGACCTCAAGGCAATGAAGGGCGAAAGCTCACAGGACATAAAAAAGAGGGTGAATGCCGCCCGTGAAATACAGAAAGAGCGTTACAAAAACGAAGCAATTACGACCAATTCACAGCTCTCAGGCTCTCTTATAGAAAAATATTGTGAAATTGGTGAAAATGAAAGCAGAATGCTTAAAAACGCATTTGACTCTTTGAATCTTACGGCAAGAGCATATACACGAATACTTAAAGTTGCCCGTACCATTGCCGACTGTGACGGCAGAGAAAATATTAACGAAATGGATATTGCCGAGGCAATCGGTTACAGAAGCCTTGACAGAAAATATTTTGCCTAGACTTGACATATTTTGAATATATGGTAAAATATACTCATAATACAAAGTAACAGAATCATCACTGAGATGATTCTGCTTTTTTGTAACAATAGGAGGCTACTCTATGTCAAACGAAAAAAGAAGCAGTTTTACCGGTAAAATAGGTTTTGTTCTTGCAGCAGCAGGAAGTGCGGTAGGACTTGGTAACATCTGGAGATTTCCGTATCTTGCGGCAAAGTATGGCGGCGGAATATTTCTCCTTACATATCTTATTCTTGCAGTAACATTCGGATTTTCGCTTATGACCGCGGAAATTGCCCTCGGCAGAAAAACGGGGCTCAGCGTAGTAGGTGCATTTTCAAAGCTTAACAAGAAATTTACCTTCCTTGGGTATCTTGCAGCTTTTGTACCTGCTATAATTCTTCCTTATTACTCTGTAATAGGCGGTTGGGTAACGAAATACCTTTACGCATTCTGTACAGGTGGCGGTGTTGATGCAGCGCATGACAGTTATTTCGGAGGGTTTATAACCTCCACAGCAGAGCCGGTCGGCTGGTTCTTTATTTATATCGGACTGACGGCACTTGTTGTTCTTTTCGGCGTTGAAAAGGGTATTGAGAAGGTCAGCAAAATTATGATGCCCGTTCTGGTTGTTCTTTCAATAGTTATTGCAGGTTATTCAATGACAATCCCCGGAGCAATTGACGGCGTGAAATATTATATAACTCCCGATTTTGGCAAGTTTTCAGTAACAACCGTTCTTGCCGCAATGGGTCAGCTTTTCTATTCTATGTCCCTTGCAATGGGTATTATGGTAACATACGGCTCCTATATGAAAAAGGAAGTTAATCTGGAAAGTTCTGTGTCTAACATAGAGATTTTTGACACAGGTATCGCATTCCTTGCAGGTCTTATGATTATCCCTGCTACATATGCCTTTTCAAACGGCTCTCCCGAGGCTCTCGGCAAAGGCCCAGGTTTGATGTTTGCTACACTTCCCAAGGTGTTCGAGAGTATGGCAGGCGGACAGATTATTGGTGCACTTTTCTTCCTGCTTGTGCTCTTTGCGGCACTCACGTCTTCCATTTCGCTGATGGAAACAGTTGTGTCTATCGTTTGTGACAAGCTTAAATGGAGCAGAAAAGTTGCCATTGCAGTAGTGTTTGTATTCTCAATTGTTATGGGACTTCTGTCCTGCTTTGGTTATAGTATCTGGGATACAGCTACTATTATCGGAATGCAGATGCTTGATTTCTTTGACTTCATTACAAACAGTGTAATGATGCCCATTGTAGCATTCTTTACCTGCATATTTATCGGATATGTAATTAAGCCCCAGGTTATTATTGAGGAAGTAGAGCTTAGCGGAAAGTTCAAAAAGAAGGCGCTCTTCACATTTGTTATCAAGTACCTTGCACCTGTTTGCATTATTGCAATACTGATTTCATCAGTGCTTGATGCATATATTGGAATATTCTAAAACAGTAAAGACCGTGATAAATTTTTGTCACGGTCTTTAGTAATCAAAGGGAAAATATTAAAAAATTTTTAACAAAATCAATAAAGTTTGTACACTTTTATCTTTTATGATATAATAAACGAGTAAAGGCTCAAAGATACAAGGAGGCAGCTTATGAATAACGAATTTGAAAACAGATTTGATGCAGATGAAAATAATGGAGTGTCTGCACCTTTGGAAAATACCGAAACAGAAGAAATTATTGCAGAGGAAACCTTTGAAGATGTTACCGAAGAAGCAACACCGGGCTTTGATGAAAGGATTCCTGAATTTAATGTGACACATACGATAAAGAAGGAAAAGCGTGTATGGCCCCGTGTGGTTGCTCTTTCTGTTGTTGCAGGAATTTTGTTCGGCACAGCGTTCAGTATTGCAAACGGCTTTGTTACAAGGCTTACGGGCGGCTCTTATCGGTTAGAGCCTACACAGGTGATTCTCCATAAAGCGGAGAGTGAAGCTCACGGGCAGGGGGATATATCGGCTATTGCTCAGGCTTGTATGCCCTCCGTAGTTGCAATCACCAATCATAGCGTGTCTGATGTAATTACCTTTTTCGGCACATACCAGCAGGAGAGTACCTCCAGCGGCAGCGGTATTATTATCGGGCAGAACGATACCGAGCTTCTCATTGTTACCAATTACCACGTTGTAGCAAATACAAAGGAGCTGAGTGTTGTATTCAGCCCCGTTGAAAAGCGCCTTGGGGAAAACGGACAAAACGGAAAAATAACAGATGAGGATATTCCCCATGCTGTGGTAAAGGGATATGATGTCGGCAAAGACCTTGCAGTAATTTCTGTAAAGCTTACAGATGTCCCCAAGGATGTTTTGGCAGAAATCAAGGTTGCACAGATTGGAAATTCTTCAACACTTAAGCCGGGAGACCAGGTTGTTGCTATCGGTAATGCGCTCGGTTATGGTCAGTCTGTAACAACAGGTATTATCAGTGCCATTAACAGAAGCATAACGATGAAAAGCTCTGACGGAAAATCCGTCGTAACAAACTCCTTTATTCAGACAGATGCGGCAATCAACTCAGGTAACAGCGGTGGTGCACTTTTAGATATGTCGGGAAATCTTATCGGTATAAACTCCGTAAAGATTGCCACCACCGGTGTAGAGGGCATGGGTTATGCTATTCCCATCTCTGATGTAGAAGGTATCATTGACGAGCTTATGCTTCGTCGTACAAGAGAAATGGTTGATGAGGATAAGCAGGGCTTCCTCGGAATTACAGGCACAGACGTGGATTCCGCCAACAGTCAGGCTTTCGGTATGCCCGTAGGCGTATTTGTGACTGAGGTTATAGATGGACTTGGTGCACAAAAGGCAGGCATTAAAAAAGGATATATTATAACTAAATTTGACGGATATACAGTTTCTACCTTAGTACAGCTTCAGGACAGACTGAAGTATTATAAGGATGGCGAAAAGGTTTCCGTTACAGTGATGGTGCCCGGTACCGATGGATATACTGAATCTCAGGTTGAGGTAACTCTCAGTAATCGCAGTAAGAATATAGAAGAATAATTTTCATTATTCTTGCTTAGAAAAAACGTAATTTTTCACAATTATCGGCAGAATGAAATAAATTTTGAAAAAACAGTTGACATTTAGCGATTTAGAGTGCTAATATGATAACAAGAAATCTTTAAAGGAGAAACGATATGAGCTTATTTGTATTCGCAGCTGCATATTTTTACTTTTACTTTATTATGACTCAAAGTAAAAGTGATTTGTGCTGCGAATAACAAGAGCGTATTTTTTGAACTCTGCAGTGACAATCGCTGCAGAGTTACTTTTTTTATGGAGGATGAATTAAAATGATCGTAGTAGTACAAAGTGATGCAAAAAAAGAACAGTTCGACAATTTAATAAACTGGATTGAAAGTCAGAACGTGCGTGTACACATTTCCTCTGGTGAATACCAGACTGTACTGGGGCTTATCGGTGACACAAGCCGTATTGATACAGAGCTTCTGGCGGGGCTTGACATAGTAACTCAGGTTACCCGTGTAACAGAGCCTTTCAAGAACGCCAACCGTAAATTCCACCCCGAAAATACTGCGATTGACTGTAACGGTGTAAAAATCGGCAATGGTCATTTCGGAATTATTGCAGGCCCCTGTTCTATTGAAAGTGAGGAGCAGATTATAGAGGTGGCAAAAGCGGTTAAGGCAGCAGGTGCAGACTTCCTCCGCGGAGGTGCATTTAAACCGAGAACCTCCCCCTATGATTTCCAGGGTATGCGTGAGGATGGACTCAAGCTCCTTGTAGAAGCGAAAAAGGAAACGGGACTTCCCATCGTAACGGAGATTATGAGTGCCGACCATATTCATCTTTTCGAGGATGTTGATGTCATCCAGGTGGGCGCAAGAAATATGCAGAATTTCGAGCTTTTAAAAGAGCTTGGAAAAACAAAGAAGCCTATTCTTATCAAGCGCGGTCTTGCAAATACCCTTAAAGAGCTTCTTATGAGTGCCGAGTACGTTATGAGCGAGGGTAATGAAAACATCATTCTTTGCGAAAGAGGTATCAGAACCTACGAAACAGCAACAAGAAATACCTTCGACGTTTCTGCAATCCCTATGCTTCATGAACTCAGTCACCTTCCCGTAGTTGCAGACCCCAGTCACGCTTGCGGCATTGCAAGACTTGTAAAGCCTCTTGCACTTTCTGCAACAGCGGCAGGTGCCGACGGTCTTATGATAGAGGTGCACAACAATCCGCAGAAAGCACTCTGCGACGGTGCACAGTCACTTACCCCCGTTCAGTTCAAGGATACTGCAGACACGGTAAGGAAAGTACTGGAGGCAATGAAATAATATGAAAATTGCAGTAGCAGGCCTTGGCCTTATCGGCGGCTCTGTAGCGAAGGCATTTATGGAAGCGGGTAACGAGGTCTTCGGCTGTGACCGTGACGAGGTTACAATGGCGCGTGCAAGGCTTGAAAACGCCGTAACTGACGAACTTACAAAAGAAAATATAGGAAGCTGTGAATTTGTTTTTATAGCACTTTATCCCGAAGCAACTATGGAATTTATGGAGGAATATTCACCATTTATTTCAAAGTATGCCATCGTGATTGACTGTGGCGGTACAAAAAGGGAAATCTGCAAAAAGGGATTCGCCCTTGCGAAAAAATTCGGCTACCGTTTTATGGGTGGACACCCCATGGCAGGAACTCAGTTTTCGGGCTTCAAATACTCCCGTGCATCAATGTTTCAGAATGCATCAATGATACTTGTTCCCGACAAAAACGAAACCATAGAAACCCTTGAAAAAACAAAAAAGCTTCTCCAGCAAGCAGGTTTTAAGAGTGTAACGGTAAGCTCTGCGGAGGAACACGACAAAATTATTGCATACACCTCTCAGCTTGCTCACGTAGTATCAAATGCCTATGTTAAAAGTCCCAATTCCCGTGTGCACAAGGGCTTTTCGGCAGGAAGCTACCGTGATTTAACCCGTGTTGCAAAGCTCAACCCCGATATGTGGACAGAGCTTTTTATGGAAAACGGTGATAACCTCTGCTTTGAAATCGACAATATTATAGCAGAGCTTCAGAAATACAGCGACGCAATAAAAACAGGGGACAAGATAAAGCTCCGTTCGCTTTTGGAAGAGGGGTCAAAAATAAAGGAAAGTATTGGTTAATATGAAAAAGATTTTAGTTAATGCTTCAAAAAAATACGAAGTTGTAGTGGAAAAGGGTGCAATAGACCGTGTGGGCGAATACATAAAGGAGCTTGGAATCAGTGGTAAAGCCCTTATAGTATCCGACTCCAATGTTGCTCCTCTGTATATGGAAAGGGTAAAGGCATCCCTCAAAAAAATCGGGATGAGCGTTTTTGAATTTATATTTCCTGCAGGGGAATCCTCCAAAAATGCAAAAACCTATCTTGAAATCCTGAATCTCCTTGCAGAGAACCATTTCTCCCGAAAGGATACACTCTTTGCCTTAGGCGGAGGTGTGACGGGGGACCTTACGGGCTTTTCTGCGGCAACCTATATGAGGGGTGTAAAATTTGTGCAGATACCAACGTCGCTTCTTGCGGCGGTGGATTCCTCGGTAGGCGGAAAGACGGGGATTGACCTTGAACAAGGGAAAAATCTTGCAGGTGCATTCTACCAACCCGAGATGGTGATTTTTGACCCTGATGTACTTTCCACACTTCCCGAAGCATATTTTGCCGACGGTATGGCGGAGGTAATAAAGTACGCCGTTATCCGTGGCAGGGAAATAGACAGACTCCTTATGGAGGACTACAAAAAAAATCTTGAGGAAATAATTATCCGCTGTATTGAAATAAAAAGAGATGTGGTAGAAGAAGACGAATTTGAGGGTGGAATCCGTAAAATTCTCAACTTCGGTCACACGGCAGGACACGCAATCGAAACGGAAGCAAACTACACTCTTTCACACGGCAGATGTGTGGCAATGGGAATGTATATCGTCACCAAGGTATGGGAAAACCATGGCTTGTGCAAACAAGGTACTTGTGATATACTGAAAAAGATGCTTGACCTCTTCGACCTTGACACAGAATGCCCCTACTCTCCCGAAACTCTTTTAAAAAGAGCTGAAAGTGACAAAAAAGCAGACGGAGAGGGTGTATCTTTGGTAGTACCTCTTGGAGTGGGCGAATGTGATGTTGTTAAAATCAGTATGGATGAATTTCTGACTGTATTAAAGGATGGAACGAAATGAAAGTAACACTTTCTCCCTCAAAATTAAACGGAACGGTTTCAGCCCCTCCGTCAAAATCCTGTATGCACAGGGCACTTATCTGTGCGGCGGCAGCGGACACCCCGACAAAGATTGTAACAGATTTCTATTCCGAGGACACAAAGGCAACAATAGGCTGTCTTAAATCCCTCGGTGCAAAAATTGAATATACAGAAGACGGAGTAACGGTATATCCAATTGAAAAAAAGGACGGGGAATGTGTACTTAACTGCCGCGAAAGTGGCTCAACTCTTCGTTTTATGCTTCCGTTTGCAGCAGCACTTGGAAGAAAATGCACCTTTATGGGTGCGGAACGGCTGGGGCAACGCCCCCTGCTTCCCTTGTGTGAAGTGCTTAATAAAAACGGGGTAGTAACCTCCTACGGTGAAAGCTTCCTGCCCTGCAGAACAGAGGGACAGCTTTCGGGGAATGTTTTTGAAATCCCCGGAAATATCAGCAGTCAGTTTATAACAGGGCTTCTGTTGGCTCTCGGTGTGACGGGTGGCGGAGAAATCAAGGCAACCACACCCATAAAAAGCGGTCCTTACATAGATATAACAATCGATATTATGAAAAAATTTGGTGTAACCACCGAAAAGACGGAAAACGGATATATAGTCCCCGAGGGACAGAAGTTTACTTCTCCCGATATTTTTGAAATCGAGGGCGACTGGTCAAACGGTGCATTCTGGCTCGTGGCAGGTGCTATTGGCTCGGAAAATGGTATTACCTGCACATCACTTTGTGAAGATACTTTTCAGGGGGACAGCCGTGTTTTGGGAATTCTTTCTGAAATGGGAGCAGACATAAAATATAACAACAGTATAACCGTAAAAAAGAGCCAACTAAAGGCAATTACAGTTGATTGTGCTGATATTCCCGACATTGTTCCCATTCTTTGTGTGGCAGCAACAAAAGCAGATGGAACGACCGTGTTTAAAAATATACAACGGCTCCGTGACAAGGAAAGTGACCGTGTTAAAACCACCGTTGATATTATAAAGAATCTCGGCGGTAAAATAGATTTTGACGAAAATAATATATATGTTACGGGAAGCCCTCTTGCAGGCGGTAAAATAACGAGTGCAAACGACCACCGCATTGCAATGAGCGGTGCGATAGCGTCTCTCTTATGCACAGGTGATGTTACAATAGACATTGCCGAGGCAGTCAGAAAGTCCTATCCCGATTTTTACGAAAAATTTACTATGCTTGGAGGTAAGTGCAGTGAGCTTTACGGCAGGTGAAAAAATCAGAATATCTTTTTTCGGACAATCCCATTCCAAAGCAATGGGTGCAGTTATCGAGGGCTTGCCTGCAGGAATTAAGATTGATGAGGAAAAGCTTTCTGCCTTTATGCAACGCCGCGCTCCCGGAAATGACGAATTTTCTACCACTCGTAAAGAAGGGGACAAGGTAAAATTTGTTGCAGGGCTTACAGATGGCTTTACAAACGGGGCACCCCTTTGCGGAATTATAGAAAATACCAATACCCGTTCAAGGGATTACGAAAACCTCAAAGACATTCCAAGGCCGGGTCACGCTGATTTTGCGGCGTGGAGTAAGTTTGGTGAATACAGAGATGTATCGGGCGGTGGTCAGTTTTCGGGCAGACTTACAGCCACCCTTTGTATAGCAGGCGGAATTTTAAAACAACTTTTAGAGAAAAAAGGCATCTATATCGGTGCACATATTTCATCAGTAGGAAATATTGAGGATGACAGGTTTAACCCCTGCAATGTTACCGAAAATGATTTTGTAGACGGGAAGCCTTTCCCCGTATTGAACGACGAAAAGGGCGAGAGAATGAAAGAGGAAATCCTCTCTGCGAAAAAGGATGCCGACAGTATCGGCGGCACAATAGAATGTGCAATTACAGGTGTTCCTGCAGGTGTGGGAGATACATTCTTCGGCGGATGGGAAAGCAGTATTTCCTCGGCAGTATTTGCCATTCCTGCCGTGAAGGGAATAGAGTTTGGCAGAGGCTTTGCTTCCTCAGGAATTAGAGGAAGCAAAAACAATGATGCCTTTATACTAAAGGACGGAAAAATCGTAACCGAAACCAATAATCACGGCGGAATACTGGGCGGAATTTCAAGCGGTATGCCCATAATATTTAAGGTAGCAATAAAGCCCACTCCGTCAATCGGTAAAGAACAAAGGAGTGTATCGCTTTCTCAAAAAGAAAGCCGAGCTCTTGTGATAGAGGGCAGACACGACCCTTGTATTGTAAAAAGGGCGGTGCCCTGTGTAGAAGCGGCAGCGGCAATAGTCGTTGCAAATAAAATTTTGTGAGGAGCAGAAAAAATGAATTTAGAAGAATGCAGAAAAGAAATAGACAGTATAGACAAGGAATTGGTAGAGCTTTTCACCAGAAGAATGAATGTGGCTAAGGAAGTTGCCGCATATAAAAAGGAAACGGGAATGGCTGTGTACGATTCCGAAAGAGAGAGAAAACTCCTTGAAAAAGTGGAAGAAACCGCAGGAGAGGAATACGGAGATTATACAAGAAGACTCTACGGCTCAATTCTTGACCTCAGCCGTACATATCAGAGCAAGTTCCTTTCTCCCGAATCAGGGCTTTCGCAGATGATTCAAAAGGCTATGGATGAAACACCCAATCTTTTCCCCGAAAAGGCATTCGTTGCCTGTCAGGGAGTGGAAGGGGCACATTCCTCGGTTGCTTGTCAGAAGCTTTTTGAGAAGCCCTCAATTATGTACTGCAATTCTTTTGCGGCAGTTTTCCACGCTGTTGAAAGCGGACTTTGCCGTTATGGTATAGTTCCACTTGAAAACAGCAGTGCAGGTAGTGTTACGCAGATATATAACCTTATGAGCGAGTATAAATTCAGCATTGTCCGTAGTACAAGAATGCAGATAGAGCACAGCCTTCTGGCAAAAGAGGGAGTTCAGTTGAAGGATATAAAGGAAATATATTCTCATCCTCAGGCAATCAGCCAGTGCAGTGAATTTCTTGAATCCCTCGGCAAGAGCGTAAAGGTAACAGAATGTGAAAACACAGCGGTTGCGGCAAAAATGGTGGCAGAATCCGAAAGAAGCGACGTTGCCGCACTTTCCGGGGAAATATGTGCAGCACAGTATGGTCTGCAGGTTGTAAAGCCCTATGTGCAGAACACCAAAAATAACTACACAAGATTTATTTGCTTTTCCAAAAATCTTGAAATTTACCCCGGTGCCGACAGAACAAGCCTTCTTATAAGAACACCTCATAAGGCAGGTGCTCTTTACAGCGTAATTGCAAATTTCTACTCGCTCGGTATCAATATTATTAAACTTGAAAGCCGACCCATTCCCGAAAGTGACTTCGAATTTATGTTCTATTTCGATATAGATGTGTCGGTTTATTCGGAAAAGCTTCCTGCAATAATAGATTTGCTTGAATATTCTTTGGGCGAGAAAAATATAAAATATCTCGGCAGTTACAGAGAGGCCTGATTTTAATGAATATTTACCTTATTGCAAAAAAGCTGAGTCATTCTTTTTCAAAGCCTATCCATAATGAGCTTGCCGACTATTCTTATGAATATAATGAGCTTGCGGAAAACGAGGTAGGGGACTTCCTTGAGAAAAAGGAATTTGACGGACTCAATGTCACCATTCCTTATAAACAGACCGTAATGGACTATATGGATGAAATCTCCCCCGAGGCAACTCGTATCGGTGCAGTAAATACCGTGCTTAATAAAAACGGAAAACTCATTGGTTACAATACTGACTATTACGGATTCTCTTGTCAGATAAAGGAATCGGGTGCAGATATAACAGGGAAGGATGCAGTCATCCTCGGAACGGGCGGTGCGGCAAAAACCGCTCTTTGCGTCCTTAATGATATGGGGGCAAAAAGTGTGCGAACGGTGACTTCAGCCGAAATCAAGGCAGGGGACATAGAAAAATATTACGATGCGCAGATTATTGTCAATGCAACTCCCGTGGGAATGTATCCCGAAACGGGTAATTCCCCCATTGACATAAATGACTTCAAAAAATGCGAAGCTGTGCTTGACCTTATCTATAATCCGTCAAAGACAAAGCTTATTCTTGATTCGGAAAAGATAGGACTCAAAACGGCAAATGGACTGGGTATGCTTGTGGCACAGGCAAAAAAAGCCTCGGAGATATTTACAGGAAAAGAAATTCCCGACAGCGAAATCGGTCGCATAAAAAATATTATTGAAAAAAACACCAGGAATATTGTCCTTGTGGGAATGCCCGGGTCGGGAAAATCCACCGTAGGACAATACCTTGCCGAAGTACTTGGCAGGGAGTTTTACGACAGCGACGAAGAAATTTCAAAAAAAGGCGAATCTCCTGCCGAAATTATAGAAAAATACGGTGAGGAGCGTTTCCGTAAAATTGAAATGGAAACCCTTTCTGAACTTTGTAAGAAGTCGGGCTGTGTAATTGCCACTGGCGGCGGTGCAGTTACAAGGGAGGAAAACTATGATATAATACACCAGAATGCAATGGTTGTATTTATTGAGCGTGATATTGAACGCTTATCCACAAGCGGCAGACCTTTATCCCAAGGCGGTATAGAGAAACTCCAACAGATGTACGAGGTACGTTATCCTTTGTACGAAAAATTCAGTCACTTTTCCGTAAAATCGCAGAAAACGTGGCAGGAAACAACGGCTCTTATTATCGAAGAACTGAATAAAAGGTGATACTTATGAAGATACTTGTTATTAACGGCCCCAATCTTAATATGCTGGGAATACGCGAACCTGACGTATACGGAAAATCTACCTATAATGATTTAGTGGAAATGATTCAGGCACACGCCAATGAAAAAGGCGTGGAGGTGGAATTTTATCAGTCAAACCACGAAGGTGATATTGTAGACAGAATTCAGGCAGCGTACGGAAATACTGACGGGATAGTTATAAATCCTGCCGCATACACCCACACCAGTGTAGCTATTTTAGATGCACTCAAAACAGTAGCGATTCCAACCGTTGAGGTGCATATTTCCAAAATAGAGGAGAGGGAGAGCTTCCGTCAGTTTTCATACGTTTCCCTTATAGCGAAAAAAACCATTACAGGGAAAGGTTTTTACGGATATATAGAAGCATTTGACGAGCTTCTTCGGAAATAATTGAAAAAAAGTGAAAAAAACACTTGACTTTTGCAAATCACTATATTATAATAGCCAATGTGTCAGGCGAAAGTCTTGTGCATGTGGCGGTGTAGCTCAGTTGGCTAGAGCAAACGGTTCATACCCGTTAGGTCGGTGGTTCGAGCCCACTCGCCGCTACCACTTTGGCCCGTTGGTCAAGCGGTTAAGACACCGCCCTTTCACGGCGGTAACACGAGTTCAAATCTCGTACGGGTCACCATATGGGAGCATAGCTCAGCTGGGAGAGCATCTGCCTTACAAGCAGAGGGTCATAGGTTCGAGCCCTATTGTTCCCACCAAAACAAAAAGACATCCTATTGGGTGTCTTTTTGTTTTGGTGGGAACAACATAGACTACTATTATTTCTGCCTATCTTGTGCCCCGAACCCTCTTTCTTCCTTATATATAGTAACGACCTAAAAAAATCAAAATTTCCCGAAAAAATATGTTGACAAAAAAAATCACATATGGTATATTATTCTTACCTCGCTATGCAGGGCTTTTTTTACGTGCATAAAAAATCGAGGCAAATTCTTACTCAGGAGGCGCAGAATCATGAGAGTTAAAATAACATTGGCATGCACAGAGTGCAAGCAGCGTAACTACAATACTATTAAAAATAAGAAGAACAATCCTGACAGACTTGAAATGAATAAGTATTGTCCTTTCTGCCGCAAGCACACACTGCATAAAGAATCTAAGTAATAGAAGGTGAACTTTAATGGGAGAAAATGTTAAAAAGGAAGGCTTCTTCCGCCGTATCGGTAAATCTATTAAAGGTACTAAATCCGAATTCAAGAAGGTTGTTTGGCCCACAAAGAAACAGCTTCTCAACAACACTATAATTGTTATTGCGGCACTTATCCTCATCGGTCTTGTAATTTTCGGCCTTGATGCACTCTTTACTTTCTTAGCCGGTAAATTCATTATTCGCTGATTATTACAGTAAAGGAGGAAGGGCGCTTCGCCTGATATATTATGAGTGCTGAATTTAAGTGGTATGTTGCTCATACTTATTCGGGGTACGAAAACAAGGTAAAAGACAGTATTGAAAAAACTGTTGAAAACCGTGGCCTCGGTGAACTTATCGGTGAAGTTTGCATTCCTGTTGAGGAAGCAATCGAGGAAAACGATAAGGGTGAAAAGAAAACCGTTACCAGGAAGATTTACCCCGGATATGTATTTATAAAAATGAAAATGACCGACGAAAGTTGGTATGTGGTTCGCAATACCCGTGGTTGTACGGGCTTTGTAGGACCGGGAAGCAAACCCGTTCCGCTTTCCGAAGCAGAGGTTGAACGTCTTGGTGTTGAAACCAGGGTAGTTGACCTTGGTATTGACGTTGGAGATACAGTTCGTATTACCGACGGCTCTATGGAAGGCTTTATGGGTGAAGTATTGGAAATCAATAACGAAAAACGTAAGGTTAGCGTTATGGTTACTATGTTCGGCGGCAGAGAAATGCAGGTAGAGTTTGACTTCTACCAGATTGAACCGCTGGAATAATACGTATTAGCTCAGTTAATAAGCCGCAAGGCTTGTTATAGATGGGAGGACACTCAAAGAGTGTTCGTTATCACCACATTTTTTTCAAGGAGGTGCAAAACCATGGCTCAGAAAATCGCAGGTTATATCAAGTTGCAAATCCCCGCAGGTAAGGCTACACCGGCTCCTCCGGTAGGTCCGGCTCTCGGTCAGCACGGTGTTAACATCGTACAGTTCACAAAAGAATTCAACGAGAGAACAGCTAAAGACGCAGGATTAATTATCCCCGTTGTTATTACCGTTTATGCGGACAGATCCTTCAGCTTCATCACCAAGACTCCCCCGGCTGCAGTCCTCATTAAGAAGGCTTGTAAGATCGAGAGTGGTAGTGGTGTACCTAACAAGACGAAGGTTGCTCAGCTTTCCAAGGCAGATCTTCAGCAGATTGCAGAACTTAAGAGACCCGATCTCAACGCTGCAAGTCTTGAAGCTGCTATGAGCATGATTGCAGGTACAGCAAGAAGCATGGGCGTAACTATCGAAGAATAATCTAAGAGTAATGTGGGAGGGGTAATTCCCGATGAACCACAAGGAGGTTAACAGTAATGAAACATGGTAAGAAATATGTAGCCGGTGCACAGCTTATTGAAGCCGGCAAACAGTATGATCCTGCCGAAGCTCTTGACCTCGTTGTAAAGACTGCAAGCGCTAAGTTCGTCGAAACAATCGAATTCCACGCAAAGCTCGGCGTTGACTCCCGTCACGCAGACCAGCAGGTTAGAGGTGCTGTAGTTCTTCCCAACGGTACAGGTAAGAAGGTTAGAGTTCTTGTTTTCGCTAAGGGCGAAAAGGCTAACGAAGCACAGGCAGCAGGCGCTGAATATGTAGGCGCAGAAGAATACGTTGAAAAGATTCAGAAAGAAAACTGGCTCGATTTCGACGTAGTAATCGCTACACCTGATATGATGGGTGTAATCGGACGTATCGCTAGAATCCTTGGGCCTAAGGGTCTTATGCCCAACCCCAAGGCAGGTACAGTAAGCATGGACGTTGCTAAGGCTGTAAACGATGTAAAAGCAGGTAAGATTGAGTACCGTCTTGATAAGACAAACATCATCCACTGCCCCATCGGTAAGGCTTCCTTCGGTCCTGAGAAGCTCAAGGAGAACTTTGATGTTCTTATGGCAGCTATCCTCAAGGCGAAGCCCGCTACAGCTAAGGGTCAGTACCTTAAGAGTGTTGCAGTAGCAAGCACAATGGGCCCCGGCATCAAAATCAATGCATCCAAGATTGGCTAATTTAATTATAAATTAGTTCTTGACAAAAGTTAACAAGCGGTGTATAATAGCACTGTTAGTTCCATAGACAGCAGGCATAAAGGTAAGTCCTGCCGAGGAAGTATTCCTAAAAAATTTCGGGATTCTTTGCGTCTATGGGCGAAGAATCCCTTTTTCATTATTATTAGTGAGGTGAAAACATGCCTAGTCAGAAAGTTCTCGAAGAAAAGAAGCAGATAGTAGCTTCTATGTCTGAACAGTTTAAGACAGCAGTTTCCGGCGTATTCGTTGATTACTGCGGACTTTCAGTTGAAGAAGATACTCAGCTTCGTAACAAGCTTCGCGAAGCAGGCGTAGAGTACAAGGTTATTAAGAACACTCTTGCACGCTTTGCAGCGAAGGAAGTTGGCTTTGACGAGCTCGATCCTATCCTTAACGGACCTACATCTCTTGCACTCAGCATGACAGATGAAGTTGCTCCCGCAAAGGTTATCGCTGAGTTTGCAAAGACTCACGAACAGCTCGAAATCAAGGCAGGTTTCCTGGATGGTAAGGTGCTCCAGCTTGACGAAGTTAAGACACTTGCAGCTACACCCAACCGTGAAACTCTTCTTGCTAAGTTGCTCGGCAGCCTCAACGCACCTATCAGCAATCTTGCACGTACATTGCAGGCGCTTGTTGATAACGGCGTAGAGCCCGCTGACATCAAGGTTGAGAAGGAAGAAGCTCCCGCAGAGGAAGCAGCAGTAGAAGCTCCCGTAGAGGAAGCTCCTGCAGCAGAGGAAGCTCCTGCTCAGGAAGCAGCAGCTCCTACAGAAGAATAAAAATTATTTAACTTATTATAGGAGGTAAGTAAAAATGAGTAAGATCGAAACAATTATTGCTGAAATTAAAGAACTCAAGCTCCTCGAAGTAGCTGAGCTTGTAAAGGCTATGGAGGAAGAATTTGGCGTAAGCGCAGCAGCTCCCGTTGCTATGGTAGCAGCAGCTGGCGATGCAGGTGCAGCAGCAGCTGAAAAGACAGAATTTGATGTTGTTCTTGCAGATGCAGGTGCAGAAAAGATTAAGGTTATCAAGGTTGTTCGTGAAATCACAGGTCTTGGCCTTAAGGAAGCTAAGGAAGCAGTTGATGGCGCTCCCAAGACTCTTAAGGAAGCTATTTCTAAGGATGAAGCAGAAAAGATCAAGGCTCAGCTTGAAGAAGTTGGCGCAAAGGTTGAACTTAAGTAATTTTAGTTTTGCCGATTTACAAGGGTTATGCCGTAATAAGGCGTAACCCTTTAATTTTACCCGTATTGGAGGGGTGTATCAAATGGCAGATTATATAGTAAACGCAATAACTTCAAACGGTGCTATCCGTGTAGTAGCAGCTGATACAACTGAGCTTTGCAACCGCGCTCAGGAAATACACAA
>JAZOSB010000021.1:0-68739 GCA_045656865.1 Clostridia bacterium | reverse complement strand
GTTTACGTAACACAGATTTCCGTCTTTATCAAGCTTTGCCTGAATTGACATATTGAAAAGATTGGCTTTGTTATACATTCTGTAAAAACAGTTTTCTTTTTGGTCGTATACAGCACCCGTCATATCAATACCGATACTTTCAAGCTTTTTTTTAATTGCAGAATATGACTCTGTATCCATGGGCTGCCGTCCGCTATCGTATGTAAAATGATTTCCGTTAACAGTAAGCGTCTGTGAGCCTGAGGTGGCAACAAGTGAATTTCCCGTGGTTCTGAAAGCTGCTTGCTTTTTGAAAAACAAATTTGAAAGCTCGCTTGCCGAATAAAATTTTGTACTGTAATCAGGAAGCATATGATAAGTGTCGGGAAAAGCTTCTCTGACAATGCTGAATCCCGATTTTGTCAGTACGGAGACTGAGGCATCAACAACTTCTTCGGGAACGGATTCTCTGCTTTGGGTGGTAATAGCAATGACAGCAATCATAAATATATTCATGGCCAGAAGAAACCATAAAATAATGTTTTTAATTTTAGTCCATTTCAAAGCTGCATCACCTCCATATAAAATTTGATGATTAATCTTTTGTGTAACGGTATGTAATGCCGTTATTTGCTTTTGCAAGCCATGTTATATATAGGTCATCTGAAGATTCCGAGTCTGTGTATGCCATATATATATCCTCAATTACAATGGGAGTATCGGTGGAATCGTCAATCGTCTTAACAAAGTAATCAAGTGCTGTTATAAAGTTATCCTCCAACATATAATCTGCCACGGTTTTATACGAACGCAGATACTGACGGTAGGAAATGAGCCTTCCGTTTTTTACAGTAATTTCTATTGCACAGTTCATATCCTTGTGACCGTAGTTTGCAGGAAGGTCAATTTTTACGGGTCTGCCGTTGCAGTAGTAGTCAAATTTAAACGTGTACGCTTTTGAACTGTCATAACCGGAGAGGTCACTGCTTACAAGGATACTCAAAGGCTCACATGAAATACAACCCCAGGTCTGCTCTGCAAAATCAATGGATGCGTTAAGAACATTAAAACTGTTTCCACTTTCATCAAGTAGTATTCCGCGTTCATCGGAAATAGCAGTATATTCAAAAACTCCGTCAGGGAAAAGCTTTGCCGTTGCATAGTTGGCAATGTAGTTTGTACCACCCTCACTGTCCTCATAGGGAGTCATTTCGGAATTGAATCCAAAATTCTCAAGAAGCTTGCCGTTTGAGCTTTTTATAAGATTTTGCGGTCTCAAAACCTTTGTAGAAGGCTGTGAATCGGAGAACAATACCAATGGAGCAAGGGAAACATTACTGTCTGCCGCAAGCTCCAATCCCGTGCTGAAAGCGGGCTGATAGTAACTGTCGTCGGTTGTGGTATATATTGATAGGTCAGAAGCAGGAAGTATATAATTGTCCTGAAGAATGTATGCATAAATTTCGTCAGGGGAATTGTTGTCGCGTGCCAAAACACAAAGGTCACTTTCACCTATTGAGGGAATAATTATAAATTCCTTGAAGGCACTTATCTCTTTAGGCATATTTTCCCCGTCGGTCCCCATTATACGGCAGAACATATCAGGAGAAAATGCTACGGGATATTCTACATAAATGCTAAGAGATTCAAGCCCTGCCTCCCAAGTTTGGCGGTCAGTTTTCTTTGTTGCTGTAATTTCTCCCTTCAGCAAGCCTGTTATAATATCCTTTGTTCTTTCGTTAATGGGGGAGAAGCCTATATCCGTATTGTAATACGCCATCCAGAGTGAACCGTCATTAATAAGGAATTTTCTCGGCTTTGAGAGATTATCCTTGGAAATACTGTATTCAGGCTCAATAGGGAAAAAAGTTTCTACAACAGGGATTCGGCGAACATATTCGATAATACTTTCCCGTGTAGATTTTCCCGAGTTGGTAAACCACAGGTTTCCCGTCAGAAATATTAAGTTAACTATAAGAATCAGAATAGCGGAGCTTTTGATTTTTTCCCTAAACAAATATGTTCACCTCTTCTTTATAAGCAAATAAGAGCTTCAGACCGATGTCTGAAGCTCTGTGCAGAATGTCGTCAATTCATCCAGCCGTTAAAGAGTGACTGTATTCCGTTTGAAAAACCGTTTACATTGGTTAATATGTTCTGGTTAAGTACGTTGATGTCAAAATAAACAACCTGATATGTACCGTTTGGAGCTTCAGCTCTTACTGCAAATCTGTTATGTCCGTCACCCAAAGAAACCTGCTTGTAGAAAACACCGGCTGTACCAATCTTGGTCTGTGCCATTGCACCATTGGGGTCTTTAATGGAAGCATAAGATGTGCCGTTCCATTTGTAGTAAGCAATACTCACACCGTTTTTACCTGTACCGGTGATTCCGTATGTTCTTTTAAGTGTAGCTGAATTCTTTGTCTCGGGCTTCTTAACCACGATAAGGTTCGTTGCATTACCATTATCACTTGCAGAAATACTTGATGGGTTTGCAGCCGAAACGCAGAGGGCTGACAAAATTATTGTCAAAGTAATTAAAAATGCACTTATTTTTTTCATAAAAACACCTCAAAATATCCAAAACGCCTTTTACCTGAATTCATTATACAACATCAATGTTACAACCGTGTTACAAACAGCTTAATGATTCATTACTTTTTCAGGTAATATCTTCCTTTTCCTCCAATTTATAGAGGGGAAGCATTATTTTAACAATTGTACCCTTTTGCTGTGGGCTTTCTATTTCAATTGTACCTTCGTGACGAAGGATAATTTCTTTTGCAATGGCAAGACCGAGTCCTGTACCACCGCTTTGACGGCTTCTTGCCTTATCAACGCGGTAGAATCTTTCAAATATACGTGGGAGGTCACTTTCGGGAATACCGATACCGTTGTCCTGAACTGTGATATATGCTTTTGAGAAATCTCCGTAGCACTTTATATTAACCTTTCCACCGCCTGGAGTGTACTTAATTGCATTGGAAATAATATTTGTGATAACCTGCTCAATTGCGTCAGGCTCACCAAAGCAAACGGGGGAACTCATATTTATATCCAGCTTTACTATATGACCTGTTTGTTTTGCGGAAATACTCAGCTTTTCAACCACAGAGGAAACAAGCTGTGACAAATCAAACTTCTTTCTTCTTTCAATAATTTTTGAACTGTCAAGCTGAGAAAGGGTGAGAAGGTCTTTTACAAGCCTTGTCATTCTGTCAGCTTCGTTTTCAATAACGCCTACGAAATGAAGAACTGAGCTATCCACATTTTCCGCACCCATATCGGAAATGGTTTCTGCATATGTCTTTATTGTAGTAAGGGGCGTTCTTAACTCGTGAGATACATTTGCAACAAATTCACGTCTTGCGTTGTCAAGCATCTGACGGCGTGTAATATCCTGAAATACCACGACAACACCTGCTGTAAGAGAACGCTCAGTATTAAACGGTGTAAAGAATGCTTTTAAATTTTTACCCTGAAATTCTATATCACGCTCAATCGTCTGGTTGGCATCAATATATAATATTCTGTAAAGAGAGATATTTGCCTCAAGCATATCGGAAAGCTCGTCAAAGGATTTTTCCCTGTGGCTTCCAAGTAGCTTTTCTCCTGCAGGGTTTATGTGAATTAAAACCCCATTGTTATCGTACGCAAGAACGGCATCTGTCATATTTAAAAGAATAGCCTCAACCTTGTTCTTTTCTGCTTGAATTTCTTCCAGACTGGTGTTGATTTTTGCCGCCATCTCGTTAAATGCTATGGTAAGTCTGCCTATTTCATCTCTGGAACGCACCTCAATTTTATGGGTGAAATCGCCCTCTGCCATACTCTCGCTTCGGTGCTGGAGTGTGGAAATAGGAGCAATAATAGTGCTTGACAGGAAAAATCCCAAAATCAAGCTGATAAGAAGTCCAAAAAGAAGTGCCCAGAATATGTTAATATACATATTGGTGGTAATTTCGTTTACTTCCTGCATTGAATCGGTAATATAGATTATGTACTGCCCGTCTTTTATTGGAAGTGCATAGTCCATAATTTCGGAATCCTGCTCGGAAACATTGCCGCGCTTTCCGTCGAGGGCAAGCACCAGGTTAGGCGTAGCTTCCCGTGTTCCTGTTTCCGAGGAAGAGCCACCGAGAATATTCAACGAGCTGTCAAGCACATAGTAATTACGGAACGAATCAATTCCCATTCGTACTGAATATACCTTCAGCAGGTCTAGACATTTATAAAGGGGGTCAGTATCATCTGTTGTTTCCTCGAAATCAGCAACAACATCCTCCGTAAACACCTGCGAATCAAGGGAAGTGTAGAAATCATTGTAGTAGTAAGCGGAAATATTTTGTATCAGAAAAGTACCGACAACTATCATTACGCTGACGGTAAGCAACAGAAATATTGCTATTATTTTCCACTGAATACTCTTGAACATTCTTAATCTACCTTACTTATTGAAATAGTAACCCACACCACGTTTTGTCATAATAAAATTGGGGGAGGCGGGGTTATCCTCAACCTTTTCGCGGAGTCTTCGTACTGTTACATCCACAGTACGCACATCACCGAAATATTCATAGCCCCAAACCTTTTCAAGAAGGGTTTCACGGGTGAATATCTGTCCCGGCTGAATTGCAAGGAACTTCAAAAGCTCAAACTCACGCAGAGTCAAATCAATAATCTTATCATCCTTTGAAACCTCATATCTTGAAGGATTGATGATAAGATTCTGGAATGTAATAAGGTCACCGCTTTCATTTGTGGGAGCGTCGGCAGATGTACGGCGGATATTTGCCTTGACACGAGCCATCAGCTCACGCACGGAAAAGGGCTTTGTGCAATAATCGTCCGCACCAAGCTCAAGACCGAGTACCTTGTCAACCTCTTCATCCCTGGCAGTAAGCATAATTATGGGGGTAGACTGCTTTTCGCGGACTTTTTTGCAAACCTCAAACCCGTCCATTTTGGGAAGCATTACATCAAGAAGAATGAGGTCAGGTTTTTCGCTTAATGCAAGGCGGTAACCCTCCTCACCATCAAAAGCGGTAAGTACACGGTAGCCCGACTTTGTAAGATTAAATTTCAATATTTCAACTATGGGTGCCTCGTCCTCAATTACAAGAATCAGCTTATCCATATCGTAAACCTCCGTTTCATACGTATACTATTATACATAGTATATTTTATAATATTTTCCGCCCAATGTCAACAAAAAACAGTTGACATTTTTAATTGAAAGTATTATACTTATGGGGAACTACATACAGAGGCTGTGACGAAGACAGTAGCGGTTTTTAAAATGCGAAGCGAGTCGGGGACGGTGTAAGCCCGATACAAAGTAGATTTCCGTGAATATCACTTCCGAGCTGTGCAGGTGAACTCAGTAGCTTGCAACGGGCAATCCCTCCGTTAAGGGGATGCATATGATGGTATGCTAATTAGGTGGTGCGAGTACTTCGTCCTGATTAGAGGGCGTAGTTTTTTTATTGCTTATTATTAAATTTATACAATCTTTTTGGAGGTAAAACTATGTACAACAAAGTTGATACCACTCTCAATTTTGTCGAGAGAGAAAAGAAAATCGGCAAATTCTGGCGTGAAAACAATATCTTTGAAAAAAGTATTGAAAACCGCCTTGGATGTGAAAGCTACACATTTTACGACGGTCCTCCCACAGCTAACGGAAAGCCTCATATCGGTCACGTTTTAACACGTGTTATCAAGGATATGATTCCCCGTTACCGCACAATGAAGGGCTACAAAGTAACACGTAAGGCAGGCTGGGATACACACGGTCTTCCCGTTGAGCTTGAGGTTGAGAAACTTCTCGGCCTTGACGGTAAGGAGCAGATTGAACAGTACGGTCTTGAGCCTTTCATTGCAAAGTGTAAGGAAAGCGTATGGAAATATAAGGGTATGTGGGAGGATTTCTCACAGACAGTTGGCTTCTGGGCTGATATGGATGACCCTTATGTAACCTATGACAATAACTTCATTGAGTCCGAATGGTGGGCGCTTAAGCAGATTTGGGATAAGGGCCTTCTTTACAAGGGCTTTAAAATCGTTCCCTACTGTCCACGCTGCGGAACACCTCTTTCTTCACACGAGGTTGCTCAGGGCTACAAAAATGTAAAGGAACGCTCCGCAGTAGTTCGTTTCAAGGTAGTGGGTGAGGACAGTTATTTCCTTGCTTGGACAACAACTCCGTGGACACTTCCTTCAAACGTTGCACTTTGCGTAAATCCCGACGATACTTACTGCAAGGTTAAGGCTGCTGACGGTTACACCTATTATATGGCTGAAGCACTTCTTGACAAGGTTTTAGGCAAGCTTGCAACAGAAGATGCTCCTGCATACGAAGTACTTGAAACCTACAAGGGAACAGACCTTGAATACAAGGAATACGAGCCACTCTTTGACTGTGTAAAGCCTATCTGTGAAAAACAGAAGAAAAAAGGTCACTTCGTAACCTGCGACTCTTACGTAACAATGTCCGACGGTACAGGTATCGTTCACATTGCGCCTGCATTCGGTGAAGACGATGCTCAGGTTGGAAGAAAATACGACCTTCCTTTTGTGCAACTTGTTGATGCAGCAGGTAATATGAGTGAGGAAACTCCCTTTGCAGGACTTTTTGTAAAGGACGCAGACCCCAAGGTGCTTGTTGACCTTGAATCAAGGGGACTCCTTTTCGATGCTCCCAAGTTTGAGCATGACTATCCTTTCTGCTGGAGATGTGACACACCTCTTATCTACTACGCAAGGGAGTCGTGGTTTATCAAAATGACAGAGGTTAGGGAAGACCTTATCCGTAATAACGAAACAATTAACTGGATTCCCGAAACTATCGGTAAGGGCAGATTCGGTGATTGGCTGAAGAATGTTCAGGACTGGGGCGTAAGCCGTGACAGATATTGGGGTACACCTCTTAATATCTGGATTTGCGAATGCGGACATCAGCATTCAATCGGCTCTATTGAAGAGCTTAAATCTATGAGCAACAACTGTCCTGATGAAATCGAGCTTCACCGTCCTTTCATTGATGCAGTTACAATTAAGTGTCCCGAATGCGGTAAGGAAATGCACCGTACCAAGGAAGTTATCGACTGTTGGTTTGACTCAGGTGCAATGCCCTTTGCACAGTGGCACTATCCCTTTGAAAATAAGGAGATTTTCGAAGAAAACTTCCCTGCAAACTTCATCAGTGAAGCAGTTGACCAGACAAGAGGTTGGTTCTACTCACTCCTTGCTATTTCAACCCTTATCTTCAACGAAGCTCCTTATAAGAACGTAATTGTTCTCGGCCACGTTCAGGACGAAAACGGACAGAAAATGAGTAAGTCCAAGGGCAACGCAGTTGACCCCTTCGACGCCCTTGAAAAGCACGGTGCAGATGCAATCCGCTGGTATTTCTATATCAACAGTGCTCCCTGGCTTCCCAACCGTTTCCACGACGGTGCGGTTGCAGAAGGTCAGCGTAAGTTTATGGGTACACTCTGGAACACATATGCGTTCTTTGTACTCTATGCGAATATTGACCAGTTTGATGCAACAAAGTATTCTCTTGACTATGACAAGCTTTCCGTAATGGATAAGTGGCTTATTTCCAAGCTCAATACCCTTATCAAGACAGTTGACGAGTATCTTTCCGATTACAAGATTACCGAAAGTGCACGTGTGATTTCTGAATTTACAGATGAACTCAGTAACTGGTATGTTCGCAGAAGCCGTGAACGCTTCTGGGGCAAGGAAATGACTCAGGACAAGATAAATGCGTATATGACTCTTTATACAGCACTTGTTACTATTTCTAAGGTTACTGCTCCCATGATTCCCTTTATGGCTGAAGAAATTTACAGAAACCTTGTTTGCAGTATTGATGAAAAAGCACCCATCAGCGTACATCTTTGCGACTATCCTGTATATGATGAAGCAAAGATTGACCCTGAGCTTGAAAAGGCAATGGAGGATGTTCTCTCCATCGTTGTTTTGGGCCGCGCTGCAAGAAATGCTTCCAATATCAAGAACCGTCAGCCTATCGGCAAGATGTATGTTAAGGCAGATACAACTCTTGACAGCTTCTATACAGAAATCATCGCTGATGAGCTTAATGTAAAGGAAGTTGAGTTTACAGACAATGTTACAGCTTGCACCACATATAACTTTAAGCCTCAGCTTAAGACAGTAGGTCCCAAGTATGGTAAATTCCTCGGCGGTATCCGTGATTACCTTGCTTCCGTTGACGGTAATGAAGCTATGGCTCAGCTTGAGACAAACGGTGCAATCAAATTTACAGTAAATGGTGAGGAAATCTCCCTTGAAAAGGAAGACCTCCTTATTGAAGCAGCACAGGTAGAGGGCTTCCAGTCCGAAAGTGACTTCGGTGTTACAGTTGTTCTTGATACACGCCTTTCCGATGAACTTATTGAAGAAGGTTTCGTTCGCGAAATCATCAGCAAAATTCAGACAATGCGTAAGGACAGCGGATTTGAGGTTATGGATAACATCAAGGTATTCGTTGACGGTAATGACAAGATTTCTGCTATTATGGACAGAAATGCCGAAGAAATCAAGGGTGATGTTCTCGCTACTGCAATAAATAACGGTGCAAAATGCGAAAATTCCAAGGAATGGAACATCAACAGCGAAAAAGTATTTATCGGCGTAGAAAAAGAATAATAATTAAAGTAACGAAAAAATGACAATTTCTCAAAAAGAAATTGTCATTTTTTCAACAGAAAATACGGATTTGATATTTTGTCTTGCATGAAAATAAAAAAGTAAACTGAAATACTACTTGATATATTTGGAGAATAGTAGTATAATATAGGAAATGTTGTATTTTGAATATATTTATGAAAGAAGATTTGAATAGATGGCAACTACATACGGACGGAAAAAACACAGACAAAATAATATTATATACACGCTTATAGCTGCGTTTTTAATATGTGTGGTATTTTTGTCTATGGTTGGCTCTCTTTATTGGGAAGCCGAGGAGGAAGCATATGAAATGCTTCACATACAGACAAAGCAGATTAAGGATGACCTTACACTGCAACTAAAATCCGACAGGGAAAACCTTGTTACTATGGCAAACTTCGCAGCTAAGTTGTATGCTGACGGTGAAAGCTACAGCCGTATGTTTGATTCCTTTAAACCTATCGGCTTATTCTCAAGAATCGGCATTTTAAAGCCGGACGGCACCTTTGTTACAAAGGACGAAACCGTTGATTTAAGCGGAAAACTCTCCTTTGAAGAAGAAGCCTTAAAGGGTGAACATATTACCGGCAGAAACTATAGCTATTCAAAACCCGGGGAAATGGTAGTCCGTAGTGCTGTTCCCATTCTGGTGAATGGGGAAACCGTCGGTATGATATATGGTATCATTAAGATTGAAACCATCAACGAAAAATACAACGCAATGGCAAAAGAGCTTGATGCTCAGCTTTTTGTATATGACAAAGAAAGCGGAAAGTTTATCATAGATACAATCGATAAAATTCCGGGCGAATTATCTGAATTCAAAAACCGTAAGTACAGTGAGGGATATTCTTATGAACAGCTAATAACAACAGATAAGGGATATACTTCTTTTAAGTCAAAATTTTCCAATGAAGATTTATATGTTCATTACTCCACCCTGGAAGATTTTAACTGGGGTATTATGCTTGCCCGATTTGAATCGCAGGTGTTTGCAGAAACACACGCAATATCCAGACTTTTATTTATATCCTTTTTTGCAATGATTCTCGTTATATTAGCTTATTTGTGGATTGTTTTAACGAGTGAGAGGAAAAGGTCCAAAGTAACTGCTAAAGCCTCCGCTATCAGGAAACTTCTTTTGGAAATTAATCAACAGCATGTAAATCTTTTTGAGGCGTTGAAAAATATACAGGAATTTTCTCAATCCCGTTCTGCTTTTTTTGCAGATACAGACGGGGAAGATTACCATTACATTTTACCTGCGTTTAAAAACCGGATTCTTTCGGGAGAAGAGAAAAAATATTTTGTCGGTGAACTTTTCAGGTATGCCGCGAATCTCCATAATGTAAATAAGACGACTATAGGAATTATGCGTATTGTTCCTGATAATCACCTGGTAAAAACAAATCTCAGACTTTATAAATTTTTGAACAACCATAAGATTAGAGAAATTTCCTTTGCAATTATCACAAATAAAAATAACCACGTAAGCATTTTAGGTGTTATTAATCCTGATAGAAGTTATGTTGCGAGAGTACTTTTGGAAGATATAGCAGTATGTTTTTCAATTGCAATATACAACAAAAAGCATTTAAATAAAACCGAACTTGCCGCAACAACCGACTCGCTTACAGGTGCTTTAAACCGTGTATCTTATAAAAAGGATATTTTAATAATTGATGAAGAAAGGCCTGATGAATTTTCCTGTATTTATATAGATCTAAATGAACTTCACATCATAAACAATAAGTACGGACATGCTGCAGGCGATGAAATGCTTATCTATATTGCAAACACCTTGAAAGAAGTGTTCTTTGGACATAGGATTTATCGCATGGGCGGGGACGAGTTTCTGGTATTTGCCAAAAACACCAATCAGGAACAGATAAAAGAGGATATTGGCACATTTATAGAACAACTAAAGCCCAAGGGATATAATGTTGCTATTGGCTTGTCATACAGAAGTCAGAATACAAACTGTGAAGAAATGGTGCGTGAAGCCGAAATTAGAATGTATGAGGCAAAAGCCCAGTATTACCAAAACAAAGAGCAGAGCAACGTGTCGAAGGACGAGGATAATAATTATATCCAGACTAAAACCGGAATAAGAGAAATTGACGCTATGATTTCAGTCTTAAAAGAGCATTACAATGGCATTTACAGAGTATCTCTGGAAACTGACAATGCTCACAGAATTTTGATGCCGTCTTATCTTGGTTACAAAGAGCATGAGGAAAACTTCTCAAAGCTTTTGACAAAGTATATTGATGAAATTGTACATCCCGATTTTCACAGAGCACTTATGAGCTTTTTGAATTATGATGCAATCAAAAGGCAAATAGCAGAAGGCAATACACCGTCAATTACATACAAAAAAGTCAACGGTGAGTCTGTAATACTTCATGTATATAATTTAAGTGATAACAAAGAGGATGTTAAAGAAACACTTTGGGTTTTTGCTAAAGATTAAATTCGTTTGATAAACACAGTTCATTGTGTTATAGTGATTCATAAGTTAGTATTTGGCAAAATCGGTGAAAGCCGGTGACGCAAAGCAAAGAGGCTAAGGTTTTATACTATGCCAGTCCAGCTGCAATAATAAGAGTCTTTTTAAGACTTTCTTTTGTTGCAGCCTTTTTTCTAAAATGAGCTAAGAAATAAAGTACAATTTTGTGATGAGAGAAAGGAGGTTTTACAGAAAATGAAAAAAATTAAGATATTGTTATTGATAATGATTGCATTTTATGTAGAGCCTGCCCTTGCTTACAATTACCCTTCTTGCGCATTGCAAAATATAAAAATAAGTTATGTGCTGCCTGGCGGGATTTTGTTGTTTCTGTTGGTTACTATTGCAGTATTGCTTCTTCGTATCAGGCGTATACAAAAGGAAAATGAGGTCGACAAAATGACAGATGCCGAAACAGGCATGGGAAATCTGCAGTTTTTTAAATACCATTTCAAGTACACAATAGGTGATGCTTCAAGAACTCTGTATTACGTAGCATATATCATATTAGACATAAGCTACCTGAGGTCTTACCACGGTAACAGTTCTTTTGACGAGGTTTTAAAATACACAACCTCTGTCTTATCAGAGTATACAGGCGACAGGGAAATATCTGCGAGAATTACTGAAAACGGTTTTGCTTTTGCATATCGGTCAACAAATGAGGAAGATGCAAAAAATAGGCTTGAAGAAGTTGTTGGCAAGCTTAATAACTTTGAAGGTATGAAAGAAAAAAATAACAAGCTTGTATTCCATGCGGCAAGTTATCACCTTACAACAAGTGATAAAAACTGTGAAATACTTTTATTCAATCTGAGGAAAAATTGCAACAGAATTTTCGGAACAGAGGAACAGATTGTTTATTGTAATACCCATTCTATGAATATGGTTCAGGAAGAAAAGAGAATAACTGAAAGCATATTAAAAGGGTTTGAAAATAACGATTTTAAGATGTATCTTCAGTTTGTTGTGGATAACAAAACAAAAAATATTGTATCGTGTGAAGCCCTTTCAAGATGGGACAGGCGTGAAAAAGGCCTGATTGGACCGGGAGAATATATTGAAAATATAGAAAATGCAGGTCTTATAAGCAAGCACGATTTTTATATGTTTGAGCTTGCCTGTAGGCAGCTTGAAAAATGGAGCGGCACAGAATATAAAGACATTTCCATTTCCTGTAACTTTACAAGAATAACTCTTTCGGAGGAAAACTTTATTGATAACCTTACAATGATTGCAAACAGGTATAATTTTAATAGAACACAGCTTGCTATTGAGATTACGGAAGATGCAATAGAGAAGGACAGAGAAACTGCAACCCAGAATGTAAAAAGATGCAAAGAACTTGGTTTTATGATTTATCTTGATGATTTGGGCAGCGGATATACCTCGCTTGCAAATCTTTGCGATTATCCGATTGATGTTGTTAAAATCGACAGGGATATTCTCTTAAAAGCTGATTCTCAAAGAGGTAAAGACTTGTTCTCAGGCATTATTGCGCTTGCACACAGTTTGAATATCAAGGTCATTTGTGAAGGTGTAGAAAATGAAGAACAAAATGCACTTGTATCGTCATCTGATTGTGATTACATTCAGGGTTGGTACTATTCAAAACCTATGCCATTGGAGAAATGTGAGCCTTTTATGAAAAATAAGCTGACAGACAAAGAGCTAATCTTACAATAACTGCTTGTAAATAAAGCAAATTATACAGGTGAAACATATGAGTATACTTAATGCAGAAAATATAACACATTCCTTTGGAGGCAGGCAGATTTTGGAGGATGCCAGCTTCCGTCTTTTAAAGGGTGAGCATATAGGGTTAATTGGTGCCAACGGAGAGGGAAAATCGACATTCCTCAAAATTATAACTGGAGAGCTTCAGCCAGAAAACGGCAAGGTGGAGTGGTGCCGTCACATTACATACGGATACCTTGACCAGTATTCTACCCTCGGCAAGGGAAAAACCATCCGTGACGTTCTTCGTGATGCGTTTTCACATCTTTTTAACCTTGAAAAAGAAATGCTTTCCATCTATGACAAAATGGCAGAAGCCGATGAAAACGAACTTCAGTCAATGATGGAAGATGTTGGGGAAATGCAAGAAATTCTCGATTCCTCGGGCTACTATACCATTGATACCAAAATTTCAGAATATGCCAACGGACTTGGACTTACAGAAATCGGACTTGACCGCGATGTAACGGAGCTTAGCGGAGGGCAGAGGGCAAAGGTGCTTCTCGCAAAGGTGCTTCTTGAAAATCCAATGATTCTCATTCTTGACGAGCCTACAAACTTTCTTGATGAAAACCATATCAACTGGTTGACGGGATTTTTGCAGGATTATGAAAATGCTTTTATCCTTGTGTCTCACGATATGCCCTTTTTAACAAAGGTAACAAATGTTATATATCACCTCGAAAATACTGTGCTGACCCGTTATAAAGGAACATATGACGACTTTTTAAGAATGTACGACCTTAAAAAGCAACAGATAGAGCAGGCGTACAAGAAACAGCAGAAGAAGATAGCCGACCTTGAAGATTTTGTTGCACGAAACAAGGCAAGGGCAGCTACAGCAACGCTTGCACGCTCAAGACAGAAAGAGCTTGAAAAAATGGAACGAATCAGCCTTGCTCCCGAGAAAGTTAAGCCTACATTCTCGTTTAAAACAGACCGTACCCCTGGCAGAGTTGTGATTTCTGCAAAGGATATGGTAATCGGCTATGATTCACCCCTTACGAAGAAAATTGACATTACAATTGAAAGAAACAAAAAGATTGCTATAAAAGGTGTCAACGGACTTGGAAAATCCACACTCCTCAAGACCTTGCTCAAAATTATCCCTCCGATTGAGGGTGACATTCAGCACGACCAGTTTATAAGTGTGGGATATTTCGAGCAGGAGGAGAGTAATTCCGACAAAACAGCCCTGCAGGAATTCTGGGATGAATTTCCCTCTCTCACCAATGCAGAGGCACGTGCGGCACTTGCTAAGTGCGGACTTACGACAGAACACATAACTTCACAGATGAAGGTGCTTTCAGGCGGTGAAAACGCAAAGGTGCGTCTTTGCAAGATTATGCAGAATTCTGCAAATATTCTTGTACTTGACGAGCCTACAAACCACCTTGATATTATGGCAAAGGAGGAGCTTGCCCGTGCAATAAAGGAATTTAAGGGAACAGTTCTTCTTGTATGCCACGAAAGTGAGTTTTATCAGGGTGTTGTTGATGAAATCTGGGATGTATCGGATTGGAGTACGAAAATAGTATGAAAAAGACAAGTATAATTATTATATCTCTGCTCGTTATAGTTGGCGTGGGATTATTCTGCCTGCCCGAAGAAAAAGCATCCGACAATACTGGAGTATGGGAAAATGCCGTATATACGGGAAACACCACTCTCGGCACAGGTGAAAATACTCTTACGGTATCAGTTAAGGCGGAGGAAAGGTCAATTGACTTTACAATCAAAACAGATAAAACCGTTGTGGGTGATGCACTCAAGGAGCACAAGCTTATCGACGGTGAAGAGGGACCATACGGTATTTATATAAAGGTAGTAAACGGCATAGAAGCAGACTATGATAAGGACAAAAGCTACTGGTCGTTTGAAAAAGACGGTGAAGCAATGCTGACAGGTGTTGACAGCACAGAATTTAAAGACGGCGACCGTTACACTCTTGTGCGTACGAAATAACACAAAACTATTGACATATAATATTAGTAGTGCTATAATTATTTTCAACAAAACATAAACCGTTGAGACAGAAAAAAGTCAGTCAACAGTTCTAAGAGCGAGCGGATTACGGTGTGAGTTCCGCAGAACTGCCTGAGTAATATGGGCTGTCGAGGGCGGCGTTAAATGCGCTGACGTAGGACTTGCGTTATAAGTCGGGGGTATGATGGTATCTCGCAAATGGACTAAATCCATATATGCTATGCTTATTTACCCTTGATGTGCGCCGCATTTCAAGGGTTTTCCATTGTAAAGAATTCTTATTGAAGGAGAATAAATATGAACAGATACAAGGATTTTGAAAACTATCTTAAGGAATATCCCAACGAAGAGGGCTATTTTGGTGAATACGGCGGTTCTTACCAGGCACAGGAGCTTATCGAGGCTTTCAAGGAGGCTGATGATGCTTACGAGGCAATCTGCCACAGTGCTCAGTTTATAAACGAGCTTCGCAGAATTCGTAAGGAATTTCAGGGCAGACCCACTCCTGTTTACCATTGTGAACGCCTTTCCAAGATTTTCGGCAACTGCCAGATTTACTTAAAGCGTGAAGACCTTAACCATACGGGTGCACACAAGCTTAACCATTGTATGGGGGAGGGACTCCTTGCAAAATATATGGGAAAGAAGAAAATCATTGCAGAAACAGGTGCAGGTCAACACGGTGTTGCAATTGCAACGGCAGCGGCATATTTCGGTATGGAATGTGACGTTTATATGGGCGAGGTTGACATTGCAAAGCAGCACCCCAATGTAATAAGAATGAAGATGCTTGGTGCAAATGTTGTTCCCGTGACAAAGGGTCTTAAAACTCTTAAAGAGGCTTGTGACGCAGCATTTGAAGCTTACCTTAAGGAATACAAGGATGCAATTTACTGTATAGGCACAGCGGCAGGTCCACATCCTTTCCCCAAGATGGTAAGGGATTTCCAGTCAATTATTGGTATTGAGGCAAGGGAGCAGTTCCTTGAAATGACAGGTATTATGCCTGATGCGGTTGCAGCTTGTGTAGGCGGTGGAAGTAACTCACTCGGTATGTTTACACCATTCCTTGCAGACCCCGTTGAAATTTACGGTGTTGAACCTCTCGGAAGAGGCGCAGGTGTCGGTGACCATGCGGCTACAATGGCGTACGGTACAAAGGGTATCATTCACGGTTATTCAAGCTATGTTCTTCAGGATGAAAATGGTGAGCCGCTTCCCGTATACTCTATAGCAAGTGGTCTTGACTACCCGGGCGTAGGGCCTGAGCACGCATTTCTCCGTGATGCAGGGCGTGTGCATTACGAAACTGTTTCAGACGAGGAAGCTATGGAAGCATTCTTCCTGCTTTCCAGATATGAGGGTATCATTCCCGCAATTGAAAGTGCGCACGCAGTTGCATATGCAATCCGCTATGCAAAGGAGCATAAGTCAGGCTCAATCCTCGCTTGCCTTTCGGGTCGCGGTGACAAGGATATTGATTATGTATACGAAAACTACGGTTGCGGAGAAAAGTTCAAGCTTGACTATGATGTAAAATAATTTAATAAAAAAGTAGTAAAAAGGGCTGTAGCAAAATGAATTTCATTTTGCTACAGCCCTTTTTATGTTGATATTCTCTTTGCATAAGCGGTGGGCGACATTCCCACTGCTTTTTTGAATGCTCTTGAAAAAATGTGAATAGAAGAATATCCAAGCATATCTGATATTTGGGTTATGGAGTAATTTTTCTCCCTTATAAGCTTTTTTGCCTCCTTGATTTTCATATTCATATAATAATCCATTGGGCTTTGCCCTGTGCTTTCACGAAATATCTTGCACAGTTGTGTTTTACCCTGTAAAAATTGTGAACAAATATCTTTTAAAGTAATGTTAGAATATATATTATTTTTCATATAATCACAGATAAGCTCGCTGATGGAGTTGTTTGCAATATCTCTTGATTTTTTTGATGATGATACATTACTGCTAAGGGAATTGCCACTTCGAACAAGCCTTATAAGAAACTCCGTGAAATAGCATTGTAAAAGCTGAGTAGAACCAAAAACATCAGGCAGAAAGTTTAAATCGCCTTTGTCCTCATAATCTGCAGGAATCTTTCCCAATGCGTTTTTTGCCTCCTCGACAAAAAGGGAGAGAAGTGTTTTTGAGGTTTTGTCAAGGGTAAAGGTTTTGCTTTTAAAATATTTCATTATTTCGCTATCGGAGGTAAATGAAACAACCAGCATATTGTTTGCAACACGATTGTCAGAAATATGAGCGTGAATTTCCATTGGCTCATGGAAAATAACCTGTCCCTGCTTTAGAGTACAACCTATACCATTTGTTATGGCGACAATTTCACCACCGTCAACATAAACCATTTCCCAAAAATCGTGCTTTTCAGGAGCGTGAGAAAACTCTTTTCCGAACTCAAAGTAATAGATACTGTTAAATCCATCTATTTCAATTTCATGTTTTATTTTTTGTGTTTTGAACATAAAACCACCTCTGCGGACAAAATGATAAAAATAGCGTAATCATTGGTAAATACATCATATTGAGATAATTGTATAATAAAAGTAACGTAAAGTCAATTAAAATCCAAAATAAACGGAGGTTATAAAAATGAATGTACTTGCAATTGGATGTCATCCGGATGACATTGAAATCTCCTGCTGCGGAACACTTGCAAAATGTGTAAAGCGTGGAGATAAGGTTACTGTATGCCATGTTGCCAACGGAAATATGGGACACGAAATAATACATCCTGATGAGCTTCGTCAAATGCGTGCAAATGAGGCGAAGGCGGCAGGTAAGCTTGCGGGAATCGAGGTAGTGACCCTTGATATCGGAGATTTGCTCGTAAATGGCTACGACATATCTCAGCGTGACAAGGTGACGGAGCTTATAAGAAAGGTACAGCCTGATTTTATCATTACACACAGTCCGACCGATTATATGCCTGACCATCTTGCAGTTTCAAGGCTCGTTGTCGATGCATCCTTTGCGGCAAGCGTGCCACAATATGGTAAGGGTGGAAAAGCACCTGTTGTTCCGATTTTCTATATGGACAATCTTGCAGGAATGAACTTCAATCCCACAGAATATGTGGATATAACAGAAGAAATTGAGCTTAAAATAGAAATGCTGGAATGTCACGAAAGTCAGCTTAAATGGATGCGTGACCACGACAATATAGATTTTGCAGAGTTTGTCCGTACCTGTTCAAGATTCAGGGGAATACAGTGTGGTGCAGGCTATGCCGAGGCATTTACGCAGGAATATGTATGGCCCAAGGTGGTTGCAAGGAGGCTCTTGCCGTGAAGAAGATCGCTTGTGTAGGAATATTGGTTGCCGATGTAATCGTTGAAAAGGTTTCAAAATATCCCGAAAAAGGCGTTTTAGAGCCCGTTAATTCCATTACAATGCACAACGGTGGAAACGCTATGACAGCAGCAATCAATCTTAGAAAATTGGGTGTTGAATCCTATATGACAGGCATGGTTGGAGATGATATGTTTGGCGACTTTCTCAGAAAAAAACTGATTGAGTCAGGAGTAGATACAAAAGGACTTAAAACAAGTTCCGACGCACAAACCTCAGCCTCCGTGCTTATGATTGATAAAAACGGTGAGCGTTCCTTTTTCCATTGTAAGGGTACTAATGCAGTATTTTCGGAAAGTGACATTGATTACAGTGTTATTGATAATTGTGATATGGTTTTCGTTACCGGAACTTTCCTTATGGATAAATTTGACGGTGAAGAAACAATGAATTTTCTCCGTCATTGCAAGGAAAAAGGAAAAACAACCTTTCTTGATGTCTGCTGGGATGCAAAAGGAAAATGGGGAGAACTTCTCGATATGTCTATGCCTTACATAGATTTCCTTATGCCGAGCATTGACGAGGCTGTATGCATTGCAGGAAAGGATTCTCCTGAAGAAATAGCAGATGTTTTTGTGTCGAAAGGTGCTAAAAATGTCATTATCAAGCTTGGCTCAAAGGGAAGCTATCTTCGTAAAGAGGGAGAGAAGTCGGGTAATGTTTTCCCGCCATTCTATGTGCAAAATCCCATTGATACAACAGGTGCAGGCGATAGCTTCTGTTCAGGATTTTTAGCGGCATTTGCACGGAATGAAAGCATTGAAGAATGTATGGAATTTGGTAACCTTACGGGTGCATGTTGCGTGATGGAAAAAGGCGCAACAACGGGAATAAAATCATATGAAGAAACAAGGAGGATGAAAGAATGCTTGTAACACTTAAAGAAATATTAAAAGATGCAGAAGAAAGAAAATACGGCGTAGGTCTTTTCAATATGCTCAATCTTGAAATGGCTCGCGGAATAATTGAGGCAGCAGAGGAAGAAAAATCACCACTTATCCTTGGTGTTGCGGAGGTTCATCTTCCCTTAATTCCTTTTGATTATGCGTGTATGATAATGAACAAAATTGCAAGGGAAGCGTCAGTCCCCGTGTGCCTGCATTTTGACCACGGTACGGATTTTGATAAAATCAAGGCTGCAATCGACGGAGGCTTCACTTCTGTTATGTATGATGGAAGTGCATTACCTTATGAGGAAAATATTGCCAACACAAAAGAAATCAGTACAATTGCCCATGCAAAGGGCGTAAGTGTTGAGGCAGAGCTTGGTCATGTAGGCGGTGCCGAGGGTGGTGCAGATGACGGTATCGAAGAAATGTACACAAGAGTAGACCAGGTAAACGACTTTATCGAACGTGCCGATATTGATGCTCTTGCCGTTGCAATAGGTACTGCACACGGTCAGTATAAGAAAAAGCCGAAGCTTGACATAAATCGTCTTGCAGACATTTATGCAATCAGCAAAAAGCCCCTTGTACTCCACGGCGGAAGCGGACTTTCAGACGATGATTTCAGAAACACAATTAAAAACGGAATACGCAAGGTAAATATCTGTACGGAAATGTGTGTTGCACTCAGGGAAGCATATCTTGCAAGTGAAAACCACGAGATTTTGTTTAATGATGGTAAAAATGCTGTAAAAGAGGTTGTAAAAGGAAAAATGCAGCTCTTTGGCAGCAGTAATAAAGCGTAATTTATAGGGAGGATTTAAAATGGATTTTTTAAGTACAGTTAAAGGTAGTCTTTTGGAAAACTTTTACCCCAAGGGATGGGATATGGAAAAAATTGATGAATGCTGTGAAAAGGGTGTACAGCGTGAGGATTTCTGGCACAAGGATTTCAATCCCGTAGAGTGTGAAAATATCTACGAATTTGATACACTTATGGGACACGAGATTGCTCTTAAAATTAAGGAAGCCCGTGACAGAGGGGAAAAGCTTGCAATGATTCTCCCCGTAGGACCTATGGGTATGTATAAATGGGCTGCATACTTTATCAATGAATGGAATGTTAAGTGTGACCACGTATATACTTTCAATATGGATGAATGGGCAGACGGTGAAGGTAATACACTTGACAGCAGTAATCCTGCATCCTTTGAATACAGTATGAAGGAAGCTTTTTTCAACAAGCTTGGAGAAAATACCGTACCTGAGTCTCAGCGTAATTTTGCAACTAAGGAAAATCTTCCTACATACCCCGAAAAAATAAGTGCACTCAAGGCAGAGGGTGCAAAGCTTGTTCTGGTATTCGGTATAGGAAGAATGTGTCATATTGCATTCTGGGAGCCACAGTTTGCTGAGGAGTTTTCTTCTGTTGAGGAATGGAAGAAGCAGTGTTACCGAATTGGTGCAAAGCTTCATCCCCTTACAATTGAGCAGAATGCTATAACAAGCTTTAAGAGCCGTACAACACTTGTTCCCTGTAGTGCAAATACAATCGGACCAGGTTTGTTCCTGCAGGCAGATACAATAATCGGCGGATGTGACGGATGGCTCGGAAGAGGTATGAGCTGGCAGGGAATGAGCTTCCTTACAACTCTCCACTACGGACCCGATATGAATATTACTTCTTCATTTATTCCCACACTTCCCGGTAAGCTTTTCTACCTGAAAGAACTTGCAGGTCCTCTTACTGCAGAATGTAACTGATTAAAAATTTTAACACCGTACATAACTTCCATATGTTATGTACGGTGTTTTTATTGACAAACATCCGTAGGGGGTATAAAATTAAATACAGAAAAAAACAGTTAATGAGAGGTAGTTAGATGAAAAAATATAAAGTTTCAGGAATGAGCTGTGCTACGTGTAGCTCAAGAGTGGAAAAAGCGGTAAATTCTCTTAACGGAGTTACAAGCTGTAATGTTAGTCTTTTGACAAACTCTTTAGTTGTTGAGGGAAATGTAACAGACACAGAAATCATATCTGCAGTTGAAAATGCAGGCTATGAGGCGGAATTGTTTGAAGGTTCATCACAGAGTAAAGAAAGTCAGGAAGAATTAAACTTCAAAAAGATAAAAAATCGTCTTGTTTTTTCAGTGATTATTCTGATTCCCCTGATGTACCTTTCAATGGGGAAAATGCTTAGCTTACCAACGCCTGAATTTTTGAGGAGCAATATGCTTCTTGCAGGAATAATTCAAATGGTGCTTTCAGCAGTTGTAATGTTTATTAACAGAACCTTTTTTATAAACGCGTATAAGAGTATCAGACACCGTAACCCAAATATGGATGTTCTTGTTTCTATGGGGTCGTTTGCCTCTTTTGTTTATAGTGTTTATCTTCTTTTTGAAATTGCAGAAGCACAGCTTACAGGAGATATGACCGTAGCTCATAAGCTTGCACATTCATTATATTTTGAGTCTGCAGCGATGATTCTTACCCTTATCAGCGTGGGCAAGCTACTTGAAGCACGTTCCAAGGGTAAGACAACAAACGCTATCAAGAGTCTTATCAGGCTTGCTCCCAGAACGGCAACCGTAATCCGTAAAGGGGAAGAGCTTGTCATACCTGCCGAGGAAGTTCTTATTGGAGATATTTTCATTGTCAATCCAGGGAAATCAATTCCTGCAGACGGCATTGTCATTGATGGACATTCTGCTGTAGATGAATCTGCTCTTACGGGAGAAAGCTTGCCTAAAGATAAAAATATCGGGGATAAGGTTTCAGCTGCAACAATCAATAAGTCGGGATATCTTAAATGCAGAGCAACCGGTGTCGGGGAAGATACTGCTCTGTCTAAAATTATAAAGATGATAGAGGATTCTTCTGCAACAAAGGCACCTATTGCGAGGATTGCGGATAAGGTTTCAGGCGTATTTGTGCCCATAGTATTATTAATAGCAGTAATAACCTTTACTATATGGATGATTTTAGGTAAAGATGTCGGCTTTGCATTGACAAAAGGGGTTTGTGTCCTTGTAATAAGCTGTCCGTGTGCACTGGGACTTGCAACTCCCGTTGCGATTATGGTCGGAAACGGGGTAGGGGCAAAGAACGGAATTTTGTTTAAGAATGCGACTGCTCTGGAGCAGGCAGGAAAGATAAAGATTGCTGCAATTGACAAAACAGGTACAATTACAGAGGGGAATCCGTCAGTTACGGATATTATTCCAATTTCAGCAGAGGAAAATGAGCTTTTGGAAATAGCATGTGCTCTTGAACAAAACAGCGAGCATCCTTTTGCAAAAGCAATACTTGGAGAATGTGAACTGAAAAATATTTCTCCTGAAAAAATTGAATCCTTTGAAAATTTACCAGGTGCAGGTGTAAAAGGCATATATAAAAATGTAAATGTTTTCGGTGGTAATATCCGCCTGATAGAAAGCAAGATAAAGCCTGATGAAGCGGTTAAAGAATCCCTGAATAAACTTTCCCTAGAGGGGAAAACGCCTCTGATATTTGCAAAAGAGGGGGAGATTCTGGGAATAATAGCTGTTGCGGATGTTGTTAAAGCTGACAGTAAGGATGCTATTGCAAAGCTAAGGCAACTGGGAATTAAGCCTGTAATGATTACAGGGGATAATATTAATACCGCAGTGGTTATTGCAGGACAGGTCGGAATCGAAAATGTCATAGCTGACGTACTTCCCGACGGCAAGGAACAGACAATACGAGAGCTTAAAAAAGATGGACTCGTTATGATGATAGGGGACGGAATCAATGATGCCCCTGCATTAACCTCGGCAGACATAGGTACAGCACTTGGTGCAGGTACAGATATTGCTATTGATTCTGCTGATATTATACTCACTAAAAACTCTCTTTCTGATGTAGCCTCCGCAATTTTACTCAGCAGAGCTGTTCTTAAGAATATAAAAGAAAATCTGTTCTGGGCTTTTTGCTACAATGTGATTGGTATACCCCTTGCAGCAGGTTTATGGATACCATTTACAGGCTGGGAGCTTAGTCCGATGTTCGGTGCAGCGGCAATGAGCCTTTCGAGCTTTTGTGTTATTACGAATGCACTCAGGTTGAATTTGTTTAAAACCAATATAAATAAAAAGGAGATAAAAGAGATGGAAACAGTAATTAAAATCGAGGGTATGATGTGTCCTCACTGCGAAGCAAGAGTGAAAAGTTCTCTTGAAGCCGTGGAGGGTGTCACGGAAGTAATTGCAAGCCATAAGACAGGTGAGGCAATTGTGAAATCAGATAAAGAAATTCCTTTCGACACACTTAAAAGCATTGTAGAAGAACAGGGCTATAAAGTTCTTTAAACAAAAAATCCGTTTTCGTTATATCGAAAACGGATTTTTGACTTAGAAAATTTCTGCAGCGGCATTCATTATGGCTAGTCTTGCACTTTCGTATGTTATACCGCCCTGCATAAAGCCTACATAAGGTGGTTTTATTGGGGCATCAGCACTTAGTTCTATACTTGCGCCGGAAACAAATGTCCCTGCTGCCATTATAACCTGATGCTGATAGCCGGGCATATCCCACGGCATCGGGAGAGCAAAGCTGTCAATGGGAGAAGCCTTCTGTATACCCTGAATGAATTTAATTAGCTTTTGTTCATCATTGAATTTAATTGCCTGAATAATATCGTAATGGTTTTCCTCGGGCTTGGGATTTACCTCATAGCCAAGCTTCTGCATAAGTGCGCCACCGAAAATTGCACTCTTGATTGCCTGTGCTACAATATGGGGTGCCATAAAGAGTCCCTGGAACATATATCTGTTCTGCCCAAGTGTTGCACCGCATTCTTTACCGAGTCCAGGTGCAGTCTGCCTGTATGCGGCAAGCTCAACATACTTTTTCTTTCCTGCGATATAACCGCCTGACTGAGCCAACGAACCACCAATGTTTTTAATAAGTGAACCTACCACCATATCTGCACCATGCTGTGTAGGCTCTGTTTTCTCTGCAAATTCTCCGTAACAATTGTCGACAATACAGCAGACATCGGGTCTTATAGATTTAATATGGGAAATGGCTGCTCCAAGCTTTTCACAGCTGAGAGTTTCTCTCCAGTCGTATCCTTTTGAACGCTGAAGTATTACTGCCTTCACATCAGGGGTCAACGCCTTTGCGATTCCTTCTAAATCAACATTTCCGTCTATGAGGTCAACCTGCTTGTAGGATACGCCGAAATCCTTAAGGCTTCCGCCACTGTCACCTGAAATTCCGATAACCTCTTCAAGCGTGTCATAAGGCTTTCCTGTAGCGGCAAGCAATGTATCTCCGGGGCGTAAAACTGCAAAAAGGGAAATGGTAAGACAGTGTGTACCATTTACTATATTATGGCGTACAAGAGCATCCTCCGCACCGAAAACATCAGCATAAATAGCTTCAAGCGTTTCTCTGCCTACATCTCCGTAACCGTAGCCCGTAGAGGGATAAAGGCAGTTTTCCCCCACACGGTGTTTTATAAAAGCATCAAGAACTTTTTCCTGGTTAAAACGTGATATTTCGTCAATTCTGTCAAAGTAAGGTGCAATTTCTTTTTCAGTTTCAGCAGCTAACAAGCGTATTCTTTCGTCAATGTACATTTTAGTCCTCCAGTAGTTTTGCTTCTTTCAGCTTGGTCAAAAAATCGTCAAGGTCACAGGATGCCTCATCCTCAGAAACATCATACTCCTCCAGAATTTTTGCAAGCATTTCTTCTTTTGTGGTATTGTTTTTCAAAAGCTCCCAGAAAAACACACCGGTGTCATTAAGTGTCAGCATTCCGTTGAATTCTACATCACTTCCAACAGATACGACTATATTTTTCCCTGCAACTTTACGAAGCAGATAACCATCACGAAGTTTCATTTCAAACACCTCTTTAAAAAATATAAGTCAATTTTATCACAACATCACGGAAAAATCAACTTTCTTGAAATAAAAACAGGTAAATTATTCTTTACATATTTATACCCTTGTGGTATAATAAACAAAATAATATGGATTTTTATGCGTTGATAAGAACAGAGGAACAATATATGCGTAAAGAAAGACTGAATTTCGGTGTTGTTTTAAGGGCTATTGTGTCCTTACTCCCTATGATTTTTGGGGTTCCGACACTGGCTATTATAACATGTTCATATAACATTGCAATGTCATTTATGGTCTTTGGACCGCTGACGTCATTTGCAACATCCTTATGTACCGTTTGCTTTTCTATGCTTATAGGAGCAGGTGTAGGTCCTGGCGGAGAATTAACCGCTCTTGTGATAGGTTTGCAGGCAGTATTATCCGCACTTGGGTGTATATATGGCTACCTTTATAAAAAGAAATTTTCATTAGGAATGTACTGGGCGACTGCAGGAATACTTATCCCTGAATATTTATACGCCCAATTTCAGGCATCTTCAAGAGGTTTGTCAGTAGTGGAGGCGATGGTTCCGTCTGCCGAAGAAATGAAGTATATAGTAAATCAGACTCTTTCAAATCTGCCTGAAGCTGAGCTTGGTGTTTTAGCTCCTGAAATAAATAAAATAATTAGTCTTACCCATAATTTTGTTTCAATGCTGATTCCGTCGGTATTTATAATAATATCGTTGATTCTGGCGTATTTGGTTATGTGGTCGGTTTCAGTACAGTTAAGAAAGCTTCCTGTCGGGATGAAACATTCCTTTTCAACAATCAAAATTCCAAAAACAATGACAATCGTTTTTTTGTTGGTTATTCTTATTTTGGTCCTTATAGGTGCTTCGGAAAAGCTTGTTCTTCGCGAAGTAGTAACAGCCGTTCTTTTTAATATGATGATTGTCCTGCAAATGATTGCTATGTTTGCCGGTATTTCCTTGGTTGATTATTTTTTACGAAAGATTGTAAGGTTTACGGCTTTTCGTGTGATAATATATGTTGGTGCAATCGTTGTTTTCCCCATTGTTTCCATAGCATATACCGTAGCAGGCTGTATAGACAGCTTCGCTGATTTCAGAAAGCTGAAAACTGCAGAATCTATTGAGAAAGGTGTTCCTCATGAAACAGAAGAATGAAATGCTTGATTCCATGCCTAAAGCGGCAACTCCAGTATTTGCTGTCATTGTTATGGTTTGCGCATTGTTTTTGATTCCATCACAGCCTGTAATTGCAGGTATCATTATAATTACATCAATACTCATTCTGCTTGAAAAAGCTATTTGGCATTTTGTCAGAATCAGGAAGATGAAAGAATATATAAGCGATGCAGCCAGTGATGATAACGAACTTCAGAACAACGAAGCTCTCTTTAAATCCATGAATCCCATTGCAGGAATACGCCTTGACGGTACAGTTGCATGGTATAACTCTGCTTTTAAGGAGTTATTTTCCGTTGTTTCAGAAAAGAAAGTGGCGGAGCTTATTCCCGAAATCAATATCAGAAAAATATATGAAGACGGCGGACGTACTCCTGTAATTGTAAAATCAGGTGACAATACCTATAAGGTCCGTGCAAATGTAAAAAGAAAAGCATCCGCCGACCATGCGGCAATTATGCTGTATATGGAAAATATTACAGAAGTTGTTTCCCTGAGAGAAGAACTTGAAAATACACGCTGTGCAGTTGCACATATAAATGTAGATAACTATGATGAGGTTATTAACAGCATCAGCGACGAAGAAAGAATTGATGTTATAAGCCTCCTTGATAAGAATATCATTGGTTATATGCAGGATTTGGGTGCACTTGTAAAAAAACTTGAAAAAGACAGTTATTTGTGTGTGTTTACAAAAAAACAGCTCGACAGTATTGTCGATACTAAATTTGAAATTCTGAATAATGTAAAATCCTTTGACACAGGTTTGAAGACGCCGCCAACAATAAGTATCGGTATAGGAATAGGCGGAGAAACACTTAATAAGAATAATATTTCAGCAAAGAAAGCCCTCGAAATGGCTCTCGGCAGGGGCGGTGACCAGGCTGTAATCCGTGAAGACGGAAAGTTCAGGTATTTCGGCGGAAACTCAAAGGAAACCGAGAAAAGAACAAAGGTTAAGGCACGTATTATGGCTCGTAACCTTCGTGAGCTTATGGAAAATTCCGACAATGTTCTTATTATGGGACACCGTAACAGTGATGCCGACGCAATCGGTGCTGCAATCGGTATTGCAAGTATGGCTAACCACATCAAAAAAGATGCAAAGGTGCTTTTGATTACCAAGGACGACACCGTGAAAATGCTTATGAAGAAGATTGAGGAAAATCATTATCTTGATGAGATGTTCATAGGCAAATCGGGATTAAAAGAATATATCACGCCCAAAACCTTGCTTGTAATCTGTGATACACATATTCCTGAATATACAGAAATGCCCGAGCTCATTGATTCGGTAAAAACAAAACTGGTTATCGACCATCACCGCAGAAGCGAAAGCTTTATCGAGAATGCTGACATTGTTTATCATGAGCCGTTCTCATCTTCAACTTGTGAGATGGTGGCAGAGATTATGCAGTATTTCAGCAATCATTTTTCTGTATCAACAGTTGTTGCGGAAGCTCTTTATGCAGGTATTGCGGTAGATACTAAGAATTTTACCTTTAAAACAGGCGTGAGAACTTTTGAAGCAGCCGCTTATCTTAGAACAGCAGGCGTAGACACTCTTCACGTCAAGAAGCTTTTCAGAGAATCAATTGATAACTATAAGCTAAAGGCGTGTATCGTTACCGAAGCACAGCTTTACGGTGATAATATAGCAATATCACTCTTTTCAGGCGTTGTTCCTCACGTTATTATTGCTGAGGCAGCTGATGAAATGCTGGAAATCAATGATATTAAAGCATCCTTCGTTGTGGCACGTGCAGAGGATGGTACTGTAATTGTCAGCGGTCGTTCCCTCGGCGAAGTAAATGTGCAGGTTATCTTAGAAAAGCTTGGCGGCGGCGGACATATGATGACTGCAGGCGCACAGCTTCTCGGAACATCTGTTACCGATGTTGGTGAGATGCTTAAGGATGCAATAGACGAAATTAATAACTGAGAAAGGATTGGGTAAATATGAAGGTTGTACTTCTAATGGACGTTAAAGGACACGGTAAAAAAGGTGATATAGTAGAGGCAAGTGACGGTTATGCAAGAAACTTCCTTTTGCCAAGAAAAATGGCAGAGGTTGCTACTGCAGATGTCCTTAATAATATAAAAGGGAAAAATGAAGCGGCTGAGTATCATAAACAGCAGGAAATAGCAGCGGCTAAGGAAATGGCAAAGAGCCTTGAAGGAGCAAAGGTTGTTCTTGAAGGTAAAGCAGGGGATAACGGTAAGCTTTTCGGCAAGATTACCAATCAGAATGTTGCAGACGCTATAAAATATCAGCTTCATCACGTAATTGATAAGCGTAAAATCGTACTTCCCGACGGAATTAAAACAATCGGCGAAACCACAGTTGAAATTAAGGTATACCCCGATATAACCGCAAAAATTACAGTTGTTGTAAATCAGGCAAAGTAACTAATGAAAATTATTTGAGAAATACGGTGATGTAAATGGATATGCCAATCGGCAGAACCATGCCATATAATCTTGAGGCAGAAGCGGCGATTCTTGGTAATATGATACTGGACGAAAAAGCACTCGTTAATGCAATGGATAAGCTTGACGAGGAGTGCTTTTATGCTACCGCCAACAAAACATTGTTCAATGCTATATCCAAGCTTTTTGAAGAGGGTATTCCAGTAGATATGGTAACCCTTTCCGAGAAGCTCGGTGACAGACTTGATAGTGTCGGTGGTATTGCGTATATCACAAAAATAGCACAAAACGTATTTACCAAGGAAAACCTTGACCAATATATTGAAATAGCCCGCGATAAAAGGACGCAGCGAAGACTCATTGAAGCTGCAGGCGAAATTATTGATGCAGGAATGAGTGATGAGCTGTCGGCAACTGAGCTTATCGACAGAAGTGAGCAGCTGGTGTTCAGAATAAGCGAGCAGCAGGGGAATAAGAGCTTGTCCCATATAGGAGAAGTTGTTAAGTCAACCCTCGCTCTCTTGGAGGAAAGAAAAAAACGCGGTGGAAAAATCACGGGAATAAGAACGGGCTTTACAGGGCTGGATGCTGCCACTGCAGGTCTTCAGAACAGTAACCTTATCATTCTTGCGGCAAGACCCGGCGTTGGTAAAACGAGCTTTGCCCTTAACATAGCACAGAATGCAGCAATCCGTGAAAAAGTACCGGTTGCAATATTCTCTCTTGAAATGAGTAAGGATGAGCTTGTAAACAGAGTTATTTCCAGCGAATCTTTGGTTGAATCTGGAAAGCTTCGTGTCGGTGACATTGATGCAGCCGATATGACAAAAATAGCTCATTCGTTAAAGGATTTGTTTACTGCACCCATATATATTGACGATACCCCTGGTATAACTGTTGCTGAAATAAGAGCAAAATGCCGCAGACTGAAAATGGAAAAGGGACTTGGCCTTGTTGTTATTGACTATCTTCAGCTTATGCAGGGAAGCAGTAAATCAAGAGGGGAGAGCCGTGCTCAGGAAGTCAGTGAAATGTCACGTTCACTAAAGATTATGGCTAAGGAGCTTAATGTTCCTGTTATAACCCTCTCTCAGCTTAACCGTTCCTCGGAAAAGCTCTCAAGACGGCCTATGCTCAGTGACCTTCGTGAAAGCGGCTCTATAGAGCAGGATGCCGATATTGTAATTATGCTGAGCAGACCTATTACCGAAGAAAACGCAGAGGAATCTGCAGGTAATATCGTCGAGTGTATTCTTGCGAAAAACCGTGCAGGTGAATGTTCAATTATAAATCTTGCTTGGCGCGGTGAATATACAAAGTTTATGAATCTGGATAACAGGAGCTGACGAAAATGCTTCTTGAAAAGGTCAGGAAGACTATTGAAAAGCATAACCTTCTTGAAAACGGAGATACCGTTATATGTGCGGTATCGGGCGGTGCAGATTCTGTTTGTCTGTTGCATTTAATGCAATCATTAAAATATGATTACAACCTGACCGTTTACGTTGCGAATGTTAATCACCTTATCCGCGGAGAAGAGTCTGACCATGACAGTAATTTCGTCAAGAGTGTTTGTAAAGCCGCAGATGTTAAATGCTTTTACAGAGAATATGATGTTAGAGAAATTGCAAAAGCAAGAAAAATCGGTGAGGAAGAGTGCGGAAGAATCCTCCGTTACGAATTTTTCGATGAAATTTCAAAGGAGCTTGGCGGGGCAAAAATTGCTACCGCACATAATCTTAATGACAATGCGGAAACCGTTCTTTTCAGGTTGATAAGAGGAAGCAGTGCCCACGGACTGTCGGGGATAAGCTATAAAAGAGATAATATTATACGCCCTATTCTGGATATAAGCCGTAGTGAAATTGAGGATTATCTCATCCGCAACGGAATTTCGTGGTGTAATGACAGTACCAACGCACTTCCCGTATATGCCAGAAATAAGCTCAGGCTTAAAGTTTTTCCCGAGCTTAACAGTGTTGTAAATAATGCGGAAAAGAGGATTGTTTCAGCAGCAAAGCTTATCGGCGAGGATGATATGTATTTACATTCTCTTGCTGATATGGCGTTATCCAGATGTTTATTTAAAAATTATCTTCTTTTAAGTGAGTTTAACAGCTATGAATTGCCTGTTAAAAGGAGAATTATATCAAATCTGCTGTTTCTCTGGGGTATGAAAGAAATTACAGCAGATAAAATAGAAGATTTTATAAAGTATACCGAAAAAGAAAGCGGTAAAAAATTTGACATAAATGCAAACTCCTATGCAGAGAAGTCCTATGACAGAATTTATCTCAGGAAAAGAGAAAAGGCAGTTGCAGAAGAATTTACGATAACTGGAGAAACTTCTTTTAATCACGAAAAATTCTCCATCAAGGTGGAAATTGCTAACAATCATCCTGCCAAATCAGGTAACAATGCTGCTGTATTTGATGCGGATAAGCTCTCATTTCCTTTAAAAATAAGATTCAGAAAAAAAGGCGACAGAATGAAGCTAAAGGGAATGAACGGTACAAAGAAAATTAGCGACATATTTTCCGATGAAAAAATTGAGAGGGCAAAACGTGATTTTGTTCCGCTTATTTTGAAAGAAAATGAAATTATTTTTCTGTGCGGACTGAGGCAATCTCCCTCCTATACACCTGATAAAAATACAAAGAAATACCTTTTAATTGATTATACAGAAGATAACACTTAAAGAAAGGAAAAGTACATTATGGCAAATATCAACGACCCCATTGAAAAAGTCCTCATATCCGAGGAGGAGATTACATTAAAAATTAAGGAAATGGCAGCATCTATTGATAAAGACTACCGTGATAAGGAGCCTCTTATGCTTTCTGTTTTAAGCGGAAGCTTTATGTTTGCATCTGACCTTATGCGTGCAGTATCAATACCTGTCGGCATATCTTTTATATTTGCTTCAAGCTATGGCTCTGATACAGTTTCTTCGGGTGATGTAGAGATTCATACAGGAAAAGGTTTTGATCCTGTAGGAAAGGACATAATAATTGTTGAGGATATTATCGACTCGGGAAGAACCCTGAAAAAAATCAAGGAATATTTGCTTAACAAAGGTGCAAAAAGCGTCGAGCTGTGTACCTTCCTTAATAAGCCGTCACGCAGAGTCGTGGATATAGATGTTAAGTATGTTGGTTTTGAAGTTCCCGACGAATTTGTAGTCGGCTACGGACTGGACTTTGATTATAAGTACAGACAGTATCCGTTTGTAGGTGTACTAAAGAAAGAATATTATGAATAATATGTGAAAAGAATTGATAAATTCTGTTTCCTTAAATATAATGAAATAAGTAAGGAGGTATTGCTTTGAAAAAGAGTTTCAGAAGTATAAGCTTTTATATAATTTTACCAATTGTAATAATACTCTTGATGATGTTTTCTCAGCAAAAGCCCGATTCAGGTGTAACATCCTTTTCAGACCTTGTAAAAGCTGTTAAGGAAGAAAAAGTTACATCTATGGAAATCGGTGATACTACGACTATTGCAACCATTGACGGTAAGGAATACAAGGTCGAGGTTAATCAGATAGTATTATTGACAATACTTGGTGATGAAATTGAACAGCAGATTAAAGACGGCGTTCTGGAAAATACGGAAGTTCCTGCCCCCGAGGAGATTTCCTGGTGGGTATCACTTCTTCCGACGATACTTATGTTTTTAATTATGGGGATTTTTATATTTTCCTTTATGCGTTCACAAACCGGCGGTCACGGTATAGGAAACTTTGGTAAGTCCAAGGCAAAATCTGCCGCGGACAGTAAAGTAACCTTTGAGCAGGTAGCCGGTGCCGACGAAGAAAAGAAAGAGCTTGAGGAAGTAGTTGAGTTTCTTAAAGACCCCAAGAAATTTATTGAACTCGGTGCAAGAATCCCCAAGGGAGTACTTCTTGTAGGCCCTCCCGGAACAGGTAAAACTCTGCTTGCAAAAGCAGTTGCAGGTGAAGCAGGCGTTCCGTTCTTCTCAATTTCAGGTTCGGATTTCGTGGAAATGTTTGTAGGTGTCGGTGCAAGCCGTGTAAGAGACCTTTTTGAACAGGCAAGAAAGAATCTCCCTGCAATCATCTTTATAGACGAAATTGACGCGGTCGGCAGACAGCGTGGCGCAGGACTTGGCGGCGGTCACGATGAACGAGAGCAAACCCTTAATCAGCTTCTTGTAGAAATGGACGGCTTTGGAACTAACGAAGGTATCATTATGATAGCAGCTACCAACAGACCTGACATCCTTGACCCTGCTCTTTTAAGACCGGGAAGATTTGACAGACAGGTAGTTGTTAACTACCCCGACCAGAAGGGCAGAGTGGAAATTTTAAAGGTTCATTCTAAAAACAAGCCTCTTTCTGATAGCGTTTCTCTTGAAACTGTATCAAAATCCACCTATGGATTTACGGGTGCAGACCTTGAAAATCTTCTTAACGAAGCTGCAATTTTAAGTGCAAGAAGAAATAAGAAGATAATTGAACAGGACGAAATTGATGAAGCAATCCTCAAGGTAATTATGGGACCTGAAAAGAAGAACCGTAAGCACGAAAAGGATAACAAAGAAAAAACCGCATACCACGAAGCTGGTCATGCAGTTGCGGCAAAGCTTCTTCCTACGCAGGATAATGTACATCAGGTTTCGATTATTCCCCGCGGCAGGGCAGGCGGATTTACTTTAAGCCTTCCTGATACGGATAAGAGCTATATTTCCAAGAATGAAATGCTCGAGGATATAATTATGATGCTTGCAGGCCGTGCAGCTGAGAAGATTGTTTTTGACGATATTAATACCGGTGCTTCAAACGACCTTGAAAGGGCAACTCAGACCGCAAGGAAAATGGTTATGCAATACGGTATGAGTGAGAAGCTCGGATATGTTACTTTTAATGCTGAAGACCATGAGGTTTTCCTCGGAAGAGATTTTTCTCAGGGAAGAAATTACAGTGAAAGTGTTGCGGCTGTTATTGATGAGGAAATCAAACGCATAATTGATGAATGTTACGAGAAGTGCGAAAAGCTTCTCACAGACAACAGAGATAAGCTTGACAATGTCGCTAAAGCTCTTGTTGAATATGAAAAGCTTGATGCAGCCGAATTTGAAAAGGTTTTTGAAACAGGTACACTTGAAGAAGTGACAGATACAGAAATAGAATAACAGAAAAAACAGTTGATTCTAACTTGTAGAATCAACTGTTTTTTTAGAGCACGTAAAAGAAAATACAGAAAAAGTGCATTAAACTCGCAAGGTCAACAAAGATATGAAAAAGTGTATGAACATATCTTTTTCTTTTGCCCAATCCGTACAAAACTGCACCTATCGTATATAGTACACCGCCTAAAGCAAGGTACACAGCTCCCTGAAAACCAATTGCCTTATAGGTAGTGTCCCAGAAAGCTATAATACACCAGCCAAGACCAAGATAACAAGCCATTGAGAATGCCTTGAACTTGTTATGGTCAATTGCCGTAAATACCATAGCAATTGCCGTTACTGCCCATACAATTCCAAACAGAATCCAGGACTCAACGGGTGATATAGGACGCATTGCCGAAAGCACAATCGGTGTGTAAGTTCCTGCAATCATAATGTATATGGTACAGTGGTCAATAACCTGAAATACCTTTTTTGCCATTCCCTGTTTAAGTCCGTGATAGATACTAGACATTGTGAAAAGTGTTATTACCGATACCCCGTAAATTGCCGAGCTGACAATACCGTATATGTTATTGTGAATAACAGATATAACAACGCACAGAATCAGGTATATAACACCCAATACTCCGCCGACTATATGTGTTATCATATTTGAAAGCTCTTCACCCTTTGTGTAGTCGGGAAGGATACGGTCCTTTAAAGATGTTCTTTTCATTGTCAACAATTCCCCTCAATAAGATGTCCCATATTATACATACCTGCAGCTTTACCGAAAATGAACAGGGCGGCTTTAACAGCACCTACTGCAAAGATTTCCTTGCTTGTTGCAGTATGCTTCAGCTCTATTATCTCGTCATTGCCTGCAAATATAACGCTATGTTCTCCTACAATTGTACCACCGCGTAATGAGTGTATTCCGATTTCATTCTTGCTTCTCTTCTTGCGTGTGCTATGCCTGTCGTAAACATATTCATTGGATTTACTGCAGGTGTCATTTATTGCATCTGCAATAGCCAGTGCAGTACCGCTTGGAGCATCTATTTTCTGATTATGGTGCTTTTCGATAATTTCAATATCAAAATTATCCTGAAGCAATGCAGTTGCCTTTTTTGCAAGCTCAATCAAAAGATTAACACCCAAAGACATATTTGCACTGAAAAATACGGGAGTTACCTTTGCTGCTTCATTTACAGAATCAATCTGCTCGGCGGATAGCCCTGTTGTAGCAAGAACAAGAGCCTTTTTATTCTCTGTTGCATATAAAAGTGTTGAATCAAGGGAAGAGGGATGGGAAAAATCGATAATTACATCAATTTCCTCTTTTGCCTCACTGAGTGCTCCGTACACGGGGACACCGTTCTTTTCCTCTTTGTTAATATCAACACCGCAAACAATTTCTGCTAAGTCATGAGAATCAAGTATTCTGCAGATTACTTGTCCCATTTTTCCGTTTATACCAACCAATGCTATTCTTATCATATGCTTCACCTCGAAATTTAATAATCGTGCCGTATTATATTTTACGGCACGATTATGAGTTTTATAACGAAATTATTTAATCAATCCGTAGTTTTCCATTGACTTTCTGAGTCTTTCAACGTTCTCAGGAGCCATTTCATAAAGAGGAAGTCTTGTATAACCTGCATCAAATCCGAGTAAATTCATACCTTCTTTTACGGGAATAGGATTAACCTCACAGAAAAGTGAATTTATAAGGTCAAGTGCTTCCATCTGCATTTTAGATGCGTTCTTATAATCACCGTCAAGTGCATATTTAATCATATTATGTGTCTGTGTGGGAGCAACATTGGCAAGAACTGAAATTGCACCGGAACCACCCATAGCCATAATGGGAATGTTAATTTCGTCATTACCGGAATAAAAATCAATCTTGTCAGCACAAAGTGACATCATTTCAACAACCTGTGCCATATTTCCCGAAGCTTCCTTGATACCTGCAATATTAGGATGCTCTGCAAGTGTTTTTAATGTTGTGGGTGCAACATTGCAGCCCGTTCTTCCGGGAACATTGTAGATAATGATAGGCTTATCAACGCTGTCTGCTATAGTATTATAGTGGTGAACAAGACCTCTCTGTGAGGTTTTGTTATAGTAAGGTGTAACCACCAGAAGTCCGTCTACGCCAAGTGCACAGGCGTTTTTACAAAGCTCAAGACCGTGTCTTGTATCGTTTGAGCCTGTGCCTGCGATTACGGGGATTCTTCCGTTTACTGTGTTTACAATAAATTCAATAACGGAAAGATGCTCCTTGTCGTTCATTGTAGACGCTTCACCGGTAGTACCGCAGGCGCAGATACAATCAGTGCCGTTTACTACCTGAAACTCAACAATTTCTTTAAGTGCGGGGAAGTTTATGTCTCCGTTCTTATCAAATGGTGTTATTATTGCACAGCAGGAACCTGTGAATACTGATTTTGTTCTCATTTGATAATACCTCCTAATTAGTCATTCATATACTCGATAAGCTTTTTTGCAATCTGAACAGCGTTTGCAGCAGCACCCTTACGGATGTTATCTGCAACAACCCAAAGGTTTACACCATTTTCAACGCTTTCATCACGGCGGATTCTTCCAACATATGTATCATTTGTACCGGTAGCTGTAATTGCCATGGGGTAAACATTGTTTGCTGTATCATCCTGCACAACGATACCGGGTGCATTTTTAAGTGTTTCAACGAGTTCAGAAAGCTCGAATGCATTTTCAAATTCAAGATTGATTGATTCACTGTGGCTATTGAATACGGGAACACGAACAGTTGTTGCTGTAATTCTGATATCGTCACGGCCGAGAATTTTCTTTGTTTCGTCAACCATCTTCATTTCTTCCTTAGTGTAGCCGTTGGGAAGAAATACATCAATGTGGGGAAGACAGTTGTTTGCAATGGGATGGGGGAACTTCTTGGGAGCCTCGCCCTTAAGACCGTTTTCAAGGTCACTCCAGCCGCCCATACCTGCACCGGAAACAGCCTGATATGTAGAATAAATTACTCTTTTGATTTTGTACTTTACATCAAGGGGCTTAAGTGCAACCATTGCCTGAATTGTTGAACAGTTGGGGTTTGCAATAATACCCTTGTTCCACTTTATATCTTCGGGGTTTACTTCGGGAACAACAAGCGGAACCTCAGGATTCATTCTCCATGCGCTTGAGTTATCGATAACAACACAACCCTTAGAAGCTGCAATAGGAGCAAACTTCTCGCTTATAGAGCCGCCTGCACTGAAAAGTGCAATATCGATACCTCTGTCGAAAGAGTTTTCATTAAGCTCTTCAACAGTATATTCCTTACCCATAAATTCTACTTTTGAACCTGCACTGCGTGCGGATGCAAAAAGGTAATAGTTTTCAACAGGGAGTTTTTCCTCTTCAAGTACCTTGAGGAAGGTTCTTCCAACCATACCTGTTGCACCTACCACGGCTACATTCAATTTCTTCATATAAAATCATTCCTTTCAATGTTATACACGTACTAAAACACCACCATTTATTTTAACATTATTTTTGCTGTATGTCAATTTTTTTAGAACAAAAGCATTAAAAAATAAAGGTTTTTCTTGATTTGCGTCGAAAATAGTATTATTATACATAGTGAACTTCTGTTTTTTCATAAAAAGGAGGTATTCAGGTGAAAAAAATTAAGTACATAATGTTAGTTTTGTTATTTACTCTTGTGCTTTCGGTATGCTTTTGTGCTGAGGGTGCAGAATATAAAGATGAGGTAAGTGTAGGCATAAAATTCGGCACAAATGCAGGCACTTCGTTAACCATTTCTTCAACAGAAGGTATAAATGTTATTGACTATTTGACAGGAACGGTACTTTACACTTCACAACCTTCGGAAGCAATAAATGTCGAAATGGGTGCCACCGGCTTTGCCTCGTGGAATAAATTAGATGCAAGCGGAATAAGTAAAATCTCCTTTTGCCCTGCAAACGGAGGTACAGTAATATGCGACGGCGTTGAATACCGTGGATACATTCTTGCAGAGCGTATGTCAAACGGAGAGCTTCTTGTAATAAATTATGTCGGCATCGACGAATATGTGTCAAGTGTCCTTGGAAAAGAAATGAGTTATACCTGGCCTATGGAAGCTCTTAAAGCTCAGGCAGTATGTGCCAGAAACTTTGTTTTAACAAGAGAAAGTGCGCATAAAACATATGGATTTGATGTGTGTACGACCACCCATTGTCAGGTTTACGGCGGTGTAAAGAGTGAGCATCCTAATACAAGGCAAGCGGTAGCGGAAACAAGCGGAATTGTTGCCACATATAACGGAAAGCTTGTCGGATTGTTCTTTTTTGCAACAAGCGGAGGTGCAACGGAAGATGTAGAAAATGTATGGGGCTCAAAATACGGATACCTCCGTTCGGTTGAGGATACTTATGAAAATCCCGAAAAAGCATCAAGATACAATTGGACCGTTACGCTTTCAAAATCGCAGATAGAGGAAAAGCTTATAAATGCAGGTGCTTCTATCGGCTCTCTTAACAAAATAACAATTGACAGCGTTTCAGATACAGGACGTGTTTTGGAAATGACCTTTCACGGAAGTGAGGGTACATATAGTGTGAAACGTGAAAAATGCAGAACAATTCTTTCCCTGTACAGCCAAAAATTTTCCATACGCGGTGAGGGAGATGTAAGCATAGTCACAACCTCAGGACAAGCGGGAAATAGCCTTTATGCTCTTTCGGCAAACGGTACATCTGCAGTATCAAGCTATACTGCAATCGGAAAAAACGGAGAATTGTGCCAGATAAATACTGATACATACGGCTCAGAAAACTATATTATAACGGGTGGCGGATACGGTCACGGAGTAGGTATGAGTCAGTGGGGAGCACGCGGAATGGCAGAAAACGGCTTTACATACGACCAGATATTGCATCATTATTTTACTGATATAGAATTGGAGTAACAGATGAACACAGAAGAATTTGACTACTATTTACCTGAAGAAAAAATAGCACAAACTCCACTTGAGGACAGGACTGCTTCCAAGCTTTTAGTTCTTGATAAAAATACGGGTGAATACCGTGACGAAATTTTTAAAAATATAACATCATTTTTGAGAAAAGGCGATTGTCTTGTTTTAAACAATACACGTGTTATACCTGCAAGACTGTACGGTGCAAAAAAAGAGAGCGGGGGAGCTATTGAATTTCTACTTTTGCATAGATTCTCCACCGACGAGTGGGAGGTTGCACTAAAACCGGGAAGAAAGGCAAAGCCGGGTGCTGTATTCGAATTTGGTGGAGGAAAGCTTCAGGCTGAAATTCTTGAAATCCTTGAAGGCGGAAACAGACGTGTAAAATTTATTTATGATGGTGTTTTTGAAAATGTTTTGGAGGAGCTTGGTGAGATGCCGCTTCCGCATTACATTAAAGAAAAACTTCGTGATAAAGAGCGTTACCAGACCGTTTATTCCAGATATGACGGAAGCGCGGCTGCACCTACGGCAGGACTTCACTTTACAAATGAACTACTGGCTGAAATAGAAAAAATGGGTGTAAAGCTTGCACACTTAACACTCCATGTCGGACTTGGAACATTTAGACCTGTAAAGGTAAGTGATGTTACAAAACACAAGATGCATTCAGAACACTATATAGTGACAGAGGAAGCTGCCAATATCATAAATGGAACCAAGAAAAACGGCGGCAGGGTAATATGCGTAGGAACTACAAGCTGCAGAACTGTTGAAAGTGCGTCGGAGAACGGAAAAATATTTGCGAAAAGCGGGGAAACAGATATTTTTATTTATCCGGGGTATGAGTTTAAAATCACAGATGCACTTATAACAAACTTCCATTTACCCAAATCAACATTGGTTATGCTTGTCAGTGCATTGGCAGGAAAAGATAATATTATGAATGCGTATAATCACGCCGTAGCATCTGATTACAGATTTTTTAGCTTCGGTGATGCAATGTTTATACAGTGATAAAAATACTGCGAGGGCAACTCGCAGTATTTTTATTTAATATATTATATAAATATATTGCATTTATTGTAAAAAAAGTATATAATTATACGGGTATGCATTTTTGAAAGGAGGCGGCAGTTTTGGGTAAGAAAAATGATATAAACTTTGAACTTGTATCCCAAAAATTAATACAGCACGGTATTGCCGCTGACGATGTAAAAGCATATGTAATAACGGATTTGGCAAAACCCGGTTCATACGGCAAAACAGTTGTTTATGCATTGAATGACTCCCTTTGTGTAATTAGTGATGACGGAAGCTTCCTGAAAAAGCCGTACTCGGAAATTATTGATGTTTTTTCTGAAAATTATGTTTCATCTGGCGAGCTTTTTATCTCTACTCAGACAGGGGATATTTCAATAGCTCATTTTACATTGAGTGTTTCCGCTGAAATAGAAAGATTTTCTGCCATTGTTTTAAAATTGATTAAAGGCGAAACCGAAATAAACGAAAAATTTGAAAACAATCCCGATTTTCAGTTTATAAATAGGGGACGTAAGAAACTGTTTTTCAGAGTATTGTCCTACGTACCCCGATATAAAAAACATCTCGTTATGATGGTTTCTATAATCATATTCACAACTCTTATAAATCTTCTTCCACCTTACCTTACGGGAACAGTTCTTTATGATGAGGTGCTTACAGAGGGTGGAAAACTTTACGGACAGATACTTCCTCTTGTCAGCATTCTGGCAGGGATTACTTTAATAAGTGTTTTACTTGCAGTTTTCCTCGGAAGAGTCGGGGCGGAGCTTTCAGGTAATATTATTTACGACATCAAAACAGAAGTGTTCTCATCTATGCAAAAGCTGGGAATGAAATTCTTTTCCTCCAAACGTACGGGAAATCTTATGAACAGAATCAACAGCGATGCATTGGATATTCAGTATTTCTTAAATGACGGACTTCCGCATTTTGTGATTAACGGTGCAACCATTATGGCGGTAGGACTTTTCCTTTTTATCGTTAACCCTGTTCTGTCTGTTGCCGTATTGGTCCCTGTTCCGTTGATTGCTCTTATTATAAAAAAATCAACGCGAAAGTTTAAAAAACTTAAATGGCATACATGGAGAAAATCCTCATCTGTAAATTCCCTCATAAATGATAATCTTCAGGGAGTAAGGGTTGTAAAGGCATTTGGCAAAGAGGACAGAGAAATCCGTCGTTTCAACACAGTCAGCAAAGCTCTGTGCGACAACAGAATAAGAGAGGGCGTTGCCTCGGCAAAGGTATTTCCGCTTCTCAGCTGGATTATGTCTCTTGGCGGACTCACTGTATGGGCGTTGGGCGGTGCACAGATTTTAAACGGCAGTCTGACCTTTGGCGAGCTTATGAGCTTTGTAGGCTACCTTTCTCTTTTGTATGCACCGGTTAATTTTATGGTAAAGACCTTTGATTGGTGGACAAGCTGTATGAACAGTGCCCAGCGTATCTTTGAGGTTATAGACAGAAAACCTGATATTGTCGAAGCAGAAAATCCCGTTAACATAGAACGGTTTAAAGGTGAGGTGGAGCTTAGAAATGTCAGCTTTTCCTACGAGCCTAACAAGCAGGTGCTTAAGAATGTGTCTTTTAAGGTCAATCAGGGTGAAATGATAGGACTTGTCGGACACAGCGGTGCAGGAAAGAGTACAATTACAAATATTATAACACGTCTTTATGATGTAAATGACGGTGAAGTTCTCATTGACGGAGTTAATATTAAGGACATCAGCTTTGAAAGCCTGCATAAAAATATAGGAATAGTACTCCAGAATACATTTCTGTTTTCGGGAACGGTGGCAGAGAACATTTCATACGGAAAACCCGAAGCATCTATGGATGACATCATTGATGCTGCAAAAAAAGCTCACGCACACGAGTTTATATTGAATCTGCCTGACGGTTATGAAACCCTTATCGGGAAAGACGGTACAGATTTGTCGGGCGGCGAGAAGCAAAGGATAAGCATTGCCCGTGCAATTCTTATGAATCCTGCAATCCTGATTTTTGATGAAGCTACATCATCACTTGACACAAATACAGAGCAGAAGATTCAGGAGGCAATGGAGCTTCTGGTTAAAAACCGTACTACAATAGCCATTGCTCATAGATTTTCAACACTTAAAAATGCGGATAGGTTAATCGTGGTTGAAAACGGAAAAATTGTTGAAACAGGCACCCATGAGGAACTGTTTGAAAAGGAAAACGGCATCTATTCTAAAATGGCTCATATGCAGCTTGATGCGTTGTCATTTGGAAAGGAAGATGAGAATTAATATGCTTAATTATATCAATCCTCAGGATTTGGAATTTTATATTTCCGAAGGCGGATTATTGTGCCTTCTATATAAGGAAACTGATTTGGGACGTGTTGGTGTCAGCAGAATGTTTCCATTTCAGTTTGATGAAGAATATATTTCCATAAGGCCCGAAAACCATTTAAGGGAGGACTCTGAAAACGAGCTTGGGATTATACGAAACCTTGCAGACCTCCCTCAAAAACAAAGAGAGCTTCTTAATATTGAACTCAAAAAGCGTTACTTTATGCCCGATATAACTGAGATAGAAAATATTAAAGAGGAATTTGGAAATATTTCTTTTGAGGTTATCACAAATGCAGGAAAGCGTAATTTTACAGTAACCGATATGAGCAGTAATATAAGAACTGTCGGTAAAAATAGAGTAATGCTTACAGATGTGTACGGAAACAGATTTTGTATACCCGACATTACTCTTTTAAAGGACAAGGAATTAAAGGTACTGGAAATCTGGATTTAAAAAAAGAAAGGAGAGCTTCACAATGCAAAATACGGCATTAATAAAAAAATACAGTGAACTTATTTGCCGTGTGTTTGACGGTGAAGAAATCCTTATTTCCACAGAGTTTGATTTGTCAGACAAGGGCGTATATACAGACGGCTTCTTTGCAGTAAGCGAAGATAAAATTTGCGTCATTGAAAACGGCAGTATTTCTCTTGTTGAAAACATAAAATCTATTGATAAAGTATTTTGTGTAGAATACAACGGAAGCGGAATACTTGAAGCGGATACCTTGTCGGGAAGAAAGTTTCTTGCAAGGTTTTCAATGGAGTATATTGAGGAGTTTAACGCGATAGCCGATGTTATAAACGATATAATATCGGGGGATTTTGTTTCTGTAAACGAAACTGCCTTTGAAAAGGAAAAGGTTTGTCCCCATTGCGGAAAACCTTTTATACCCAATACATCAGTATGCCCTGAGTGTACCGATAAATTTAAAATGCTGAAAAGACTCTGGAAACTGGCACTTCCTTATAAGTGGATGTATCTTGCTTTGTTCATCCTCTTCTGGGTTTCAAGTGCCGTTACGGTAATTTCCCCAGTTCTTTCAAAATATCTCATAAATGATGTTTTAACTTCTCCTGAGAACATAAATACTGAAACACTGCTCTTGATAGTCGGATTGATGCTTTTATGTACGGCAGTTACATTTGCAGTACAAATAATAAAAGATATTGTATCAGTAAAATCCAGCAATCTGCTTGTTTTTGACCTCAGAAACTTTATTTATGAAAAACTGCAGAAGATGCCCCTCGGATACATCGAAAAAAAGAAGACGGGGGATTTGGTGCAGAGAATCAATAACGACACTCACCGTATTCAGGTTTTCATTCAGGACATTCTGATAGCGTCAGTTAACGAAATCATATTGTTTCTTGCAATAGGGATAATAACCTTTTCTCTCAATGTGAAAATGGCACTTTTGATTTTTGTTCCTATGCCGATTGTTATTTTCCTGATAAACAAAATAAGATACAGCATACGAAGTCGGTATATGAAGCAGTGGAAAAAGATGGACACACTTACAAACCGATTGACGGAGGTTCTTAACGGAATCAAGCTTGTAAAGGTTTTCGGAAAAGAAAATGATGAAATAGAGCGTTTCAAGAAAACTGCAGATACTGTACGGAATGTAACCTGCCGAAACGAAAAATATGTTTATACTGTATTTCCGCTTATAAGGTTTTTGATGAGCTTTGGTAGTTATTTTGTTCTTCTCTACGGAGGAAGTCAGGTGCTAGGAAATAATATGAGCCTTGGTGAGCTTGTTCAGTTTTCCTCATACGGAAGCTACCTTTACAGCAAACTCGAGTGGTTCGGTATGCTTCCGAGGCATTTTACAATGGCTATGGTAAGCACTCAACGTGTTTTTGAGGTGCTTGATGAGGTAATTGAGGAGGATACGGAAAATAAAATCAGTACATCCTCGGTTGAGGGAGATATTGATTTTCAAAAAGTGTCCTTCGGTTACAAAAGCTACAGAAAAGTACTGAGAAACATCAGTGTGCATATCAATAAAGGTGAAATGATAGGGCTTGTTGGACATAGCGGAGCAGGAAAGAGTACTTTCATTAACCTTGTTATGAAGCTCTATAACCCCAATAACGGAAAAATCCTGCTTGATGGAGAGGATTTATCCCGTTACGATGAAGCATCTTTCAAAGAAATTCTCGGAGTGGTGCTTCAGGAAAGCTACCTCTTCAGTGGCACTATTCTCGAAAACATAGCCTACTCCAATCCTGATGCATCATTGGAGGACTTAATAGAGGCTTCAAAAAAAGCCAATGCACACGATTTTATAATGTCGCTTCCCGATGCATATAATACTTATGTCGGCGAGAAAGGGCACAGACTTTCGGGTGGAGAAAGACAGAGAATCTCAATTGCCAGAGCGATACTTTCAAATCCGAAAATTCTGATTCTGGACGAGGCTACCGCATCGGTGGATACGGAAACCGAGGCTAAGATTCAAAGCGCCCTCGAAAACATAACAAATGGCAAAACAGTTATTGCAATAGCTCACAGACTATCCACACTAAAGAATGCCGACCGCTTGTTTGTTTTTGATAACGGACGTATTGCGGAAACAGGCACTCATAATGAACTCTTGAAAAAAGACGGCATTTATGCAAAGCTCTTTAAAGCGCAGTATGAAATGACTGTAAAAGGTATCACAATAGACGGACAAAAAAATGAAGAACCTGAAATACAACAATTCAGAGAGGATGTTGACTATGACAAAGATTAAACTTATCACAGACAGCGGAAGCGATATTTCAATCGAAACTGCAGAAAAGCTGAATATCACTATGCTTCCGATTTCCTTTACCTTTGACGGGGAAACCTATTACAGAGAAGGAATGGATATGGGAAAAGAGGAATTTTATGAAAAGCTTTCCGATAAGGATGCTCCCGTACCCAAAACTGCACAGGTTACCCCTATACAGTTTATAGATGCATACAATGAAGCGTATGACCAGGGATATGACACATTAATTGTTGTTCCTATTTCCTCAAAGGGCAGCGGTATGTATCAGAATGCAGTAATGTCTGCACAGGAAGTAATGGATAAGCGTGGTGGAGAAATTATCGTAATCGATACCCTCGGATATTCCTGTATTTACGGCGGTGCTGTAATAAAGGCGGCAAAGATGCTTGCAGAAGGAAAGGGCAAGGATGAAATAGTTTCGTACATTACCGAGGCTACAAGGAGTATGAAAGCATACTTCCTCGTTGATGACCTTCTCCACCTTAAGAAAGGCGGAAGAATTAATACAGCAACACTTGTTCTCGCAAATATGCTGGATATAAAGCCGGTATTGGCTATAAAAGACGGATTGGTTGTTCAGGACGGTAAGCTTCGCGGAAGCAAGCGTATTTTGAAAAAGCTTGTAGAAAAGGCAAAAGATGACGGATACGACCTTTCCGGCAGAAGTGTGTATGTTGTAAATAGTGCCTGCGGCGATAAGGCAAAGGAGCTGAAAGAAGAGCTTAGTTCGGCATTTACCGATGTTAAGTTTATAGAATATCGTATCGGTGCGGTAATTGGGTGCCACGGCGGACCGGGACTTGTAGGTTTTGTATTTTCCGAAAAATTTGATTTTGACAGTTATGAGGGTTGATTATGTGGGTTGCAGATGAATGGAAAGATTATGAATGTATAGATACTGCCAATGGAGAAAAACTTGAGCGTTGGGGTGATGTTGTCCTTTGCAGACCTGACCCACAGGTAATATGGGATACGAAGGCTTCTCCCGAACTCTGGAAAACGGCGGATGCACACTATCATCGTTCCTCAAGCGGAGGAGGAAAGTGGGAGTACAGAAAACAGATTCCCGAGCAATGGGTTGTGCGTTATAAAAACTTAGCCTTTAATATAAAGCCTATGGGCTTCAAGCATACGGGACTTTTCCCCGAACAGGCAGTAAACTGGGATTATATGATGGACAAAATCTCTGCCCGTAAAGGTGCAAAGGTACTTAATCTTTTTGCATATACGGGCGGTGCTACCGTTGCCTGTGCCAAAGCAGGGGCGGCGGTTACTCACGTGGATGCATCAAAGGGAATGGTGCAGTGGGCAAAGGAAAATGCTAAGTTAAGCGGTTTGCAGGATGCTCCTATAAGGTATCTTGTTGACGACTGTATGAAATTTGTTGAGCGTGAAATCAGGCGTGGAAACAAGTACGATGCAATCCTGATGGACCCTCCCTCATACGGAAGAGGCCCAGGCGGAGAGGTTTGGAAGATTGAAGACTCTATCTGCCAATTTGTGAGGAGATGTACACTTCTTTTAAGTGACGACCCCTTATTCTTCATAATAAATTCTTACACAACGGGATTAGCACCCACGGTGCTTATTAACCTGATGAAAATGTGTCTTCCCGAGGGAAAAACACAATCAAGTGAAATTGGATTAAAAATAACATCATCTGATATGGTGCTTCCTTGCGGAGCAACCTGCAGGTGGGAAAAATAACGGAATGATTTTATGAGCATTATTAAAACAGACAACCTGACTTTTTCATACAAGAACGATATAAAGGAAAAGGTTGTTTTAAAGGGACTGAATATTGATATTGAAGAGGGTAGCTTTACGGCAATAATAGGACGTAACGGCAGCGGAAAAAGTACATTTGCAAAGCACCTCAACGCAATTCTTCTGCCGAGCGGAGGTAGTGTTACCGTTTGCGGTATTGATTCTAAGGATGAGGAAAAGCTTTTTGAATTACGTAAATGTGCAGGAATGGTTTTTCAGAATCCTGACAATCAGATTGTTGCAACCATTGTGGAGGAAGATGTTGCTTTCGGACTTGAAAACCTGGGCGTAGAATACGAAGAAATGCACAGACGTGTAAAAGACGCTCTTATTGCTGTAAATATGTATGACTACCGCAAAAAAGCACCTCATCTGCTTTCAGGCGGACAAAAACAGAGGGTGGCAATTGCAGGTATTCTTGCAATGCAGCCCAAGTGTATTATCCTTGACGAGCCTACTGCAATGCTTGACCCAAGAGGCAGGCGGGAGGTTATGGATACAATCCTGACTCTTAATAAGGATAAGAATATAACCATTGTCCTGATTACTCACTATATGAATGAGGCAGCTATGGCAGACCGGGTTATAGTACTGGATAAGGGCGGGGTAGTGTTTGACGATACTCCGGACAAAGTTTTTTTACACGAGGAAGAGCTTGTGGAGTTGGGACTTAATGTTCCTCAGGCAACATCACTTGCCCATAGTCTCAGAAAAAACGGAGTAGAAATTTCGGAGGGTGTATTAACACCTGCAGATTGTGTTAAAGAGATATTGAATCAAAGGAAAAAGCTATGATTGAGTTAAAGAATGTTTCATATTCCTATACGGCAAACAGCAGTGAAAACACCACGGCTGTTCAGAATATAGACATAAAAATAGAAAAAGGCGAATTTATCGGCATTGCTGGGCATACGGGAAGCGGAAAGACTACCGTTGCACAAATCTTGTCAGGACTTATTTTGCCGTCAAGTGGAAAAATAATTGTCGACGGAAACGAAATTGAAGATTATAAGCTTGCTGCCCGTGAATTAAGAAAAAAAGTAGGAATCGTGTTTCAGTATCCCGAGCATCAGCTTTTTGAGGAAACTGTTTACAAGGATATAGCTTTTGGCCCTAAAAATGCAGGCTTGTCGGACACTGAGGTTGATGCAGTGGTAAGAAACAGTGCAAAGCTTGCAAATTTAAAAGAAGAATTATTTGAAAAATCTCCTTTTGAGCTTTCGGGCGGACAAAAAAGGCGTGTTGCAATTGCAGGCGTTCTTGCAACCCAACCTGAAATTTTGATTCTTGACGAGCCTGCTGCAGGTCTTGACCCTGTTGGAAGAGAAAAGCTTCTTTCCGAGCTTCATAAAATCAGAAAAGAAAGAAAAACAACAATAGTTCTGATTTCCCACAGTATGGAGGACCTTGCACAGCATACAGACAGAATAATTTTATTAAAAAACGGTGAAAAGATTAAAGACGGCAATGTGTCAGAAATTTTTTCCGATACAGATATTCTTGAAAAATGCGGACTTGAATTGCCTGAAATTACTGAAATTATTAAATTGCTGAAAGAGAACGGAATGTCACTTCCAGACAATATATTTACTGTTGAGGATGCTGTTTCTGCCATATTAACTGAATTGGGGGTAGCAAAATGATTCGTGATATAACACTTGGACAGTATTACGATACAGAGTCCCCGATTCACAAAATGGACCCGAGGACTAAAATACTTTTTACGGTATTTTATATGGTGACATTGTTTTTAGTAGACGGGATATATGCCTACACCGCAATACTGCTTCTGACAGCACTCATAATTTCCCTTTCAAATATTCCGTTAAAATTTATGTTAAAGGGACTTAAACCGATTCTGTTACTTGTTATAATAACTGCACTTTTGAATCTTTTTATGACCCCCGGGGAAGAAATGCTTAGATACGGTTTCCTTAAAATAACAAAAGAGGGAATATTTATGGCTTCCAAAATGGCGGTAAGAATAATTCTTCTTATTATTGGTTCATCTGTGCTTACTCTTACAACGACACCTACGGTTATGACAGGCGGACTGGAACTTCTCCTTGCACCGCTGAAAAAAATCGGAATACCTATTTCCGTATTTGTAATGATGATAAGCATTGCCCTTAGATTCATTCCCACTCTAATAGACGAAACCGATAAAATAATCAAGGCACAGACATCACGCGGTGCGGATTTTGAAAACAAAAACCCGCTAAAAAGAATCAAAGCTATGATTCCGATACTTATTCCGCTGTTTGTAAGTGCATTCAGGCGTGCTGATGATTTGGCTGTGGCAATGGAGTGCAGGTGCTACAATGCAGACTCTAAGCGGACAAGCTATCGTCAGTTTAAGTTTGGAAAATACGATTTATATGCCTTGATATGGGCAATTGCTTTTACTATTTTACTTGTAATTATAAAGGTTGTGCTCTGATTGACTTACAAAATGACACTGGCCTATGACGGTACAAACTATCACGGCTGGCAAAGACAAAAAAACGGAATAACAATTCAGGAAGTTATCGAAGACCGATTAAGTGAAGTTTTCGGCAGGGAAACCGTTATAACCGGTTGTTCGAGGACAGACGCAGGTGTACACGCGAAAACCTATGTTTGCTGTTTTTCGGGAGAAACTACAATTCCTGCAGACAAAATGCCGTTTGTTTTAAATACAATGCTTCCTCCGGATATACGCGTATATAAATGTGAGGCCGAGAGAGAAGATTTCAATGCCCGTTTTGGAACTGTTTCAAAGGCATATGAGTATGTAATTGTTAACCGACCATTTGCCGATCCTCTCTTGAGAAACTTTGCGTGGCATTACCCCGTGAAGCTTGATATAGAGAAAATGAAAAAGGCAGCTTCAATAATACAGGGCAAGCACGATTTTGCATCATTTTGTGCGGCAGGAAGCTCTGCGAAAACAACAGTAAGAAATCTTATGGAGCTTACCGTAAGGGCAGACGGTGATATTATAACTGTACGGGCTAAGGCAGACGGATTTCTCTATAATATGGTTCGTATTATTGTAGGCACTTTGGTATATGTAGGTAACGGAAAACTGTCTGAAAATGATATAAAATCCCTTATTGCGAAAAAAGACAGAAGACTGATGGGAATAACAGCTCCCCCTGAGGGGCTTTCCCTTGTGGAGGTCAATTATGAATAAAGAAAAAATACTTAAAATTCTGAAAAACAGTTTAACGGTAATTGTTATAACGGCGTTGTTTATTATTGTATTCTATCAGAACAGAGACAGGGATATATTTAAGTTCGGCCGTGATGAAAGCAGTACGATAATATCTTCAAATCAGGATTCTTCCTCAGGATATTCTGAGGGGATTTTAGGGAAAATTGATGATAAGGTAGCCCTCCTTACTACAACTTCATACTCAATAAGCGACCAAAACGGGGAAGTTGAGTCTTTGGATGTTGCATTTACAAAACCCGTAATGTATACCGAGGGCAAATATGCAGCGTGTTATGACTTAAATACCTTTGATGCTGTTGTGTTTAATGAAAATAATGAAGCATATCGGATAAAAACAGATAATAAGATTATAATGGCAAAGGTAAATAAAAACGGATATTTGTTTGTTACAACCGAGAAAGACGGGTATAACTGCGAGTGTATGGTTTATAACCGCAGCGGAGAGCCTATCTTTAAATGGGATGTAAGTAAGAGTGAATTTATTGACGGTGATGTTAATCCCAATAATGATGCCATAGTGCTGTCCCTTGCTTCATCGGGGGATAATAAGCTTATTGGCGAGATAGTGCACATAAATATCACCAATGCAAATATTATTCAAAAAAATACTTATGAATCATCTGTATTTTTCTCTGTAGAATTTTACCATAACGGTACATATGCAGCTTTGGGAAACAAAAATCTGAAGTTCTTCAATACCGACGGCACAGAAAAGTGGTCTTATGAATACGGTGATAAGAAACTTTCTGATGCCGATATAACAAACTATGATGCGATAGCCCTTGTTTTTTCAGACAGAGGAGAATTAATTGACGGTAATTCGGCAGAGGTGATTGTACTCAACAGATTGGGTCAGGTATTGGGACAAAAAACCTATGATGGAATCATTGATGATATTTCTGCAGGAAAGAACTGTATAGCGATAGCGACAGATAAAAAAGTTTTTGTTGTAACCCCAAAAATAGAGGAAAAGAAAGTTATTAAAACAGATTACAGTATAAAGAAGATAAAGTTTTTCCAGAACGACAGTAATGTGTTTGTACTTGGTTCTTCCAAAGGTGAAATTTTGAAGTAAGTCAGGAGAAGAAACTATGGCAGATTTAATTTTAATTTGTTTTATTGCACTTTTTGCCTTCACTGGGCTGAAAAGAGGCTTTATAAAAACAATTGTAGGGCTTGCATCAACGCTTATATCACTTGCACTGACTTTGCTGGCATATCCCGTTGTCAGCGATTTATTACATAAGCTTGGCGTAGGGAAAGCAATATCGGAGATTATCCTTGGTGTGATTTCAAAGAATGAACAAGTTGATTTCGGATTGGGCATCATGGAAAAAACCGCAGAGGCATCTTCTGTTGTAGTTGTGAATGTTATAAGCTTTATTGTAGTTATTATTCTTACTAAATTTGTACTTACTTTGCTGATAAAATCTCTTAATATAATTACAAAACTTCCTGTTATCAAACAGGCTAATGCATTGCTTGGAATGATTGTCGGATTATTAAGCGGTATATTAATAAGCTACACATTAATCGGTGTATTAGCCGCATTAAACGACAATAATGTTATTTTAATCGTTAAAGAGCATCTTGATTCATCGCTGATAGCTGTTCTTATGTACCGTGACAATGCCATAACGGAAGTACTTTCAAAATTTATCGGTTAAACGAAAGATGCACCCACATTCGTGTAGGTGCATCTTTTATTTGTAATAATCGTTCTTCAGTGTCAGGTCATTATGTTTGATTTTCAGGTTAACTAGCTCGTTCATTGATTCATCCTGTGTTCCTTTTTCAGCATATACATTTCCATCATACCATGAGTAGTCATTAAAGAACACATAACCGCTGAATTTATCATCAAAAATGTCGTTTCCAATGTAATCATTTTCGTTGTAATTAATACCAAGTAAATTAAGGATAGTAGGCAGTATGTCAAGCTGTGAATTAACCTTGCTGACCTCAAACGGCTCCATATCGTAACTCCATATAAAAAACGGGGTATGGTTTATAAGGTTATTATTTGTGTTTTTGTATTTTTCAAGAATACTTTGGTCTTTAAGCGTGTATAAATAGTGGTCTGTAAAAGCAACAATTATTGTGTTTTCATATAGACCGTTTTCTTTCAACGCTTCAACCAGAAGCTTTACCATATTGTCAGTTTCGGAGGCAAAGAGTCGTGCAACCTCCTCTTCAGAAAGTGACGGATATGAACTGTTACCGTTTCTGCTTTCCCATAAAGCCTTTCCTGTTGCAGATGATATTGAAAACGGAGTGTGGGGAGTATATGTAATGATATAGTTCATAAACGGGATGTTCTGACAGAACATTTTACTATAAAATGACTTGTTAAGAATAAGCTCACTGTCTAAATTTGAGGCTCCGCTAAATTGCTTTTCATCATCCATAAGGCTGAAATAGTTGTCATAGCCCCAATTCTTATAATTTAATCTCCGGCAGTAATATTCTCCACTGTTCATATGAAATGCATTTACAGAATAACCTTTTTCTTTTAAACGTTTGGGAAGCGAATAAGGAAAACTGTTTATAAATAGTTCATATGCACATTTGTTGTACGAAACGGGGGTCAAATACCCTGTTGTTACAGCAAATTCAGAATTAAATGTAGAACCGCTGTCACTGTAATATGAATAATGGTTGGTAAAGTTAATCGAATTTTTTAAAAGTGCATAGGTTTCGGGCATATCTTGAGGGTTTAAAAGCCAACTGTCAATTCCCTCAAACTGCAGAAAAATCACATTCCTGTTTTCAAAAATCCCTGTAAAACCATTATCTCCGTGGGGAATAGCTTTTTTATGAATTTCCTTAAGGAAGGCCATTTCCTCAGGGTTTTGCTGAATTTCACGTGCTTCAAAACTCTTAACAATGTCACGGAAAGTGTACTGATACAATCCGCATACTTTTATACACTTATTGTAGTCGTTGAAATTCTCGTATACATTTCTTGGATTTCTCCATCTATCCCATGCGCGGGTTTTATTTGCTGTTCCAAAAAGAAGCGGATTTAAGAACTGAATCAGAACAAAAATAATAACAGGACACAATATTTTTTTAAAGTTGAATTTACAAAAATCCTTTGGAAATCTTAAATAAATAAAAACTGTAACTCCAATCAGGAAAATACTCAGTGCAATTATAACGGGATGTGTATTTAAAAGAGAATTTTTTAAATAATCACCGCTTGTAACCGACAGAAATGTTTTGGTATATGTATAATATACCGCTTGAATAAATGTTACTGCAAAAAACAGCAGAAAACATATTCCGTAAAAAAACTTTCCTGCATTTTTCCCAATGCATTCTGTCAAAGAAACTATAATAATTATCCACCCCGCTGAAAAAATCAGAGAGGGGGCAATCATAGCAGGTATTATGTAATGTACATTAAATGACAGTATACGTATGAAAATGTCCATCAGTATAAACGGCAAGGCAAGAAATAATCTTGCCTTGCTTTTTTTTGATATTTTATTTGTGGAGAATAACTTTGCTATCTTTTTCAAATTGCATCTCTCTCCTTAAATTATTTGTGTTTCAAATCGTCAGTATCTACAATATTTCGGTCTATGTTATGTTCAATTTCAGTATCAATATCGTTAATAGTAAGTGTGCTTGTGTGGGGAATAGGCTTCCACTCAACCCTCATAAACAATGCTGCATACATAGTCCAGCGGCCGATTGCATCAAATACAAACCAGGTAAGTGTATAGAGTATTTTCTTCCTGAGTGGCATTTTTATAATTTTCCTGCGTTCTGCAACAAGGACATATACTGCATAAAATGTATTTCCCATATGCACGGTGATTCTTCGTATTATATTACATAAAAGTGTAATTCCCATCATTGCAAACAATGCTGTATATCCCGGAGCAATATCAATATTTTTAAAGAGTAACATCGGGGAAAAGGGGAGATTGAGGATTGCGCTGTTTATTGTTTCAGCATTGACTCCGTTTGCATATCCGTAGCATGCCTGAATAATCACTGCGGAAATTATCCACGCAAAAAGTGTAATCACATTTTTCGGGACAAGCTGAGCCAATGTATCAAATGATGCCCAGCGGCAGCGGATACCCTCTATAAATCTTTCAATACTCCAATCCCGTTTTACGCTTTTATCCCTGTAACAGTTTCCTACAAAGATATTCTTGAATAATGACCAGCCGGTTTCTAAAAATGCAAGAAGATGTCCCTTTGACCAACGAAGCCTCTGTCTTAACGCAACCTTGATACTGGTAGGCTGTTCATCATAGAACATTGCAGCATCGTTATAGGATATCTGATACCCGTGAGCAACTGCATCTGCCGTGAAAGCACGGTCCTCTGTAAGGGAGGTGTATTTCCAACCGTCTTTAACAAGCTCGTTGGCAAATAAGAACCCCGTTCCCTGAATGTTTGTAGCCAGTCTCAGTACAGAACGTGCTCTGTGATTTAAACGGATGGAACGAAGCCAGTGAATGGCATATGTAGATGCAATCCAGTTTTCGTCAAAGTTTTTGGTGTTTCGGTAAGAAGTAATGATTTTAAGCCCTGAGTCAAACGCATCATTCATCCTCGAAATGTAATCCTTGTTTAAAAGATTATCGGAGTCAAAAATGAAATACCCCTCAAAAGAATCTATCCCATAATCCTTTTCAATCTGTTGAAAGAGATAACGCAGAGCAAACCCTTTAGTTCTCTCGTTTTGATTCTGCCTTTCATAGCAGATTGCACCTTTTTTGCGTGCAATCTGGGCAGTATTATCGGTACAGTTATCTGCAACCACAAATACAGTAAGGTAATCTTTGGGATAATCCTGATAATGAATACTGTCAATTAAGTTCCCTATAACTCCGCTTTCGTTCCTTGCAGGTATCAGAATTGCGTATTTATGACAATTTTTTGCAGGTGCGAATTTTCTTGTAAAAAAAACACCTATCAAGGTATAGGCTGCGTGATGTATTAAAAATATCGATATAATGAATAAAGCTATATCATAGAAGGTCTGTCCGCCGGTAAATAAACTTCCGACAGCCTTTAAAATATTGTCGAAAAAGTCCAAGTCATCCCCTCCGTAAAAAACTAAATTTCCAACGGGAATTATAGCATAATCAAAGATTTTTGTCAACAAGTACGGCAAAGTGTTAATTATGTTGTTGAAAAAAGTGACTATAATTTTATTGACAATAAAAACTATCTGTTTTAAAATAAAAATAGTTAATATTACCATTTTTGCGTACATTCAAAAAATATATCGGTCAAAACACCGTTATAAATTGGGAATACCAGTTTTTTGTAAGCGAGTGTACAGAACTTTTGAATGATGGCACTTTCTATTTCAACTACAATGAAAAGTATTATAAAGCAAGGTGCTTTTGAATAAATATAGAGAAAAAATGGCAATTCCTGAAAAAGAAATTGCCATTTTTCTAGGTGTGTTACTGAAGCTAAATTAAATACGAGGTTGTACAAATGACGCAGGCATTATTACCCAAGGCATTGGGAATAATTAAAAAAATGCAGTAAAAAGTGAGGGCAGGAGTGATGCCTTTAAGTCCTGCTCCTATACGGGTGTTGCATACCTTATAACAATTGCACTCTTGATTTTACCCTATCTTCTTTTAGGTAACAGTCAGTATATGACGGCACTTTTGTCATGATTGCATTAGTTGTTCTCATAATTGCAGGTTTTACATATTATATTTCAGTTGCCAAGGGAGAAAGATTTAACCCCAGATTTTTGGAAATGACATTAATAAGTGTTGGTGTTGCAGTCGTATCCTTCTTTGTAGGTATTCTTGCAAAGAAATTTTCAGGTGTGGATTTATAATAAAAGCAAGCCAATTATAGATTTCAATTAGTGAAATGCGGGAGGAGAAGATAATGCAGGCAATAATTAATGACGTTTTAAACAAGTGCTGTAAATATACAGAGCTTGGCAAAGTTGCAAACTATATCCCTGAACTTGCGAAAGCTGATGTGAGCAAATTCGGTATCTGTGTAATGACCGATAATGATGTGTACTCTGCCGGTGATTATGAAAAGCGTTTCACAATGCAAAGTGTGATAAAACCGATTATTCTGCTGCTGGCATTAATGGATAACGGGGAAGAGAGGGTGCGTTCTCTTGTAGGTGCTGAATCCACGGGAAAACCTTTTGATGCATTTAATTACAGTGACCAGGCACTTAAAAATGAGCATATCAACCCTATGATAAATACGGGAGCAATTGCCCTTTGCTCACTAATAAAAGGGGAGAGCTACGAAAAGAAGTTTGACAGGCTTCTTAACCTTGCTCGTAAAATGGCGGATAACTCCAATCTTGAAGCAGATGATGATGTCTACCTTTCTGAAAAACTGACGGGAAATAAAAACCGTGCTCTTGCATATATGCTTAAGGCGTACGGTATGCTTGACGATAAAGTTGAGGATGTTTTAGACTGTTATTTCAAGGCCTGTTCTGTAAAGGCGAGCAGTAAGGATTTGGCGAACATTGCTTTTGTCCTTTCGAACAGGGGAACAAACCCTAAAACAGGTGAAAAAATCTGCAGTGCCAAATATGCCAAATATATAAACGCCGTTATGATGACTTGCGGTATGTATGACGGCTCGGGTGAATTTGCCGTAAATGTAGGTGTTCCTGCAAAAAGCGGTGTAGGTGGCGGAATAATGGCAGTTGTTCCCGGTAAAATGGGAATAGGACTTTACTCTCCTTCACTTGACAGTAAAGGAAACAGTATAGCTGGAATAAAAGCATTGGAAATGCTCAGTGAAAAACTTGACCTCAGCATATTTTAAAAGGAAGCAGAAGATTATTATGAAAAACAGTAAGGTTATATTGGCAACACTTGGAGCACTTGCGGCTCAGGTTATCTTTGGATTCAGTTTTATGTTTACGGGAATTGCCCTTAAAAATGCATCTCCTATGACTGTTATAGCAGACCGTTACATAGTTGCATTTTTAGGACTGAGCCTTGTTATGCTTTTTTCAAAAACAAAGCTTAAAATCGGGAAAAATATCTGGAAGCTCGTTCTTATGTCGCTGTTTCAACCGCTGATGTATTTCATTTTTGAAACATACGGCGTACAGCTTACAAACAGCTCTTTTTCTGGAGTTATGATTTCTATGATTCCCATTGTTTCTATGATTGCAGGAATCTTTGTGCTTAATGAAAGACCGTCTTTTATGCAATATGTATTTGCAGTGCTTTCTGTGACAGGAGTAGTAATAGCCGTTCTCAGTGGTAAAAAAGAGGGAATAGTAAGCGGATTAGGGGTGTTACTTCTCGTTGGTGCGGTGTTGTCGTCAGCTTTCTATAATATATCGAGCAGAAAAATATCAGGTGAATTTTCAGTGTTTGAACGTACATATGCAATGACTCTAATAGGAGTTGTGTCATTTGTGCTGATTGCACTTTTTGAAAACATACAAAACCCTGAAAATATTATATCAGGTTTCTTTGAACCGTCATACTTGTATGCAATACTCTATCTTGGAATAGTATCCTCTGTTATAGCATTTTTGTTACTGAACTTTGCAAATACACATCTTCCGGTAGCAAAAACAACTGTGTTTTCAAATATTACTACCGTTGTTTCGGTGATTGCAGGTGTGGTATTTCTTGACGAACAAATATCAGCTCTGGCAATTTTGGGAGTTACAATGATAGTAACAGGGGTAATAGGAGTACAGGCTCTCAACGCAAAACAATAATTATTTATCTTGACAATTTTTCCGTTTTGAGGTAAAATATTTAAGTACATTATTATTTAGGAGGTATATCAAAATGAAAAAGTTTTTAGCACTCGTTCTCACAGCGGTGTTGTGTGTTGCGTTTGTTGGTTGTACTGTTGAAAAGGAAACCGATAACGCTGCTCATTATGTGATTGCAACAGATAAGGGATTCAGCCCCTTTGAATTCCAGGATAAGGAAGGAAATATAGTTGGTATAGATATGGACATTCTTGCAGCAATTGCAGAAGACCAGGGGTTTACATATGAACTTCAGTATATCGGCTGGGATTCAGCAATCGCAGCTTGTCAGGCAGGTCAGGCTAACGGTATGATTGCAGGTGCTTCTATTACAGAAGAGCGTAAGGCAAGCGGCTGGACTTTCTCCGAGGGTTACTATGATGCAACTCAGGGTATGGCAGTTGCAAGTGATTCTGATATTACAGGCTTTGCTGATATGAAGGGCAAGAAGGTTGCTGTAAAGAATGGTACTATGAGCAATCAGTACGCAGACAGCATTAAGGATGAGTATGGCTTTGAAGTTGTAACCTTCACAACTTCTCCCGATATGTATCAGGCAGTTATGGGTGGTCAGGTTGATGCCTGCCTTGATGATACACCTATCCTCAAGTATAACATTAAAATTGGCGAACTTGATATGAAGTTCGTTGACGGCACAGAAAATGAGCCTGCTCAGTACGGTTTTGCAATTTTTGACGAGAAGAATCAGGAACTCGTTGATAAATTCAATGAAGGTCTTAAGAACATCAGAGCAAACGGTAAATATGATGAGATAATTGCCAAGTATCTTGGTTAATAGATTTTAACTTAAAGGGCATTGGTTATCCGGTGCCCTTTAACTATGTTTCAGGAAGGGGTATTCCAATGGTTGAACTTGCCAAAGAGTACGGTCCTCTTTTAATGTCGGCAATGGGTCAGACTTTGATTCTTGCATTATGGGGACTGCTTTTCGGTTGCTTATTGGGAATAATTTTTGGTTTAGCAAGTGTTGTGGATAACAAAGTCAGCAGAGTTATCTCGGCAATCTATGTAAACCTCATAAGAGGTGTGCCGATGATAGTTCTTGCATTCTTTGTTTATTACGGTATTCCTTATGGATTAAAAAACATTGGCATTCCGGTTATATTCAGTGCGCTTCAGGCAGGTACAATCTGTCTTGCGCTTAATTGCGGTGCTTATATGTCTGAAATTATCCGTGCGGGAATTCAGTCGATAGACCCAGGTCAGATGGAGGCGGCAAGAAGCCTTGGACTTTCTTACTGGCGTTCTATGTTCCGTGTTGTTCTCCCACAGGCTATCAAAAATATGATTCCCAGTATTGTAAATCAGTTTATTATTACACTAAAGGATACCTCGATTCTTTCTGTTATCGGTTTTCCGGAGCTTGTAAATAAAGCACAGAATGTTATCTCTTTTACATTCAGGTCGTTTGAGATTTGGGCTATTGTTGCAGTAATGTACCTCGTGGTTATTCTGGCACTTCAACAAGTAGCAAATGCATTGGAGAGGAGACTTAACCGTGGTCGCAAATAATAGCAGTAATGTTAAAATACATATTGAGAATCTTACCAAAAGCTTCGGTAAAAATGATGTTTTGCGTGGTATAACAACTGATATTACTGAGGGGGAGGTTGTTTGTGTAATTGGTCCCTCCGGCTCAGGAAAGTCTACCTTTCTTCGTTGCATAAACAGATTGGAAAGTGCTACGTCTGGAGAAATTATTGTTGACGGAATACGCATAAACGATAAGAAAGTAAACATAAACAAAGCTCGCGAAAACGTGGGAATGGTTTTCCAGCATTTCAATTTATTTGCAAATATGAATGTTCTTGAAAACCTTATGCTTGCCCCTGTTGACCTTAAAAAAGCATCAAAAGACGAGGCAAAAAAAGTTGCTTTTGAGCTTTTGGAAACAGTAGGGCTTTCGGATAAAGCGTCAAGCTATCCGTCACAGCTTTCGGGAGGACAGAAACAGCGTGTGGCAATTGCACGTGCTCTTGCTATGAAGCCTGATATTATGCTTTTTGACGAGCCGACAAGCGCTCTTGACCCCGAAATGGTCGGTGAAGTTCTTGCGGTTATGAAACAGCTTGCAAAAGATGGTATGACAATGGTTGTCGTAACTCACGAAATGGGCTTTGCCCGTGAAGTTGCAGACAGAGTAGTGTTTATGGATGAGGGTGTTATTCTTGAAGAGGGTACTCCCGAGGAAATCTTCACTAATCCCAAGCATCCCAGAACAATTGATTTCTTAAACAAGGTATTATAAAACAGATATTTGGAGAATGTCTTTAAAAAGGACATTCTCTTCTTTGCTTTTTGCCGAAAAATATCGGTTTTTCCCTTGACTAAATTTGACAAAATTGTTATAATGATATTTGTGAACAAAGGCTTTCTGTGACTGACGGAAAAGCGGACTTAACCGCATGGGAGCAGGGAGCGTATTTTGCCGACCGTCTGGGCGTATCTGTTCTGCAGTAACGCAGCAGGTGCGCTCTTTTTTGTTTTGTCGTACTCGGCATTTATAAGTTTTGAAAGGAATGATTTTCTGATGAGAAAAGTTGGTATCATTATGGGTTCAGACAGCGACCTTCCTGTAGTTGAAAAAGCAATCGATACATTAAAGGGATTTGGTGTACCGTATGAAGTGCACGTTTTTTCCGCACACAGAACCCCTGCAGAGGCTTCTGAATTTTCAAAAAATGCACGTGCTAACGGCTTCGGTGCAATTATAGCTGCAGCAGGTAAGGCGGCACACCTTGCAGGTGCCATTGCGGCAAATACCACACTTCCCGTTATCGGTATCCCCGTAAAATCATCTACACTTGACGGCTTGGATGCTCTTTTGTCAACTGTACAGATGCCTGCAGGTATTCCTGTAGCTACTGTTGCTATTGACGGTGCAGCCAATGCCGCTTTGCTTTCCATACAGATTCTTGCAGTAGAGGATAAGGAACTTCAGGAAAAACTTGATGCTTCCAGAAAAGCTGCAAGCGAAAAAGTTCTTGAAAAGAACAAAACAATTGAGGACAAGTTCAACAACTAACATTTATTTATTGGCAAAAGGAGTAAACTAATGGGCGGTTTTTTTGGCGCAGTAGCAAAAAGAGATGTTATTTCAGATGTCTTTTTCGGCACTGACTATCATTCACACCTTGGTACAAAAAGAGGCGGAATGGCTGCATATGATGAAAAATCGGGTATGCAGAGGGATATTCACAATATTGAAAACTCACCTTTCCGTACAAAGTTCGACCATATTTTTGACGAGATGAAGGGAAATGCGGCAATCGGATGTATAAGCGACTCTGACCCGCAGCCTCTTATTATCAGGTCGAAGCTTGGGATTTATGCTATTTGTACCGTGGGTATAATAAATAATTCTGAAGAGCTTATTGAAGAATATCTCTCATACGGCGGTGGACACTTCGGTGCAATGACCGGCGGCAGAGTAAATTCTACTGACCTTATGGCGGCTCTTATAAATCAAAAGGAATCTTTTGAAGAGGGTATTAAATTTGCCCAGAGTGTTATTGACGGTTCATCCTCACTTTTAATTCTGAAAAATGACGGCTCAATAATTGCAGCTCGTGACAGAGTGGGAAGAACTCCAATTCACATTGGTAAGAGTGAAGACGGCTTCTGTGCTTCTTTCGAATCATTTGCTTGTCAGAAGGTAGGCTATGATTTGTATAAAGAGCTTGGCCCTGGTGAAATTGTTCGTTTTGATGCAAAAACCATTACTCAACTTTCCCCTCCCGGTGAAGAAATGAAGATTTGTTCATTCCTCTGGACTTATTTCGGATACCCCAACTCCATTTACGAGGGTGTTAATGTTGAGGTAATGAGAAACCGTAACGGCAGAATACTTGCACAGTATGATAAGGAAGCCGGAAATATTGATGACCTTGATTATGTAAGCGGTGTGCCGGATTCGGGAACTCCTCATGCAATTGGTTTTGCAAATGAAAGCGGTGTGCCTTTTGGCCGTCCCTTTATAAAATATACCCCCACATGGGCAAGGAGCTTTACTCCTCCAAATCAGGTAGAGCGTGCAAGGGTTGCGAAGATGAAACAGCTCCCGGTACACGACCTCATAGTTGATAAAAAGCTGTTGTTTGTAGACGACTCTATTGTCCGCGGAACACAGCTTAAAGAAACAGTTGATTTCCTTTATACAAACGGTGCTAAGGAAGTGCATATGCGCAGTGCTTGTCCGCCTGTTATGTATAGCTGTAAATATCTTAATTTTTCCCGTGCAACAAGTGAAATGGAGCTTATCGCAAGAAGAGTAATAGTTGAGCTTGAGGGGGAAGATGGTCTTAAATATCTTGATGAATACAGCGACGCTTCAACCGAAAGAGGAAAGTCATTGAGAAAGAAAATTGCAGAAAAATTCAATTTTGCTTCTTTGGAATTTCAATCTATTGAAGGAACAATTGAGGCAATCGGTATACAGCCCTGTAAACTTTGCACTTATTGTTGGAATGGTAAGGGTTAATTGAAAGGAGATAGAATTATGCATTCAAATTCAAAATCAGAAAGTTACGCAGCAGCAGGTGTTGACATTACAGCAGGCTACCGTGCGGTAGAACTGATGAAAAAACATATAGCAAGAACAATGGTAAACGGTAAGAAATCCGATATTGGCGGTTTCGGTGGCCTTTTTGAGCTTGATATCACCAATATGCCTCATCCAGTACTTGTAAGCGGTACAGACGGCGTTGGTACAAAGCTGAAGCTTGCTTTCCTTCTTGACAAGCACGATACAGTAGGTATCGACTGTGTGGCAATGTGTGTAAACGACATTATCTGTTGCGGTGCAAAGCCACTTCTTTTCCTTGACTACATTGCCTGCGGAAAGAACTATCCCGAAAAAATTGCCGAAATTGTTTCAGGTATTGCTGAGGGTTGTGTACAGGCAGGTTGTGAGCTTGTTGGCGGTGAAACTGCAGAAATGCCCGGATTCTACAGTGTAGAAGAATATGACCTTGCAGGTTTCTCCGTTGGTGCAGTTGACAAGGCTAAGGTTCTAGACAATTCTAAAGTAACAGAGGGTGATGTTATAATTGCGCTCCCCTCAAGCGGTGTTCACTCAAACGGTTTCTCTCTCGTAAGAAAGGTATTTGATGTTGAAAACAGCGATATTACTTCTCCCGTTGCAGAGCTTGGCGGAAAGAGTATCGGTGAAACACTTCTTACTCCCACAAGAATTTATGTTAAGCCTATGCTTGCTCTCTTTGACGAGGTTACGGTTAAGGCGGTATCTCATATCACAGGCGGCGGCTTCTACGAAAATATTCCCCGTAGCCTTCCCGAAGGTATGGGTGCTAAAATCAAGAAGAGCGATGTTAAAATTCTTCCCATATTTGACCTTATTGCAAAGACTGGCAATATCTCTGAACGTGATATGTTCAACACCTTTAATATGGGCGTTGGTATGAGCGTTGTTGTTTCCAAGGAAGAAGCAGATAAGGCACTTGAAATTCTCCGTGCAAATGGTGAGGATGCTTACATAATCGGCGAAATAATCAAGAGTGAGGAAAGCGTGGTAATATGCTGAAGCGCATAGCTGTACTTGTATCGGGTGGTGGAACTAATCTGCAGGCACTTATTGATGCTCAGAAAAGCGGAATTATAACAAGCGGTGAAATTACCCTTGTTATTTCCAACAATCCCGATGCATATGCTCTCCAGCGAGCAAAGAATGCAGGAATAAATACTGCTGTTGTAAATAAGAAAGAGTGTGCAAATCAGGCAGAATTTGAAGAAAAGCTTATTTTGGCACTTGAAGAAAATAAAACAGACTTTATCGTTCTTGCAGGATTTATGTGCATTCTCAGTGAAAACTTCACAAAGAAATATGCAGATAGAATTATAAATGTTCACCCGTCCCTTATCCCGTCTTTCTGTGGTAAAGGATTCTACGGACTGCGTGTTCACGAAGCAGCCCTTGAATATGGTGTAAAGGTAACGGGTGCAACAGTTCACTTTGTAAATGAAATTCCCGATGGCGGCAAAATCATAATGCAGAAAGCAGTTAATATTGAGGATGATGACACCCCCGAAATACTGCAGAAGCGTGTTATGGAGCAGGCAGAATGGATAATTCTTCCTCAGGCTGTTGAAAAAATTTGTAAGGAGAATTTGGTATGAAAAAGATAAATATATACGACGAACTTAAAAATAATGCATACCCCGGAAGAGGTATTGTTATAGGTAAATCTGCAGATGGCAAGAAAGCCGTTACAGCATATTTTATTATGGGAAGAAGTGTAAACAGCCGTAACCGTGTTTTTGTAGAAGACGGATGCGGAATCCGTACTCAGGCTTTTGACCCTTCAAAATTGTCTGACCCTCATCTTATAATTTACGCTCCCGTAAGAGTTCTCGGCAACAAAACAATCGTTACAAACGGTGACCAGACAGACACAATCTATGACCTTATGAATCAGCAGCTTACATTTGAACAGGCTCTCCGTACCCGTGAGTTTGAGGATGATGCTCCAAACTACACACCCAGAATTTCAGGTATTATGAAGGTTGAAAACGGAACATACAGCTATGCAATGTCAATCCTCAAGAGTGCAAACGGTAATGGTGACTCCTGCCAGAGATTTACATTCAGCTATAAAAATCCCGTGGATGGTGAAGGTCATTTTATTCATACTTATATGGGTGACGGAAATCCGCTTCCTTCATTCGAGGGTGAGCCGAAGCTTGTTGAAATTCCCAACTGTATAGATGAATTTACCGACAACCTCTGGACAAGCCTTAACGAAGAAAATAAGGTTTCCCTCTTTGTAAGATTTATTGACATTGAAACAGGCGAGACAGAGTCCAGAATAATTAACAAGAATAAATAATCTCTTTACGAAAGGAAGAATTATGATGAAAGAGTTTGAACTTAAATACGGATGTAACCCCAATCAGAAGCCTTCCAAGATTTTTATGCATGACGGGGCAGAGCTTCCCATTGAAATCCTTAACGGCAGACCCGGTTACATCAATTTCCTTGATGCACTTAATAGCTGGCAGCTTGTAAAAGAGCTTAAAGAAGCTCTTGGTATGTGTGCGGCAACTTCCTTTAAGCACGTAAGCCCCACATCCGCTGCAGTAGGTGTTAAAATGAGTGACGACCTTAAAAAGGCTTGCTTTGTAGACGACGTTGAAGGTCTTGACGAATCTCCTCTTGCAACCGCATATGCAAGAGCAAGAGGCACTGACAGAATGAGTTCTTTCGGTGACTGGATTGCACTTTCAGATAAGTGTGATGTTACCTGTGCAAAGCTTATCGCACGTGAAGTTTCCGACGGTGTTATAGCTCCCGATTACGATCCTGAAGCTCTTGAAATCCTCAAGAGTAAAAGAAAGGGAACATACAATGTAATCAAAATTAACCCCAATTTTGTCCCGGACCCCGTTGAGCATAAGCAGGTTTACGGTATCACATTTGAGCAGGGTAGAAACAACTTTGAAATCAACCGTGCTTTGTTAGAAGATATTGTTACAGATAACAAGGAAATGCCCGAAGATGCAAAGCGTGACCTTATAATCGCGCTCATTACTCTTAAATATACTCAGTCAAACTCTGTTTGCTTTGCAAAGGACGGTCAGGCAATCGGCGTAGGTGCAGGTCAGCAGTCAAGAATTCACTGTACACGACTTGCAGGAAACAAGGCTGATATCTGGCATCTCCGTCAGCACTCAAAGGTGCTCAATCTTCCTTTTAAGGATGAAATCAAGCGTCCCGACCGCGATAATGCTATTGATGTGTATATTTCCGAGGATTACGAGGATGTTCTTGCAGACGGCATCTGGGAAACACTCTTTACTGAAAAGCCCGAGCCCTTCACCCGTAAAGAACAGAGGGAATACCTCTCCACACTTAAAGGCGTGGCTCTTGGCTCAGATGCATTCTTCCCATTTGGTGACAATATTGAAAGAGCTGCAAGAAGCGGAGTAAGCTATATCGCACAGCCCGGTGGCTCAATCCGCGACGATAATGTTATAGAAGCTTGTAACAAACACGGTATGGTTATGGCAATGACCAAAATGAGATTGTTCCACCACTAATACACTGAGAGGATTGAATATTATAATGAAAGTTATGGTAGTTGGCGGCGGTGGCCGTGAGCATGCTATTATCAAAAAAATAAAGGAAAATAAGTCAGTAACAGAAATTTTTGCACTTCCCGGTAACGGCGGTATTGCCCAGGACGCAACCTGCGTTAATATCGGTGCAAAGGATATAGATGCTATTGTAAAGTTCGCTGTGGAATCACAGATTGATTTTGCTGTTGTAGCTCCCGATGATCCCCTTGTTCTCGGCTGTGTTGACGCTCTTAACGATAAGGGAATCAAGACTTTTGGACCCAACAAGGCGGCAGCAATTATTGAGGGTAGTAAGGTTTTCTCTAAAAACCTTATGAAAAAGTATGGCATTCCCACTGCACAGTATGAAGTATTTACAGACCTTCAGGCAGCTCTTGATTATCTTGAATCTGCACCTATTCCTACAGTTGTAAAGGCAGACGGCCTTGCTCTTGGTAAGGGCGTAATTATTGCTGAAACAAGAGAAGCAGCTAAAGAAGCAGTTAAGAGTATGATGGAGGATAAGGTATTCGGCGAAAGTGGCAGCAGTGTCGTTATCGAGGAACTCCTTACAGGTCCCGAGGTATCCGTACTTTCTTTCACCGATGGTGAAACTCTTATCCCCATGGTTTCTTCCATGGACCATAAGAGAGCACTCGACAACGATATGGGACTTAATACAGGCGGTATGGGAACAATTGCTCCCAACCCCTATTATACGGAAGACATTGCAAAGGAATGTATGGAAAAAATTTTTCTTCCCACAGTAAATGCAATGAATAGTGAGGGAAGAAGCTTCTCCGGTTGTCTTTATTTCGGACTTATGCTTACTCCTAGCGGACCCAAGGTAATTGAATACAACTGCCGTTTCGGCGACCCCGAAACACAGGTTGTTCTTCCTCTCCTTGAAAGTGACTTGCTTGATATTATGCTTCACATTTCCGACAAAACCTTAAAGGATGCTAATGTTAAATTCTCAACTGGCAGTGCCTGCTGTGTTGTAATGGCATCAAACGGTTACCCCGGAAAATATGATACAGGCTTTGAAATCACAATGCCTACTGATAAAAACATCTATGTTGCAGGTGCAAAGCTTGACGCAGGAAAGCTTCTTACAGGCGGAGGCAGAGTGCTTGGTGTAACCGAAACCGCCCCCACTCTCAAGGAAGCAATAGACAAAGCATATGCTACTGTAAAGAAAGTTGGCTTTACAAACGCATATTACAGAAGCGACATCGGTGCAAAAGCACTTAAAGCAGGCAATTAAGAAAGGAGAATGCCAGAATGGTTTACAGAATATATGTAGAAAAGAAAGACGGCCTTGACCACGGCGCGGCAGCTCTTAAAAAAGACCTTAAGGACCTTTTGGGTATCAAGGGAATAGAAGAGCTTCGTACCTATAACCGTTATGACATTGAAAATATTTCAGAAGAGCTTTTTCAAAATTCAGTTAAGACTGTGTTTTCAGAGCCGCAGACAGATAACACTTACAAGGATTGTCCCAAGGGTGATGTTGTATTTGCAGTAGAATATCTTCCCGGTCAGTTTGATGCCCGTGCGGCATCTGCTGCTGAATGTATTCAGATTATATCTAAGGGTGACAGACCTGATGTTCGTACAGCAACAGTGTATGTGCTTAACGGAAATCTTTCCGCTGACGAAGTACAGAGTATCAAAAAGTATGTAATTAACCCCGTGGAAGCACGCGAAGCATCTCTTGAAGAGGTTAAGACTCTTAAGGCTGACTATACAATCCCTACAGAGGTTGAAATTCTTAACGGCTTCTGTTCTCTTTCCCGTGATGAACTTCAGAAATTCATTGACGAAAGAGGTCTTGCAATGGATATTGATGACATTCTTTTCTGTCAGCAGTATTTCCTCAGCGAGAAGCGTGAGCCTACCGTAACAGAAATCAAGATGATTGATACCTATTGGTCTGACCATTGTCGTCATACTACATTCCTTACAACTATTGACAATGTTAAATTTGAGGATGAACTTCTTCAGAAGACATATGACGAATATATCAATGACCGTAAGGAACTCGGCAGAACAAAGCCTATAAATCTTATGGATATTGCAACTCTTGCAACCCGTGTTCTAAAAAAAGCAGGCAAACTCCAGAAGCTTGACGAGTCAGAAGAAATCAATGCTTGTACCGTTAAGATTGATGTTATGAAAGACGGAAAAGCAGAAAAATGGCTTCTTCTTTTCAAGAATGAAACACATAACCATCCCACCGAAATTGAGCCTTTCGGCGGTGCTGCTACTTGTATCGGCGGTGCTATCCGTGACCCGCTTTCAGGCAGAAGCTATGTATATGGTGCTATGCGTGTTACAGGTGCAGGCGACCCCACAGTTCCCGTTTCCGAAACAATGCAGGGCAAGCTTCCCCAGAGAAAGATTGTTACCACGGCGGCAAACGGTTATAGCTCCTATGGTAATCAGATTGGTCTTGCAACAGGTCAGGTTGATGAAATCTATCACGAAGGCTATGTTGCAAAGAGAATGGAAATTGGTGCAGTTATTGCAGCTGCTCCCGAAGAAAATGTCAGAAGAGAGCGTCCCGAGGACGGTGATATAGTAATTCTTCTTGGCGGAAGAACAGGACGTGACGGCTGCGGCGGTGCAACAGGTTCTTCAAAATCTCACAATCTTTCTTCTCTTGAAAGCTGTGGTGCAGAGGTACAGAAGGGTAACGCTCCCGAGGAAAGAAAGCTTCAGCGTCTTTTCCGTAACAAGGATGTTTCCCGCCTTATCAAGCGTTGTAACGACTTTGGTGCAGGCGGTGTTTCCGTTGCTATCGGTGAGCTTGCTGACGGTCTTGATATCGACCTTAACGCAGTTCCTAAGAAGTACGAAGGTCTTGACGGTACTGAACTTGCTATTTCCGAATCTCAGGAAAGAATGGCAGTTGTAATTGAAAAGGAAAATGTTGAAAGATTCCTTGAGCTTGCAGCTACTGAAAACCTTCAGGCTTGTCCCGTTGCTGAGGTAACAGAG
>JAZOSB010000020.1:0-32163 GCA_045656865.1 Clostridia bacterium | reverse complement strand
AGCGCGAGGTGGCTCTCGTCCCTTATCTACAAAACAAAAAAAGCACCACAAGGGTGCTTTTCTGTTTGGTGGGCCATCAGGGACTCGAACCCCGGACCGACCGGTTATGAGCCGGTTGCTCTAACCAACTGAGCTAAAAGCCCTTGTGGTGACCCGTACGAGATTTGAACTCGTGTTACCGCCGTGAAAGGGCGGTGTCTTAACCGCTTGACCAACGGGCCGCATTTGTAAAATGTATCTTTTGCGGACACTTAAAAATTATACAGTACAGGAGAGCGTTTGTCAAGAATTTTTTCAAGTATTTTTAAAAATATCTTGCTCTTTTTAATTATCCTGTTTTATAATAATAGTATATTTTAAGTCCGCAATTTCACGGTGGAGGTTTTATGAAAAATTATAAAATTACAGTTTCCTACGACGGAACAAAGTATAACGGCTGGCAGAGGCAAGCGAATACGCAAAACACAATTCAGGAAAAATTTGAAAATGTAATTTCAAAAATGTGCGGAGTGCCCACAGAAATTTTTGCATCAGGAAGGACTGACAGAGGCGTTCACGCAGATGGACAGGTAGCAAATTTCAAGTGCAATACCTCTCTTAGTTGTCAGGAAATAAAAGCTTATCTTAATCAGTATCTTCCCGAAGATATTCTTGTGAAATCCGTAGAGGAAGCACAGCTTCGTTTCCACAGCAGACTGAATGCCGTTTCCAAAACCTACGAATATAAAATAGCTACCAAAAAGCCTGACGTATTTATAAGAAAATACGTTTTTGTGACCGGTAGAAAATTTGATATTGAGGCTATGAAAAAAGGAGCAGAGAAGCTCCTTGGCACACACGATTTTAAAGGTTTCAGCTCTTTGGGAAAAACAAAAAAATCCACTGTGCGGACAATCAATTTTATAAATATTGAAGAAGAAAACGGAATTATATCGGTAAAAATAAACGGAAACGGTTTTTTGTATAATATGGTACGGATTGTTGTCGGTACACTTCTTGATATAGGCGAGGGCAAGCTTCCCTTAGGTGTAATTGATGAAATCTTTGAAGAAAAATCGAGAGAAAAAGCAGGTGCTACGCTTCCTGCCTGCGGACTCAAACTCGTTGAGGTATTTTATTAATGCTATGAAAAAAGAAATAGAAATCACAATAGAAAAAGAATCAGACGGCAAAAAAATAGAACACATCTTAAAGGTAAATGCAGGGCTTTCCGAAACTCTTATCCGCAGGCTGAAACGTACCGAGGGTGGAATCCTGCTTAACGGTAAACCTGCAAAGGTTATAGAAAAAGTTTCTATTGGTGATGTTATTAAAATTACGGTTGAAGAAAAAGGTTCTTCAAATATTATCTCTGCAAAAATACCTCTTGATATAATCTACGAGGACGATGATATACTTGCAGTGAATAAACCCCGGTCAATGCCCACCCATCCCTCAAAAGGACACAGGGAGGATACCTTGGCAAACGGTGTTATTTACTATCTTGGTAAAGACAGTAAATTTCATGTTATAACACGGCTTGACCGCGATACCTCGGGCGTTGTTCTTATAGCCAAGAATCCTGTTTCTGCCGCCTATTTAACAGAAGAAATGAAAAACGGCAGAATATCAAAAGAGTATGTTGCTGTTATAAACGGAGTGTTAAATCCTGCAGATGGAGTAATATCAGCACCCATAAAAAAGAAAACCGAAAGCGGAATTTTAAGGAGTGTTTCTCCTGACGGAAAGGTTGCTGTTACTAAGTACAAAACAGTGAAAATCCGAGACGGAATTTCACTTGTAAAGCTTTTTCCTGTTACGGGCAGAACACATCAGCTCAGAGTGCATATGAACTATATGAATTGTCCCATATATGGTGACAGTTTGTACGGGGCTATGCAAAAAGGGGAGAGGACTTTACTTCATTGCAGGAAAATATCTTTTACACATCCCGTAACAAAGAAAAATATATCAATTACCGCGCCTTTGTGCGATGATATAAAAATAGTATGACTGAATTCAGTCATACTATTTTTGTTTTAGTATAAGACATCTGCCAAACGGCATATAAGAGCGGCTGCCTCGCCTCTTGAGAGGTTTCGTTTTGGTGCAAAATTTCCGCTTGATGTTCCCTGAATTATATTGAGCCGTACTGCTTTTTCGGCATCCTCAACAGCCCATGAGGAAATTTGTGATTCGTCATTAAAAGAAATGTTCACGTCAGGAATAACAGGCTTTTTAGACGCTAGGTTATAGAGCCGCATAATCATTGCCACAGACTCTTCTCTGGTAATTGTCTTTTGAGGGGAAAATGATGTGGCGGATGTGCCCTTAACAATACCGGCAAGGTACAGAGAATTGATGTAATCATAATACCAGTCTGTATTTTTTACATCTTTAAACAACGGCAAATCTGCAGAGTTTTTTACGGAAAAAGCTACACTCAGCATTTTTGAAAATTCCGCTCTGGTAACACTGTCGTCGGGCTTGAATTTGTTTTTGCTTTTTCCGTTGACAACACCGCTTTTTGCAAGCTTTTCAACATATTCCTTCCCCCAATGTGAGTCAATATCTGAAAAATGTATATCCTCCACCGTCACATTTTCGATTATGGGAATAAAAGGGGTGTGTGCTGAACTGTTCTCCTGAGAATCGTATGTTACAAGAAAGGGTAATGAGCGAACCGTGTTGCCTGAAAATCCGGTAATGGGACAGACGGGAGTAACTTCAAAATATACATATTTGTTTATAAATGTTGTATCAAAATAAATATTTTTTTCTGCCGTACTTACTTCTTCATATTCCCCGTTTTGCATGTTGCTGACATACCAGTTTACAAAGCAGGCAGAGGAGTCGGAATTTTCGGCAATGTTGTTAAAAAGCGTAAATCCGGCTTCAACAGCACCGTTAACGACAGGGCTGCCCACTATATGGGTGTTTACTGCAACTATTGATGCAATTTTTAACGAAAGATTGTCGGCATAAAGCGTAAACGGCTCTCCGTTATTTGACTCAAAATAAAAGAAAAGTCTTCCAACAGCATCCTCTTCTGCAAGGAAAAGCTCAGGCAACCTTCTTTCATCAAGGGTTGTTCCGCCTGCTATAAAAAACTGTGCAAGAGGAAACATCTGATTGTCGAGGGTTTCAATAAACAGTGTGCCTGTGCAGTCTGTTGCCGTGGAAAATGCGGAATTGAATACATACGGAGTGTTTTTCAAAAGATGCACGTAAGAGTTATTGAGAAGCATAAAATAATTTCCGTTGCAGTTTATGAGTGCCCTGCGGCTGGTGCCGTCATTACGCATATAAAGAGAGCTTTCATAAGGGGAAGCAACCATCCACCATTCATTGGGAATGGTTTTTTCAAATGTTCCGTCACCAATATAGTCAAAGCTTATTGTGAAATCAAGCGTAGCTGAAATATCAGGGTCAGGGAGATAGGTTGCAGTTAATGTATATGTCCCCGTAGTAGTATCGGGGAAAACTGTAATACTGTTATTTACATTATCAAAATAGAAAGAGCCGTCATTTTCAGAAATTTCTATCAGAACATCATCTGACGGAATAATATCACCAAGCTGATTACGGAGTAATGCAGAAAAAGGGTAGGACGTCTGAATGTTGGGGAGCGCAATATTTCCCGGAGCGTGCATTGTAATATATTCGGGAGAGAGTGCTTCACAGGAAAGCTTTATATCGTCAATAAATATGGTGCAGTCCACTTGTGAACAAAGGTTAAGGGCAATGTCATATATACCGTCCTCCTGAGGTTTGAATGCGGCGAAAACCTCCGTCCATTCATCGTCTGAAATATCCGTTACAGTAAAGTAGAGCGCAGCACCTTGTATTTCAGCAGTGTTTACTGCATGGATGGGAGTTGTTTTTTTAGGAATGTCACTCTTTACACGTGCACGTATTACATACAGGGCATCCTTATGTAACAGTTGTGAATTGCTGTAGGTAATAGTGGTGTAATATCCCAATCCACCGTAATCAGACATTGGAACTTTAATGTATCGGTTGCCGTTTTCATTCAGCAGGCTTATCTCAGCATTACTTTCCCAAAGCATATCGTCTTTGGAAAAATCGGAGTTGTCAATAATGTTGTCTGTAAGAGTAATTGGCATAAATGCAGGGGTCAGCTCTTTGAAATTACGGAGAGCGCAGCCAATAGAAACATTAGCATTTACTGATGCTTCGTGAGTTACCGTAAGGGAAAAATCTCTTGAATTAAAGGATATTCCGTTAATGTCAGGTACTGAAAAATGAAGATTAGAGCTTGATAGTATATCAACTGCCTGATTTTCAGCAGTCAGAAGAAATGGTCTGTAATAATTCTTTATACTGCCTGTAGCGGGGATTATAATTTCATCAGATCCGCTAAGGTTAAGAGAGGACAGAGTGCAGGAAATTTCTTCTAGCTTCAGTTCATCCACAAACAAGCCAAAATCAACGCTGCAGCCTGAAAAATGCAGGGAGAGATTGTATTCTCCGCTTTCTCCTGCAAAAAATGTGGTGGAAAAATAACCCCATTCGTCACCAATACCGCTGATTGTAGCAATAACAGTATTAGAGCCTGCGCCACGGTCTGCGTATGCACGGAGAGAGGGGGAGTGGTCGCTCATAGGATTCATCACATAGCCGCTCAATGTATAAACCTTACCGCCCTCCAGTCTGATACTGGGAGAATAATCAAGCACATGTGTCGCACGGTCGTTACGCACCTCGCCAAAGGGGTTGTTTACATATAGTGAAAACCCGCTTTCAAAGGGATTGGAGTTGTCAAAAATACCGCCAAACCACATATTGGCATCGGACTGCGTTTCAAATGAGTACGAGAACTGCTCCGCACCAAAAACGGAAAGTGGGAAAACACTAAGCAATATTAAAATGAATGTAAAGATAAATTTTTTCATTTTTTTGCTCCTGATATTTATACAAATATTATATTATAAATTACACTATTTGTCTATAAAAAAGATTTGTAAATATTTTCAACGGAATTCTTAAAAAAATAAAAGCTTCAAACACACTAAACTTGGTTAAAATCTTGACTATCACATTAAAATAGTGTACAATATATAGTTGAGGAGTTATGTATATGACGGAGGTGAAAGAGTGAACGGACTGACATATATTATTGTTGTTGCAGGAATACTTCTCGCAAAGGGGATAGGATTCCTGAGGGATATTGTTTTTGCTTCGGTTTTCGGGGCAAGCACATATACCGATATGTATTTTCAGATTTTCGGGCTTGTCAATTTGATTTTTACGGGTGTCGGAGTTGCTCTTTCAACCCTTGTGATAAAAAATCTTAACAAGGCGGAAAATTCTGCTGAGGAGAAAAAGCGGGTGTATGTATCACGCTTTATAGGTAAAACCACTCTTTTTACCCTTTTGGTAACGGCTTTAATGTATGTTGCCGCAAGGCCGATTGTTAGCGTTCTTCTTCCGGGACTTGATGATGGGTCCATGGATACTGCATTAAATCTTATGTACATTATGCTTCCGTCACTTCTGTTTGTTCTGATAGCATACATAATTTCAGGTGTACTGCAGAATAACAAGATTTTCTTTATAAGCTCAATTATGAGCCTTCCGTTCAATGTCATTATTATCGGTTCTCTTTTTGTTCCTGATATAGACATTATAACCGTGGGAATTGTTACAACAATCGGATGGTTTTTACACATAGTGATTCAACTTCCGTCTTTCTACAAAAGCGGATACAGGTTTTTCGTGAAGCAGAAAGAAAAGGTTATAAAAACCGGAAAAAACAGTGAAATAATCTGGATTTTCATTTCCAATATGATGTTTCAGGTATGCTTTATGATTGACAAGGCTTTTGTAAGTGGTGACAGCGGTGCGGCATCTACCATAAACTATGCATCAAACCTGTTCATAACAATTGCCAGTGTATTTGTAGTGGCAATGAGTAATGTGGTTTTCCCGTCAATCAGCAAAAACTATGAAGAGGGCAATATAGATTATGTACGCTCACTTCTTAGGACTATGATAATAATAATGCTTTCCATATTTGTGCCGTTTATCCTTGTTACAAGCTGTTTCGGTACAAATGTTATTTCCCTCTTGTATGAAAGGGGAGAATTTACTTCCGAGCTTGCAAAAACGACTGGTACACTTTTTGCCGTATACACCCTTGGAGCGTTCGGATATGTCTGTCAGGAGTTTTTCAACAAAATCCTGTATCTTGACGGGAAATACTCATATACGGTAGCAGGGACAATTATAGTAATTGCATTAAAGCCTGTTATAAATGTTTTTGCAGGAAGCTACGGTGTAGTAGCAATTGCTGTAACGACTACCGTCTTGTTTACCCTTTATGCAATCGGCATTGCTCTTGCAATCAGAAAAGTTACGGGAAATTATATTGACCGTGAATTTTTAAAAAACATCTTAAAAATTATGGGTGCTGGAGTAAGTGCATTGGCAGTTTTCCTGATGTTCAGGCTGGTAATGCCCTCTGTCACGGGGGACAGGATTTTATTCCTTGTACCGCTTTCAGCCTGCGGAGTAGTATACATAGGTGTACTGTGGATTTCGGGCATTGTTAAAATAATCCTTAAAAGCAAAAATGCGGATATTCCGCAGAATAAAGGAGCAGAAAAATGAAAAAACATATTATAATCCGAATTGCGGTAATACTTATACTTGCGTCTATGCTCGTACCTGCTTTTGCTGTGCGTATTGCCAATGAAGCAAAGAATAACGACGTGGTTTTTGCCCTGAATTATAACAATACGTATCAGGCGCTTAGTGAAGAGGAATTTGAAAATTCTCTTGCAGAAAACAAAAAAATGGGCGTAAAAACTGTCAGTATTGCAGAAGAAAGTCTCAGCACTCTGGTTACGGATGGCCTTTTAACCTGCATAAATTATAGGGATATCTGTACAAAATATGATGAAAAAAGTGAAGCTATAGTATCTATTTTAAAAGATGACCCGAAAATCCGTAAACAAAGCTTCTTGCTTATCACAAAGAATCCTGAAACAAAGGACTTTCTTAATGTTTGGATACCGGGGAAATATACCACAGAAGAATATTTGAAGCTTTCCACCCAAAACGGGATAGACGTTTTTGTGCTTTATGAGGGTGGACTTGACAGTAAGGAATTTGCAATCGGATTCAATGAGCAAAAAATACAGAATGCCCATAATAAAGGCTTTGATATTTCTCTTGCTATGATGCTTGGTGCTTTTTCTAATTTGGATTATATTGACCGTATAGGTGAGCTTGTAGATAAATACAATATCAGGTATATAAACCTTAAAAATAACGCTAAGTATAAAGACTCATCGCCTAATGCCGAGGAAAATGCAAAGGCTATGTGCAATCTTATTGAAAAGAAAAATCTTTATCTTGTAGTGACTGAAAATCAGGATCAGCTTTCAAATCAGAAGCCTATCGGTTATCAGAAGCTGATAGATGCAGCAGAGGGAAGGGTATTGAGGAGCTATGAAACGGTGGACTTCAAAAATGAGGATCTTGTAGAAGCCCGTTATCACCAGATTCTTAATTCTGTAGTGGACAGAAATCTGAGGTTTGTTATCATTAATCAGTTCACAAGCTCTAAGGATACATTCCTTGGCAAAAGTGATAAGACCAATAAGGCAACACGACTTGTTATGCAAAAGCTTGAAAGCATCGGTTACAATACAGAAAGCTATGATACCGTATTTGATTATTCCGTAAACAGACGTATGGTGTCCGCTGTTGCCGTAATACTTATGATTGTTATGGGCGTAACAATGCTTGAGCTTCTTTTCAAGACCCGAATGAAGAAATTAGAGATATTCGGAATAATAGCGTCTTTGTTTGGCGGAATTGTTACATTAAAAGCTCCTGAAGGTCTTTTGTATTTAATTCCAACGCTCTTTGCTTCCTTTGCCCCTTGCTTTGCAATAACGGTAGTAATGGCATTTTTGAAAGTGATGAAAGAAAAGTATAAAACAGTTATACTCACTGTTTTGACCGTTCTCGTAACGGTTGCTACACTGTCACTTATGGGCTTTATACAGGCAACACTTCTTTCAGGACTTGATTACTATCTTAATTCTCTCATTTTCCGCGGAATCAAGCTCTCGCTGATAGTTCCCATATTGTACAGCTTTGCGGCATACGGATTTATCTTTAATGATGATAGGGATAAGTGGGCATCAAACGTAATTGATTTTCTTAATAAGGAAATCAGGGTTTACTGGGTTGTTTTAGGTGTTGCGGCAGCAGGTGTAGCAGTTATTTACCTTATCAGAAGCGGTAATGTTACCGAAATTTCCTCAATTGAAGCATTGATGCGTAACAGCATAGCTGATGTGATGGCTGCACGCCCGAGAACAAAGGAATTTCTTATCGGCTGGCCCTCTCTTGTGCTTTTGGTATATTACATTAAAAATACCGATATCAAGCTTATTAGATGGGGGTTTGCGGTTGCAAGCTCAATTCTCTTTGCATCTGTTGTCAATAGCTTCTGCCACGTATTTACAGCGGCAGGGACTATCTACTCAAGACTTTTTAACGGACTTTTTGTAGGTGCTTTTATAGCAATAGCGGCAGTAATATTAAATGCAGTAGTAATCAAATTTGTAAAATGGGCAATCAAAAAATATAACTTGAACGCCGGACGGTGATAAAATGGCAAATTACCTTACGACTCAAAAGGCGTTTCGGACTCTTATCTCATCTGCCCGCAATAACAAAGTAGGGCAAGCATACATTTTCGAGGGAATGAAAGGTGTCGGCAAATTTACCTGTGCAAGGATTTTTGCAAATGCAATCCATTGTACTGGAGACGTAAAACCCTGCGGAGTGTGTCCTGACTGCAAAAAACACGCGGCAAACACCCACAGTGACCTTTTCATTATCGGCGGAGAGGGCAGTATAACAGTTGACGATATTCGTTCTATGAATGAGGAGCTTTTTATAAAGCCTGCTCTTTCAGAAAGGAAAATTTTTATAATCCGCGGTGCTGACAATATGAATGATGCGGCACAGAACGCTCTTTTAAAATCCTTTGAGGAGCCTCCTCAGTACGCGGTTATAATTCTTCTCTCGGAAAATGTAAAGAATCTGCTCCCGACCATCAGGTCAAGGGGAAGCAGGGTAGAGTTTGAGCCTTTTGCTGAAAAAGAAATATATGATTTCATCCTACGTCAGTATCCGCTGAAAAAGGATATAGTAGCTTTTGCCGCACTTTACAGCGGTGGGATTATCGGCAGGGCAATAGATATTTGCGAGGATGAAGAGTTTTTTAACATAAGGAAAACAATGTTTGAAAGAATCGGTAAAATGACAGGTGACAGAATCTCCGTTTTGGATGTTGCGGATTCTTTCGGGGTAAAGAGCAAGACAAAGTTTGTCGGCTGCGACTTGTATTTTGACCTGTTCACAAGCTTTATGCGTGATGTTATGGCACAAAAGTCGGGCGGCCGCATAATAAACATCGATATGATGCCGTATATTGAAGCTTTTTCTTCAAAGGTTACGCTTGCATCTGTGCTGAGAATTATAGAAAGAACGGCAAAAACCCGTTCACAGCTTAATAAATCAATGAATTACGAGTTGTGGATAATGAATATGCTTATAAATTGTTGGGAGGATATCCATGGTAAAGGTAGTAGGAGTTAAATTTAAAGATACGGGAAAGGCTTACTTTTTTGCCCCCGGAAAACATAATCCCGAGGTGGGTACAGAGGTTATCGTAGAAACTTCAAGAGGACTTGAATTTGGAAAGGTTTCTATGTCTGTTAAGGAAATTACGGAGGAGGAAATTGTTTCTCCCCTTAAGGAAATAGTACGCATAGCTACCGAAAATGACAAGGCTCAGGTGCAAAAGAATAAGAAAAAAGAGCAGGAAGCCTTTGGGATTTGTGAGGAAAAAATAGCAGCCCATAACCTTGATATGAAGCTTGTGGATGTTGAGTATACCTTTGACGGAAACAAGATTCTTTTCTATTTCACAGCGGAGGGAAGAGTTGACTTTCGTGAGCTTGTAAAGGACCTTGCATCAGTATTCAGAACAAGGATTGAGCTTCGTCAGATAGGTATCCGTGACGAGGCAAAGATGCTCGGCGGTATTGGCATCTGCGGAAGAAGTCTTTGCTGCAGCACTTATCTTGATGGCTTTCATCCGGTATCAATCAAGATGGCAAAGGAGCAGGGACTTTCCCTTAACCCCACCAAAATTTCGGGTAATTGCGGAAGACTTATGTGTTGCCTTAAATATGAGCAGAACTGCTATGACGAGTTTTCAAAAATTGCACCCTCAGTAGGTGCTGTTGTGTCTACACCCAACGGAAAGGGTATCGTGCAGAGCACAACTATTTTAAAGGGTATTGCAAAAGTAAAGCTTGAGGGTGACGGAGAAGCGCAGGTGCAGGAATTCAGCTTCCATGACCTTAAAATCCTCAAGAATAATAAACATTATGAAAATAATGATGCAGATATGAAGGAGCTTAAAAAACTGGAGGATAACTAATGAAAATAATTCTTCTTGATACAGCAACAATGGGAAGTGATATGGAGTTTTCCTGTATAGAAAGGCTTGGAGAGTGTATAAAATACGAAAATACTCTCAGCGATGAAGTTTCCGAAAGAATAAAGGATGCCGATGTTGTTGTTATCAACAAGGTACAGCTTAGTAGAGAAGTTCTTAAGGAAGCAAGAAATCTCAAGCTTATCTGTGTTTTTGCAATAGGCTATAACAACGTAGATATAGAATACTGCAGAGAAAACAATATCCGTGTCAGAAATGTTCCTGGGTATTGTGTGGAAAGCGTATGTCAGCATACCTTTGCACTGCTCTTTATGCTGATGGAAAATATGCGTTACTATGACGATTTCGTGAAAAACGGAAGCTACAGCAAGAGCGGTGTTGCAAACCACCTTGGAAAGCCATTTTTTGAAATAGCGGGCAAGAAGTGGGGCATCATCGGTATGGGTGCAATCGGCAGAGCGGTGGCTGACTGTGCAGCCGCTTTCGGTGCAGAGGTTTGCTATTCAAGTATCAGCGGTGCAGTCCGTAAGGAAAAGTACGAAAATGTTGACCTCATTACACTTCTTACAGAGTGTGACATTATTTCCGTACACGCTCCTCTTAATGAAAAAACAATGCATCTTATAGGTGAAAAAGAGCTTAAAATAATGAAAAGAACTGCCTACATAGTCAATGTCGGCAGAGGTGCAGTTATAGATGAAAAAGCCCTTGCAGAAGCAATTGATGAGGGTATTATAGGCGGTGCGGCACTTGATGTCTATACAACCGAGCCTCCTCAGGTTGATTCTCCCATAATGAATGTTAAAAATAAAGAAAGAATTGTTTATACCCCACATACGGCGTGGTCGTCGGTGGAAGCAAGGAAAAGATGTATCTCTATGACCGCAGACAATATAGCTGCTTTTATAAAGGGTGAATCACGAAATGATGTTTGGAGCTGATTATGGAAAATTTAAAGCTTTCTTTTGAAATTATAGCACCTCTTTTGATATTGATGCTGTTGGGTGGATTTCTGCGTAAAATACAGGTGTTTGATGATAACACTGTGAAGAAGATGAATGCAGCGATTTTCAAGGTGTTTCTTCCAACGCTCATATTTTATAACTTATATAATTCTTCCGTAGCTGACATAAAAGATATTGGCACGGCACTTTATGCCGCAGGGGTAATACTTTGTGCGTTTTTGCTGACTGCCGTAATAGTATCACTTCTTGAAAAGGATAATGCAAAACGCGGTGCTATGGTGCAGGGAATGTGCCGCAGTAACTTTGTTATTTTCGGTGTACCACTTTGTGTGTCAATCTGCGGTGAGGGTATTGCAGGAAGAATTTCCGTTGCAGTTGCAATTGTTGTCCCGCTTTTAAATGTCTTATCAGTAATTGTGCTGGAGTTTTTCCGAGGAGGAAAGCCCAGCTTTAAGAATATGCTTAAGGGTGTTGTTACAAATCCACTTATTATTGCATCAATTCTTGGTATAATCGTGCTGATTTCGGGAATAAAGCTTCCCACCCTTGTAGAAAAATCAGCGGGGGATGTAGCGAAAATTGCAACCCCTCTTGCACTTATTCTTTTAGGTGCATCAGTAAACCTCAGGAGTGTAAAGGGAAACCTCAAACAGCTTATAATTGCCGTTTTGGGAAAGCTCGTTATAATTCCGCTTGCAGGAATATCCATTGCGGCATTTCTCGGTATGCGTGGGGGAGATATCGCACTTCTTATTGCCGCATTAGCATCACCAACGGCAGTTTCGTCATATCCTATGGCATTGCAGATGGAAAGCGATGGTGAGCTTGCCGCACAGATTGTAGCATTCAACACAGCAATCTGTATTATAACAGTTTTCTTGTGGGTGTTTGTATTAAAACAAATTGGATTATTGTAACAAAAAAAGGAATGCATTTTGCATTCCTTTTTACTTTACAGCAATTATTACTCTGTCATTATTTCCATAGTCCTTGTAAACTTGAATGTCGGAAAAATCTTTCAGCAATGCTTTTACACTTTCTCCCTGATTATAACCTATTTCAAGGGCAAGCATACCGCCTTTTTCAAGTGCTGTATATGCCTTCTTAGCAATTACTTTATAAAAATCAAGTCCGTCACATCCGCCGTCAAGTGCCCTTTTCGGTTCAAAACGGCTTACCTCCAAAGTTTTAACAACATCACTTTCAATATAGGGCGGATTGGAAACTATTATGTCGTATCCTTTGGGAATTTCGTCTGCCAAGACATCAAGCGCAAACACATTAGCTCTGTCCGATACACCGTTAGGCGCTGTGTTTTCCATTGCCATTTTGAGGGCATTTTCAGAAATATCCGTAAGGTCACAGTACGAGCCTTTAATAAAGTGTAAAAGGGATATTCCGATACATCCGCTTCCCGTACACAGGTCAAGAATTTTCGGGGATGAAAACTGATTTTTTTCAATTATTTTCTCCACAAGACATTCTGTATCAGGACGGGGGATAAGTGTGTCAGAATTAAGACGGAAGGTAAGTCCCATAAATTCCTTTTGCCCTAATATATACGCCACGGGAGTTCCCCCGGCTCTTTTTTTTATATATTCATTAAAAAGGGCAAGCTCCTCTTCCTTTGGATATTCAAATATCAGTGCCGCATCACTTTTGCCCATTGCGGCGGCAAGCAAAACACGGGCATCAAGCATTGGAGAGTCGCTTCCCGATAGCTTTTCTGCCGCGTTTTTTAACAAATCTCTTACCATTTGTCGTCCTCTTTATTTTCTGTAAGAACAGCTTTCATTGATTCAATTGCAACCTCAAGCTGACTGTCATCAGGTTCTCTTGTGGTGATTTTCTGTAACCACATACCTGGACGGCTTATTACACAGACAATCTTGTTTTTGCTTCGTCCTGCCCAGCGGATGATTTCGTAGCTGATACCTGCAACAACAGGGAGGAGAAGAAGTTTCATTCCAAGCCTTATCCACATATTTCCCCACGAAACAAATGAGAAAAGTATAATACTAATTATCATTACATACACAAGGAAGCTTGTACCGCAACGGGGGTGAAGCCTTGACATATTGCGTGCATTCTCCACCGTCAGGTCAAGTCCTGCTTCATAGCAGAATATTGTTTTGTGTTCTGCACCGTGGTATTGGAAAACTCTCCTGATGTCCTCCATTCGGGAAGCAAGAAGTACATAACCAAGGAAAATGCTGATTCTTATAACACCCTCGATAAGTGTTTTAATGAGGTTGCTTTGTATAAGATTTTCCAAAAGGCTTGTTATAAAGTGGGGAAGAACAAAAAACAGACCTACTGAAAATATAACCGATATGAAAAGTGAAAAATAAATGACAATATCCTTTACCTTATCACCGAATTTTTCTGTAAGCCACTTGTCAAATTTTGATTCGCTGTCATCCTCGAGGTCAACAAATTCCGCACTCCACATAAGCGCACGAATACTGGAAATCATTGAATCGAAGAACGCAAACACGCCTCTTATAATCGGGATTTTATTTACATGATACTTTGTTACAAGGCTGCTTACTCCGCGTCTGTCAATTTCAATTTCACCGTCAGGCTTTCTGACAGCAGTTGCAATTTCTTTCGGGCCGCGCATCATAACACCTTCCATTACGGCACTTCCGCCAATGGAGGTAATATGCTCCTTTTTCTCCATATCACTCACTCCTTTAAAAACAAATACACATTGATTATATCACACTGTAACAGTGTTTTCAATATATATAACCCCTAAAAAAACGAATTTTGTGTGAACATTAAATGACATTTTAATTACAAATGTTCCTTTCTTATTGTAATTGCTTTTAAAAAAGTGTATAGTATATATGGAAAATTGTTTTTAATTGAGAAAGGTAAGGAATACATATGAAATCACCGTGGGAAAACAAAAATAAATCATGGGGAATAACGGCGTTTCTGACAATTGCCGCATCTATAATCTTCTTTCTTGTGTTATACAGGTGGGACAAGGTGTCTCAGATTATAGGGCTTTTCACAAAAAGTCTTGCGCCTATTACATACGGACTTATTCTCGCTTACTTGCTCAATCCATTGGTAAATGTGATAGAACGCTCTGCCTTATTGCCTCTGTTCAACAAGATATTTAGGAAAAATGAAAAACGTGCAGCAGGCTTTGCAAGAGGAAGTTCAATCTTTTTTGCATGGGTTGTTTCGGTTGTGTTTGTGGTTGTTATTTTTGCTCTCATTATTCCTGAACTGTATGCAAGCATAGAAACACTTATTTCCAAAATACCCGAATACAGTGCGCATATCGTTGAAGAGGCTACCAAAATTCTCAAGGAAAACCCCGAAATAGTAGTTTACATACAGGATTTTACAGAGAATTTCAGCACAGACTTTACGAAGCTTATGACAGGCGTAAAGGATTGGATTCCCAATCTGAATCTAATGATAACAGGTCTTACAGACAGTGTATGGGCAGTTGTTTCTGTCTTGTTCAATATTTTGGTGGGTATAATTGTGTCTGTGTATGTGCTTAAGGACAAGGAAAAATTTGTGGCACAGTTCAAGAAGCTTTTTTACAGCACAATGTCTTACAGAAAGGCTAATAATACAATTGCATTCTGGCGTCTTACTCATGATAAATTCGGTAACTTTATAACAGGAAAAATATTTGATTCGTTAATAATAGGTGCACTTTGTTTTATAATTCTCATTATTGCAAATATGCCTTATGCAGCTCTTATAAGCGTAATCGTGGGTGTAACTAATGTCATACCTTTCTTCGGACCTTTTATAGGGGCAATTCCCAGCGCGTTTCTTGTTCTTTTGGTTGACCCGTTAAAATGTATTACCTTTGTAGTCATTATTTTTCTTCTCCAGCAGTTTGACGGAAATATTCTCGGACCTAAGATTCTTGGTGATACGACAGGTGTTTCAAGCTTCTGGGTAATGTTCTCAATTATGCTTGGAAGCGGACTTTTCGGCGTAGTGGGAATGGTCTGCTCCGTTCCTCTGTTTGCAGTTCTTTACACCTTGGTTAAAGACAGATGCCACGTTGCTCTAAGGAAAAAAGGTATTTACTATTCCACCGAAACCTTTGAAAAAATTGACCATATTGACGAAGATACGAAAGCACCCAAGTGGATTAATAAATAGTTATCAGAAATCTTTAGTATTTCACGGAGGAATTATTTATGCCGTTCTTTTTATCACAGCTTCTGACATATGTTTTTGTTTTTATAATTTATCTGTTCATCTATGCAATAATAAGAATGATTTTTCTTGACATCCGCACGATGTATAGAAAAAAGACGGGCGGACTTGCTGATGCATACCTTAAACTCATAAATTTAAGGCACAAGCTTGACTTCTTTGTGGATGAAAGTTATGAAGTATCAGACAATGAGGTTATCGGCAGAGGTAAGAAATGTGACATCAGCATTGCTGATAAATATATGTCAATGAAAAACAGCCGAATATTCAAGATTTCGGGCAAATTTTATCTGGAAGATATGGGAAGTACAAACGGAACATTTCTTAATGGCGAACCTCTGGGGGATACTGCCGTAGAGCTTCTTGACGGTGACAAGATTACCATTGGCAGGGTAAATTTCCTGTTTGTTCTTCCGCTTAAAGCTGAGTAGAGGTGAGTTTTATGCAAAAATTACTTCATAACATAAAGCCCCTTTTACTGCTTCTTCTTTTGAATATTATAGGTGTTGCGGTAATCTACCTTAATGGAATGCAGACAGAAAATATGGTGCTTCTTTGCGGTGTTATGTGCGTTATAAGTATTGTGACATATGTCATAATTACCCTTTGTGACCTGGGGGACCCATATCTGTTTGTGATTGTCTCTCTGCTTTGTTCCATCGGTATAATTATGCAGATAAGAATACAGCCCTCCAACGGAATGAAGCAGATGCTGCTTTACCTTTGCGGAGTGGTATGCTTTTTCGCGGCATTGTTTCTTTACAGAGCGTTTCGTAAGAAATTAAGAAAATACACCCTTGTTTACTGGGGTGTGTCTATGGCACTTTTTTTGCTTACCCTGATTCTGGGCGTTGTTACAAAAGGTGCTAAAAACTGGATCAAAATTGGAAGCCTTTCCGTTCAGCCTGCAGAATTTATCCGCATACTTTTCGTCTTGTCGATGGCAGCAATATTTACCAATGCACGAAAATCCACATCAGGAAAAGCCAAGTCAAAAGCGGATGACAAGGAAAGAAAAAAACTCAGACAAATAAGGCTTATCATTGCGGCAGGAATGGCATTTTCCAATGCAATGTTCCTTTTCCTGCAACGTGAATGGGGGATAGCACTTCTGTTCTTTGCAATATATATTGCATTTCTTTATATTTACGGGGAGAACAGATTGTTTTTCTGTGCAAATATACTACTCGTTCTGTTTGCCGCATTTATTGGTGTAAAATATATGAGCCATATTCAGGTGCGTGTTGAAGCGTGGAGAGACCCCTTTGCAAATCCCTACGGGGGAGGCTACCAGATTCTGCAGTCGCTCTTTGCAATAGGTGCAGGCGGTTTTGCAGGGCGAGGTATCGGTACGGGAAGTCCCCACGTTATTCCTACTGTTACAAGTGACTTTATATTTTCAGCCATTTGCGAGGAAATGGGTGTTCTGGGCGGAGTAGCAATTATTATGCTTTATTTCCTCCTTGTTTACCGTGGGTTTAAAATAGCACTCAGCTCCACAAACGATTTTAACAAAGCGGTTGCAGCAGGACTTAGTGTAATGCTCGGAATACAGACCTTTATTATAGTCGGCGGTGTTATAAAGCTGATACCCCTTACGGGAATAACGCTTCCCTTTATCAGCTACGGAGGAAGCAGTATGACCAGTACATTTTTGGTTGTGGGAATACTGCAGGCTATAAGCGGTGCGAAAGGAGAGGTCACCGATGAAATTGAATAAACGCATCATAGCGGTTATGACAACGGTCTTAGCTCTCTTTTTGATAATAGTTATATATCTTACCTGTTTTGTTGTTTTTGTAGCACCCAACATTAAAAATTCCACCTATAACCCCAGAATATGGGAAAAGGAGGAAAATGTTCTAAGGGGTGAAATTTGCGACAGAAGCGGAACTGTGCTTGCAAGAAGCGAGCAGACAAAAAGCGGACAGAAAAGAATTTATCCTTACGGCTCATTGTATGCCCATACAATAGGATATAATTGCCGTAACTACGGAAAAACGAATCTGGAGCTTGCCTTTAATGAATATCTGTTGAAAACAAAAACATCCTTTAAAATAAAAAAGGATGTTGAAAACGGTGAGGTCAAGCTGGAGGAAGGTGCAAATCTTTCTCTCACTCTGGATAATTCTATGACACAGCTTGCAGCAAAACAGCTTGGAAAAAATTACGGAGCGGTTGTTGCAATAAATCCCAAGACGGGGGAGGTTTATTGCCTTTACTCAAACCCCTCATTTGACCCGAATGAAAGCTCCCTTATGAAAAACTGGCAGGAGCTTACCCAAAATGAAGCTTCTCCGTTTTTTGCAAGGGCAACTCAGGGGCAGTATGCTCCGGGCTCAACCTTTAAGGTAATCACAGCCTCGGCAGGAATAGCATCAGGCGACGGAGATTACATAACAGAGGATGCGGGAAAGACAAAGGTAGGCGGGAAGGAATTTAAAAATGCCGGCGAAAAAGCCTTTGGTGAAGTTGATATGCGTATTGCTATCAAGAACTCGAGCAATGTTTATTTTACAGAGCTTTCCAAAATGATAGGCAAGGAAAATCTTCAAAATACAGCAAAGAATTTCTTTGTTACACAAAAAGTTCCTTTTGACATTGAAACAAGGGCAACAAGCCTTGAATTTGACGGATTTGATGATGCTGAGCTTGCATCTGTTGCAATAGGACAGGGCAAATTGCAGGTTTCTCCTTTTAATATGGCAATTGCCGCTTGTGCTATTGCAAATGACGGTGTAATAATGAAGCCCTATATGGTTGAAAAAGCAGCGTACGAGACAGGCGAAGTGCTGTATGAAAGTCAGCCGGAGATACTTTTAAAGGCAACTGACAGAAAAACGGCTTTCTTAGTAAGAGACTATATGAAGGACTGTGTTAAATCCGGAACGGGAACACGGGCGGCTGTTCGGGGTATAGAGGTTGCAGGAAAAACAGGTACCGCAGAAAACGAGAAAAAGGGTAAAACCCACGCCTGGTTTATAGGTATGGCACCTGCTGACAATCCGCAGATTGTGGTCTGTGTAATGCAGGAATATTCGGGACGCGGAGGCGGAAGTGCCTGTGCGCCCATTGCATCACAAATAATAAACTATGCTTTAAAAAACGGCTTGATAACAAAATAGGCAAGGGGTAACCCTTGCCTATTTTGTTATCATCGCCTGAATAGAAGCTGAGTATTCGGTAGGGCTCATTCCGGTAACATTTTTGAACTGCCTTGAAAAGTAGTGTATTCCCGAATATCCCAGAAGGTCTGAAATCTGCGATATGTTGTAATTATCCTCTCTCAGATACTTTTTTGCCGTGTTTATTTTCATATGTATAAAATATTCCATAATGCTCATATCAAAGTTATTCCTAAAAACCTTTGAAATGGTGGTTTTATTTGACCCACTGTAACGCACAATTTCATCAATAGTAATGTTTTCCGAAATATGGTCGAGCATATAGTTTACTATCATATTGCAAAGTGAGCTTTCTCTGTTAATGCTCATCTGCGACCGCTGAAGAGAGGGTTGACTGTAACGTATGAACGAAATCAGAAGCTCTGCAATATACTGTTTAATGAGCTGTTCAGAGCCTATTACAGGATTCTTTTTACGGTGAAGCCTTTTTGTGTAAGGGGTATTGGAATGAGACTGAAAAGCATTTGTATATTCCGAGATTATTTTTGAGAATATTATTTTTTGTTCCTGCCCCACGCTTAAAATTTTCCCTTTGAAAAAGTCCATGGCAGGGGAGGAGGACTCGAAGGAAAAAATCACAACATTGGTTGCACTTTCCGAGGATGTCTGTAACGTATGCCACTCGTTGGGCTTGTGGAATATGGCATTGCCCTGAGTGACGGCAAAGGTCTTGTCATCTGCAACAGCACAAATATCTCCTTTGTCTACGTACACAACCTCCCAGAAATCGTGGCTTTCGCCCTCGAATTTGAAGTTCGTGGGATACTCAAAATAATGAACGCTGTAAAGCCTGCCGATAGTTATATCGTTTCTAAGCCTTGTTCCTATGTATTTTTCCATAAATATCACCGCCGGAATAACTATATCATAACGGAAGTAAGAAATCAATCCAAAAATGCAAAATTAATTTGCTTTTGTGCAAATACTTTGTGGCTTGTTTGCTGTATACTTAAAGCAGTGTGAATAAAAATCTAAAGAAAGTGGTGCTTATTATGAAGAAAGATGCTACTCTTATTGTAATGGCTGCAGGTATGGGAAGTCGTTTCGGCGGACTTAAACAGCTTGAACCTATCGGCCCCGGAGGAGAAGTTATTCTTGATTTCTCTGTATATGATGCCATTAAAGCAGGATTTAATAAAGTTGTTTTTATTATTCGCAAGGACATTGAAAAGGATTTCAGGGAGCTTGTGGGTAACAGAATAGATAAAAAAGTGAAGACAGAATATGTAATTCAGGAAATGGAAAACATTCCTGAAGGATTTACAGTTCCCGACGGCAGAACAAAGCCCTGGGGTACAGCTCACGCAGTATTTTGCTGTAAGGATGTTATCGATACTCCCTTTGCTGTAATCAATGCTGACGATTACTACGGTCCGGGAGCATTCAAGGCTATATATGATGAACTCACAAGTTCTGAAAATACCTGTATGGTAGGTTATAAGCTTGGAAATACCCTTACTGAAAACGGAACAGTAGCCCGCGGTGTATGTGAGGTTGAGGATGGACTTCTTAAAGGTATAACAGAGTATACTGCAATTGACAAAAACAGCGGTGTTTCCCTTGATACAACAGTGTCTATGAATATGTGGGGCTTCCGCGAGAGTATTTTTTCCCGTATAGAAGAGGATTTTGTTTTATTCCTTGAAAATATGAAAAATCCTGCAAAGGATGAGTTCTATATTCCCCTTGTTGTAGACCGCTCAATCAAGACCTTCGGTGAAAAGGTAGTTGTTCTTAATACCGATGAAAAGTGGTACGGAGTTACATACCGCGAGGATAAGGAATCAGTTGTGAGCGCAATCAAAAAGCTTTTTGCGGAGGGATTGTACGATGGAATCTAATGCACAGTATAGCTTAAAGGAGATTCTTTCAAAGTTTAATATTGATACAGATATTGAAGTTTACGGTAACGGACACATAAACGATACATACCTTTGCGAAACATCTCCCAGATTCATTCTTCAGAGAATAAATACAAAGGTTTTCAAAGACCCCGATGCCGTTATGGAAAATATCTTTAATGTAACCCGTCATGTAAGGGAGAAAATTAAAGAGGCAGGCGGCGATGCAGACCGCGAAACCCTGAATGTTATCCCTACAAAAGAAGGGGAGATATACTACAAGCATTCCGATGAGGCGTGCTTCCGTATGTATAAATTTGTTGAAAGAACCGTAAGCTACGACATTGCAGAAAAACCTGAAATTCTTACCTATGCAGGTCAGGCATTCGGACGGTTCCAGAAAATGCTCAGTGACTTTCCTGCAGAGAAGCTTCACGAAACAATTGTGGATTTCCATAACACACCTGTTCGTGTAAAACAGCTTCAGGATGCAATGGCAGGCAATGCTTCGGGAAGATTTGAAAGTGTAAAAGAAGAAGTGGACTTTGCTCTTGAATACAGCAAATATGCGGCAAAAATCACCGATGCAATGAAAAAAGGCGATGTTCTTCTTCGTGTTACTCATAACGATACAAAGCTTAACAATGTTCTTTTTGATGATGTAACTGATGAGGGTGTTTGTGTAATTGACCTTGATACCGTAATGCCAGGCTCTGTGCTTTATGACTTTGGTGATGCTCTCCGTTTCGGTGCATCTTCCTGTGCGGAGGATGAAACCGATATGGAAAAGATTTATTTTGAACTTGATAAGTTCGACGCATTTGCAAAGGGCTTTCTGGCAGAGGTTGGGGATTGCCTTACAGAGAAAGAGATAGAACTTCTTCCTCTTTCTGCACTCCTTATGACATATGAGTGCGGTATAAGATTCCTTGCCGACCATATTAACGGTGATACATATTTCAAGATTTATCGCGAAAATCACAATCTTGACCGTGCAAGAAATCAGTTTGCTCTTGTCCGCGATATTGAGAAGAAGCTTCCCGATATGGCAAAGATTGTAGAAAAGTATATTAAATAAAAATAAGGGGCTGCAGCAAAATGAATCCCATTTTGCTGCAGCCCCTTTATTTTATACTATTACCGAAAAGGCTTTCGGAAGATTTGTTATTTCCGTTGAGGTGGATTCTCCTCCGAACTCACCGTCAACAGTCCATGGAATTGCTTCCTGACTTTCAAATTTGATTTTTGCAGCCTTAAAGGTTATTATATCTGTCGTTTTCTCAATGTTTTGTGTAAGAAAGGCTGTTATAATATTCTGGTAGCCAACCGCATTTTTGGGCTTTTTAACAAGCAATACCTCAAACAGTCCGTCGTTAAGGGAAACAGCCGTGTTAAGATTATTCTTCATTCCCCCGACCTGCAGAGAGTTTGTAACCATACCAAAAATGAAATCGTCTTCAATTATGCCGTTGTCAAAGGTAATTTTTAGATGAAGCTCCTTTATTGCCGCTAACTGACGGATACCTTCAACGATATACGCAGTACGCCCAAAAAGGTTCTTAAACTCCTGAGCGGTATCATATGAAACAGAGGTAAACGCACCAAATGCCGCAACATATGCAAAAAACTTATCATTGAGCATTCCTGCATCACAGAAAAACGGAGAGCCTTCAACAGCCATTTTTGCAGCACGTCGGACATCTGTGGGAATCCCTATTGTACCTGCAAAATCATTGGTGCTTCCAGATGGGAGATATGCCAGAGGAGGTCTTTCCCGGGCAGGAACACTCATAAGGGCACTTACAGCTTCATTGAGCATACCGTCGCCGCCGCATATGGAAATAACATCATATTCGGGTGCGTGCTCTTTTATGTAATTGCATCCATCATTTTGCGATTTCGTGGGATGAACAGTTATGCAGTAATCCTTTTCGGAATATATGTCTATAATATCGCCGACATATGTTTTTATATTTCCTTTTCCGCTGATAGGGTTATAAATGAGTAAAAGCTTTTGCTCCATAACGAGACCTCTTTTCAATCATAACTTCCTTTTATAATCATTATACGCTTTTCTGTGCCAAAATTCAATACCGTCAATGTAAATATTTTGTGACAAACTTTCTGATAATAAGACAAAGGATGTCATAATAAGAGGAATATGTCTGTTGGATTTAGCTTCCTTATGTGGTATACTAATCTATATTATAAATGGGAGGTATCAGAAATGAGCTATGAAGAAATCATAAGCTTTGCAAGAGAAAATTTAAAAAAAACAATATCCAGAAATTCCGTAGAAAATACAGCAGTAGAATTTAATATTTACGGCGAAGGTGAGGGTGCATTTTACATTGAGATAAAGGACGGGAAGGTTTCACTTGAGCCTTATGAATACTATGACAGAGATGCAAAAATCATAATAACTGCAGGTGAACTTGAAAAAATAATCAACAGGGAAAAAACACCTGATGAAAGCTTCGGCGAAGGCGTTTTAAAGATAGAGGGAAATATAGATAAAGCACGTGAAATTTTAAATGTATTTAAAGCACCTGCCAAGAAAACAGCATCAAAAAAGAGTACGGCAAAGAAAACTGTGAAAGCAGAAAAGCAAATAGTCGAGAAAACAAAAAACAAAAATTCAAAAATAGCAAAAGACATAATAAAATAACAAAAGTTGCAGTTCGAATGAACTGCAACTTTTTATTAGTCGTTGTCAGACAAAAGCATATCTCCGACCTTATATACGTCACCGGCACCCATTGTAATGACAATGTCACCGCGTTTTGCCTGTGCCTTTATAAACTCAGCGGCTTCTTCAAATGTCTTTCTGTAAACTGCATTGGGAATTGCATTGGCAAGCTGTTGTGCAGACACCAATCCAGTATCAACCTCACGGGCGGCATAAATATCAGTAATTATGATGTTGGCACCGCTTTCGGAAAGTACCTTTACAAAATCGTCAAAGAAATTATATGTCCTTGTGTATGTGTGGGGCTGGAAAAGACACCAGATGTTTTCGTACTTCATATCTCTTGCAGCGGCAAGTGTGGCACATATTTCTGTGGGATGGTGTGCGTAGTCGTCTACTATCATAATTCCGCCCATAATACCTCTTGTTTCAAATCTTCTGTGTGTGCCGCCAAAACGGTAAAGAGAATCACAGACATTATCCGTATCAAGCCCGAGGTAATCAGCAGTAGCGAATGCTGCAAGTGCGTCATACACGTTGTGAACACCGGGAACAGAAAGACGGATTTCACCGACAGGCACACCCTTTTTGCAAACAGTAAAGGTATAGTGATTATACCCGTTATGAGTCATGTTGTCAATTGTGTAGTCATAATCCCCGCGGATACCGAAGGTAACTATCTTGCGGTCAATACCCTCCACAGCCTTCAATACATTCTTATCCTCGGCATTTATGATGAGAGCACCGTCCGGGGGAGTAAGAAGTGCAAGAGAGCGGAAAGTTTCAATAATGTGGTCAAGGTCACGGAAATAATCAAGGTGGTCCGCCTCAATGTTTGTAATAACTGAAACCTTGGGGAAAAAGCGGAGGAAACTCTGATGATATTCACAAGCCTCGGCAATAAAGTATTTTTTGTCGCCAAGGTGAACGTTTCCCCTTATTATGTCAAGCTCACCGCCAACTGTAACGGTGGGGTTTTTGCCGCATTCCATAAAAATATGGGTAAGCATTCCCGATGTTGTTGTTTTACCGTGTGTTCCGCTGATGGCAATAGGACACTCGTATTCTTTCATAATTGCACCAAGCATTTCTGCACGGTCAACTTCCTTGATTCCAAGCTCACGTGCGCGCACTCTTTCGGGATTCTGTTCCCCGATAGCGGCACTGTAAACAATAAGGTCACAATCCTTTACATTATCGGGATTGTGTCCAATATGAACTGTAATACCCAATGAAACAAGCTTTTCGGTAAGGGCAGAGGAATTGCGGTCAGAACCCGACACAACACAGCCTTCCTTGTTAAGCATCTGTGCAATTCCGGACATACTTACTCCGCCGATGCCTATTAAATATATACGCATACCCTTTTTAATGGTAATATTGCTCAAAAAAATCACTCGCCTTTATATAAAAGTTGGAAAATGTTAAAAATTTTCATTTTTTTGTTGAAATAGTTTTTATTATTTGATATTATACATTATAGGGAAAAAAATCAATAGAAAAATGAAAAAAATAAAAAAAAATTCATTTTTGGAGGGAAAAAAGTATGCAAATCACAGACATTAAGGTGAGAAAAGTTTCACAGGAAGGAAAAATGAAGGCGGTTGTCTCTGTTACCTTTGATGATGTCTTTGTAGTGCATGACATCAAGGTAATTGAAGGCAAGGAGAAGCTTTTTGCTGCAATGCCCAGCAGAAAGTCAGCAGACGGTACATACAGAGATATTGTACACCCGATTACTTCAGATATGCGTGAGGAACTTCAGAATGCTATTCTGGCAAAATACGAAGAGTTTCTTGCAACTGAGCCTTTAGAAACAGAAGAATAATTTATCCTTGCGGGCAAGCCTTACTGCTTGCCTTTTCGACTTATATTTAGTTCCTATATACATAATATGTTTTTTTTCATCACGGGTGAAAAGGGGAACAGACGGGTAATAATTTTTTAATATTTATATAACACACGGAGGAATGTCAAAATGATAACACACGGAAAAAACATCAAGATTTTTGCAGCTAATTCAAATCCTAAGCTTGCAGAAGAAATTGCACAGAAGCTTAATGTTAGCTTGGGAGAGTCTAAAGTAGGACTTTTCTCTGACGGCGAAATTTTTGTTAATATCGGAGAAACTGTTCGTGGCAGTGATGTTTTCGTAGTTCAGTCTACAAGTGCTCCCGTAAATGACAATCTTATGGAAATGCTTATTATGATTGATGCGTTCAAGAGAGCATCCGCAGGAAGAATTACAGCAGTAATGCCCTATTTTGGATATGCCCGTCAGGACAGAAAAGCAAAGGCGAGAGACCCGATTAGTGCAAAGCTTGTTGCTGACCTTATCGCAGAAGCAGGTGCAGACAGAGTTCTTACAATGGACCTTCACGCAGCGCAGATTCAGGGCTTCTTCAACATCCCTGTTGACCATCTTCTTGGCGTTCCGATTCTTGCTCCTTACTTCCTTGAAAAGTTTAAGGACGAGCTTGACGACATCGTTGTAGTATCTCCCGACTTCGGTAGCGTTACCCGTGCAAGAAACTTCGCACAGAAGCTTAATGTTCCCATCGCAATTGTTGATAAGCGTCGCCCCAAGCCCAATGTGAGTGAGGTTATGAACATCATCGGCGAAATCAAGGGTAAGAAGGTTATCCTCGTTGACGATATGATTGATACCGCAGGTACAATTGTTCACGCAGCACAGGCACTTGTTGACCGTGGTGCAACAGAGGTTTATGCTTGCTGTACACATCCTGTGCTCAGCGGTCCTGCAATTGAAAGACTTGAGGAAAGCCCCATTAAGGAGCTTGTATGTCTTAATACAATCGAGCTTCCTCCTGAAAAGATTATGAAGAAGACAAAGATTCTGAGCGTTGCTCCCATCTTTGCAGAAGCTATCGAGCGTATCTATGAAGATGTTTCTGTAAGTCCTCTCTTTACATAATTACAAAAGATAAGAATATAATAACCATACAATGCCGTCACGGATAAGCCGTGGCGGCATTGTGAAGTGATAAAAAATAAGGGATAGGAAAAAATGCTTTAGAACGGACAAACTTTACATCCCTCTTAAAAGGAGCAGTATAAATGCATCTTATAGTAGAACTTGGAAATCCCGGGCGTGAATATGAGAAAACAAGACATAATGTAGGCTTTACAGCCATAGACTATCTTGCAAGCGAGCTTGGAGTAAATATGAGCAAGCTCAAGTTCAAGGGTATCTGTGGTGAGGGCTTTATCGGTACGGAAAAATGTATATTCTTAAAGCCCCAGACATTTATGAACCTCAGCGGACAGAGTGTCCGCGAGGCAGCAGAATTTTATAAAATCCCTCCCGAGAATATAATTGTCGTATATGATGACGTAACTCTCGACGTAGGTAAAGTCCGCATCCGCCCGAGCGGAAGTGCAGGCGGGCATAACGGTATGAAAAATATAATCTATCTTCTTAACTCCGACGAATTTCCGAGGGTGCGTTTCGGCGTTGGTGCTCCTCAGCACGATTTATCTGACCATGTGCTTGGGCATTTCAATGACGAAGACGGTGTTGCAGTTACCCGCGCAATTAAGAAAATAGAGGATATTTTATCCGTTATTATTAAGCTGGGCGTATCGGAGGCTATGAGCCGATTCAATAACAAGGTGCTGTGATTGTATGAACATTTTTAGCAGTTTGCTTGACAATTCAAAACAGTTCAATGAAATAATCACCCACATTGAAAAGAAAAGTATGCCGATTATGGTCAGTGGTACGGCAGATGCACAGAAGGCACATCTTATAAACTCCATCTGTGAAAAGATGGGAAAGCGTGCCTTTGTCATTACACATAATGACATTCAGGCAAGAAGACTGTACGATGACCTTGGTTTCTTTTTTGAAAACGAGTGCGTGTATATTCCACCTAAAGAGGTGCTTCTTTATGAGGTGGAGGCATCAAACCACGAGTCCGAAAACAAGCGTGCTGCCGCATTGGGTGCTTTGGCAGGGGGAGCGAATGCCGTATTGTCGGTAGAGTCGCTTCTCCAATTTGTGCTTGCAAAAAAAGAATTTGACACAATGCAGATGTCCTTTTCCTACGGCGGAGTAACTGAATCCGATTCGCTCCCCGAAAAACTTACCAAGATGGGCTATATTCGTGTGGATGTCGTAAATATTCCCGGTCAATTCGCTATCCGCGGTGGTATTGTGGATATATACTCTCCCGACGCTCTTCTTCCCATACGAATGGAGCTTTTCGGTGATGATATTGACTCTTTGAGAAGCTTCGACTGTGAAACGCAGATGAGTATAGAAAAGATTAAGGAGGTAAAAATTCTCCCTGTAAATGTGCCCAGTGCCAAAGAAACGGTTCTTTCCTATATCGGTGATGACTACATCATATTTACAGATGAACCCGCAAGGATGAGTGAAAGTGCAAAAGCAGCAGAATGGGAACTTAGTGAAAATATCAGAACTCTTGCGGATAAGGGAATAAAGACAGAGCTTTACGACTGTATAAACAGATACACCGACATTACTGCAGAGATTGAGAAGAGGGGAAGCATATCATTTTCAGCAATCGGCAAGGCTTGTCCCGACTGGAGCATAAAAAAAGAATGTGAGATTACCGCTAAGGGAATGAGCAGCTACAGCGGTAATATTGAATTTCTGATTTCCGACGTTAAGCGTTGGCATGAGGAAGGATTTAAGACCGTAATTCTGGCAGGAAGTACATCAAGGGCAAAGAAAATTGCCGAAATGCTTGATGAAAGGGATATCCGTGCTTCGTACGAAGAAAATCCCACGGCTCTATCAGACAAATATGTAACCGTTATGCCCGGAAGTATTACCAAGGGCTTTGAATATCCTCTTGATGGTTACGCAATCGTAAGTGATAAGGAAATTTTTGCGGCAGAAAAGAAAAAACGCCGTAGTGTAAAAAGTGAAGATACCGTTAAAATACGCACCGCAGACCAGCTTGACCTTGGTGATTATATTGTCCACCGTGCCCACGGTATAGGTAAATACCTTGGTATTGTAAGAATGAAGGTCAGCGGTGTAACGAAGGACTATATAAAAATTGAATACAGGGGAGAGGATTTCCTCTATCTTCCCGTAGGACAGCTTGATGCCGTCAGCAAATACACAGGCGGCGAGAATAAGATGGTACGGCTTAACCGCCTTGGCTCCAACGAATGGGCAAATGCAAAGCGTAAGGTACGGCAGAGCGTGGAGGAAATGGCACAGAAGCTTGTAGCCCTTTATGCCGAACGTTCGCAGATGCAGGGTGTTGCATTCGGTGAAGATACACCGTGGCAGCACGATTTTGAAAATCTGTTTCCATATGAGGAGACGGAGGATCAGCTTCGCAGTACTGCCGAGATTAAAAAGGATATGGAAAGTATAAAGCCTATGGACAGACTCCTTTGCGGAGATGTTGGCTACGGCAAGACCGAGGTTGCAATGCGTGCAGCCTTCAAAGCAGTTATGGACGGGTATCAGGTTGCATACCTTGTTCCCACAACAATCCTTGCATCACAACACTATCAGAATTTTGTTGAGCGTATGAAAGACTTTCCCATTACAGTCAGGATGCTTTCAAGATTTTCAACCCCCGCGCAGGCGAAGAAAACTCTTAAAATGCTTCAGAGCGGTGAGTGTGACATAGTGGTTGGTACACACAAGCTTCTTTCCAAAAATGTAGTGTTCAAAAAGCTTGGCTTCCTCATTGTTGACGAGGAACAACGCTTTGGTGTTACCCATAAAGAGAAAATCAAGGAAATGAAAAAGAACGTGGATGTACTTACCTTAAGCGCAACCCCGATTCCGAGAACACTTCATATGGCGATGATTGGTATTCGTGATATGAGTGTGCTTTCAGCACCTCCCAATGACCGTCACCCCGTGCAGACATATGTTCTTGAATATAACGAGGCAGTTGTCAAAAACGCAATTGAGCGTGAGGTGGCGCGCGGTGGTCAGGTATACTACCTTCACAACCGTGTTGAAAGTATATATGGCGTAGCAGAAAGGATAAGAAGGCTTGTTCCTGATGTACGTGTAGGTGTTGCCCACGGTAAAATGAATGAGAGTGAGCTTGACGACGTAATGATGCAGGTGCAGGATGGTGAAATTGATGTCCTGGTCTGCACGACAATCATTGAAACGGGGCTTGATATTCCCAATGTAAATACTATCATAATGGAAAATGCAGATACATTAGGACTCAGCCAACTTTATCAGCTTCGCGGCAGAGTGGGAAGAACAAATCGGCTTGCTTATGCATATCTTACTTACAGAAAAAACAAAATCCTTGATGATGTTGCAGAGAAACGACTCCGTGCAATCCGTGAATTTACAGAATTTGGCTCAGGCTTCAGAATTGCTATGCGTGACCTTGAAATACGCGGTGCAGGAAACGTTCTTGGTCCTGAACAGCACGGCTTTATGGCAAGCGTAGGTTATGATATGTACTGTGCAATCCTTGAGGAAGCCGTAAATGAGGCAATGGGCAAGCCCAAGAAGCCGGAGAAGGTAGAAACGGTTATTGACCTTGAGGTTAATGCATTTATTCCCGAAACATACATTCCTACCTCAAATCTCCGTATTGAGGCGTATAAGCAGATTGCAGGAATAACGGATATAAATGACCGCTACGGCGTCGAGGGGAGCTTTGAAGACCGTTACGGTGAAATTCCGAACGAAACCTATAACCTCCTTGAAATACAGATGCTCCGTATAACTGCAGAAGCAATTGGTATTAAGGAAATAGGCCACGTGGAAGCAGGTATCATTTTCAAGCTTCATTCTCTCACAAAAGAGCTTGTTGAAAAGGTATCAATCCTTGCAACTAAAAACCGCGGAAAGATACTGTTCGGTGCAGGTGATAATCCCTATATACTTCTCCGTGAGAAAGCACTTAAAGGTGAAAAACTTATTGAAAGTGTAAATAATGTATTAAAGTGCTTGAAAAATGATGGTGAATAGTATATAATTTTACTTGATGTATAAATAGGAGGATAAAATAATGAAAAAACTTTTAGCAATTTTGATTGCTTTAGTGCTTTGCCTGTCTTTCTTTGCAGGATGCGGAGCAAATGACAAAACATTGGCGGAAATAGGAGATTATAAAATCACACAGGCGTACTACAATTTTATTTACAGTATTGTATATTCCCAGTGGTCTCAGTACGAACAGTACTACGGTCCTGAGTGGCTTGATTCCGAAATTGAAGAGGGTATGACTATTAAAGAAGCAATGACAGATACTGCCCGTGACCAGATTGAACAGCTTGCAGTAGCATCAATTATTGCAAAGGACAGATACGGCATTACTTCCAAAACAGTAAAGGAAAAAGTAGAGAATCAGAAAAAAGAAATAATTGAAAGCTATGGTTCAAGGTCTAACTTTGATGCATTCCTTAACGAAGCTCATACCAATGAAAAGGCAATTGACACGTACATTGAGCTTTATGAGATATATGACCTCCTTGCAGAAAAGATTTCTGCAGAGGGAGAAGAGGGTTACATTACCGATGAAGAGGTTGAACCGAAATTTAATGAAGAATACGCTTCAAAGCTTAAGGTACAGCATATCCTTATTTCTACCAAGGGTGACGGTGCATCTGCTCCCGAAAGAACAGATGAGGAAGCTATGGTTATTGTAAACGAAGTTCTCGGAAAGATAGAAAAGGGAGCAGACTTTGATGAGCTTATCGGTGAATATAACGAAGACCCCGGTATGTCCCCGGGAAATTTCTACACCTTTAGTGACGGAGAAATGGTTCCCGAATTTGAGGAAGCTTCCAAGAATCTTCAGGTAGGTGAATACACCAAGGAAGCTGTAAAAACTGATTACGGTTATCATATTATAAAGAAATTCCCCCTTGATAAGACAAGCGAGGAATTTAAGCAGTATAAAGTATATATGGTTAAGACAGAAAAGCTTATGCCCATTATTGATGCGGAAGTAGAAAAGCAAAAAATAAGCTGGGACAACGAAGCAATAGATGAAATTGTTAAATCCTGGCTTGAAGAGAAAAATGCTTTAGCAAATAAAACTGAATAATATCTTCGGGGCGGGGTGAAATTCCCCACCGGCGGTAAAGTCCGCAAGCTGAAAAGCACGACACGGTGAAATTCCGTGACCGACGGTAAGCATATTATATGCAAGCATATTATATGCAAAGTCCGGATGAGAGAAGATTATGATTGTAAAATGCAATTATACCCCGACATAGCTATGTCGGGGTATTTTATTAGGAGCGTGTAGTATGAACAAAACAAAAACAAATTATTTAATAAAGGTCGGACTTCTTTCTGCAATTGCCTTTATTTTACAAGCGATAGGAAGTATGATGTCCCTGAAAGTAGCAGGATTTCTTGAAATTGAATTTTCGGATTTACCTGCGATAGTAGGTGCGTTAGCTTTGGGCCCTGTTGCCGGTGTTTTGGTTGAATTAATAAAGAACTTGCTTCATTTACCAATGACTTCAACGGGCTTTGTCGGTGAATTTGCAAATTTTGTTGTAAATGGAACTTTTGTTCTTGTAATTGGCATTTTTTATAAGCTAAACAAAACAAAAAAAGGTGCAATTATTGCACTTCTGCTGGGAAGTGTTGTTATGCCTTTGATAGCAGCATTAGTCAATTATTTTATAATGCTGCCGCTTTATATGTCTGCCGCAAGTCACTCTGCGAAATTAAATCTCGTAGTTACAACAATTACACCTTTTAATTTCGTCCGTGCAATTGTGCTGTCGTTTATAACGGTATTCTGTTATAAGCGGCTTTCGCCCATTTTACATAAATAGAAAA
>JAZOSB010000019.1:0-1675 GCA_045656865.1 Clostridia bacterium | reverse complement strand
TTGTGTGCTCCCGCATTTGGGGACGGAAAACCCGTCCCCTACGAAAAAATCCACTCCTCGGAAAGAGGAGCGGATTTGTTTATTGGGAAATATTAGCCCTTGATGGCAGCCTGTGGTGCTATCCGTAAAAGGGGGAGATTACTTTATGCACAAAGTACCGTTTCTTTCTGCGACAGAAAGAAGAATCGTTCGTTCTTTGCATTCCTCGCAAGGTTGATTGGGGGAATGGCAGCAGAGATACTGTTTTCCGTCGGTATCTGCAAAAATCATACCATGACCACCGTCATGATGGTCAATATCGTTCCTTTTGTATAGCGGTGCATTCTCATGCACCCACGGTCCACTCACTTCACCGTTTTGACTGTGGGCAATACCGATACAGTAACCGTTGTCTTCAAAATTAGACCAAAGCATCAGCAATCTACCGTCACTTAATCTATGCATAAAACAGCCGTCAGTAACCCTTTTATTTGTCCACGATGGGCTGTCAGCACGAAAGATTTCAACAGGCTCTGATATGATACGGGATAAGTCATCGGAAAGTTTGGCGATAGCCATTCTGCCGATGTTATCGTTGGTGCAGGTCCATTCGTGGACAAAGACAAGCCAAGGCTGATTGTTTTTATCTACATAAAAGGTACCGTCAATGGCGTCAATATCGTGAGGGGTTATATGACCGTCGCTGATTTCAACAAAAGGTCCCGTTGGGGACGGTGCTTTCAGTATCGATGTGCCTCTGTGATTTGTTTTTGAAGAATAATAGGAGGCGAGCATGTAATATGAGCCGTTGTACTTATGTACTTCAGGTGCCCAAAATTGCTTCTGTGCATGAGCGGGTTTCTGATAGATAAGCTTTTCCGTTTTCTTCCATTCACCCGATAGGCTTCCGCTATCATTCACATAGCAATCCCATGTGGTGTTATCCCAGTCTTTGTTTAAAACACCCGTTCCGTATAAATAATAGACGCCGTCATCAACAAGCATAAACGGGTCACGGAGTCCCTCAACATTAGTAACTATCATATTTTTACCTCCATACAAAGCTATTTTAACTATTATAACATAACACCTAAAATAACACAATATCCGCCCGAATTTCTTCGGGCGGATATTGTGTTATAAAGTCAGCAATTACTTGCTTTCTTTGATTGCAGCCTGGGCTGCAGACAGCAAAAGGGGGAAATTAAACTCCCGTTTCTTTTTCCCATTCTTTATGTGCCAGATTCCATCTTTCACTGTGTGCACCCAATGCGCCGATTTGACGAGGATGTGCAAGAGGAAGAACCTTTATATTTTTTCCGCAAATGATTGTTTCGGTAGGATTTCCGTAACCATATAAATCAACATATTCACCAAGTGTGGAATATGGAACATCTGCGACTTTTTTTAAATATTGTTCAATCGGAATATCTCCTAAAAGCACCAACAGTTCTGCTTCCGATTGCATCAATTCTTCAGTAATTTCTTCACTGCGTTTTTTATCACAAAATGTAGATGGACGTGCAGGAATTGTCACGGGATTTAATCCGTATTCTTCGATAAGAGGGTTGTATTTTTCTCGAAGTGCCTTGGCTTGACTTGGATTGATTCGTGTTTCAGGTAAGCAATCACACAACCAAGCATCTTCACGTGTAAATCCTAACGGAGCAAGAATGTTCTCATTAAGAACTTTTGC
>JAZOSB010000018.1:0-30159 GCA_045656865.1 Clostridia bacterium | reverse complement strand
AAGAAAATGATTTCTGCTTACGAGCAGTCAATGAAGTAATTTTGCTTCCCGAAAAGACGGCAGTTTTCTGCCGTCTTTTTTCTATAATTAATAAGAAATTTGAAAATTTTTCTAAAAAAGTATTGACAGCGAACAAATGTTCTGTTATATTATAATTGACAAGCGAACAAATGTTTGGAGGTTTAATATATGAAAACAAGCAGTAAACTCAGAAGATTACAGAGAATAAGGAAACTTCGTCGTCAGCGCAGAACATTTTTTACCGTTGTTATGGTTATTGTTCTTATGATAGCACATTCCGCTTTTTCAAAGTCTGATTTATCAGAGGACAGATACAGCGTTGAATCTGTAAGAGTTACGTCAGGAGATACATTGTGGTCTATTGCGGCAGAATATAAGCCGAAGGGAAAAGACCTTCGTGAATTTGTATATGAAATAGCTGACAATAACGGCATATCCGATTGTAATATTTATTGCGGACAGGTTATAAATGTTCCGGTTATGAAGTAACAGGAAAGGTGATTTCTTACTTTAGAAATCACCTTTTTTCTAATTGATATTGCGATATTAAATATTATTTGATATAATTGAACATATTCGGTTAAAGGAAGTTTAATATGATTACTGAAAATGAAATTATTACACAATTGGAACAATTCAAGGTACCTGATAATACTCCCGTTATCGTACACACATCTTTAAAATCTATTGGTCATATTGATGGTGGGGCGGAAACACTTCTTTCGGCTCTCAGGAAACATTTTTGTAAAAACGGTGGGCTTTTGTGCATCCCGACTCATACCTGGGACAGCTTGGCTTTGGATTTGACTTCTCCAAAAAGTAATATAGGTGCACTTCCAAATGTGGCTGCTTGCCACCCCGACGGAATAAGGAGTCTTCATCCTACACATTCGATTACTGTTTTTGGTGAGGGGGCAGATAAGTTTGTTGAAAACGAAATTTTTTCTGATACACCAACCAATCCCGACGGTTGTTACGGAAATATTTTCCGGCAGGATGGATATGTCCTTTTGATAGGTGTTGACCAGCGAAAGAACACGCTTATTCATTGCTTTGAAGAAATGCTTGGGGTTAAAGGCAGACTTACAGAGAATAAAATTGAAACAACTATTATTTATAAAGATGGCAGGAAAGAAAAACGGTTGCTACATTGGTTTGATGAAAGTGAAATTCGTGATGTGTCAGCATATTTTGATAAGTTTGAGCCTGCATTCAGGCATTATGGGTGTATATTTGACGGAAAGCTGGGAAATGCTGATGTTCAGCTTTGCAGTGCCCGTAAAATGAAAACGGTAATGGATATTATTTATGAAAGAGCACAAGGAAAAGAACTTCTTTCAGATAATACTCCGTTAGATGAATCGTTATATATATAATGGAGGAAATTGCTATGACAAATAAATGTACACTTGATGAAACAAAAATATGTACCGATTGCGGTGAGTGTGATAAGTGCGACCTTGACCCCAATAAATTGTGTGACAATTGCGGCAAATGTATCGGTCTTGACGCCGATAGCCGTGCTATTGAAATAGAGGATGTAATTCTCAAAAACTAACAATATTTTGTGGGTTTTTATTGCGTAACCGCAAGTTGTGTGGTATAATATAGTGTGATAAACTGCAGATAGGAGCGTTTTTATGGAAACTGTAAATATTTTAGGCGTTCATGTAAATAAATATACTATGCAGGAGGCAGTTGCGAAAGCTTCTTCCTTAATGGAAACTGAAAAGCTTAGTATGATTTTCACTCCCAACTCAGAAATTATTCTGTATGCTTCAAATACCCCTGAGTTTACAGAAATATTGAATAGCGGAGATATGGTAATTCCCGACGGAATCGGTGTGGTTTATGGTGCAAAAATTTTAAGGAATCCCATAAAGGAAAGAGTTGCAGGGTATGACTTGGTTTGTAACCTGCTTCCTGTTATGGCGGAAAAGGGACAATCTGTTTATCTTCTCGGAGCAAAACCGGGAGTTGCGGAAAAAGCGGCAGAAACTCTTCTTGCAAAACATCCCGGACTTGTTATTGCAGGAACACATGACGGATACTTTAAAGATGATGAAGAAGTAATTGCCGAAATAAATAAATCTGCTCCTGATTTCCTTATGGTGTGCCTCGGCTTTCCCAAACAGGAAAATTGGATATATAACAACCGTGAAAAGCTTAATGCAAAGCTTGCGATTGGCGCAGGCGGTTGCCTTGATGTATTTGCGGGTACAGTACAGCGTGCTCCGGAGTTTTATTGTAATCACGGTATAGAGTGGCTTTACAGACTTGTAAAACAACCCACAAGATTTGTACGTATGCTTTCTCTTCCGAAATTTGGATTAAAGGTACTGTTTAAAGGAAGAAAATACAAATAATTATTGAAGGTGTTTGAATGCTTGAATTCAGAAGCATAAATGCAGATGATTTTGAAAAATTCAATAAATACAGAATGTTTGATAAAACAAACGCTTCCGAGGGTGCATTTGTAACAATCTTTATATGGAACAGATATTATAATCTTGAGGTTGCGGAAAACGGTGAATTTCTTTTTCTCCGTTTTAACATAAAAAATAAAGCTCCTTCTTACTTTTTCCCGATAGGAAGCGGAAATCTTGAAAAAGCAATTGACGAGCTTTCCAGGTATGCCTCTTCAAAAGGTGAGAAGCTGGCATTCAGATTAGTCTCTAGTGAAAATGCAGAAAAATTAAAACAAATATATGGCAAGCGTTTTAACTTTACAGAGGATAGAGATTGCTTTGACTATATGTATTTAACGGAAAAAATGATATCTTTGTCAGGGAAAAAGCTTCATTCCAAAAGGAATCATTTGAATTATTTTTTGGATAATTACAATTTTGAATATGTAGAAGTTACAGAGCCGTCCTTTTTAAACGAATGTGCAAATAAGGCATATGAATGGGTAAGTGCAAAAACAAAAAATAAAAACCCGTATGAAATGGGCGCAATGGAAAGCTATTTCAGATACTATTTCCGTTTCAGCCAGAAAGGTGCGGCAATAAAAGTTAACAGCGAAATCGTTGCAATGTCTTTCGGTGAAAAACTGTGTGATGATACAGCACTTATTCAGGTTGAGCTTGCAGATGAAAACTACCGCGGAAGCTATCAGGCAATAAACAGATTCTTCTGTGAAAATGCGTGGAATGACTTAAAGTATGTTAACCGTGAAGAAGATATGGGGATTGAGGGGTTAAGACGCGCGAAAGAGAGCTATCAGCCTGAATTCCTTGTCGAGAAATTTTATATAGAGGAGAGAATATAAATGGTATATATGTTTTTAGCTGACGGATTTGAAGAGGTTGAGGCGCTTGTGCCTTTAGACATCCTACGCCGTGCAGGTGTAGAGGTTACTACACTCGGTGTTACAGGGGAATATATTAACGGTGCGCACGGCATTGTGGTAAAGGCGGACAAGCCACTTTCATCTGCTGTAAAGGAAAATATAGATGCAGTTATTCTTCCCGGAGGCCTTGGTGGTACAAACAATATGGATGCAAGTGAAGAGGTAAAGGCGCTTGTGCAGTATGCGGCAGATAATAATAAGCTTGTATGTGCCATTTGTGCAGCACCCTCAATTCTTGGAAAGATGGGACTTCTTGCAGGGAAAGAGGCTACCTGTTACCCGGGCTTTGAGAATACGTTTACAGGCGGTAAATATGTAAAACAGTCGGTTGTAAAGTATAATAACTTTATAACCTCTGACGGTATGGGTAGTGCTTATAAATTCGGCTTTGAAATAACCGCGGCACTTTGCGGAAATGAAGTCGCTGAAAAAATTAAAGAACAGATTCAGTATTAAGGTGTACTATGGAACAGAATTTTTTGGATGAGCTTATTCCCGACAGAGGGGAATTTCTCACAGAACTAAGAAGAAAATCCGCTTTGGAGGAAAGCTATGCGCCTATTGTACAAAAATCCACCGAACAGCTTATTGTTACATTATTGAAGTTTATAAAGCCCCAGAGAGTGCTGGAAGTTGGAACGGCAGTAGGTTACAGTGCAATACTTATGGCGGATAATCTGCCTGACGACAGCACAATTGTTACAATAGAACGGTATAAAAAGCACGCAGATATTGCCGTAGACAATGTCTTTGCATCCGGGTATGAAAAGAAGATAAAGGTTATTGAGGGCGAAGCAGCGGAGGTACTCCATTGGCTTGACGGAAGCTTTGATTTCATTTTTCTCGATGCCGCAAAAGGACAGTATATAGAATTTCTTCCCGATATTTTAAGACTTCTGAAATCGGGCGGTGTACTCCTTTCCGACAACATACTCTATCACGGAATGGTGGAGGATGAGGAAAAGGTTGAACGCAGAAAGATAACAATTGTAAAAAGATTACATATGTATCTTGAGGAGATTATGTCAAATGAACAATTGACAACCTCAATAATTCCTATAGGCGACGGTGTCGCTTTATCAGTAAAAAAGTGAAGGGACAGTAACTATGCAAAAGGTTGAACTTCTGGCACCTGCCGGTAATTTATATAAACTGAAAATAGCTCTTAAATACGGTGCAGATGCCGTTTATATAGGCGGAGAATGTTTTTCCCTCAGAACAGCGGCGGACAACTTTACTCCCGAGGAAATGAGGGAGGGTATAGAATTTGCCCACGAAATGGGGAAGAAGGTTTATATTACCGCCAATATCATACCCCATAACCGTGACTTGAAAGAAATGGAAGCATATTTTAAAGAAATTGCGGATATGGGTGCAGATGCAGTTATTATTTCAGACCTTGGTGCATTCAATATTTGCAAAAGAGTAGCACCCGACCTTGAAATACATATCAGTACTCAGGCGAATAATACTAACTATGCAACCGTTCAGTCATGGCACGAAATGGGTGCAAAAAGGGTAGTGCTTGCCCGTGAAATGACACTTGCTGAGGTTCGTGAAATCCGTGATAATATCAGTAACGATTGCGAACTTGAAGCTTTTATACACGGCGCAATGTGTGTTTCCTATTCAGGCAGATGTCTGCTCAGTAACTATATGACGGCCCGTGACAGTAATTACGGTGCCTGCTCACATCCCTGCCGTTGGAACTATGCCCTTATGGAAGAAAAACGCCCTGGTGAATATCTTCCCGTTTATGAAAATGAACGAGGAACTTTCATTATGAATTCCAAGGATTTATGTATGATTGAGCATATTCCCGAGATTATAGGCAGCGGAGTTTACTCCCTTAAAATAGAGGGCAGGGTAAAAAGCGAGTATTATGTAGCAACAATAATTGCCGCATACAGAAAGGCTATCGATGCCTATTACGAAGACCCTGCAGGATACGAATTTAACCCCGTGTGGCTTGAAGAGGTTAAAAAAGTAAGCCACCGTAACTATTACACAGGATTTTTCTTCGGTATTCCTGATACGGGTGCGCAGATTTACGGGTCAAGCTCCTATATCAGAACTTGTGATATTATAGGCATTGTCCTTGATTATGATGAAGAAACAGGTCTTGCAAAGGTAACTCAGCGTAACCGTTTCTTCCTTGGTGATGAGATAGAAATAATACAGCCCGGAAAAGACTTCACCACCCAAAAGGTAGAGGTTTTAAAGGATGAAAATATGAATGATATTGAGGTTGCAAACCACGCGGCAATGACTCTTTATATAAAGACGGATGTCCCCGTGGTAAAGGATGCAATGCTCAGAAAGAAAGCAGAGTGATACCATGCGTATTCTCGGAATTGACCCCGGTATTGCCATAGTCGGCTACGGAGTTGTGGATAAAGAGGGAAACCGTTATAAAACCATTGCGTATGATGCCGTAACAACCAAAGCACATACCCCTCTTGAAGACAGGCTTGAAAAGGTCTATAACGGTGTTTGCGAAATTATAAAAGAGTATAAACCCGATGCAATGAGTATTGAGGAGCTATTTTTTAATAACAATGCAAAGACTGCCCTTACAGTAGGACAGGCGAGGGGGGTTATAATCCTTGCCGCCGTGCAGAATCATATTCCCGTGTACGAATATACACCTCTTCAGGTGAAGCAGGCGCTTACAGGCTACGGCAGGGCAAGTAAAACCCAGATTCAACAGATGATGAAATCAATGCTCGGGCTTACCGAAATCCCGAAACCCGATGATGTTGCCGATGCTCTCGCAATTGCAGTATGTCACGGTAACAGTATGCGGTTTAATTCAATCAAACAGTTTGGAGGAATTGTGTTGTGATATCCTTTTTAAACGGTACAATAGCTGCAAAAAGTGAAAACGTTGCAATAATCGACGTTGGCGGTGTTGGTTACAGCGTAAATATGCCCGTAAGCGATATTGCAAAAATGGGCGAAATAGGGGAAAGTGTAAAGGTTTTCACCCATTTTCACATAAGTGAAAATGCAGTAGGGCTTTTTGGCTTCCTTACAAATGAGCAGATTGACTATTTCAATAAACTGATTGCAATATCGGGAATAGGTCCTAAAGCGGCAGTTTCCATATTGGGAACACTCAGCGTACAGGATTTGGCATATGCCATTATTGCCGAGGATGTCAAGGCAATTACTCGCGCCCCCGGCGTAGGCCCAAAGGCGGCACAGAGAGTCATCCTTGAGCTTAAAGGAAAAATCGACACTCAGGATGCAGTTTCAACTCCGTCAAGTGGTAATGTTTCCGTTGCATCTTCTGTTCGAGCCGATACGGGTGCGGTTAACGCCCTTATTGCTCTTGGTGCATCCCCGTCGGAAGCACAGAAAACCGTTATGCAAATCAGCGGTGCCGGTATGAGTACAGAGGATATTATTAAAGAGGCTTTAAGGAGAATGTCAAATGGAATTTGATGAAAGAATTATTTCAAGCAGACAGCTCGATGGCGACAGCGATGCCGAGTATTCCATAAGACCTAAAACGATGGATGAATATATCGGTCAGGATAAAGTAAAAGACAGCCTGAAAATTTATATAGATGCGGCACTACAAAGGCACGAGGCACTCGACCATTGCCTTTTATATGGACCTCCCGGACTTGGTAAAACCACCCTTGCATCCATTATTGCAAATGAAATGGGTGTAAATATCCGCGTCACAAGCGGTCCTGCCATAGAAAAGCCTATGGATTTGGCGGCAATCCTCACAAACCTCGGTCCGCAGGATGTATTATTTATTGACGAAATCCACCGTCTTTCCCGTGCGGTTGAGGAAATCCTTTACCCTGCAATGGAGGACTTTTCCCTCGACATCATAATTGGTAAAGGTCCAAGCGCGCAATCGGTAAGACTTAGTTTGCCTCCATTTACTTTGGTAGGTGCAACCACAAGGGCAGGGCTTTTGTCAGCACCTCTCCGTGACAGATTCGGCGTTATTTCAAGGCTGGAGCTTTATACAAAAGAGGACTTGACAACCATCGTCACAAGAAGTGCTCAGATTATGAACGTGGATATTGCGCCTGAGGGTGCAGCGGAAATTGCCTCCCGTTCGAGAGGTACTCCCAGAATTGCAAACAGACTTTTAAGGAGGGTCCGTGACTTTGCGCAGGTCTGTGCAGACGGGCAGATTACAAAGGACGTTGCAGACAAAGCTCTCAAAATGCTTGAAATCGACAACCTCGGTCTTGATGCAACCGATAAAAAAATGCTTACCTCAATTATATATAATTTCGGCGGAGGTCCCGTGGGACTTGATACCCTTGCCGCAACAATTGGGGAGGATTCCTCCGCAATTGAGGATGTGTATGAGCCGTATCTTCTGCAACTTGGCTTTATAAACCGTACCCCAAGGGGAAGATGCGTTACAAGAAAGGTTTATGAACATTACGGAGTTGCTTTGCCGAGTGATGGAAACAAACAAATTAGTTGGGAATAAATCCCAAATATTACAATTTTGTTACAAATGATATATTCGGGCAGGATTCGTACAAGCTTTGTCGAATATTGTCCCGAAAAGGGGTGTAACCGTGAAAAAGATACTTTTCATTACCGTATGTATCTTTGTTATGGCTTTGTCTGTAATAAATGTAAATGCGGAGCAAATTTATTATAATGATGAATACCATTTTTATGATGCCGGAATAATCGGGCTGGAGGTAAATGGGGATGAGGTAGACAATCTCCCTATGTATCCTGTGATAATAAACGATTATACTATGGTTCCCGTGCGTGAAGTGTTTGAAGCAATGGGAAGTAAGGTAATCTGGCACGACGATACCTGTCAGGTTGAAATTGTTAAGGACGGTGTATCCGTTCTTGTGAAAATCGGTGACAGGAATACTTATGTTAACGGACAGGTTGTACCCATAGACACCGTACAACCGCTTCCTATGCTTATCGGTAAAGCACCTGCGGAACTTAAATCAATGGTACCCGTACGCTTTGTTGCGGAAAAGCTTGGCTATAATGTTAATTGGGACGGCGATACTCGTACTGTTTTAATATCCGACCCGTCAGAAACACCTGACGAGATAATTGGTGATGTGGATTACGGTGAAGAGATTAAAATTCCTGAAAAAGACGGCGTATTTGGGAAAATAGTTGCAAAGAAAGATGGTAATTATGACCTTATTTACATACCTGTAAAAAAAGGTGTTTCTCCGAAAATTACCCGATATTCCAATCCTGACAGAGTGGTGCTTGATTTTAACGGTGTGACTTTTGAAAACGAAGGCGGAAATGTGTCACTTAACGGAAACTGCGTTGCTGCTGTAAGATATTCAAACCACGAAACAAGTGCAAGGGTTGTACTCGATACTACTAAAGATACCCAGGTTATGATTCTTCCTGACAGTAACGGTATATTGGTACGTGCGCAGAATTCTCCCAACAAACAGATTGTATATGATGCGTTTTCGGGACGTGTTTATTTTAATAAAGCCTATGCAGGTGCAGGAAAATCCGTAACCAATGGTTACAGCGTTACATTCAGCAACTTGAAAATGGCAGACCAGCGGATTCAAATCCGTGACGGAAATATATATGATATTGTAATAGCAAATACCGCAAGCGGACTTAATGTTACGGTAGATGGCAGTCAGAAGCTTGTATATACTGCTGAGAAAGGCTTCTTTAAGAGTGATAACCCCATTGTTGAGGAAAAGCCAAACTTTAATATTACGGGGGACAAGGTTATCGTAATTGATGCAGGTCATGGTGGAACTGACCCCGGTGCTTTGGGAAAAAACAGCAGCGGAAAAATCGTTGCCCGTGAAAGTCACATAAACCTTGCCGTTGCACTCCTTGTCGGAAAGAAGCTTGAAGCAAGCGGAATAACGGTTGTCTATACCCGTAAAGATGATACAAAAATTCAGCTTCAGGACAGAAGTGCACTGGCAAATGAAATTGAATGTGATTTATTTGTTAGTATTCATTGTAATTCCATTGACAGTACTTCAATAAAAGGCACACAGGTGTATTATCACCCCTCGTCGGAGCTTGGCACACAGCTTGCAACAAACATCTATGATGAAATGGTTGCAAAAACCGGACTTGCTCCGAAAGGAAAGCAGAACGGCTCACATCTGTATGTTATCCGTACAACGGTAAGTCCTGCTGTGCTTGTAGAAACTGCATTTATCAGTAACGAAAGTGATCGTAACTATCTTCTCAGCACAAATGGTCAGGAAACTATGGCAGAGGCAATTTATCAGGGTATTATGAAAACAATTAAATAATACAATAATACAAGAGCATACTTAAAAACAAAGCGAATATCCTTTTGCAAGGATATTCGCCTTTTGCTTATTTAAAGTAATTTGAGCTTAACACAACTGATATTTCACGGTCACTGTCTTTTACCCTGATTCCCTCAGGCAGGTCTAATCTTAACTTAACCTCTGAATTTTCCTCATACGGTGAGAGGTTAAGTTCTATGGTTGAAATTTGAGAGATTCCTGCAAGAACATCACCCTTGCCGTATATTACAACATTATTTTCAGCAGGGAGTGTGTGCTTATTTCCGTTTGCTGTCTTAAGGGCCACGGAAACAGTTTTCTTGCTTAAATACTTAAACTTAACATTAACTTTTTTAGGAGAGCACACTATGGATTTGCTCTCCATAGGATTATCCTCCTTGTCGTATATAACAAGCTCTTTCGTGACAGATTCTGTTTCATCATTCAGCTTAATTGTCTTTGTTTTAACAGTTCCTATTTTATCAAATATACTTTCAGGTGCGGAAATTACAATTTCTTCTGTATCCAGTTCAAAAGTATCATACGCGACATATGTGCTTTCAATATCAGACTCCACATTAAAAGCTCCTGTTATGATAGGCTCTACAACTACTTTTATGTTGTCGGTCTTGACGTAATAGGTAGCATTGACATTCACGTCACATAGCACTATGGCAGGGAGGTAATAAGTTCCGCTTTTTTCAATGGATGATACATTTACGTAGGCTGAAAGTGACTTGTTTGTTACCTTCGCCAGATTTAATCTTTGAGTGGAAACTCCTACATCAACCTTTTCTTCCGAAAGTGAATAAACTGAAAGTCCCCGCTCCCTTAATGCTTCGGTTTGTTCATTATTTATCTTTACAGGAACATTTCTTACTGTTTTTGTCATAATGGGATTTTCGTAATAGGAAACATAAAACCAGAGAATAACTGCCAGTGTAATACAGATGATTTTTGTGATTAATTTTTCACGTTCTATTTTTTCCATTTTAATCTCTCCTTCCATCTGCTGATTGCATTATCCGAATTAGCCGAAGAGTCGGAGGATAAAACCTTTATTATTACTTTTTTCAGTGTTTCTTCTGTGTAGTTTCGGCTCATATTACCGTTAAGTGTGAAGCTGATTTTTCCTGTTTCCTCACTAACGACAATAATTGCGGCATCAGACCCCTCAGAAAGACCGAGTGCAGCTCTGTGGCGTGTTCCGAATTCACGGCTGAGTGTCTCATTCTGTGTCAGGGGAAGAATACAGCGTGCAGCGACAATCTTGTTGTTTCTTATAATCACAGCACCATCGTGGAGCGGAGTATTTGGAATAAAAATGTTAATGAGCAGCTCACTTGAAATATCAGAATTAAGCTCGCAACCCGTTCTCACAATATCTCCGATTTTTGTTTTCCTTTCCAAAACTATGAGTGCGCCTATTCTCCTGCTTGAAAGAGCGACTGCCGCAGCGGCTATTTCATTGGCGATATGTTCTGCTGCATCATTGTCCTCCTGCGTGAAAAGGGAGGAGAAATTTGTTCGGCCTACCTTTTCGAGTGCTCTGCGAAGCTCCGGCTGGAAGATGACAATGAATGCAATAAACGCAAACTGCATCAAGTTGCGTAATAAGTAGTTAATGGTATTAAGCTGCAGAAGATTGCTGACCCAGGTAAATATCAGGAGCAGTATAATTCCCTTAATCAAAGTACCTGCACGTGTTTCGCGTACAAACTTAGACAGCATATAAAACAGATATGCAACAATCGCAACGTCAAGAATATCTGTCAGCCGTAGCGTAAACAAAAAAGCAGGGATATTGTTTAAAAATGTTTCAAACAATACGCTCAACCACCTTTTATTGTAAATATATAATAATTATACAATAAAACAGCGTGTAAAAAAAGTGTTTTTTCAGCTTGTAACACAATTTTAATTTTTCAGGCAATATTCTAATGCTGATATAGCCTCAGTAATTTCCTCCTTTGTATTGAAATACCCGATTGAAAACCTTAAAAGTCCTTTTGTGATTGTCCCGAGTGTCCTGTGTGCCATAGGTGCACAATGAAGCCCTGCCCGTGTTGCAATCGAAAATTCACTGCTCAATCTTCCGCATATGTCAACACAGTCGTGATCCTTTAAAAGAATACCAAACACACCAACCTCAGGTGTCCCAAGTACCTTGGCTCCGCTTATTGCAGAAATCTGTTCCAGAAAATGTTTTTGCAGCTCTGCTTCTTTTTCGGCAATCCCCTCTTTTTTTATAAATTTAATTCCCTCACATAAACCTGCTATTCCGCTTGCGTTGATTGTTCCTGCTTCATATCTGTCGGGGAGAATGTCGGGCATCAATGCACTTTCTGACATGCTTCCCGTTCCACCCTCCATAAGAGTGTCGAGATAGATTCCCTGTTTAATGTACAATGCACCTGTCCCGAAAGATCCGTAAAGTCCCTTATGTCCTGCAAATGCAATCATATCACCGCATTCCTGGTCAAGAGTCAGTATTCCTCCGCTTTGTGCAGCATCTGTAAGCATTATAATTCCCTTTGAACGGGCAAATTTATATATGTCGCGTATGGGGTTAACCGTTCCGACAACATTGGAAGCGTGTATCACGCAAATCATTTTTGTGTTCTTGCTGACAAGTCCTGAAAACGATTCTACATTAAGCCTTCCGTTACTGTCTGCCCGTGCTATTTTAACCGTAATCCCCAATTTTTCCATACTTATACAGCTTCTCAGAACACTGTTGTGCTCCATAGAGGATATAATAACCTCGTCACCGGGATTAAGTGTACCTTTAATAGCTAAGTTGATAGCTTCTGTTGTGTTTTTTGTAAATATAATTCGTTCGGGTGAAGATGCACCTATAAGTGAAGTTAATTCCTCGCGGCACTCCAGTACCTTATCCGATGCAAGCTCTGATAAAAAGTGTCCTCCACGGCCCGGATTTCCACCTTGTGTTTTCATAAATTCAGTAACCGCATTAATCACACAGTCGGGTTTGGGAAAGGTAGTTGCAGCGTTGTCAAGATAAATCATATTATATCTCCTTAAAATATTTTCTTTTTCCGTCAACTGTTTTTTCGGAATAAAATGCACGAATGTTTATTCCAAGCTCCAATGCGGTTTGCTCGATTGTCGGTTTCAGACTATCGTCAAAGCGGATACTGTAACCGCAGCCTTCTTTTGTAAGCGGGGCAGGAGTTTGCACAACAACGGTATTAATTCCCGAAGCCATCAGGCTTCGTTTAATTCTATTTGCAGATGTAGATGAAGCAACGGTAGCAAGCATATTATTAGTCCTTTCAGATTGTTCTTAATAATTATTTTATGCACTTTACCGTTATTGTGTTTTCTCGTTTTCAGGCAACAGAAAACTTTGTAACAAATTTGTAAAGAATAACAAAAAAACTGTTGAAATATAATTGATAAAGTGTTATTATAAATATGTATAGTTATGTCGTAATTTATAGGAGGTAATTATCTTGATAAATAAGTATCTTAACAATATTCTTATTCAGAGCAGTAAAATCCTCGGATATGAGACAGGAATGATAGAGGCGAACGGTACCGTAGCTTCGTCAAATACTTCTATGGAAATTGAAAATAATCTGCAGGATATTTTAAATGCCTGTGCCAATTCTTCGGATAATATTATAAAAATGCTTGGTTACACTTTCTGTATAGCTACAGCACGCGGAAAGCTTGATTATGTCACATTCATAAAAAACGGGGAAGATGAAATCGACCCTGCACATATACAGATGCTTTCCTCATATGTTGCCAGCATCAGACAAATGCACAACGACAAGTATGACAAGGCAAATTTTATAAAAAATATGCTTGCCGACAGCATTCTCCCCGGTGATATTTTTATGAGGAGCAAGGAGCTTCGCCTGTCACTTGATGTTGACAGAGCGGTTTTCGCACTCCAGTATGACGATATCCGCGGTGTGGATGTATACGATATCATAAATGGTATTATTCCCGATAACGGAAAAGATTTTGTTATAGATTTGGACAACAATATGATTGCGATTGTGAAAGAGGTTAAGTTCGGCACAACCGAGGCGGAGCTTGAAAGCATCGCAAGTCAGATTGTAAATACCGTAACAACGGAAGCAATGGTTAATATCCATCTTGGTATAGGTACAATTGCTTCAAATATCAAAGACATTGCAAAGAGCTATAAAGAAGCACGCATTGCTTTAGAGGTAGGCAAGGTGTTCGATGGGGAAAAATACATTATGAATTATGAAAACTTAGGTATTGCCCGTCTTATTTATCAGCTTCCAACTACTCTTTGTGAGTTGTTCCTTTCAGAAGTTTTCAAGAAAGATTCAATTGATTCCTTAGACCAGGAAACCCTTTACACAATCCAGAAATTCTTTGAAAATAACCTCAATGTTTCAGAAACCTCAAGGCAGCTTTACGTACATAGAAATACACTCGTATACAGACTTGACAAGGTCAAGAAAATTACAGGTCTTGATTTAAGGCTTTTTGACCACGCAATTGTATTCAAGGTAGCACTAATGGTTAAAAAATACCTTGTTTCCAAGCCTATGCGTATATGACGAAAGGGTGATTTGATGATAAAGTTTAAAGATGTTACGGTTATCTACGACAAGGATATTGTCGGTCTTGATAATGTATCCTTTAAAATAGAAGATGGGGAATTTGTATTCCTCGTAGGTAAAACTGGTGCAGGAAAAAGCTCCGCAATAAAGCTTCTTACCGGTGAAATTAAGCCTACAAGCGGTGATGTTATAATTGACGGAATATATGTAAATTCTCTTAGACGGTCAAAAATCCCGTATCTCAGGCGTGCGCAGGGAGTAGTTTTTCAGGATTTCAGGCTGCTTCCCAATAAAACCGTGTACGAGAATGTTGCTTTTGCAATGGAGATAATCGGAAAGAAGAAAAAGGAAATTAAAAGAAAAGTTCCGAAAATTCTGGAGCTTGTTGGACTTTCCGAGCGTGCAGGGAACTACCCCAATGAAATTTCAGGCGGTGAACAGCAGCGTGTAAGTATAGCAAGGGCACTTGTAAACAGCCCCTCACTTATCATTGCTGACGAGCCGACTGGAAATCTTGATGTTGAAACCTCTAACGAAGTTATGAAGCTTTTTGATGAAATCAACAAAATGGGTACGACAATCGTGATGGTTACTCATTCCGAAAAAATAGTGAATGATATGAAAAAGCGTGTAATACAGCTTGAAAACGGAAGTATTGTTCGTGACGAAAAGGAAGGGGTGTACAACCTTGGCGTTTAAGTATTATTTAAAAAGTGCATCAAGTTCATTTGTAAGAAACGGAATAATGACCGCAGCGTCATTTATTACCGTTACCTGTTGTCTTTTCCTTTTTGGTGTGTTTCTGCTGTTTACGCTTAATATGAGCAGCATAAGCAAGCAGATAGAAGACCAGTGTGAATTAATTGCCCGTATTGACATAAATGCAGACGAACAAACACAACAAAGTGTTTATAATCAGGTACTTACACTTGAGAATGTAACCGACGCACATCTTGAAACAAAGGACCAGGCATTTGAAAACTTTAAAAAAGAGCTTGGCGAGGATGCTGATGTATTAGAGGGGCTTGAAAGTGAAAACTTCCTCAGAAGCTCCATTAAAATTACCCTTACCGACATCAGAAAATCTGATGAGACCGTAGCAGCCCTTAGGAAAATTCCCGGAATTGCTGAAGTTGAAAACCATAAGGATATAGTAACAAATGTTGTAGGCTTTACCTCTAGTGTGAAAAAGGGCAGTGCAATAGCAATGATTGTTCTTCTTCTTATAGCGGTGTTTATTATTCAGAATACCATAAAACTCAGCGTGCTTGCCCGTGAAAAAGAGATTCATATTATGAAATTTGTAGGGGCAACCGACCATTTCATCAGAATGCCTTTTGTAATTGAGGGTGTTATGATAGGTCTGCTCGGATTTACAGCTTCATTTTTGATTATAGCCTTTGGCTACAATGCTGCCATTGCAACGGTGGCATCAGTAATCAGTCTGTTTGAATTCGTTCCTCTTCAGGAATGCCTTCTTCCTCTCGGAATCAGTATGGCACTTTTCGGAGTTCTTATGGGCTCGGCAGGAAGCGGACTTTCAATCAAGCGATATCTTAAGGTTTAAGCTACAGAATAAGGAGGATTCTCCGTGAAAAGAAATAACAAGAGAGAAAAATTAAAACGTATTTTGGCAATTATCTGTGCAGGTATGCTTGCATTTGCTATTGTCGCATCTGTCGTATTGCCCGTTATGGCGGCAACGCAGACGCAGATTAATGCTGCAAAGCAAAAATCAGAACAGGCAAAAAAAGACAAACAGAATGCAGAGGCTAAGCATAAAACAATTTTAGAAGAATATAAATCTCTTGATAAGCAAATTTCCGATACAGAGAATGAAATTAAAAAGCTGGAAGAAAGCATAACAGCAACAGAAAAGGATATTGAAACCAAGCAGGCAGAGCTTGTCCAGGCTGAGGCGGAGTATGCTCTTTATAAAGAACTGTTTCTATCCCGTGCAAGGGTAATGTACGAAAACAGTGATGTAAAGTACCTTGAAATTCTGTTCGGTGCAAAAAATTTCAGCGATTTTCTTTCCAAAATTGAAATGATTTCACTTCTTATGGAATATGACAGAAATATTCTAAATAGAATGAATGAAACGATGAAAACAATAGCTGAAACGAAAGAAGCTCTTGAAAATTATTTAACTACCCTTGAAGACGGTATGGTTACTCTTGAGGGAAAGAGAGCGACTCTCAACATAGCGATTGAGCAGAAGAAAGTGCTTCTGGATGACGCTGCAAAGGATGTAGAAAAATATAAGCAGATTTATGAAGCTGCAGAAGCAGAAGAACAAAGGCTTATTAACAGTAATAAGAATGCCTTTGATGCCTCCGGAAACAGCAAAAAATATACTGGCGGTGCATTCCAATGGCCCGTGCCGGGAAGTCACAGAGTAACAAGTCATTACGGATACAGAATACATCCTGTTTACAAAACAAAGAAATTCCATACCGGAATTGATATCGGTGCAGGCTATGGCCTTGATATTGTTGCTGCTGCCGACGGTGTTGTTACCTTGGCAACCACAAACGGCGGCTACGGTAAATGTATTGTTATCAATCACGGTACTAAAAACGGTAAGGCAATAACCACCCTTTACGGACATTGCAGCACCTTGCTTGTCTCTAAAGGTGCTACTGTTAAAAAAGGTCAGGTAATTGCAAAAGTCGGTTCCACCGGTGTGTCAACAGGTCCTCATCTTCATTTTGAAGTAAGACTTAACGGTTCAACAATAGACCCTGACGAATACTTATAAAATTGATAGGTAGTGTCATTAAGTGAAAAACAAAACAAAAATAATACTTGCAATTTTAATAACCTTTGTTTTGACCTTGTCACTTTGCTCTTTTGCAACGATAGGGATTTTGTCAAAATATAGCTATCCGTTTGAGAAATTGGAAAAGGTTATGTCTATTATTGACAGCTCCTATGTTGGTGAATATAGCTTTGAAAAGTGTGAGGAAAGTGCAATTAACGGCATCCTTGAGGCTTTGGGTGACGACTATGCCGCATACTACGATGAAGAAAACGCAAAAGAAACAATGCAGATGATTGAGGGACATTATATAGGTATTGGAATAGAGGTTCTTGCAAATTTCAATAAGGGTTATATCGAGGTGATGTCTGCATTTGAGGATTCTCCTGCAGACCGTGCAGGAATAAAAAGCGGTGACCTTATTAAATCTATTGACGGAACTCTATATAGGGCAACCGATATGACAGATGCGGTTTTCTATATGAAAGGAATCAGCGTAGAAAATTCCCTTGATAAGCCTATTGAGATTGTTCTTATCCGTAACGGAGAGGAATTCAGTGTAAAACTGCACCGTGCGGAAATCGATATGTACAAGGTAACTCGTAGGATAATAGACAACATCTGTTACATCAGGTATTCAGGGTTTACAATCGAATCCCAAAAGGCTTTGGAGGGTATTGTGCAAAACCTTGAAAACAGCATTGAGGGCATTGTTATTGATGTGAGAAATAACCCAGGTGGAGAATTTAACAGTGCTATAAATCTTTGTGATTTATTTTTAGATGACGGTATCATTATGTATACCGTTGACAAAAACAACAAAAAAACGGAATACCTTGCAAAGAACGGAAGCTCAAGGCTTCCTCTGGCAGTTCTCGTAAACGGTGCTTCTGCAAGTGCATCAGAGATTTTTGCAGGCTCTATGCAGGCAAGAGGAAGAGCTTTGATAGTAGGCGAAAAGACCTACGGCAAAGGTGTAAGTCAGACAGTACGCTACCTCAATCCCGTGAACCGTGGTGAGGGTGCACTTAAATTAACTACCTGTAAGAATTTTACTCCAGACGGAAAATGGATAAACGAACGCATTACTCCGGATATCGTCTTGAAAAATTCTGACATAAATCCGGATATAGCAACTGATGAGGCGTTTTTAGCCGCAGTAGAAAGCTTGAAAAAGGATAAATAACAAATGAAAAACAGAATATTTGCATTAACACTAATGATAATAATGTTGTTTTCCTGTGCAACGGCTTTTTCTGCACCGGAGAACACAACTCAACAAACTACACAAGAAAATCAGGAAAATACACAGGAAGAAACAATAACTGCAAAATCCCCTCATGTTCTTCTGTTGGATATGAATACAGGTGCAGTTCTTTATTCCAAAAGTGCAGGGGAAAAGGTTTTCCCGTCATCACTTACCACAGTAATGACAGCCTTAATTGTTCTTGAAAAATGCAATTTAGAGGAGCTTGTTACAGCCAGTGAGTCATCTGTTTCAAATGTTCCTGCAGGAGACAATAAGCTTGGAATTATAAAGGATGAAAAGCTCACTGTTCGTCAGCTTCTTTATGGGATGCTGCTTTCTTCCGCATCTGATGCTACAAACCTTTTAGCTGAGAAAACGGCAGGCAGTATAGACGAATTTGTAAAGCTTATGAATACACGTGCCAAAGAATTAGGTATGAATGATACAAGCTTTACAAACCCGACAGGTGCGCATGATGAACGGCATTATACAACCTCTGAAGATATGGCTATTCTTATGAGAAAAGCTATGGAAGATGAAACCTTCAGAGAGATTGTAAAGTGTCAGTCGTACATTATCCCTGCAACTGAAAAAAGCTCAACATCCAGAAAAGTTATAAACAAAAATCATTTTGTCAGCAACTTGCTCAGAAATGATTATTACTATAAAAATTCCACAGGAATTAAGACAGGATATTCAGGTATTGCAAAGAGCTGTATAGCAGCTTCTGCGGAGAAGAACGGAATGTCTCTCCTTGCGTTGGTGTTTGAAGCGGAAACAGAGGAAAACATAGCACAAAGCTTTTCAGACTGTAAAAATATGTTTGATTATATTTTCTCAAATTATGTTACACAGACTATTGTAAAAGAGGGCGATGTAATCGCACAAACGGGAATAACTAATACCCGCCGTGATAAAAAACTGATTTTGAAAGCCGGAAAGAAAGTTTCTATTATAAAGCATAAAAATGCAGAAAATGCGGTAATTACATTCAAGGATAACCTCATAAAATCAATAAGTGCTCCTGTTGAAAAAGACCAGGTGATAGGAAACAGGGAGTATTTTATGAACGGGGTATCCATAGGAACTATAAATCTTGTAGCAGAAAAAAATTATAAGCTTGACCCCATTACTTTTATTGTTAATAAGATGATTGCATTTATAACATCTCCGTGGCTTTTTGTAGTAATTGGTGTTGCTGTAATCATATTTATAATTCTTGAACGCAGACGCAGAAGAATTCTTCGGAAAAAGCGCCGCGATGCTAAAAGGAGAAGAAACCGCGAGTTAATGAGAAAAATTGATGATTTTGAGTAATAAAAATGCTGAATGATATTTTATCATTCAGCATTTTTGAATTTTTGAGATTAGTAGTTTTCTTTCCTGATTTCAAAGTAGCTCTGAGGATGCTTACAAACAGGACAAACCTCTGGAGCCTTTTTACCCATTACAAGGTGGCCGCAGTTTCTGCATTCCCAAATAGCTTCTTCAGCCTTTTCAAATACTTTCTGCATTTCTACATTGTTGAGAAGTGCACGGTATCTTTCTTCGTGTGACTTTTCAATTTCAGCAACCATTCTGAACTGTGCAGCAAGCTCCGTAAAGCCTTCTGCTTCAGCATCTTCTGCAAAAGTCTTGTACATATCGGTCCATTCGTAATTCTCACCCTCGGCAGCAGCAAGGAGGTTCTGAGATGTATTTCCAAGAAGCTCCAATGCCTTAAACCAAAGCTTTGCGTGTTCTTTTTCGTTGTTTGCAGTCTGTTCGAAAATTGCAGCTATCTGCTCGTAGCCTTCCTTTTTTGCAATGGATGCAAAGTAAGTGTACTTGTTTCTTGCCTGTGATTCACCCGCAAATGCTGCAAGTAAGTTTTGCTCTGTTTTTGTTCCTTCAAATTTCATTTTAACACCTCATTTATAATATTTTACAAATTGTGTAAATTTATTCAATTTCACACAATTCTTTGAAAGCTTCCCAAATGTCTTCTCTGCCCATACCTGTTTCGGCACTGAAGGGCATCATAATATCATCATCTTCAAGCTCCAAAGTGTAATAAATTTCATCAAGATGGTCATTCAGTTTGGTTTTTGGAATCTTATCACACTTTGTTGCAACGACAAACGCAAAGCCGTGTCTTTCGCGGATGTAATTAAGCATCACAATGTCATCATTCGTCGGCTTATGACGGGCATCCACCAAAAGCACGGTACAAGCGAGCGTTTCACGGGTATCAAGATAGGTTTCAATCATATTACCCCATTTTTTCTTTTCATCCTTGCTGACCTTTGCATATCCGTATCCGGGTAAATCTACAAAATTCAATGTATTATCAATGTTGTAAAAGTTAATTGTTGCTGTTTTTCCGGGCTTGGAGCTTGTTCTTGCAAGGTTGTTGCGGTTAAGCATTTTATTTATAAAAGAGCTTTTTCCAACATTGCTTCGCCCTGCAAATGCTATGTCAGGGAAAGAGGTGTCGGGATATTGCTTTGGAGAAACCGCCGAGATAGTAAGACTAACATTGTGTATATTCACGCTCCAAACTCCTTTCTTTTGAAAACTTTATATTTTCTTTTTTCTCTTTTTTTGCTTCTTTGAAACAAAGTGCAAGGGAGAGAACTTCCTCGCAATTTTCAACGGGATGGAAAGTGATTTTATCACGTACTTCCTGTGGAATATCCTGAATGTCCTTTATGTTTCCCTTGGGAATAATAATATCAGTGATACCCATTCTGTATGCGGCAAGTGCTTTTTCCTTAAGCCCACCGATAGGAAGAACTCTGCCACGGAGGGAAATTTCTCCCGTCATTGCAATGTCGCTTCTTGCAGGAATATTGGAAAGTGCACTTGCAACTGCCGTGGCAACGGTTATTCCTGCACTTGGTCCGTCTTTAGGTACTGCACCTTCTGGGAAGTGAATGTGTATGTCTTTTTTGGTATAAAAGTCAGGCTCAATATCAAGCTTTCCTGAAATAGAGCGGACAAAGGATATTGCCGCCTGAGCTGATTCTTTCATAACATCTCCAAGTTTTCCGGTGATTTGGATTTTTCCCGTTCCGGCAAGTACAACCACTTCACACTGAAGCATTTCTCCGCCAACCTGAGTCCACGCAAGTCCGTTTACTGTACCGACAACAGGAGTGGGGGAAAGCTTTTCATCGGTATACTTTTTCTCGCCAAGAAATTCTGTGAGGTTTTTTTCTGTAACATTAACTTTGTCTGTGCCTTCACTTAGCTTTACAACAGACTTTCTGCAGATAGCGGCAATTTCTCTTTCAAGCTTACGAACACCGCCCTCACGAGTATATGAAGAAATTATTTCTTTTATAACCTTGTCAGAAATCTTAAGGTCAGACTTTTCAAGTGCGTGCTTTTTTAATTGCTTGGGAACAAGATGTTTTTTTGCAATGTTGAATTTTTCCTCTGCTGTATAGCTTGAAAGCTCAATTATCTCAAGTCTGTCGTGCAGGGGAGCAGGTACAGTCGACATGTCATTTGCAGTTGCTATGAAAAGTACTTTTGATAAATCAAGCCCAAGCTCAAGATAGTTATCCCTGAAAGAAACATTCTGCTCACCGTCTAAAATTTCCAGAAGGGCAGAGGACGGGTCCCCTTTATAATCGGAGCCGATTTTATCTATTTCGTCAAGCAGAATCAGCGGATTTGAAGAGCCTGCCTGCTTAAGAGCATTTACCATTCTTCCGGGCATTGCACCCACATATGTCTTTCTGTGTCCGCGAAGCTCCGATTCATCCTTCATTCCGCCAAGGCTTATTCTTACATATTTTCTACCGGTAGCCTCTGCAATGGATTTTGCGACAGATGTTTTACCAACACCGGGTGCACCTAAAAGACATAAAATACTTCCTGCAGTATTCTTGCTTCTGTTTATGACTGCAAGCTGTTCAAGGACTCTTTCCTTAACCTTTTCAAGTCCGTAGTGGTCACGTTCAAGAATCTCCTTTGCCAGCTTTAGGTCGCTGTTTTCCTCTGTATATGTTTCCCAGGGAAGGTCGCAAATCAGTTCCAGATAATTTCTTGCTATATTGCTTTCAGGAGATGTGGGAGAAAGCTTTTCGAATATTTTAAGCTCACGCAATGCTTTGGCGTAAACTTCTTCAGGAAAAGGTTTACTTTCAATCCTCGCACGAAGCTCACTTATTTCATCATCCTTGTCATCGCCAAGCTCCTCGGTAATTGCCTTAAGCTGTTCTCGAAGATAATATTCGTGGTTGTGGTCGTCCATCTGCTGCTTAACCTTTGCGGCAATTATGTTTTCTATATCTAAAATCTTGACTTCCTTTGTCATTATGTCAATAAGCTTTAAAATACGCTTTTTAACATTTGTGATTTCAAGAAGCTCCTGCTTGTCAATGTTGTCACGAAGTAAATTTGACGCAATTGTATCTGAACATTCAGACGGATTTGTTTCGGGGAGATTTTTGAGAAATTCCTCCGTTGCAAGCTTGGGATTGAACTCAATGTAGTCATTTATGAGATAGTGAATCTGATTTAAAAATGCAGAATACTCCTCAACAGATAAATCACGGTCAGATGAGTTTTTATATACAACCTCGCCCTCATACAGACTTTCCTGTACAAAAGAGCCTGAAAGTTTGCCGCGGGAAACTCCCTCTACAAGAATCCTTATACAGCCGTCGGGAAGCTTCAGTATTTGCTTTATTTTTGCAATAACACCGAATAAATTAACATCACTTTCCTTAGGCTCTTCGATTAAATCGTTTTTCTGTGAAGCAAGGAAAATAAGCCCATCTGCAGAAATTGCCTTGAGAACAGCATTTTTGCTCTTTTCACGTGCTACATCAAAATGAAAAACCGTCTTTGGAAATATTACAAAACCCCTTACGGGTATGATTGGTAGTGTTGATTTTTTTGTTGCCATAACCTTTATCCTTACAGTAAAAAATTTATGAAATTATAATACCATATTACAGACAAAATTGCAACAGTACAAAATTATTTTAACTGAAAAATATGTCGGAATTTACAAAATATTAACAGATTATCTGTTGACCTTTCTTTCTGTTTTTGGTATAGTATAAATGTAATAAATTGGAAGGAGAAATTATTATGAAATCAACAGGTATAGTGCGTAAAGTTGACGAGCTCGGCAGAATAGTTCTCCCGATAGAGCTTCGCAGAACATTAGGTATCGATCTCAGAGACCCGCTTGAAATATATGTTGAAGGAGAGAGTATTGTTCTGAAAAAATACAATCCTACCTGTATTTTCTGCGGAAGTAAAGAAAATATTTTTGTATATCATGAAAAGAATGTTTGCGGCGGATGTCTTGACGAACTTAAAAATACTGTTAAATAACAGAAATTCACTTGAAAATAAGGCCATACGGTGTTATAATACTGTATGGCTTTTATGTTAGGAGGAATTTTAATTGAAATCAGTAATTACTGTTATGGGTAAAGACGGTGTAGGAATTATTGCCAGAGTAAGTGCACTTCTTGCCGAAAATAAAATCAATATTATAGATATTTCTCAAACTACATATGATAATCAGTTTTTAATGGTTATGATAGTGGATATGGAATCATCCGAAATTCCCTTTAATGAAATTGTAGGTAAATTGAAGGCGTTGGGTGAAGAAATAGGGCAGAGAATACAGGTTCGTCATAAAACCGTGTTTGATTCTATGCACAGAATATAAGGAGGGGAAACAGATGATAAATCCTTTTGAAATAATGGAAACTATTAATATGGTTGACAATGAACATCTCGACATTCGTACAATTACAATGGGTATTTCTCTCCTTGACTGTATTGGTCAGGATGCAAATATTGCATCTGAAAAAGTATACGATAAGGTTACTCGTCTTGCGGAAAAGCTTGTTCCCGTTGGTCAGCAGCTTGAAAAAGAACTTGGTATTCCGATTATCAATAAACGAATTTCCGTAACACCTATTTCTATTGTAGGTTCTGCCTGCGGTGATTATGTTAAATTTGCAAAAGCCCTTGACAGAGCAGCGGATACAACAGGAGTTAACTTTATAGGCGGATACTCTGCATTAGTGCAAAAAGGCTATACAAAAGGCGAATATGACTTTATAGAAACAATTCCCGAGGCTCTTTCTACAACCAGTAAGATTTGCTCCAGCGTAAATGTCGGCTCAACAAAAGCGGGTATTTCAATGGATGCGGTTGCCCATATGGGAAGAATTATAAAGAGAACGGCTGAAATGTCTGCTGACCGTGACGGATTTGGTTGTGCAAAGCTCGTTGTTTTTGCAAATGCTGTTGAGGATAACCCCTTTATGGCAGGTGCATTCCACGGAACAGGCGAGGGAGAATGTGTTATAAATGTAGGTGTCAGCGGTCCCGGTGTTGTAAAAAAGGCACTTGAAAAGGTAAAGGGTGCTGATTTCGGTGTAGTAGCTGATACAATTAAGAAAACTGCTTTCAAGATTACCCGTATGGGTCAGCTTGTGGCAAGTGAGGCATCGGCAAGACTCGGTGCACAGAGAGGTATTGTTGACCTTTCCCTTGCACCGACTCCTGCAATAGGTGACAGTGTTGCCCATATTCTTGAAGAGATGGGCATTGAAAAATGTGGTGCACCCGGAACAACAGCAGCACTTGCGCTTCTTAATGATGCTGTTAAAAAGGGCGGTGTAATGGCTTCTTCTTATGTAGGAGGACTCAGCGGTGCGTTTATTCCTGTAAGTGAAGATGCAGGTATGATTGATGCGGTTAAGTGCGGTGCTCTTTCTCTTGAAAAGCTTGAAGCTATGACCTGCGTATGCTCTGTTGGTATTGATATGGTTGTTGTACCGGGAGATACTTCTGCAGAAACAATTTCAGGTATTTTAGCTGATGAGGTTGCAATTGGTGTAATCAATACCAAAACAACAGCTCTTCGTATAATTCCTGCTCCCGGCAAAAAAGTCGGGGATGTGGTTGAATTCGGCGGCCTTCTGGGAACAGGTCCCGTAATGCCTGTTAATCCCTATGGGTGTGTTGACTTTATTAATCGTGGCGGCAGAATCCCCGCTCCTATGCACAGCCTTAAAAACTGATTTAATGTATAAAACCGTGTTGGATATCCATCACGGTTTTGTTTGACGTTTTATAAATTATATGATAAACTTGTTGAAAGTCCAACAAGCTTAAAGGAAGAAATTCTTATGAAAAATAAAAGTACGCTCAGATGGGTAAGGCTCGATAATGCCGCAAAAATCTATCCTGCAGCAAGGAGAAAAAACTGGAGCAATGTTTTCAGGCAGTCCGTGACGTTAACGGAGAATGTAGATAAAGCTGTGCTGAAATCTGCCCTTGATATTTGCGTCAAGCGTTTTCCGTCGATTGCAGCACGTTTAAGAAAAGGTCTGTTCTGGTACTACTTGCAGCAAGTTGAGTCCGCACCTGATATCAAAGATGAATATAGCTATCCGCTTGTTTATATGGACAAGGAGGAAATGCGTAAATGTGCTTTCCGTGTGATTGTTTACGGAAAGCGTATTGCTGTGGAATTTTTTCATTCACTTACCGATGGCACAGGAGCATTGATTTTCCTCAAAAATCTTGTGGCAGAATATCTTGAACAGAAATATTGCATTGCAATACCTATAGAAAACGGAATACTTGACAGAAAAGAATCTCCGCCGGAGGAAGAATTGGAAGACAGCTTCCTTAAAAATGCAGGAAAAGTGCGTGCAAGCAGGAAAGATACTGATGCATGGCGTATGACGGGAGAGAGGTTGAGCGACGGATTTTTAAATCTTACCTGTTTTTCATTACCTGTCAATGATGCATTGGATGCTGCACATAAGTACAACACGACTCTTACCGCATTTATGAGTGCAGTAACTATGATGGCTCTTTATAATCTTCAAAAGGAAAAGAATCCTGTTGTTAAAAAACAAAAAAGAATAAAGGTGCTTATACCCGTAAACCTGCGTCAACTGTTTCCGAGTAAAACCCTGCGTAATTTTGCAATGTACACAATACCTGAACTTGACCCCAGACTTGGCGAATATTCCTTTGAAGAAATTTGCAAAATAGTAAAGCATAAAATGGGGCTTGAAATCACGCCAAAGCATATGGGCAGTGTTATTGCAGCCAATGTAAATGATGAAAGGAATCCTCTTGTCCGACTGATACCTTTACCTATTAAAAATGCAGTTATGAAAGCAGTTTTTGATAGTGTAGGGGAGAAAAAGTCCTGCCTTGCATTGTCTAACTTAGGAAATATAAAAATCCCTGAAATAATGAAAAACTATATAGAGCGTTTTGATTTTATTCTTGGTGTACAGGCAGAAGCACCGTATAACTGCGGTATGCTGTCTTACAGAGATACGGTATATATCAACTTTATCCGTAACATCAAAGAACCAGAGCTTGAACGGCATTTCTTTGCCGTTTTGCAGGAATTGGGACTTTCCGTAACTGTGGAAAGCAATCAGAAAGAAAGGTGAATATTATGTACTGTATAAATTGCGGCGTAAAGCTTGCTGAAAGTGAAAAGAGCTGTCCCTTGTGTAATACAGCAGTTTATCATCCCGAAATCAAACAACCTGAGGTAAAATTATTGTACCCAAAAAATATAATACCTAAAGCCACATCTAAATCAAAAGTTTTGAATGGTGCAATTATAATTATGTTTTTAATTCCGCTGATAGTATGCTTCCTGGCAGATATACAGATAAACGGAAAACTGGAGTGGTTTGGCTTTGTTGCAGGAGCGCTCGGAGTTGGATATACAGTTTTTGCACTTCCTCTTTGGTTTCAAAAAAGAAATCCGGTTATTTTTGTGCCCTGCGGATTTCTTGCAACAGGTCTTTATTTATTGTATATCAATTTTGTCACAAATGGAGATTGGTTTCTGACCTTTGCATTTCCTGTTATTGGGGGAATTTGCATAATCATTTCCGCTATGGTAACACTGTTTTATTATCTTAAAAAAGGAAAACTGTATATTACCGGAGGAGCCTTTATTCTTTTCGGTGGATTTATGCTTCTGATTGAGTTTTTAATGGATATGACATTTAACATTCGTTTTATGGGATGGTCAATTTATCCGCTGGCGGTATTGGCTTTAATCGGAGGCTTGCTTATATATCTGGGAATAAACCGTTCAGCTCGGGAAATGATGGAAAGAAAGTTTTTCTTTTGATTTTGATTGAAGTTTGCCACCTTTTTCCTTACATAAAAATACTCCTTTTGGAACACAATAGCATTGTAAATTAAACCAAAAGGAGTATTTTTTTATGAAAGCGACAGGAATTGTTAGAAGAATTGACGACCTCGGTCGTGTTGTTATACCTAAAGAAATAAGAAGAACAATGAGAATCAGGGAAGGGGACCCTCTTGAAATCTTTACTGAAAGAGATGGGGAAGTAATCTTTAAAAAATATTCCCCAATCGGGGAGCTTGGAGAATTTGCGTCAGATTATGCAGAAACTCTTGCTAAAACAAGTGGAATCCCTGTGGTAATTACCGACAAAGACAGTGTAATTGCCGTTTCTGGTGCTCCTAAAAAAGAACTTGTGGAAAAACGAATCAGTGAAGACATTGAAAAAACTATGGAAAAGAAAATTGTTTTTGCAATAGAGTCGGGAGATGGAACGGGACTTCCCGTAGTAGACGGCTCTGAAAAATATTTTGCAGGGGTAGTTGCTCCAATTGTGAGCGAGGGTGATATAATAGGAAGCGTTATGATGGTATCTGACAAGGAAACTATGCCCGTGGGCGAAGTTGAAAAGAAGCTTTGCCAGAGTGCAGCAGGCTTCCTTGGCAAGCATATGGAAGACTGATTTGACTTTTTCCTGATTTTGGTATATCATATCTGTTAAGGAGATAGATATGATGAAAAAGTTGATTTTATGGATATTGGTCATTTCCTGTATGGGAACAATATTCTTTTTTTCCTCACAGGAAGCAAGTGAGTCAAGGAAAGTAAGCTCGGGCTTGATAAAAACCTTTGTAAGAGTCCTCGACTTTAACAATAAACTGAATGAAAACCAAATTGATATAATTGCAAAAAACCTGACCTTTATTGTACGAAAGGGTGCGCATTTTTCAATATATGCGGTTTTGTGTATCCTTTTAGCATTGCTCTTAAAAGAGTACAGAATAATTGGCAAATGGCGTTTTATACTATCTGTTTTGGTCTGCTTTTTGTACGCCTGCAGTGATGAAGTTCATCAGATTTATGTCCCTGGGCGTTCAGGAGAAATACGTGATGTTATTATTGATACCTGCGGTGCAATAGCAGGATTTCTGATTCTTTTGTGTCTTACGGCTTTGAAAAATAAAATTAAATCAAAAAAGAGCATCCCACTCTGATTCTTACAGAACGGGATGCTTTTGTTGTTACAATATAATGCAAATCAGACCGCCGGAACCTTCGTTGATAATTCGTGTGAGTGTTTCCTGAATTTTTAAACGGGCATCATCGGGCATCTTGGAAAGCTTGCTTTGAAGTCCCTCGTTGACAAGCTCGTGAAGTGACTTGCCGAAAATATTTGATTCCCATATTTTAGCGGGTGCACTTTCAAATTCGCTCAAAAGATAATGAACAAGCTCTTCAGACTGCTTTTCGCTTCCAACAATCGGATTTACCTCTGTTTCTATATCAGCTCTTATAAGGTGTATTGACGGTGCACTTGCGCGGAGCCTTACGCCGTAACGACCGCCCTGACGGATGATTTCAGGCTCTTTTAAGGAAAGCTCCTCAATACCGGGCGAAACAATACCGTATCCCGTCTGTCGTACCTGATTAAGAGCATTTGCAATCTTGTCATATTCACGCTTTGCTTCGGAAAGTGCACAAAGCATAGAAACAAGCTCCTCATCATTTTTGATGTCAAGTCCCGTTGTTTCTCCAAGTACACTGTAAAACAGTCCGTCAACAGCTTCTGTCTGAATCAGAACAGTTCCTTTTCCCAGTGAAATATCATCTATCCTTGCTGATGCAATATACTCATTCTCGGAAAGCGCAGGGGCAACAGAATCTATGTGACTAAGCTTCTGTATTCCTGCAACAGCACTTCTTACAGATTCATATATAGACGATTTAAGGTAGTGGTCCTGAGGAAGTGCATCTATCCATCCCGGAAGATTAATTCCCAGCTCTTTAAGTGGAAATTCAAAAAGAACATTCTTCATTATTTTGTTAATGTCGTCCATATCCATATCTGCACAGGAAAACAGGAAAACAGGGACTTGGTGCTTTTCTTCAAGCTGGGCTTTAAGATTTTTAGCATTTTCGCTTTCGGGCATTGAGGAATTAAGGAGAATTATAAAGGGTTTGTTGATTGATTTCAGTTCTCCTATAACTCTTTCTTCGGCTGAAACATATTCGTATCGTGGAATGTCGCAAATTGTTCCGTCAGTAGTAACAACAAGTCCTATTGTACTGTGCTCACGAATTACTTTTTCTGTGCCGATTTCTGCAGCCTTATCAAAAGGAATATCCTCCTGAAACCAAGGTGTTGTAACCATTCTGGGCTGTCCTTCCTCAGTATGTCCCTGTGCACCATTTACGCAGTAGCCTACACAATCAATCATTCGCACATTAAAGGATGCGTTTTCAGTTAGATTGATATTAACTGCTTCATTGGGAATGAACTTCGGTTCAGTGGTCATAATAGTTCTTCCTGCTCCGCTTTGGGGAAGCTCATCTACTGCACGGGAGCGGATATGTTCGTTCTCAATGTTTGGAAGCACCAGAAGGTCCATAAATCTTTTTATAAAAGTTGATTTTCCTGTTCGAACCGGACCAACCACGCCAATATATATATCGCCTCCGGTTCGCTCGGCAATGTCGCGGTAAATTGAATGCTCTGCCATAATAAAAAACCTCCCGATCTATTTTTCAATAAAATATACGGAAGGTTTTTTTGTTTTAGAACAGGCATTTGCTTTTTTATTCAAGGATTTAGCTCAGCAGGTCTCGGATTTTCTCC
>JAZOSB010000017.1:0-11399 GCA_045656865.1 Clostridia bacterium | reverse complement strand
AAAAAATAACCAAAAATGATTTGTACGACAGCGGATTATACGGCGGCACAGACAGTGCCGCCGCCCGTATGTCCTTGTGCAGGAAGCTATCAATACCCGAAAAAATTTCCGTCAATGGGTTAATTGATGCCCTTAATGCACTTATTACAAAAGAAAAATTTTTAGAACTGACAGGTAATTAATATTATGCACGACAATGTTACACCCGAACTTCATAAAAACCACAGAGCGAGGGTCAAAGAAAGATTCCTGAAAGAGGGACTTTCCTCTTTTGCCGACCACGAGGTTTTGGAGCTACTCCTTTTTTATGCTATTCCGCAGGGTGACCTCAATCCCCTTGCGCACAGGCTGATTGACCAATTCAAAACACCGTCTGCCGTATTTAATGCAACATTTGAGGAGCTTTGCAAAGTGGATGGAATCGGTGAGCATACAGCTATTTTAATTAAAATGATTCCCCAGCTTTCAAGGTATCATAATTCTCTTTCATTAAGGGATAAGAAATTACTTTCTACAAGCTATGATGCCGGTGAGTATGTCTGCAAGATGATAGGTGCAGAAAAGAAAGAGGTATTTTCAATAATCTGTCTTAATTCCAAAAGAGAGATTTTGGCTTTTGAAATTCTGGAGGAGGGCACAGTATCGCAAGCCAATGTGCATCCCCGTAAGGTTATAGAATGTGTTATCAAGCACAACGCTTCTTCAGTTATTCTGGCGCACAACCATCCGTCTGCAGGGGCGTATGCCTCGGAGGATGACAGACTTTTAACCAAGAAGCTCTGTGGCATTCTTGAGGGTATGGATGTACACGTTATAGACCACATTATTGCTGTATCGCCCGAAAAATTTGTAAGCATGGCAAACAGTGGTATTATGACAAACTAGCGGATGGCAAGCCATCCTTTCGAAGCGAAAGTTTTACTTCGTAAAAGCATTCGCTTCGAGCAAAGGGCTTTCGCTCGCGCGGCACTCACCGTGCCAGCCCTTGCAAGGAGTTAAAATCGAGGTACATACCCCCGATTTTAACGGAATTTATGTTAAGTGGTATTCCCCTTATATTAAACAAAAATTGAAAGGATGATATATTATGACACTTCAAGAGTTACAGAAAGATATGGTTGTTGCTATGAAAGCACAGGACAAGGTGAGAAAGAATGTTATCTCCAACCTTATTGCCGCAGTAAAGAAATACGGCATTGACAACGGTGTACGAAACGACATTACAGAGGAAATGACCGATTCCGTTATTCTTAAGGAGCTTAAAAGTGCTAAGGAACAGCTTGACACCTGCCCTGCAGAAAGAACGGAGCTTATTGCCGAGTACACCACCAACTATGAAATTATCAAGGAATATGCTCCCAAGCTTATGAGCGAGGATGAAATCAAGGCACTCCTTACAGAAAAGTTTGCTGATGTCATTGCTACAAAGAACAAGGGTATGATTATGAAAACCGTTATGGCTGAGCTTAAGGGTAAGGCAGACGGTAAAGTTATTAATCAGGTTGTAGCCGAGCTTTGTGAATAAAAAAACCGAAACAAGCACAAAGTGCTTGTTTCTTTATAAGGAAAAATTATGCTTAATATTGAAAAAAACTTAACCCCCAGATTGAAAATGATTGCATCCCTTGTTCCTAAGTGCAAATCGCTTTGCGACATAGGAACAGACCACGCATATGTGGCAATTTACCTTGCAAAAAAAGGGATTGCGGAGAAAATCATTGCGGCTGACATAAAAAAAGGACCGCTTGCACAGGCTGAAAAAAATATCAGTGCGTTTGAGGTTTCAGATAAAATTGAAACAAGACTGTCCAACGGATTTTCCACAATTGCTGAAAACGAAGTGGAATGCTCAATCATTGCAGGTATGGGTGGTGAAACCATTGCCGAAATACTTGAAAATGAAAAAGGGTGCAAATACTTTGTCCTGCAGATGCAATCGGCACACAGAGAGCTTCGGGAATATCTTGCAACCCACGGTTACGTGATTGAAAAGGAAGAAGTTTGCCGTGAGGGAAACAAGATGTACACGGCACTTCTGGCAGTCCGCGGAGAGGGGAAAAAGCTCAGTGAAACCGAAATGGAAATAGGTCCGTATCTTATAGAGAATACTCCCCCGTTTTTCTATGATTATGTAAGGTACAGACTGTATGAAATAGACAGTATACTAAGTAAGATGGGAGAAAACTTAAGCCCCCGACGTGCGCATTACGAAAAGCTCAAACGAGAGTACGAAACTCTTCTGAAAGGAGAAACAAAATGATAAAGCTTTCTAAAATAACAGACTATCTTGAAAAAGAATTTCCTCCCGAATATAAAGAGGATTTTGACAATATCGGTCTTCTGGTAGGGCGTAGTGATAAAAATGTAACAAAGGTACTCCTCTGCCTGGATGCCAATAAAAATGTTGTTAAGGAAGCAATCGAAATTGGTGCAGAGCTTATTATCACCCATCATCCCGTAATATTTAACCCTGTTAAATGTGTCACCGATTCAACCGATTTTGGTGAGATGATTGTATCGGCTATTGAGAACAAAATTTCCATATACAGTGCACACACCAATCTTGACTCGGCACCGGGTGGAATCACTGACACGGTTTGTGAAAAATTAGGGCTTTCAGCTTGTGGTAATCTTGAGGGTAACTTAGGAAGACTTTGCCTCACGCAGGCAGGAGAAACCGCAAAAACTCTCTGTGCAAAAATCAAAAAGGAGTTTAAGGTAGACACCCTCTACTCTACTTTTGTAGAAGATAAAGAAATAAAAACCGTGGCAGTTTGTAACGGCGGAGGTGGCGGTGAGCTTCCCCAAATTGCAATAAGCTTAGGTGCAGATGTATATATTTCAGGAGATTTGAAGCACCACGAATTGGGAATGATGAAAGTCAATGACGATACTGACTTTATTGAAATCAGGCATTTTGACAGTGAGAAAATTGTGACCGAAATTCTCAAAAACAAGCTAAGTGAAAAATTTGCCGATAAGTTAGAATTATATATAAGTCAGGCGGAGGTTTCTCCCCTGCTTGACACAGACAATATAATATGATAGAATACCAGTCATCGAAGAGTCGAACTGATTATGGTTTTGAAAGGGAAATTTTGCATAATACTGAAGAAAATCCTGCAAATATACGACAGTATTATTTTTGAATTTTCTTTGTCTTATATAAAATTTCCTCTTTCAAAACTCTACGACCTTATACGCCGGAAAATTCAAAAGGATTTTAATGCGAAGGACGAAGATAGGCTGACGCCTTTCGAGGACGACAAGTTGAAATCAATTGAATTTAACAAGTATAAGGCAAAAACAGTCCGGCTATTCGATGACGTGAGTAATCTGAACGGTCGCGGCAGTACAATAGTGCTGATGAGGAAAGTCCGAGCTTCGCAGGACAGGATGCCGGAGAAATCCCGGTGGAGGCGACTCTAAGGAAAGTGCAACAGAAATAAACCGCTCACTTACGGTGAGTAAGGGTGGAAAGGCGGGGTAAGAGCCCACCGACATTGCGGTAACGCTTTGTGCCATGTAAACCCCATCCGAAGCAACGCCGACAGGATTGGTTTGTCCGACCTATAATCCGACGGGCGGCTGGAGCCGTGCAGAGATGCACGGCGTAGATAGATGACCGTTTTAAACGACAGAACTCGGCTTACAGGATTACTCTTAATTAAAAAGGAAAAGGAATGCAAGATGCATTCCTCTGACTGCCTGAAAGGATTTCACTTTGGTGAAATCCTTTTCGACTTATCTTAGCTTTTTTTCTTTTTCATTGGGTACTTTCGGAATGACATATATCTCATTATAGCTTTCCGCCTCATATTCATCTTCAGGAGGTGCATACATAAGTCCTGTACATTCCGTAGCTGATGCGACAGAATTTCTGTCACTTAACATATCGTAGTCAATTTCCTCGGGCTCATAGTTTTTCTGAGGTCCGCTTTTATATTTCATATCAATCACCCCTGTTAGTATATATTATGGGTGATTTTTTTATTCTGTTAAAATTTTTTTAATTATTTAACACCAAAAAGCATTTCGCTGTAATCGGGATACGGCCAGATATTTCTGTCACAAATTACTTCAAGCTCATCTGCAGCTATGCGGAGTTCTTCCATAACAGGAATTACGCTGTCGCGGTAGAAATTCGCTTTAAGCTGTGTATCCTTTATAGCCTTAACCTCTACAAGAAGCTTATCGAGGGCATCTGTTCTGTCAAGCATTTTGTCAAGGAGAGCTGCCGCCTTTTCAATAACGGATTCTTCATATCTGCAGGAAACTCCCTTTACTGCACTGCGTTTTGAATTAAGTGCTGAAGAAACCTCCCCGATGAATTTTGAAATGGCAGGCATAATATCCTTTCTTGACATTTCGATCATTGTAAGAGCTTCAATTCTGAGTATCTTACGGTAGTTTTCAAGAAGCACCGCAAGACGGCTTTTAAGCTCAACCTCCGAATAAACACGATGGGTTTCAAAAAGCTCTACATTTTTCTTATCAATAATCTTGGGAAGTGCATCAGGTGTTGTGGGAAGATTTAAAAGTCCCCTCTTCTCTGCTTCCTGAAGCCACTTGTCATCATAGCCGTTTCCGTTGAAGATTATACGCTTATGCTCTTTTATAGTCTTCTTTATAAGGTCGTGAAGTGCCGTTTCAAAGTCATCTACATTTTCAAGCTCGTCTGCAAACTGACGAAGGCTTTCCGCAACTGCTGTATTTATAACAACATTGACATCTGAAATAGAAGATGCAGAGCCGAGCATTCTGAATTCAAACTTATTACCCGTAAATGCAAAGGGACTTGTTCTGTTACGGTCAGTAGTATCCTTGGGGAATTTGGGGATTACGTGTACACCGATTTTGATTTGTGTCTTTTCACGTCCGCCGTACTCCTTATCCTCCTCAATTGCTTCAAGGATTTCGCTGAGCTCTTCTCCGAGGAAGATTGAAACCACTGCAGGAGGTGCTTCGTGAGCACCGAGACGGTGGTCATTACCGGGACTTGCAACCGATGCACGGAGGAGGTCCTGATAATCGTCAACTGCCTTAATAACAGAGCAGAGGAAAAGCAAAAACTGTGCGTTTTCGTGGGGTGTTTCACCGGGGTCAAGAAGATTCTTGCCTGTGCTTGTGGTGATTGACCAGTTGTTATGCTTACCGCTGCCGTTTACTCCCTTGAAGGGTTTTTCGTGAAGCAGACAGATTAAATCGTGACGCTGTGCAACCTTCTGCATCATTTCCATTGTGAGCTGATTGTGGTCAGCGGCAATATTTGTTGTTGTATATATGGGAGCAAGCTCGTGCTGTGCGGGAGCTGCTTCGTTGTGTTCTGTCTTTGCAAGGATTCCAAGCTTCCACAATTCCTCGTCAAGGTCGTGCATAAAGCTCATTACACGGGGCTTGATGCTTCCGTAGTAATGGTCGTCAAGCTCCTGTCCCTTGGGAGGCTTTGCACCGAAAAGTGTTCTTCCTGCAAACACAAGGTCAGGGCGCTTATAATATGTATCCTTTTCAACTAAGAAATATTCCTGCTCGGGACCTACGGTAGTTTTTACGCTTGTAACATTTTCGTGACCGAAAAGCTTCAAAATACGCATTGCCTGTCTGTCAATAGCTTCCATACTGCGAAGAAGAGGTGTTTTCTGGTCAAGTGCCTCTCCGCCGTAAGAACAGAATGCCGTAGGAATACAGAGTGTGTTATCCTTTATAAAAGCATAGCTTGTGGGGTCCCAGGCTGTGTATCCGCGTGCTTCAAAGGTTGCACGCAGTCCGCCTGAAGGAAAGCTTGATGCGTCAGACTCACCCTGAACAAGCTCCTTGCCTGAAAATTCCATAATAACCTTGGAATCACCTGACGGAGAAATGAAGCTGTCGTGCTTCTCCGCGGTGACACCCGTCATAGGCTGAAACCAATGAGTGTAGTGTGTTGCTCCGTTTTCAATTGCCCAATCCTTCATAGAGTTGGCAACTACATTTGCAACATCAATATCAAGACGCTTGTTGTTTTTGATGGCTCTTTGCATCAGGTCATAGATTTCCTCTGGAAGTCTTTCTTTCATTACCGATGCGTTAAAAACCTTGCTTCCGAATATTTCGGTTACACTTCTCATAATGATTTCTCCTTTGCATACTTTAAAAGAAAAGCACCGAACCTGTTCGGTGCTTTCTTCAATAACAAATTATAACATTTACCGCATTTGTTGTCAACTATTTTATAAACATATTAACTATGCCTATAATCCAGAAAGCAACAAGGATAACAGGCAGAATATATTTAGCATATATCTTCAGTGCCGTGGGGAACTTCAATCCCTTTCCCTCGTTCGCTTCACTGATGAAGTTGTCCCATCCCCATCCGTACTTTTTATTGGTACAGAAAAGCACATAAACAAGCGAGCCGAGAGGGAGAATGTTGTTGCTTATAATAAAGTCTTCAAGGTCAAGAATACCTGTTCCTGCACCGAGAGGTGTGATAAATGATAACACGTTGAAGCCTAATGCACAGGGAAGTGAAAGAATTATTATTGCAAAGAAATTCACAATACACGCTTTCTTTCTGGACATTCCCTTATCCATTGCGAATGAAATGATATTTTCAAACACCGCAATAACCGTGGATACAGCGGCAAAAATCATAAATGCAAAGAAAAGAGTTCCCCATATTCTGCCGCCGGGCATTGCATTGAAAAGGTTGGGAAGTGTCTGGAAAATAAGTCCGGGGCCTGCACCGGGTTCAATTCCGTACGCAAAGCAAGCAGGAATGATTATAAGCCCTGCACAAAATGCAACAAATGTATCCAAAAGTGCAATAGAGAGTGTTTCCCCCGCAAGACGACGGTCTTTTGAGATGTAGCTACCAAAAATAGCCATAGAGCCCATACCTATTGAAAGAGTAAAAAATGCCTGACCGAGAGCGGCAAAAATTACTTCGCCTATTCCCTGCTCTTTCATTCTGGCAAAATCGGGAACAAGGTAATATTTAAGTCCTTCACCTGCACCTGACAAGGTAACAGAACGAATTGCAAGAATAACAATTATGGCAAGGAGGGCGAGCATCATTGTTTTTGTAATCTTCTCTACGCCCTTCTGGAGGCCGAAAGAACAGATAAGAAAGCCTATTGCAACTGACAGAATCATAAAACCGACAACTAAAGGAGCATTTCCTGTAAATGCACCGAACTGTGCAGTTACTTCCTCAACAGTCTGACCGACAAAGTCACCCTTTGCCATCTTGAAGAAATAGGCAAACATCCAGCCCGTGATGGTTGTATAAAACATCATAAGAAGGTAGTTTCCTGCCATACCAATCCAGCTAAACCAATGCCATTTTGTGCCTTTCGGTTCAAGAGTCTGAAAGGACTCTGCTATACTTTTCTGACTGGCACGGCCTACGGCAAATTCCATTGTCATAATCGGAAGTCCGAAGATAATTAGAAAAGCAAGATAAATCATTATAAACGCCGCACCGCCGTACTGACCTACAATGTAGGGAAATCTCCACACATTGCCAAGGCCTATTGCACAGCCTGCAGAAATGAGAATAAATCCGAGTCTTGATGAAAATTTTTCTCTCTGTTGCATATTTTTCCTCCCGTAAAATAGTTTACTTCCATATTTTAACACAGCTAATTAAATATTGCAATAAAAAAACACTTCCTGCGAAGTGTTTTTTACGCCCTTGGATGAGCTTTCTTATAAATCTTTTTAATATTGTTTTTAAGCACCTGGTTATAAACACGGGTAGTCACCACATCATTGTGACCGAGCATTTCGGAAACCGCATTTATATCAGCACCGTTCTGCAGAAGATGTACGGCGAAGGAATTTCGGAGTGTCTGTGCGTTAATTTCCGTTTTTATACCTGCACTTTCCGCATAACCGCGAAGGATTTTCCAGAAGCCCTGCCTTGTTAACGGTGTGCCGCTGCAGTTTACAAAGAGGTTTTTAACCTTGCTATCCTTTACCATATATGAGCGTGCTTTCTTTATATAGTTATCGAGAGCATCCACTGCCTCATTTCCTATGGGGATGTATCTTTCATTCCTGCTGCTTAGACTGAGCATACCACCCTTGAGGTCAATGTCACGAAGTGTAATAGAGATAAGCTCCGACACCTTTATGCCCGTTGCGTACAGAAGCTCCAGCATTGCCTTGTCACGGATTCCTTTAAGGTCTGTTGCCTTTGGCTGATTCAGAAGCTTGACCATTTCTCTTGTAGTAAGTGCCTCGGGAATCTTTTTCTTCACACGGGGAACTTCCACACCCACTACGGGATTGGTTTTGACCTTTTCCATTTCAAGAAGATATGCATAAAACTTCTTGAGAGCTGCAGTAGTTCTAGATATTGTGGAATTTGCCTTGCCCATATCCTTGAGATGCTCTATGTAAGAATCAATCGTTATTCTTTTTACAGTAAGTGCATTCTTTTTACACTCTTTCAAATAAACAAAAAATGCATCCAAATCACTAAGATACGAACTGAGCGTATTTTCCGAAAGATGCTCTTCCCGAAGATACGATTCGTACTCTATAAGGATTTCTTTCATATGTTTCACCCTTTTTGAGAGTAGTGTTTTTATTTTACACCTTGTTTTTTGAATTGTATATTCTCAAATTGCACATATTTTTACTCTCATTTTTGATGCTTTAGAACAAATATGTGCAAAAAAGCCTGAATATAATGACCTCAGCACCTGCCGAAGCTATTGAAAGCACTATCATCAAAGCTGCTTCCGACTTTTTAATCAATATCCCCGACACTCCGCTTTCCCGCAAATTTTTGCCTGACATACTTTCTGCAGAAAAAAACATCAATAACGGTATAGTGGTAAGACATTGTGGAATGACGGATGCCGCCGATTCCCTGATTCCGAAAAGATAAAGGGTATAAAGCACCGTAAACGAAGCTACACAGCCACGGACAATCATTATCGGGTGAATAAACCTTACCTTGAGTAGCCCTTGTGCCGCAAGGGTAGTAAACATCCATACAAGGTTAACCCATGCCACACGAAAAAAATCTGCCGCTGATATTACGGTATCATAATTGTAAATGTTTTCAGGGAGAGGTCCCTGACTTCTGATTTGACCGAAAAAAAGAATTATCCCGATAACTACCCCTATGACAAAATTTATGATTACGGACATATACAGCATTTTGCGTTCATTACTCATTGAAAGCACCTCAAAAAATACTATTCTTGTCCGTGAGGTTTTATTACATAGCCGACAAAATTTTTAAAAGGTCGCTTGGGGTATGTGCAATTTTTAAAGCACCGCTTTCCTCAAGCTCTCCGTCTTTACTGTAACCATAACTGACTCCAATACAGTCTATACCGTTTTTACGTGCGCCAATGACGTCATGCTCGCGGTCACCCACCATAATTGTGTTTTCCTTTGTCGCACCAAGCTTTTCCATTGCATTTTTTATAACAAGTGCCTTGTCCGTATTTCTGCCGTCAAGCTCACTTCCCTCAAGTAGTGTAATGTATGGCTCTATTCCGTATCTACGGGAAATTTTTTCGGCAAATACGGCAGGCTTACTTGTAGCAATCGCAAGGGTTTTACCTTGATTTTTAAGAGCTTCAAGCATAGAAAGTATTCCGTCATATATCTCGTTTTCAAAAATGCCGATTGGTGCAAATCTTTCACGGTATATCTCAACGGCCTTTACCCCCTCTTCCTCTGTCAGGGAAGCATACTGCATAAACTGTTCCTTCAGAGGAGGACCTATAAAGCTTATAAGCTCATCACACTCTCTTTCTATCCCGAAATGCTTTAATGCATACTGAACACACTTTGTAATTCCCTCCTTGGGATTTGTCAGTGTCCCGTCAAGGTCAAAAAGAATATATTTAATCAAAATGCCACTCCCTTTTCAAAAGTTCTTGAAATTCTTCTGTATTTACTATATAATATCACTGTTTGCTGAATTTTTCAAGAAAGGATATTTTCTATGCAAAAGACAAATGTTATGAGGATGCTTGACAAAGCAAAAATTGCATATACAACCGTTACATATGAGGTTGACGAATCTGACCTTTCGGGAACACATATTGCCGAGTGTACAGGAATGAATCCCGAAACAGTTTTTAAAACGCTGGTTGCAAAGGGGGACAAAAACGGATTCTGCGTATTTTGTATTCCCTGTGCAGAGGAGGTTGATTTAAAAAAGGCGGCTAAGGTAACAGGAAATAAAAAGGTGGAATTTCTCCATCTTAAAGACCTGCTTCCTACCACTGGATATATTCGTGGAGGCTGCAGTCCCATCGGTATGAAAAAGAAATTCCCTACCTACATCCACGAAAGTGCGAAAAATTTTGATACAATTTCTGTAAGCGGTGGTATGCGCGGACTTCAGGTAATACTCCCTCCTTTAGAGCTTGCAAAGTTTACAGATGCGGATTTTGCCGATTTGGTTATGGAGGGATAGAATATGAACAGCTCAAACAAAAGCTTTCTTGCCAAGATGGCACTTCTGCTTGCTACCGTAATATGGGGCTCTACATTTTTTATAATGGAATACACAATTCAAAATATAGGAATCTACACCCTGCTTGCAATCAGATTCACATTTGCGGCAGCAGTACTCGGACTGATTCTTATAAAGCACCTGAGGGTGATTGATAAAGCATATCTGTGGCGTGGATTTATAATGGGTGCATTGGTGGTTACGGCGTACATTTTCCAGACTTTCGGTCTTGCAGATGATGCCACTACCCCCGGTAAAAATGCCTTTCTGACAGCGATATACTGCATTATTGTTCCGTTTCTGTCATACCCATTCACTAAATTGAAGCCTGACCGCTACAACATTTTGGCGGGGATTATATGTATAACCGGTATTACAATGATTTCCGTTACGGGAAATGACTTTTCGAGCGTGTGCCGAGGGGATTTATTAACTCTTATAGGCGGTACATGCTATTCTCTGCATATGGTTGCCGTTGCAACCTTTTCAAGAGGAAGGAACATACTTCTTCTCACTATGCTTCAGTTTTTGTTTTCGGGAATTATTGCATGGATTCCTGCAATTGCACTCGAAACCTTTCCTACAACCATATCTCCCTTAGCAATCACATCAATAGTTTATCTTTCGGTTATGGCAACGTGCCTTTGCTACATACTGCAAAATGCGGGGCAGAAATTCACCACGCCCTCCACCGCATCGCTCATACTTAGTCTTGAAGCCGTATTTGGTGTACTGTTTTCCGTAATGTTCACAACAGAAAGAATTACCCCCAAAATCTTTACAGGCTTTCTGCTTGTTTTTCTATCAATAGTAATATCAGAGGTTAAACCGTTTAAGAAAGGGCAGTAGTTAACGCCACAGCCAGGTAAGGCAGTTTTGGTTTTGAAGCCATATTTTTAATTTATACTACATCAAAAAAGCCCAAAATACG
>JAZOSB010000016.1:0-21681 GCA_045656865.1 Clostridia bacterium | reverse complement strand
TCTGCTGTGCTACCCTTACACAATTCGGCTATAATGCGTTGCCCTCAAAGGCTACTCGTATAATATACATTGTTTTTTTTCGTTTGTCAACTCTTTTTTTTATTTTTTTCAAACTTTTTTACATGCATTATCTGTTAATTTTTTTATAAATACTTGACATAACTACCTATATAATAGTAAAATAAAGTAATATTGTATGCAAATTGGAAAGGAATGATTTTCGTGGCAATAACTGCACCCAGAGGTACTGCAGATGTACTTGCACCCGACATTTTGAAATGGAAATACATTGAAAAGAAAATATCTGATATAAGTTCACGTTTCGGTTACAATGAAATCCGTACACCCGTGTTTGAGCATACAGAACTTTTTGAGCGCGGGGTTGGAGATACTACCGACGTTGTGCAGAAAGAAATGTATACCTTCAACGACAAAGGCGGAAGAAGCATCACACTCCGTCCCGAGGGTACTGCTTCTGTTGCAAGGGCTTTTCTTGAGCATAACATTTATGCACAGCCCCTCCCTGCAAAGCTTTGTTATAACATTACCTGTTACCGTTATGAAAAGCCTCAGGCAGGTAGACTCAGAGAGTTTCATCAGTTCGGTGCAGAATGTTATGGTACAAGCGAGCCGGCTGTTGATGCAGAGGTAATTTCTTTTGCAAAGACAGTTCTTAATGAGCTTGGTATTGACAAGCTTTCCCTTAACATCAACTCTATCGGCTGTCCCAACTGCCGCAGTAAGTATAACGAGGCACTCAAAAACTATTTCCGTCCTTATATTGAGGACGGCACACTCTGCGGAACCTGCCGTGACAGATTTGACAAGAACCCCCTTCGTATACTCGACTGTAAGAGTCCCGTTTGCGGTGAAATTGCTGATAAGGCACCCGTTCTTCTTGACTATATCTGCGATGAGTGTAGTGAGCATTTTGAAGAAGTAAAGAAACATCTTGAAGCAATGGGCATTGAGTACAATGTAGACGGTACTATTGTTCGCGGTCTTGACTACTATACAAAGACGGTGTTTGAATTTAAGACAGCCATTGAGGGAACTGCAGGAACAGTTTGCGGTGGCGGAAGATACGACGGTCTTATTGAACAAATCGGTGGAGCACCTACTCCCGGTATCGGATTCGCAATGGGTATCGAGCGTATCATAATGGCACTTGAGGCAAGCGGTAATATGCCTGAATTTTCTGATGTCCCCGATATATTCATTGCAAACATCGGCGATGAAACAAAGTTCTTTGTAACAGCACTTGCCGATAAGCTCCGTAAACAGGGAGTAAAATGCGAGAGAGATTTGTGCGGAAGAAGCCTTAAAGCACAGATGAAATATGCCGACAAATGCGGCGCCCGTTACAGTATGGTAATCGGCGGTGACGAAGCGGAGAAAAGACAGGCAAACCTTAAAAATATGACAGAAAAAGAGCAGACAGAGGTAAGTCTTGAAAATCTGGATGAGCTTATTAAGATAGTGAAGGAGTAAGAAATATGGATACAATCAAAGGATTAAAAAGGACATATAGATGCGGTGAGCTTCGTGAGGAGCATATTGGAGAGGTTGTTACCCTTATGGGTTGGGTTGCTAAGGAAAGAAATATGGGAGGTCTCATATTCGTTGATATCCGTGACAGAAGCGGTATCTCCCAGATAGTGTTTGAGCCTGATAATGCAGAGCTTCAGGAAAAAGCGGCTACGCTTCATATGGAATATGTAATTGCCGTTACCGGTAAGGTAAGAATGAGAAGTAACATCAATGAAAACATCCCCACCGGTAAGGTTGAAATCGAGGCTCGGGAGCTTCGTATTCTCAACACAAGTGATGTTACTCCCTTTGTTGTGACAGACGATGTTAAGGCAGGGGAAGACCTCCGTCTTAAATACCGTTACCTTGACCTCAGAAGACCTACTCTTGTAAAGACACTAGAGATGCGTCACAGAGTTACACAGGTTGCAAGAAACTATTTTGACGAAAACGGTTTCCTTGAAATTGAAACACCCATTCTTACAAAGAGCACGCCTGAGGGTGCACGTGACTACCTTGTTCCCAGCCGTGTTTACCCCGGTAATTTCTTTGCACTTCCCCAGTCACCCCAGCAGTACAAACAGCTTTTGATGCTCGGCGGTATGGACAGATATTTCCAGATTGCAAAATGCTTCCGTGATGAGGACCTTCGTGCTGACCGTCAGCCCGAATTCACACAGATTGTCCTTGAAATGAGCTTCGTTGAAGAAGATGACGTTATGGCAATCAATGAGGGCTTCCTCAAGAAAGTATTCAAGGAAGTTCTTGACTATGATGTGACACTTCCTCTTCCCCGTCTTACATGGCAGGAAGCTATGGACAGATTCGGCAGTGACAAGCCCGACACAAGATTCGGTCTTGAGCTTTGCGATATGAGTGAGCTTTTTGACGGATGCGGCTTTAGCGCATTTGCAGATACAGTTAAAAATGGTGGCACAGTCCGTGCAATCAATGCAACGGGACTTTCCGACAAGCTTACAAGAAAGACACTTGATAACCTCGTTGAGTTTGTTAAGACATACAAGGCAAAAGGTATGGCTTGGCTTATCGTGGATGAAAACGAAATCCGTGGTTCTATTGCTAAATTCTTCTCTCCCGAAGAACTTCAGGCAATTGCTGACAAGGCAGATGCAAAAGCAGGCGACGTTATCCTCTTTGTTGCAGACCTTAAGGCAAGTGTTGTTTATGCATCCCTCGGTGCACTCCGATGTGAGATTGCAAAGAGATTTGACCTTATTCCCGATGGTATGTTCAATCTCCTTTGGGTAACAGACTTCCCGCTTCTTGAGTATGACGAGGAAGAAAATCGCTATGTTGCAATGCACCATCCCTTCACCTCTCCTAAAGATGAAGATATAGCACTTCTGGAGACTGACCCAGGAAAGGTTAGGGCAAAGGCATATGACATTGTTCTCAATGGTTATGAGCTTGGTGGCGGTAGTATCCGTATTTATGACCACGCTATGCAGCAGAAAATGTTCCAGGCACTCGGCTTTACTCCCGAGCAGGCACAGGAAAGATTCGGCTATCTTCTCAATGCATTCCGTTACGGTACACCTCCCCACGGCGGTCTGGCGTACGGCCTTGACAGAATCGTTATGCTTATGGCAGGCTGCGAATCTATCCGTGATACAATCGCATTCCCCAAGGTTAAGGACAGCGGTGAGCTTATGATTCAGTCACCTGACGTAGTTGATAAGAAACAGCTTGATGAACTTGGACTCGCAATTGTGAACGGAGTAGAAAGAGTAAAAGAATAATTCAAAATTCAAACTTAAAGAAAGGGGTGAGTAGTTTGAGTGCAACAATTAAATACATTGAACCTGATTCTATTGCTGAAGAACTTGGTCTTGAGCCGGGTGACATCATTGAAAAAATCAACGGCATTGAAATCAAGGATGTGCTTGACTACCGCTTCCTTATGAATGATGAAGATATAACCCTTACGGTCAGAACAAAGCAGGGTGAGATTGTTGAGGTAGACATTGAAAAGGATGCCTATGAGCCATTGGGGGCAGAGTTTGAAAATTCCCTTATGGACAAGCCTCTCCATTGCACAAATAAGTGTGTATTCTGCTTTATCGACCAGCTTCCTAAAGGTATGCGAGAAAGTCTTTATTTCAAGGATGACGATACACGCCTTTCATTCTTTCAGGGAAATTATGTGACCTTTACAAATCTTAGTGATGATGAGATTGACCGAATCATTAGACTTCGTATAAGTCCCATAAATATATCCGTTCATACAATGAATCCCGATTTAAGGGTGAAAATGCTGAAAAATCCCAAAGCCGCACGACTTCCCAAAATAATGCAAAAGCTTCACGACAATGGCATTATTATGAACGGGCAGATTGTTCTCTGCCCGGGGTATAATGACGGAGAAGAGCTTGACTATACCATTTCCGAGCTTTACAAAATGCGTGAATGTGTAAAAAGCGTTTCAGTTGTGCCGATCGGTTTGACAAAACACCGTCAAGGACTTTGTGAAATGCAAGCGGTCACAAAAGAAAAAGCTCTTGAAATTGTGTCTCAGGTTGAATCGTGGCAAAAAAAAGCACGCAAAGAAATCGGTACAGGATTCATATACGCTTCTGACGAGATTTATCTTAAGGCAGAGCTTCCCATTCCCGAAAGTGACAGTTATTTCGGTTTTCCGCAGATTGAAAACGGTGTGGGTATGATAGCATCGCTTAAAGAGGAGCTACTGGATGCCATCGAAGATGCTCCTGCGATAGACGAAAAACGTACAGTTACAATTGTGACAGGCGTTTCCGTTTATGAAACTATGTGCGGTTTTGCAAAAACTATAACAGAAAAAATACCCAACCTTGAAATAAAGGTTGAAAAAATCATAAACAATTTTTTTGGACCTGAGATTACCGTATCGGGACTTCTGTGCGGTTGTGACATTATTGAACAACTCCGCGAAAAAGCTCTCGGCGATAACCTGATAATAACAAAGAATATGCTTCGTGACGGTGAAAATGTTCTCCTTGACGACATTACAACGGAAGATATTGAAAGAGAGCTTGGTACAAAAATCATTGCTGTTGGTGATGATGGGTATGAGCTTCTTTCCGCAGTTTTAGGGGTGGATATGTAATGACAAAAAAATTATTAGTTTTGCTAATTAGTGTTTTTGCTTGCCTTTCAATAAACGCCTATGCGGCAGATTATGCAAACATCCCTGCCTGCTCCGTTACATTAAGCGGTCAGAATGTGGATAACAGCTACAGACAGTATCCCCTGCTTCAATACAGGGATATTGTGTACTTTCCCATGACATATCACGATTGCCGTTTTCTCGGTGTTTCAACAGACTGGAACGGTGCCACAAATACCCTCACAATAACAAAAGAAAATATTTCAGGTGCATACCGTGATTACAACTGGAAATGGAAAAACTCAAAAAGCAATAAAATTGACATATGTAAATTTAACATTGTTGTAAACGGCAAAGTTATTGACAATTCCAAAGAGGAGTATCCGCTTATAACCTTCCGTGATGTTACTTACTTCCCTCTTACATGGTGTTTTGCCGTGGATGAATTCGGCTGGGAATACAGTTACGATAATAAAAACGGGCTTGTAATAAATTCCGCAACAGATAAAAAAGAAAAGCTTGAAAACTTCCGTGTAATCGGTTACTATTCAGGAGATTTGTTTGAAGAACCTCTTGAAAACTTACAGACGGACAAGCTTACACATATTATGTATGCATTTCTTATCCCTCAGGCTGACGGTAGTGTTTTACCGCTTGCGGAGGAAGAAAATGTGCGTCAGCTTATAGAAAAGGCACACAGCGACAATTGTAAAGTTTTCATTGCCGTTGGAGGATGGTCGTACAAGAACATTCCTTTGCAGGCTGCCTTTGAACAGGCATCAGGGAAGCCTGAAACACGTCAAAGGCTTGTAGAAAGCATTATTGCGGTTGTTGAAGATTACGGATTTGACGGAGTGGAGCTTGACTGGGAATATCCCAATTCTGCCTCTGCCAAAAATTATGAATCACTTATTTTGGAGCTTGACAAAAAGTTAGAGACTCGTGGAAAGCAATTAACCGCAGCATTAAACGGAGCGTGGTCGCAAACTGAGGGTCCCGAGGTTTCAAAATATGTATCTGATGCGTGTCTGGATGCCTTTGAGTTCATAAATGTAATGAGCTACGATATGAATAATGAGCAGCACAGTCCGTTTTGGTTTGCAAATACTTCAATTGACTATTGGATATACCGCGGTGTAGATGCTGAAAAAATTGTTTTAGGTATGCCACTCTATGCAAGACCCACATATATGCAGTACAGACATATCGTAGAAAAAGATTCTTCACTTGCATACACCGACTATGCAGAGATTGACGGTCAGATTTCATATTACAACGGACTTCCCACTCTCTGTAAAAAAACAATTATTGCAGCAAAAAAAGCAGGCGGTGTAATGCTTTTTGACGTAAACGAAGATACAAATGACGAAACAAGCATTGTTTCAATGATTAACGAAACAATATCATATATAGAAAGCAACGGTTTCAGCAATATATCTTCTCTCAAATTTTTAGGGAGAGCTGAAAATATAGACGAGCTGACTAATCTGACTCAATAGAATAAAGGAATTGACAAGAAAGGGGCAGATAAAATGTCCAAACCCATTATTGCCATTGTAGGCAGACCCAATGTGGGAAAATCCACATTATTTAATAAAATAGCAGGCAAACGCATATCTATTGTAGAAGATACTCCCGGTGTTACCCGCGACCGTATATTTGCCGACAGTGAATGGTGCGGAAAAACCTTTACAATGATTGATACCGGCGGTATTGAGCCTTATTCCAAGGATATTATCCTTGAGCAGATGAGAATGCAGGCGGAGCTTGCGATAGATATGGCACACGTTATAATTTTTATGACAGACATCCGCGACGGTATGACAGCGGCAGACCAGGAGGTTTGCACAATGCTGCAGAAGTCAGGTAAGCCCATTGTTCTCGTTGTAAACAAGGTTGATACACCGGGTGAGCCTCCCTTGGATTTCTATGAATTTTACAATCTCGGTCTTGGAGACCCCATTGCAATTTCTTCACTTCATAAGATGGGTGTAGGTGATGTTCTTGACGAATGTGCAAAATATTTCCCATCTGCAGAAGAAGAGGAAGAAGACGATACAATAAAAATTGCAATCGTTGGTAAGCCCAATGCAGGAAAAAGCTCTCTTGTAAACAAGCTCCTTGGCGAAAACCGTGTTATTGTGTCAAACATTGCAGGTACAACCCGTGACAGTATTGATACACTCTACGAGCATAACGGGGAAAAGTATACTCTCATTGACACGGCAGGTATCAGAAGAAAGGCAAAGGTAACAGACTCTCTTGAACGCTACAGCGTTATCCGTTCATACAGTGCAGTTGAACGCTGTGATGTGTGCCTTATTATGATTGATGCTACGGAGGGTATAAGTGAGCAGGATGCAAAAATTGCAGGTTATGCGCACGATGAGGGTAAAGCTTCCATTATTTGCGTTAACAAATGGGATTTGGTTGAAAAGGACAATAGCAGTGTAAATGAATTTACAAAGGAAATTCACGAAAAGCTTTCCTTTATGACATATGCCCCCATTCTCTTTATTTCTGCACAGACGGGACAGAGATTAAACAATATTTTTGAAACGGTTACCTATGTAACAAACCAAAATTCAATGCGCCTGCAGACAGGTGTTCTTAACGACTGTCTTGCAGAGGCTACAATGCGTGTTCAACCCCCCAGCGACAAGGGTAAGAGATTGAAGCTTTACTATATGACTCAGGTTTCAACGAAGCCTCCGACGTTTGTAATCTTCGTAAATGACCACGAACTGGCACACTTCAGTTATATAAGATATATTGAAAACTGTATCCGTGATGCATTTAATCTTAAGGCTACACCCCTTAAGTTCATTGTAAGAGAAAGGAGCAAAAACGATGCCTGATATTTTTAAGATTGTACTTTGTTTAATTCTTGGTTACCTTTTTGGTTCGCTTAATTTTGCAATTATATATTCAAAGCTCCGCGGAGATGATATAAGAAATCACGGAAGCGGAAACGCAGGAGCAACCAACGTGCTCCGTACATACGGGAAAGGTCCTGCGGCAATCGTATTTCTTCTTGACATATTAAAGGGTGTTATCGCCGTTATTATTGCAAGACTTGTTCTTAATGGTGATATTTTTGAATGTAGTGCGGCTCTTGGTGCTGTGATCGGTCATAACTTCCCTGTTTACTACAATTTCAAGGGCGGAAAAGGCGTTGCGACAAGCTTTGCTGTACTGATTGCACTTCATCCGGCTACGGCACTTGTTGCACTCGTAATTTTCCTTGTTGTAGTTTTTATTTCAAAATACGTTTCTCTTTCATCAATCAGTGCGTCCGTGGGTGCAATAATTTCATCTTTTGTGTTTTTTAAGATTGATGCATTTTCAATTTTCTGTACCATAATAGGGCTTTTGTGCATCTACAGACACAAATCCAATATTGCACGCCTTATTGCAGGTAACGAAAACAAATTAGGTCAGAAAAAGAAAGGATAACAAATATGAAAATATCCGTTATAGGAAGCGGCGGCTGGGGTACTGCCATTACACTGCTCCTTTGCTCCAACGGTCACAGCGTTTGTCTGTGGTCATATAAAAAGGAAGAAAGCGAAAGGCTCAATAAAGACCGTGAAAACAAGGAATTTCTTCCGGGCATCAAGTTTGGTGATGCTGATATAACATTTACAAGCGATATTGAAGAAGCTGCCGCATTCGGTGAAATAATTGTTTCTGCCGTACCGTCAAAGGCGGTTCCGACAACAGCAAAGGCACTTGGCAAATGTGCTGACGGTAAAACCCTTGTTAATATTTCAAAGGGTATTGACGAGAAAAAGCTACAGAGGCTTAGTGAAACATTTGAGGCAGAAATGCCCAATTCTACCATTGCGGTATTAAGCGGACCCTCCCACGCAGAAGAGGTTGCAAGAGGAATCCCCACTACAAATGTAGTTGCCTGCAAGGATATGGAAATGGCGAAAAAGCTTCAGGAAGTATTTATGGCTCCGTCTTTCCGTGTTTACACCAACAGTGATGTTGCAGGTGTGGAATTTGGCGGTGCATTAAAGAATGTTATCGCTCTTTGTGCAGGTATTACCGACGGTCTTGGTTATGGTGACAATACAAAGGCGGCTCTTATGACAAGAGGTATTCACGAAATAACACGCCTTGGTGTAAACTTGGGTGCAAAAGCGGAAACTTTTGCAGGGCTTACAGGCATAGGTGACCTTATCGTAACCTGTACATCCATGCACAGCCGTAACCGCCGTGCTGGAATACTTATCGGTCAGGGCATGACTCTTTCCGAAGCACTCGAAGAGGTTCATATGACAGTAGAGGGTGTATGGGCAACTGAGGCAGCCTATAAGCTTGCCAAGAAGTATAACATTGAAATGCCCATTGTAAGCGCGGCATACCGTGTGCTTTTTGAAAATTCAGACCCCAGGAAAGAAGTTCTTTCCCTTATGACCCGTGATAAAAAAAGTGAGGATGATATACTTTGAAAATTGCAGTAATCGGAGGCGGTGCAAGCGGCATTGCCACGGCTATTTTTTCAAAAAGAATATGCATGGAAAACTCTGTCACTGTGTTTGAGCGCAGTGACAGAGTTTTAAAAAAGCTTCTGGCTACGGGAAACGGAAGATGTAATCTGTCCAATACAGATATATCTCCCGACAATTATTTTTCCCACAATCCTGAAATGCTCTCCCCTATACTTTCTGCCTTTACACCTGATGATGAAAGGCAGTTTTTTGAAAGTCTGGGAATAATGCTGTGGGAAGAAAACGGCAGAGTGTATCCTTATTCACGCCGTGCCAATGCAATAAGCGATGCACTAAGGCTTGAATGTGAGCATCTTGGAATAAAAATCCGCACAGGTGCTTTTATAAAAAGTATTGAGAAAAAAGGAAACTATTTTTCCGTTCTTGGAGAAACCTTTGACAAACTTGTAATATCCTCGGGCGGAATGTCTGCCCCATCTTTCGGCACAGACGGAAACGCCTTTAACATGCTAAAATCATTTGGTCACAGCGTAACACCGACTTGCTATGCCCTCTCCCCTGTCAAGGTACGGGAAAAGGTTACAAAGCTGAAAGGTATCCGGGCGCATTGCATTGTTACTCTCACAGATGGTGGAAAGACTATCAAAAAAGAACAAGGGGAGCTTCAGCTTACCGATTATGGGCTTTCGGGGATTGCGATTATGCAGCTTTCAAGGCTGTGCAGAAAAGGAAGCGTTATAGAAATTGATTTAGTTCCCGAGTATGACAGAGATGAGTTCTTGTCAATACTTAAAAAGAGAGCAAAAGTACTTTCTCATTTTAAGGCTGATGACTTTTTAACAGGATTTTTGCATAAAGCACTCGGTCAGTATATTCTGGATAAGTGTAATATAAATATCAGTAAGGAGGTTTCTTCCCTGACTGATAACGATTTAACAAAGCTTGCAAAAACAATAAAAGCCCTTTCCTTTACGGTAGAGTCCGTTTTGGGAAAAGAACAGTCGCAGGCAACAAGCGGCGGTGCAAGGCTTAATGAATTTAACCCCATTACCCTTGAATCAAATAACGTTCGCGGACTTTACTGCACGGGAGAAGCACTTGACTGTGTAGGCGACTGCGGAGGCTATAACCTTCATTGGGCTTGGGCAACGGCATATATTGTTGGAAACGGAATAAATGAAAATGCTTAAAATAACCAACCTACTTCTTCCTCTGAGATATACCGACGAGGATATAAAAAACTCAATAAAGGAAAAGCTCCGTATAGGAGATTACGATATTTTGTCCTTTGAAATAATAAAGGATTCTATTGATGCCCACAGACGAGGTGAAATTCACCGCTGTGTAAGTGTTGCGGTTAATCTCCGCGGCGAAAAGCGTTTCTACTCAATTAAGGGGGTGGACAAGTACGAAAAATATCAGTACGAATATCCGCCCGTTTCAAGGCTTTCAAAAAGACCAATTGTTGTAGGAAGTGGTCCTGCGGGACTTTTTGCAGCACACATTCTTGCAGTATGCGGTGCACAGCCTGTCCTTATTGAACGCGGTATGGATGTGGATTCAAGGCGTAAAGCCGTTGATACCTTTTTTGCAGGCGGAAAATTAGATACAGAGTGCAACATTCAGTTTGGCGAGGGCGGTGCAGGTACTTTTTCTGATGGCAAGCTGAACACGGGAACAAAAGACAAAAGGCAGAAAAAAGTTCTTGAAGAATTTATAAAACACGGTGCACCCGAAGAAATCGGTTATATGGGAAAACCCCATATAGGTACTGACCTGCTCTCGGGCATTATAAAAAATATGCGTAACGAGATAATCTCCCTTGGCGGTGAAGTTCGTTTTGGATGCAGGCTTGAAGATATTTATATCTCGGACAACCGTATAACGGGAATAAAAACAAATAAAGGTGATATTGATACCGATTGTGTAATTCTTGCAACGGGACACAGTGCAAGAGATACGGTCAGGATGCTTTATTCCCATAACGTACTGATGGAAAGAAAAAGCTTTTCCGTAGGTGTCAGAATTGAGCATCCGCAAAAGCTTATAAATGATGCCCTGTATCACAAGTTCGCAAAGGAACTTCCTGCCGCAGACTATAAGGCAGCAGTCCACCTTAAAGACGGCAGAGGTGTTTATACCTTTTGTATGTGTCCCGGTGGAAGCGTTGTTGCCGCTGCAAGCGAGGGGAACACAGTTGTTACCAACGGTATGAGTAATTTCGCCCGTAACGGTGAAAATGCAAACAGTGCACTTTTAGTTTCTGTCCTCCCCACAGATTTTGAGGGTGATAACGTATTAAGCGGTATAGACTTTCAGCAAAAGCTGGAAAAGTCGGCTTTCTACATGGGCGGAGCAAACTATTTTGCTCCCGTACAGACATCTGCCGATTTTATTAAAGGGCAAAAGAGTGTATCATTGGGAAAGGTCAATCCTACTTACCCAATTGGCGTTACTCCCTCAAACCTCGGTCAGCTTTTTCCTGAATTTGTTACTTATTCCCTTCGTGAGGCAATTCCCCTGATTGACAGAAAAATTCACGGATTTGCCCTGCCTGATGCGGTGCTGACGGCGGTAGAGAGCCGTTCCTCCTCCCCCGTGAGGATTGTGAGGGGTGAAGATTTGCAATCAAACATCAAGGGACTTTATCCCTGCGGTGAGGGTGCAGGATATGCAGGCGGAATTATGAGTGCGGCTGTTGACGGTATTCGCGTTGCTGAGTATATCCTCGGGAAAACAGATTCCTGATGATTCCTGCAATCAGTAAAAATGCAATCAGGATTGTTGAAGCAAACAAAAGGACATATAAGTCTGCTCCTGTTACCTTTGTTATGAAAAAGGCTATGATGGAAGCACAGATTTTTCCTGTATAGTACAGTTTTTTGCTGAATAACCCGCCGCTTAGAGAATCTGCCTGAAGGTGTACGCTCATTCCACCCCACGCAATAAGGGCACTTATAAGAGGTAATTGGGAGGTTCCCATTGTTGAAATTTCAGCAACACCACGTGTTACCTCTAAAATCCCCGATAAAAAGGGGTATTCCCCAAATGGCAGAATTTCTAAAATTGCACTGAAGGTTATTACAAAGACACAGACATTTATGATAGCGGCTCCGCTGTCTATCCCTGACGATATAATAAGCTCTCCTACAGAGGGCTTATTTTTTTTGTAGTAATTCCACTCGTCCCTGACAGATACCTTCCCCTGAATTGTATTTAAGCTGAAAAGTCTTGCACATATGAGTGCCGTTATTATTTGCACAAGCAAAAGGGAAATGCCCACGGATTTACTTAAAAAGAAACCAACCCCGATTGTCCCCATAATAAAAAGAGGTCCTGCGTTATTGCAAAATGCCATAAGATGCTCCGCTTCATCACGGGAAATTCTCTTTTGCCTGTAGCTTTCGTACACGGCACGGACACCTGCACCGTATCCCCCGAAAACTCCTGTTATAAAACAGATACACCCGTCAGGGCTCATCTTTGTGAGCGGTGTTAAAAACTTACCCAGCAAAGCCCCGAGTGGGCGGGAAAAATTGCTTTTAATAACACAGCTTGTTATCAGCATAAACGGAAGAAGCGAGGGTATAACAACATTTATACAAAGCCCAAGTCCCGTTTGCGCACCGTAAAGAACTTTTTCAGGAAAAAGTGCAAAGCACGCACACACTATAAAAAACAACATATGAAACCCTCCTATATAAATTCAACCCGTATTATCCGTCCTTTGATAAAAATGCTTTCATCACTTATTGAATCTATAAAAAGCTCGTCACCATCTATTTTTATTATGCCCACGGTGGTGTTAACTTTTATAGAATTTTCATTATAATCAAGGACACCCCTTATATTCTCCACACTCAGCTGACAGTTACCCATTATCTCGCTTCTGGGAACATCACTTACAACATCAAGGGGTAAATCCAAGGCTTCAGCTATGTTTTGTGCTCTTTTTTCTTTTTTCTTCATTCATTACACCTCATTTAATAGTTATGCGGTAAGTTAGTAAATCATACAATTAATTATTAAGGCATAGGAGTGAAATTTATGTTTAATACGCTGATTAATTGCATAAAAGGAGTTTATACATTGGATGCGTGCGGGCGTTTTCCTGAAAGAATTTTAAATATTGCCTCCACCTCGGGAATATATCTTCGCAACATAAAACGTAAAGACTCTGAAACGCTGTCTTTCTCTGTCGGAAAAAAGGGCTACGAAAAGCTTATTTCAACAGAGGTCAGCGGTGTCAGTCTTACTCTTACGGAAAGCTATGGAATACCTGTTTTTTTCAGAAAATACAAAAAAAGAATTATGCTTCTGTTTCTTCCGCTGTTTTTCACAATAATTGCTGCGGTTTTTTCGGTTTTCGTGTGGAGGGTAGAAATTACAGGCGGTGATGAAATGCTTCAGAAAAAGGTGCTTGAAAGCATTGCCGACAAAGGCGTTCATATAGGTGCACTCAAGCATAAAATAGACCAGTACGAGGTGAAGCGGACTTCAATTCTGGAAATTGATGACCTGTCGTGGCTGTGGGTAGATATACGTGGAACAACCGCAATTGTTAAAATTCAGGAAAGAACTCCCAAGCCCGATATAATTCCTGTAAATGAGCCATCCGATGTAATTTCACTTCACGACGGTGTTATTGAAAAAATGCAGGTGTATTGCGGAGTCCCCCTTGTGAAAGAGGGAGATGCGGTAGAAAAAGGGCAAACGCTGGTAACAGGTATATTCCGCAGTGAAAATGAAAACATTCCCACGTACTACCACCACGCTACTGCCGATATCACAGCGAGGCTTTTTAAAGAAAAAACCGTTATTATTCCAAAGAAAAATATGGAAAAAATTCCAACAGGCAGGAAAAAATGTGTTTTCGGCATAAAATTTAAAAAAAATCAAATAAATTTTTCGCTAAACAGTGGAATTTCATATAAAGAATATGATAAAATAGAAAAAAAGTATGCTCTTCCGCTGTTTCCCATATCTTTTACTAAAACAGAGTATCACGAGGCAACGGTTAAGCATACGGAAACAGTCATCTCCGACGAGATTGAGATGCGGAGAAAAAAATTTCTTGAAGAGCTTCGAAAGGAAAATATGGAGCTTATAGAACTGACTGAAAATACTACGGAAAGCGACAATACAGTAAATATAACATTTTCTGCCGATTGCCGTGTCCGTACCGACAAGGAAATACCCGTAAAATATTCTGAAGGAGATAAAGATGGAGAAAATTCTTGAAGCCAAAAGCACCGATACGGTTATGTCCCTTTTCGGGAGCTTTGATTCCAATGTAAAGCTTATTGAAAGGGAGATGGGTGTACGCATTACAAATAAGGATACACAGATTAAGGTTATAGGCGACAACTGCGACAAGGCTGCCGCAGTCCTTTCCCGTCTTATTGACGAGATTGAGATAGGAGAGCCTCTTACAGAGCAAAACATACGCTACGCTATCTTTTCCGTCAATGAGGATATTGAATACGTTCCCCCTGCGAAGGGTGACTATATTTGCATTACCGCAAAAGGAAAAAGTGTAAAATGCAAAACACACGGACAAAAAAACTATATTCAGAAAATCCGCGATAATACAGTAGTAATTGCAATCGGCCCTGCAGGTACCGGAAAAACCTACCTTGCAGTTGCTATGGCGGTTGATGCTTTCAGACGTAAGGAAGTCAGCCGCATTATCCTCACCCGCCCTGCCGTTGAGGCAGGTGAAAAGCTCGGCTTTTTGCCCGGTGATTTGCAGATGAAGGTTGACCCCTATCTTCGCCCGCTTTATGATGCTTTGGGCGATATGCTGGGTATGGAAAACTACCAGAAATATCTTGAAAGAGGGGTTATCGAGATTGCTCCCCTTGCGTATATGAGGGGAAGAACTCTCGATGATGCTTTTATCATCCTTGACGAGGCACAGAACACCACCCCTGAACAGATGAAGATGTTCCTTACCCGTATAGGCTTCGGCTCAAAGGCGGTTATCACAGGCGACGTGACACAGATTGACCTACCCGACGGGAAACGAAGCGGTCTTAAGGATGCCGCAAAAATACTGAAAAATATTGAGGGACTTGACTTCTCCTATCTTTCCGATAAGGACGTTGTCCGTCATCCTCTTGTTCAGAAAATTATTGCCGCATACGAGAAATTTGAAAAAAGGTCCTGATGGAAGAAGGATTTGCTTATGAAAAATAAAAAAAGGATTAATTTCAGTAATATAGCTTCTACGCTTGTAACGGTAGTTTCGCTTATTTTGATTTTTATAGCTATACTCTTCCTCAACAAGCCAAAGCAGGTAGAGGTTACTGTTGGCGAGGCTGCGCCCGAAACTGTTTATGCTCCACGGTCTTTTGTAGACGAAACAGCTACCCAGAAAAAACGCGAAGAAGCGAGAAATCAGGAGCCTAACCGTTACAAAGCAGACGAGGAAATTACAAAGAATGCAACAGACAGTATAACTAATCTCTTTGCTCTTGCAAAAACCTACCGCAGTGATACCGAAAATATTTTTGCAGGAGTGGATAAGCTAAAAACAGGAACTACGTTAAAAATTTCCGAAGAAACTGCTCTGGCACTTATGATGGCATCTGACTCGCAGTTTGAAGAAATGAATAAAATCTGCGGTATCGTGGAAACCGAAATGCAAAAAATCGTGTCCGATACCCAGGAATCTCAAAAGGCTTGCGACAGTGAGGTTGACAAGCTGAAAATCAGCAGCGGACAAAAATCCGCAGCCAAAAGCATTATAAGTCTTGTACTTCAAACAAACCAGATTCTAGACGAGGAAGAAACCGAAAAGGCACGAAAAGAGGCAGAAGCTCAGGTAGAAGAGGTCACCTATAAAAAGAATCAGACCATTGTGACAAAGGGCAGTATTGTAACTGAGGAACAGTACGATACCCTTATGCAATTAGGTCTTATAAAGGGTATGAATCAGATTTCGTGGACTTATACCCTCGGACTTATTCTTTTAATGCTTATATGCTATATAATGACCTCATTTTTCTACTTCAGGCTGGAGAAAAAATCTCCTGCTTCCATCCCTATAACAGCATTGAGTGCACTTATTGTAATATTGATTTGTGTCTACGGCTCCAACATCATTCCCGAGAGTATGACAGAGCTTATTCCCGTTGGAATGTTCGTGGGAATTGTTACGATTTTCAGTTGCGCACGCTGTGCAATTATCACCAATATTATGCTGGCAGTATTTTGCGGTGTGGCATTTAACGGAAACTGGGGTTATGCATTATGTATCATAATTGCAGGAACGATGTCGTCTTACTGCTTTGCCTCGGTAAAAAGGCGTTCCCATCTTCTCCCTGCATCTGTGCTGTCCTCCGTTTTTTACGGACTGACATTTGCATCACATTCACTTATTGAATCTGCAAATATAGTAACTGCATTGTTTTCGTTTGTAAAAGGCTTTGGAGGAGGCTTTATATCGGGACTTATAACAATAGGCTCTCTCCCCCTTATTGAATGGCTGTTTAATGCTACCACGCCAATGAAGCTGTCCGAGCTTGCAAACCCTGAAAACAAGCTTTTAAAAAAGCTTCTTGTGGAGGCACCCGGCACGTATCACCATTCTCTGACGGTTGCAAACATATCTGAAATTGCAGCAAGAAGTATCGGTGCAGATGCTCTTCTCACAAGAGTCGGGGCTTACTACCACGATATAGGGAAGCTCCGTCACCCTCTTTATTTCAAGGAGAATCAGTACGACAAAAATGCACACGATTCTCTCGAGCCTCAGGAAAGCTCGCAAATTATCATCAGCCACGTTACAGAGGGTGTTGAAACGGCAATAAAACACAGACTGCCCCAAAGCATCATAGATATTATTGCACAGCATCACGGGACAACTACCACTGGATATTTTCTTATCCGTGCAAAAGAGCTTGACCCCGAGGTTGATGAAGCAAAGTTTATTTATCCCGGTCCTGCCCCCAAGAGTAAGGAAGCAGCCATTGTAATGCTTGCTGATTCCTGCGAGGCGGCAGTAAGAAGCATAGACGATAAAACAGAAGGCAAAATCGAGGGTATGGTCCGTAAAATTGCAACCGAAAGAGTTAACGCAGGGCAATTCTCTCATTGTAATATGACCTTTGAAGAGCTTGAAACGGTAATAAAAGTAATAACCAAGACACTCGGCGGTTATTTTCACGAGCGTATTAAGTATGAATAATTTAAATACAGAACGGAGAAAAAATATGATACAGTTTATTATTGAAAACGAACAGGACAAGCTGGAATTTACAGAGGAGCTTTCCGAAATTATGCAGAAAGCAGTTGCTACTACTCTTCAGGTAGTGGGCGGTGATGAAGAAACGGATTTTGAGGTTAGCGTACTCATTACAGATGATGAGGGTATTCATCAGATTAACAAGGAAACAAGAGATATTGACTCCCCTACCGATGTTTTGAGCTTCCCCATCCTTGAATTTGACGAAGATGGTGTGATGATTGAGGAAAGCGGTGACTATGACGGAGACATGCTCCTTTTGGGTGACATTGTAATTTCTCTTGAAAGAGCAAAGGCACAGGCGGAGGAATACGGTCACACTCTCCAGAGAGAGGTTGGTTTCCTGACCGTTCACAGTACGCTCCATCTTCTCGGTTTTGACCATATGGAGGAGCCATACACATCCGTAATGCGTGGCAGAGAAAAAGAAATTATGGATATTATGGATTTACACAGATAAAGGAAGGATAAACCAATGAGTAATTTTAAATCAGGCTTTGTTGCAATTGTAGGCAGACCCAACGTGGGAAAATCAACTCTCACCAACGCATTTATAGGTGAAAAGGCGGCTATCGTTTCCAACAAGCCGCAGACAACACGTTCAAACCTTGCCGCCATTGACAATGGTGAAAATTATCAGATAGTTTTTGTGGATACTCCCGGTATGCACTCCCCCCGCACAAAATTAGGTGAATATATGAACAGCGTCGCAGGTGCATCCCTTGCCGATGTTGATGTTGCCATTTTGGTAGTTGAGGCAGGTAAAGAGATTTATGACCTTGAAAAAAATATTATAAAAAAGGCAACAGAAAAAAATATTCCCCTGATTCTTGCAATCAACAAGGCTGACACTGTTGAAAAAGAGGTTATACTTCCTCAGATTCAGGCATTTACCAATGAGAGTGATTTTGCGGCAATTGTACCTATAAGCGCATTTAAAAAAGACGGCATTGACTCTCTTCGCAAGGAAATCCTCAAGCACTTTGACGAAGGTGAGCCTTTCTATGATACGGAAATATACGCAGACAGCACAGTAAGAGAAATGGCTGCTGAAATTATCCGCGAAAAAATACTTCGTCTTCTTGACAGAGAAATCCCTCACGGTACGGCTGTTGAAATCGAAAAAATGGACGAAACAGGCGATGTGACAAAAATTACGGCTGTTATCTACTGCGAAAAGGCAAGCCATAAGCCCATTATTATCGGCAAAAAAGGCGAAGCTATAAAGAGAATCGGCTCTTACGCGAGAAAGGATATTGAAAAGCTTCTTGACACACAGGTTTATCTTGAGCTCTGGGTAAAGGTAAGAGAAGATTGGAGAAACAAAGGTACGGCTCTGAAAGAATTAGGTTTTGTTAAAGAAAAATAAGAAATTTTTTCAAGCTATTAAAAATTTTCTTTTCCACATACTAACTGTGAGGTGATTAACGTGAAAGATTCTTTCCCGTTAATGCCTCCGGCGGATTTTATTGCCCATGCGAAATTTTCTTCGCTTTCGCTCAGAAACGCATATGGGCTTAAAAATCTCTTATCATTCCTTGCCATACGGATAAGAGAAGCTAAAATTACTATTTGTGCCTACGTATGGCGGCGGAATGGAGTTTTTTATGGCAAGAACAAACAGTATTATGTGGGATATGTTTACAGGAACAGGAAATATCGATATATATTTAAAATACAAGAAACACGAACAGCAGAAAGAGAATGTAAAATGTCAGAAACAGTCAAAATCAATGCAATAGTGGTAAAGTCAATGCAAAGCGGAGAAAACGATAAGCTTCTTACCCTCCTCTCTCCCGAGGAGGGTAGGCTTACTGTGATTGCAAAGGGGGTAAAGAGCCTTAAGCATCAAAGCAGGAATGCCTGTGCTCCCCTTTGCTATTCTTCTTTTGTGCTGAAAAAATTAAAAGACGGATTTTATTCACTTGTAAGTGCCGAGCTTAATGAAAGCTTTCGCCCCCTTTCAGAGGATGTGGTGCTTTTATCCTACGGCACTTATTTTGCTTCTCTTTCCGAGATGTGTGTACAACCGGGAATCGGAGCAGATGAGGAAGTAAGATTACTCCTGAATACTCTTTATGTTCTTTGTAAAAGGAGAGATTCAGCACCTCTTATAAAAGCTGTGTTTGAAATAAAACTAATGGAGCTTGTAGGTATTATCCCCGAATTCAGCGGGGAATGTCCCTGCGGAGAAAAAGCGTGCTGTTTTTCCGTTTCCGAGGGCGAAGTAAGATGCAAAGAACACAGGACAGAGGACAGTATACTGATTAATCCTGCACAGCTTAAGCTTGCGACATACATAACGGAAAGTTCGCTCAAAGACGCTCTTTTCTGCGAATACGATATGAAGATTTCTGCCTCTCTCTATTCGATTACAGAGCCGTTTTTAAGATATCATTTGGGTAATTTACCCAAATCCCTTGATTATTTACACGGAATTATTGAAAAAATGCCTTAATTTTGCTTTTTTTCAAAAAAAATACTAGCTTTTTTATACAAAATGATGTATGATAGTATGTACGAAAAAAATAAAGGATAAAATAATAATATTTTAGGAGGTAACTAAGATGACAAAATTTGTTTATCTTTTCAGCGAAGGTAACGCTACTATGAGAAACCTTCTCGGTGGTAAGGGTGCTAACCTTGCTGAAATGACCGCTATCGGTCTTCCCGTTCCTCAGGGCTTCACAATCACAACAGAAGCTTGTACTCAGTACTATGAGGACGGTAGAAAAATCAACGATGAAATCCAGGCACAGATAATGGAATACATCGGTAAGATGGAGGAAGTTTGCGGAAAGAAATTTGGCGACAAGGAAAATCCCCTTCTCGTTTCTGTTCGCAGTGGTGCAAGAGCTTCTATGCCCGGTATGATGGACACAATCCTTAACCTCGGTCTTAATGAAGATGTTGTTGAGGCAATGGCTGCTAAGAGCGGCAATGCAAGATGGGCTTATGACTGCTACAGAAGATTCATCCAGATGTACTCTGACGTAGTTATGGAAGTTGGTAAGAAGTACTTTGAACAGCTTATCGACGAAATGAAGGAAGCTAAGGGCGTTAAGAACGATATCGACCTTACAGCAGAAGATCTTAAGACTCTTGCAGAGCAGTTCAAGGCTGAATATAAGTCCAAGATTGGTAAGGACTTCCCCACAGACCCCAAGGAACAGCTTATGGGTGCTGTTGAAGCAGTATTCCGTTCTTGGGACAACCCCCGTGCAAACGTTTACCGTCGTGACAACGATATTCCCTATTCCTGGGGTACAGCCGTTAACGTACAGATGATGGCATTCGGTAATATGGGTGACGATTGCGGTACAGGTGTTGCATTTACTCGTGACCCCGCAACAGGTGAGCCCGGACTTATGGGTGAATTCCTTGTAAACGCTCAGGGTGAAGACGTTGTTGCAGGCGTTCGTACTCCTATGCCCATCGCTCAGATGGCTGAGAAGTTCCCCGAAGCTTCTGATGAATTCAATAAGGTATGTGGTATTCTTGAAGACCACTACAGAGATATGCAGGATATGGAGTTCACTATTGAAAACAGAAAGCTCTATATGCTTCAGACACGTAACGGTAAGAGAACTGCAAAGGCTGCTCTTAAGATTGCTTGTGACCTTGTTGACGAGGGCATGATTGATAAGAAGAAAGCTGTTGCAATGATCGACCCCAGAAACCTTGATACACTTCTTCATCCCCAGTTTGATGCAAAGGCTCTTAAGGCTGCTACACCTGCTGGCAGAGGTCTTGGCGCTTCTCCCGGTGCTGCTTGCGGTAAGATTGTATTCACAGCTGCAGATGCTGAAGCTTGGACCGCAAGAGGAGAAAAGGTTGTTCTTGTTCGTCTTGAAACCTCTCCCGAAGATATTACAGGTATGAAGGCTTCTCAGGGTATCCTCACAGTTCGTGGCGGTATGACATCTCACGCAGCAGTTGTTGCTCGTGGTATGGGTACATGCTGTGTTTCCGGTTGCGGTGACATCAACATGGACGAAGAAAATAATAAGTTTACCCTTGGCGGTAAGACATATGTCGAACGCGACTTTATCTCTATCGACGGTTCTACAGGTAACATCTACGACGGTATCATCCCCACAGTTGATGCTGAAATCGCAGGTGAATTCGGCAGAATTATGCAGTGGGCTGACGAGTTCAGAACTCTTAAGGTTAGAACAAACGCAGATACACCCGCTGATGCTAAGAAGGCTCGCGAGCTTGGTGCAGAAGGTATCGGTCTTTGCCGTACTGAGCATATGTTCTTCGGCGAAGAAAGAATTCCTAAGATTCGCAAGATGATCCTTTCTGATACCGTAGAGCAGAGAGAAGCAGCTTAA
>JAZOSB010000015.1:0-6344 GCA_045656865.1 Clostridia bacterium | reverse complement strand
TTGGTTTCAGAAAACAACATCATTAGTCTATCATATGTAAATTTAAACATTCTGACCTTATTGTGCTCCCAGCGTTTGACTTTCAGCAAGCTGACGTTCATTTCCTTTGCTAAATCTGCTTGTGTAATTTTCAGTTGCTTGCGAAGTTCTTTTATATTCTTCCCCTGACCGTCATACAGAAATTTATTATAGTCATCAAGTAAATCATAAACACTTACCTCAAATAGTTCAGCAATCTTTTCCATAACCTCGGCAGAGTAATAATCTCTGTCGGGGTTTTCGTACTCTATGTAGGTACTTCTTTCAATTCCCAAGTAATCGGCAACATCTGACTGATACAGTCCTTTTTTGTATCGGTAGTAACGAAGCTTGTCCGCAACTGTTTCTATTTTATCAGCAGTTGGAAACTTCAAGGCAAATTTCTGTGCTTCGGAAACCTTTTTAGGCACTATAAATCTGAACGAATGCAGATACATAGGACTTAGCTTATGTTTCCGTTGAACAAAAGAGAGATTATCACTAATTCTTACGCTTTTCTCACTAAAAGGAGCAAATATTCCCTCTTTTTGTTCAAAAGGAGCCGCTACGAGGGGATTGTTTTTTCTATACACCTTGCAACATAGGTGGCAAGCTTGGTTTTTTTGTTGGTGTCGTATGAAGAAATCCCTTTTATAAGCCCTATGGTGCCAATGGAAATGAGGTCATCATTCTCCCCTGCAGACGGATATTTTTTAACAATATGTGCAACAAGTCTGAGATTGTGCTCAATAAGTATATTTTTTGCATCCTCGTCTCCCTCGTGCATTTTTCCGAGATAATACCTCTCTTCCGAATCAGTCAGCGGCTCGGGAAAGCTGCTGCCCTGAAGAAGATACACATTTCCGCTTTCGAAGTATTTTTTTATTTTAAAAAAATTAAACATCGAAAAACACCTCCGATTAACACTATATTCGAAGATGTTTAAATTCGTGTATGTCCCATACTTGTAATATGATAAATTTTGTGGTAAAATATGTTTATTGAGGTGAGAACTATATGAAAGAAAGAATTTACAGCATCCCTCTTACAGAGGCGTTGGAGGAAAACTCAGGCTGCCCGCTTTGCACTCTTGAAAAAAAGCTTCAGGAACAGGCTTTGGAATATTTTTTAGGACCGTCAATGATGGAGCCTGATAGCCGTGAAATGACGAATGAAAAGGGGTTTTGCAAAAATCATATAAGAATGCTTTTTGACAGAAAAAACAGGCTGAGTCTTGCACTTATGCTTGAAACACATATTAAAGAGCTGGAAAAGAGTATGGAAATACCTAAAAAACCGGGGATGTTTTCCAAGGAAGCACCTGCGGATATTTTCAGCAGGAATTTATATAGTAAAGTCACCAGTTGTGCCCTTTGCGAAAAGCTTGATTCACAAATGTCCGATGCGGCAGAAAATTTTGCACATCTGTGGGCAAATGAAGCTGATTTCCGCAAAATGTTTGAAAATTCAAAAGGGCTTTGTCTGGAGCATACGGCTCTTGCAGCACAAAAATCTGGTGGAGAAATCCACGGAAAGAAAAAAGAGGAATTTCTTCTGATGCTTGCAGAAAATCAAAAAAAACAGCTTGATGTTTTGTACGAAAATCTACATAATTTCACGCTGTCCTTTGACTACCGCAATGCAGGAAAAGAGCTTACCTCCGAGGAAAAGGAATCAGTAAAAACAGCTATCAGCTATCTTTCAAAGGATATATAAATGCAAATACGGTGTGAAAATTCACACCGTATTTCTCATTTTAATAACGTTTCTTCACCCTTACCTCGGGAGATAAGTCCCTCACGGGCAATATCAAGCATTTTTACGCAAAGCTCGTCAAGGATGAATTTCGGGGCAATTTCCTCTTCCCTGCACTCGTTAACAAGTCTTCTAAGCTCGGAGTTTGGCTTGTCAATATTGCAGTTTTTGAAGAAAGCTTCAAGAGTACTCGTTGCCTTTTCCTTATTGTGAAGAATTCCTAAGTTAAAGGCAGGGGGCATAAAGAATCTGCCCTTTTTCTGGGTACAGTCGCTTCTTACCTCCAACGTACCGCGGGAGGTAAGCTCCACATTGCGGAATGAAAGATAGCACTCAATATCCTCTTTTTGTGCATCTTCCTGCAGGAAATATTCCTTAATGGGAACAGGTTTGAAAACCTCGTATTTCCCATCTCTGATGCGGTTGAACATACCTTTTTCAAGATAGAAGTCTATAATGTCATCATTGGACTCAAATTTACGGTCAACACTGCCTGTAATTTCAGGGCAGTTACCAAAACCGCTTTTCTCCCACAGATAGTCGCGGAAAATCCGCCAACCCTTCCCCTCAAAGTCGGGGGAATTACCAAAAAGAAGCCCACGTACAAAATCCAGCTTACAAAAGAGGGTATATGCACGAGGGACTTCCTCCACTCCAATATCAAGGTGAGTCTGCACAGAGGACATAAAGGCAGGAAAATCGTTGTAGCCGTGTGTCCCTGGGAACTTGTGGAGATACTCCTGCACCATATTGTAAGTTGCAAAAGGGGTATGATTCACACTTATATTTGCGTAATTGGGGTTAGTACCACGGTCTGCAAGGGAATGGTTTTTCTGTGCAAGATAGTTTTGCACCATTTCATAATAGGAGTCAAAACGGGATTTTATATCCAGAAGATTGTCGCTGTACATCATTGAAAACTCAAAATTGTTGTAGGAGTTATCAAAGCTAAGACAATCACCCTTTTCGTTTTCCATAAAGAGCTTTTCACCGTTTACCCCATAAAGAACGCAGGAAAATCCCTTTTTTTCGATAAAATCCATAATGGAGGCGACAAACTCAGTGTCTACGTCGCCTCCATTACCATTTATCAGCGGAAATTCCAGCTCTACACCCACATTGCCGAGGGATTTGCCTGCAAAGGGCTTTATAAATCTGTCGTATAAAATTTCACGCGGATTATTCATATTCTGTTACCACTCAAGAAGATTTGCCATATAGCTGTCAAGCTCTTCAATCTTGATTCTCTTCTGTTCCATAGTGTCACGGTCACGGACTGTAACGGACTCATCCTCAAGTGTATCAAAGTCGATTGTGATACATACGGGAGTACCGATTTCGTCCTGACGGCGGTAACGCTTACCGATTGAGCCTGCATCGTCATATTCGCAGTTGTACTTCTTGATAAGCTTCTGATATACTTCGTCAGCCTTTTCGCCAAGCTTCTTGGAAAGGGGAAGAACTGCAGCCTTAACGGGTGCAAGTGCAGGATGAAGACGCAGAACTGTACGAACGTCCCCCTCGCCTACTTCCTCCTCATCATAAGCTTCGCAAAGGAATGCGAGAGCAACACGGTCTGCACCGAGAGAGGGCTCAACAACGTAAGGAACATAACGCTCGTTTGTAACCTGGTCGATGTATTCCATACTTTCACCACTGTGATTCTGGTGCTGAGTAAGGTCGAAATCTGTTCTGTCAGCGATACCCCAAAGCTCGCCCCAACCAAAGGGAAACATAAATTCGATATCTGTTGTAGCATTGGAATAATGGCTGAGTTCTTCGGGGCTGTGATCACGAAGACGGATGTTTTCCTCTTTCATACCGAGGGTGAGGAGGAAATCTCTGCAGTAATCCTTCCAGTATTTGAACCATTCAAGGTCTGTACCGGGCTTACAGAAGAATTCAAGCTCCATCTGCTCGAACTCTCTTGTTCTGAAGATGAAGTTACCGGGTGTGATTTCATTTCTGAAGGACTTACCAACCTGTGCAATACCGAAAGGAACTTTCTTACGGCTGGTACGTGCAACATTCTTGAAGTTTACGAAAATACCCTGAGCTGTTTCGGGACGGAGGTATATTTCAGCCTTTGCATCCTCTGTAACGCCCTGGAATGTTTTAAACATAAGATTGAATTTACGGATATCTGTAAAGTTGTGCTTACCGCAGTCGGGGCAGTTGATACCGTTTTCGTCAATGTACTTGAGCATTTCCTCGTTGCTCCAGCCGTCAACTACGATATCCTCGCCTTTTTCGTGACAGAAATCCTCGATAAGCTTATCTGCACGGTGTCTTGCCTTACACTCCTTACAATCCATAAGAGGGTCGGAGAATCCGCCAACGTGTCCGCTGGCAACCCATACCTGAGGATTCATAAGAATCGCACAGTCAAGACCTACATTGTAGGGACTTTCTGTAACGAATTTCTTCCACCAAGCTTTTTTAACGTTGTTCTTATATTCTACACCAAGAGGGCCGTGGTCCCAAGTATTGGAAAGACCGCCGTAAATTTCACTTCCTGCATAGACGTATCCGCGACCCTTGCAAAGTGCAACAATCTTGTCCATTGTTTTATCCTGATTTCTCATCAATGGTGCCTCCCTAAAAAATAATATTTTTCCATTATCCTATATTCTATCCCATTTATTAGCATTTGTCAACCAAAAAAGGAGCCTTGACTGACTCCTTTTTACTTTTATACCAATGCCTTTTCTTCCTCTTCCTTTTCAAGCTCACGATAGGCAACCTTGCCCACCAATGTCTTAGGAAGATTATCACGGAATTCATATTCTGATGGAAGTGCATATTTTGCAATACTCCTCGCGCAATGCGCCTTGATTGATTCCTTTATTTCATCAGAGGGAGAAAATCCGGGTTTAAGAACGATAAATGCCTTTACCCTCTGCATTTTATAGTCATCCTTGACACCTATAACTGTACTGAAAAGCACCGCCTCGTGAGCATCAATGACATTCTCAATCTGAGAGGGGTAAACATTATATCCGCTTGTTACAATCATCCTCTTAAGACGCTGAACAAAGTAAACAAAGCCATCCTCGTCCATATAGCCAAGGTCACCTGTATGCAGATATGTCTTTCCATCCTCATGCACACGGAGAGTCTGATAGGTTTCCTTGGGGTTGTTTATGTATTCTTTCATCAATGTGGGGCCTGTTATACAGATTTCACCCATCTGTCCCGAAGGTACTTCTTCGTTGGTTTCGGGAGTCACAATCTTGTAGAATGTGTCGGGGAACGGAATACCAATACTTCCCTCTCTGTAATATCCTGCAGGGGTAAGACAGCTTGCTGTTACACATTCGGTTGTGCCGTAACCCTCCTGCACCTGAATTGTTGCACCGTGTTCTTTAAGGAAATTATCCATCTTTTTCTTAAGCTCAATGGAAAGGGAATCTCCTCCGCTGAAAAGACCTTTCATACAGGAGAGGTCAACTCCGTCCATCTCCTTATTTCTGAGAATTGCCTCAAACAATGTGGGAACACCTGCCATATAGTTAGGCTTCTGTTTCTTGAACAAAGACGGAAATTCCTTGGGGTTAATCTGCGGAACAAGCACACATTTTGCACCTGCAGAAAGCATCGTATGTATACCCACTCCCAGACCAAATCCGTGGAATACCGGCATTATAGAAAGCATTACATCCCCGGGTTTAAGGCACTGTGCCATAGCTTCAGTCTGCATTGCAAGAGCATTGAAATTAAGGTTTGTAAGAAGTATGCCCTTTGAAGTGCCTGTTGTTCCTCCGCTGAAAAGGATTGCCGCTGAATCCTCGCCCTTACCCTCATCAATAATATCCTCTGTGCAGTATTTGGCATTTTCCATAAACTTCTGCCACGAAATTGTCCATGGGGATTCCTCTACATTTGGCTCGTGACCTACAAATTTATACAAAAAGCCCTTTACTGTGGGAAGTGCCTCACCTATTTTTGCAACTATTACTTTTTCAAGCTGAGTTCTGCCCTTTATAGCTTCAAACTTGTTGTGAAAACGGCTAAGAGTTATTGCTATACGGCTTTTACTCTCGTTTATGTAAAACATTATTTCGTTCTCGGCAGAAAGCGGATGCACCATGCTTGCAACAGCACCGATTTTATTGATTGCATAAAACATAATTATTGCCTGAGGAACATTGGGAAGGCATATGGTTACTGCATCTCCCTTTTTAATTCCCTCCTGCCTCAGCGCCTTTGCACAGGTGTCTATATCCTTAATAAATTCACGGTAGGTAGAGCTTTTACCCATAAAATCATAAGCAATATATTCAGGATATTTCTCTCCTGCATTTTCAATCATTTTATAAAGAGATATATCGGGGTAATCCAAAGTATGAGGTGTAGCCCCGTAGAATTTAAACCATTTTGCTTCAGAATTCAAAGTCAATTTCCTCCCCTAATGTTTTATCAAGCAGCTGCGGATTTTTAAACAGATGCTTTATGAGTTTGAGGCTGCGTGCAAAATAAAATCCGTCCGCAATTCTTTCATCTAAAGTAACACCTATACTCATAACGTCACGCACCTGAGAAACTCCGTTTTCGTCAATTACGTTTTCCTT
>JAZOSB010000014.1:0-5462 GCA_045656865.1 Clostridia bacterium | reverse complement strand
CACAGAACGACATGGCTACGATCCGACTTCTTCTCTTATCCTGTTCAGGGTAGAGCCTGCTGGGGCTTCTGGCAAGGCGGTTCGGGTTGGTTGTGCCGCAGTCTGTTTGAGATTTATGAGTACACACTTGACAGAGATTTTCTCGAAAATACAGCTTATCCCATAATGAAGAAAGCAGCAGAGTTTTATCTTGATATTCTCACCGAGGACGAAAACGGAAATCTCATAATCTGTCCTGGAACATCACCTGAAAATAATTTCAAAATGGGCTTTGCTTCATCGGCGACTTCAAAGAGTACGGCAATGATGAATGGTATTGTTCTCGACCTCTTTACAAGCATAAAAAGGAGCTGTGAGATACTGTCAATTAAAGATGATTTCTATACTAAAATCTGCGACAGCATACAAAAAATAAAGCCTCTATGCATCGGTAAAAACGGTGAGCTTCTTGAATGGAATGAGCAGATCCCTGAAAGAGAAGTACATCACAGACATGTGTCACATCTTTATGCTCTGCACCCTGCAAACCTCATAACCTATGAGAAGGATAAGGAGCTTTTTGACGCTTGCAAAAAGACTTTGGAAATCAGAGGTGACGACGGTACAGGCTGGAGCCTTGCGTGGAAAATCAACTTCTGGGCGAGACTTCGTGATGGCAACCACGCCCTTAGCCTTGTGGATAAGCTTCTTACCCTTGTTGATACCGACGGAGAAAACTATCACCACGGTGGTGTTTATCCGAATCTATTTGATGCACATCCTCCCTTCCAGATTGACGGCAATTTCGGTGCACTCAGCGGTATCTGTGAAATGCTTTTACAGTCTGACAGCGAAAACATTTATCTGCTTCCTTCCCTTCCCGACAAATGGAAAAACGGCTCTGTCAAGGGTCTGGCTGCAAAGGGAAATGTTACTTTAGATATTGAATGGGCAGACGGCAAGGTAACAGATTATACTATTCACGGAAACAGCGAAAAGCTAAATATTATAAAATGCAAATAAACAATTAATTTAAGGAGAAACCTATGGAAAAGTATCTTATCAACCCTAATCAGAAAATCAGTAAAATCAGCAAGGACATTTACGGTCACTTTTCGGAGCATCTCGGCAGATGTATTTACGAGGGGCTTTATGTCGGTGAGGACTCCCCTATCCCTAATGTCAATGGTATGAGAAAAGATGTTGTTGATGCTCTCAAGGATATGGGCATTCCCGTACTGCGTTGGCCCGGCGGTTGCTTTGCTGATGAGTACCATTGGAAAGACGGCATCGGCCCAAAAGAAAGCAGAAAAAAGATGATTAACACCCATTGGGGCGGTGTTGTTGAAGACAACAGCTTCGGTACTCACGAGTTTTTTGAACTTTGTGAACAGCTCGGCTGTGAAGCTTATGTCAATGGCAATGTTGGCTCAGGCACAGTTCAGGAAATGAGCGAATGGGCCGAATATATGACATTTGACGGTGTATCTCCTATGGCTGATCTTCGTAAGGCTAATGGCAGAGAGAAACCTTGGAAAGTAAAATATTTCGGTGTTGGTAACGAAAACTGGGGCTGTGGAGGTAATATGCACCCTGAGTTTTACGCTGACCAATACAGACGCTATGAAACCTATGTCCGTGATTATGACAGCAACAACCGTATTTTCAGAATTGCCTGCGGTGCAAACGCTTTCGACTACAACTGGACAGATGTACTTATGAAAAAAGCAGCGTGGCGTATGAACGGACTGTCACTTCACTATTACACTCTCCCCGGTGATTGGGGCAATAAGGGTAAAGCTCTCAGCTTCACCAAAGATGAGTACTATACTACCATCGAAAAAGCTTACAAAATGGAAGAGCTCGTACGCCGTCACGGTGATATTATGAATCGCTACGACCCTGACAAGAGAATCGCTATGATAGTTGACGAATGGGGTACCTGGTACGATGTTGAAGAGGGTACAAATCCCGGCTTCCTTTATCAGCAGAACACTATGAGAGATGCTATCGTTGCAGGTCTTACCCTTAATATTTTCAACAAGCACTCTGACAGAATCAAAATGGCAAACATTGCTCAGACTATAAACGTGCTTCAGGCTGTGGCTCTTACCGACGGCGAGGATATGCTTCTTACTCCCACATATCACATTTTCAAAATGTATAAGGACCATCAGGAAAACACACTCCTCGGCTCATATATCACTACTCCCAACCTTGCCGACAAGGGTACCCTGCCTAAACTTATAGAAAGTGCTTCAGTTAAAGAAGACGGTACTATTATTGCAACTGTAGTCAACACATCTGCTGATGAGAGTGCAGACATTCACTGTCAGATAGCAGACTTTAATCTCAAAGATCTTTCAGCAGAAATTCTCACAGGCGACATCCACGACTACAACAGCTTTGAGAACAAGAATGTAGCCTACACAAAAGCTTTCAGCGATTACGAAATCCTCGCAGACGGATTCAAAACTACAATCCCTCCCTGCTCAGTTGCAAAGTTCGTGATTAAATAATATGGCAGAATGTAAAAGATGTCTGCTTCACGAGGCAGCAGAAGAGGATACACTCAAAAGCATAAAGGAGCGAATTGACAAGCTCTCCGAAAAAGAAAGGGCACCCGATGAGCTTTACGAAAAGAGGCTCAGCGAGTGCAAAAGTTGCGACAATCTCATATCAGGCGTGTGTATGAAATGCGGTTGCTATGTAGAGTTCAGAGCAGCGTTTAAAAAGAACAACTGTCCCAATGTGAAAGACAGAAGATGGTGAATATAGTAAAAGTACCTACCAGAACGGCAGGTACTTTGTTTTTTAACAAGATAATCATCTTACTTATTTGCAATCAATAAAGATTTTTTCTTTTCTGTGACCATCCTTTATACCCCTGCAAGCGAAGTTTTCAATTTTGAGATTTCGGCAGTGTCTTGCCCATATGCCATAAGCGGGAAGATTTCTGAATCTCCAGCACTCAGGATAAACCTTTGTATATTCGGGGATAAAAAGTCGGTTATCTTTAATCTCTATGGCATCACGATAAGTTATATCGAAGTTTTTGAGAGTTACATCAGTACAATACTTTGTCTTAAGCTTTTGTTTGTAACCTGCAACGATTACAGGAAGCTCTACATTTGTAGCCTTTATATCTTCAACTGTTATATTATACATTTCGCTCTTGCCGTCAAAAATGTTTTTGTCTACGGGCTTTTCATCACCCGCCTCTTTGACGATTTCTGTTTTGTTTGCAGTTGCAGAAGTAACCTCTGCAGCTCGGTTGCGGTTACCTAAACGAATAAACAACGGACAAGTACATCTGTCCATAGTTATATTTTTAACTTTCACATCGTGTACCTTAGCACCATCACAAGCCTCGATTGATACCCCCGAAACAGCACCGGGATAAAGGTCTGTCATCAGGAAGGTGCAATCCTCGACAGTAACATCATAAACATCATAGGTTGTTTCTGTGCCGATTTTGAAGCAGTTTGTTCTTGAGATAACCTCGCAGTTTCTCACAGCAATACCGTGCATCTCTTTTTCACAGCCACACCAAATAGCATTTTTAAGTACAATTCCGTCATCAGCTGTAGACACAAAGCAGTGGTCGATTTCTACATTACTGCTACCTGCAATATCAAAGCCGTCGGAGTTTGCAACATTTCGGTTATTCCATATGACAGTGTCGGTGATTTTCACACCATCACACACGAGCATTTTATATGTCCACCAAGGCGAGTCTTCAAAAATGATGTTGTGTATCTTAATATTTCTGCATTTTTCAGTAAGAAGAATCGAGCCATATTTTGACTTGTGAGCAAAGCGAATCTGAGCACGATAATCCTGACGCATCTTAATAACATCGATTACAGGTGAAGGAGTAAACATATTTTCACTGACGGGCTTAAGACCAAAAAGAGTACCATTGCCAATAAGCTTGCCACCACCGGTTATGGAAATATTATCACAGTCAAAGGCATAAATCAGAGCGTTATGTTTGTATCCTTTACCACTTGTGTTAGCCGAAAGCGAGCTATCTTTATCGATGAATAATGTCACATTACTGCGAAGAAAAATTGTTGTAGTTATATACATACCGCCACTGATTAAAACAGTACCGCCACCGTCTTTATGGCATTTGTCTATAGCCTGCTGAATGGCTTTCGCATTGGCTTCATCAGTTGCATTTATATCAGCACCATAATCTCTGATGTCGTAGCAATTGTCGGGTGCTTGTTGTGTAAAATCGATATATTTTTCCAAGGGGTAATAGGATGAATAGTCGCCCTCTCGCACCTCGGTATAAGGCTCCCCTGTTGTTACACGAAGATCCTTTCCGAATAATAAGGTGTTCAGCTTATCAAATATGTTTCGTTTTGTTTTCATATATTGCCTCGCAAATTAAATTGTTTTATGTAATTTTATCATATTTTCACTAAAAAATAAATAGGTAATACATTTTATACAACATATTGAAAACTAAAAGTTATATAATCAACTCAGCCATTTACAAATTATACATCAATGAAACCTATCAATATGCTAAAATAAAATAAAAGGAGTGTTTAATATGAAAAAAATTATATCTGTTATTTTATCCGTAATACTAATTTTATCTATGGCAGTTACTGCTTTTGCTTCAGCAGAAACACCTTATGATGACAGCAAGTTTTTTGATTACAAGGGATACACTATCCATTACAGAGAGTGGAAAGCTGAAGAACAGAAAGGTCAGATAATTTTCCTTCACGGCTTTGCCCACACAACATACTGTTGGCATAATATGGCTGAAAAGCTTGTAGCCGAAGGTTATACTTGTGTACTCGTTGATCTTCCCAACTTCGGATATTCTTCAAGAGATACTATGGAAATGGAAAGACTCCCTCGTGAAGAAATTGTGCACGCTCTGATGGTTTATCTTTCAGATGAGCCATGGTATGTTGCAGGTCACTCTATGGGCGGATTTGTTGCCGAGTCTGTTTATGATAAGTACCCTGAAAGTGTCAACAATCTTCTCCTTTATGGTACCAGTGGCAACATAAACACCCCTGAAATGTCAGAATTTGTGGGCAACCCTAAACTTATCAAGCTTCTTGTACCCTTGCTCAAACGCCTTGCTAAGCACGAAAAAGTTATCGATAAAATTATAAAGGTAGCCGTTAAATTCTGCTTCTTTGATAATGAATATTTTGCCGCCTATGACTACTCGGAAATAGTAAAGAGTTTCGTCAGACCCGGTACAGGCGAAGGTATTTTCTATTCTTTCTCAATGCTCACCGACACAAACTATGAGGCAATTAAAAATGGCCCAGCTGTTCTTTACATCAACGGCAGTAAGGATAAGGTAATCAAAAAAGATGCTGTGCAGTTCCTTATTGATAACCTTTCTGAAAACAGTGAATACCATATTATCGAGGGCGGCGGACACCTCTTTATTGAAAACTATGCTGATGAAGCAGCGGAATTAACACTCAGATTCCTTGAAA
>JAZOSB010000013.1:0-9054 GCA_045656865.1 Clostridia bacterium | reverse complement strand
CAACGAAGCGGCACAGATTTACGGAAATCAGTGCGTTGTACTTTCCGTTGACGTGAAGCGTGTAAATAATGAATTTCACGTGTTTGCCAAGGGTGGCAGAGAGGACACGGGAATTGAAGCCATTGAATGGATAAAGAGCGGTGTAAATCGCGGCGCAGGTGAAATTGTGGTAAATTCCATTGATACCGACGGAGTGAAGAAAGGCTTCGACATTGAAATGCTGAAAGCTGTGCAGGAGGTTGTCAATGTTCCCGTAATTGCCTCGGGCGGTGCAGGATGCATAAATGATTTTGTAACGCTCTTTAACGAGATTCCCAAAATGTCGGCAGGTCTTGCGGCATCTATCTTCCACTTTGGAGAGGTAGCAATAAAAGACCTCAAAAGCGAACTTGATAAGAATAACATTGCAGTAAGGAGAATTTAAAATGCTTGATATATCTACACTTAAATTTGACGAAAAGGGACTTATCCCTGCAATAGTAATCGATGCGGCAACGGGAAAGGTGCTTACTCTTGCATATATGAATGAGGAAAGCCTTAAGATTTCCCTCGAGAAAAAACTCACTTGTTTCTGGAGCAGAAGCCGCGGGGAGTTTTGGCTCAAGGGTGAAACCAGCGGCAACTATCAGCATATTGTAAAAATCGTTGCCGATTGCGACAGTGATGCACTTTGCGTATATGTAAAGAAAGACGGCCCTGCCTGCCACAAGGGAACAGAAAGCTGCTTTAATGACCTTGTCTTTGAAAGTGATGAAGAGGGCGTGTTCTCTCCCGAGGCACTTTTTGAAATGATTAAGGGCAGGAAAACTGAGAAAAAGGAAGGCAGCTACACTACCTACCTTTTTGAAAAGGGCATTGACAAAATCCTCAAAAAAGTAGGCGAGGAATGTACTGAGGTTATTATAGCATCCAAGGATAATGACAAGAAAGAAACCATCTACGAAATTGCTGATCTTTACTATCACGTTATGGTAATGATGGTTGAAATGGGCATTGATGTTGATGATGTATTAAAAGAGCTTGCATCCCGTCATGTAATCGATAAAAAGGTTAAGCAGGAGAAAATGACATCATGATGAGGGGAAATCTGCATACTCATTCCACATACTGTGACGGAAAGAGCACCCTCGAGGAGATGGTGCAAAGTGCCATTAACAAAGGCTTTTCCTATATAGGCTTTTCGGGTCACAGCCCTGTCAGACACGACCTCAGATATTGTATGAGCTTTGAAAACGAGGGCAGGTATTTTGACAAAGTTAATTTCCTTAAGGAAAAGTACAGGGGCAAAATCCGTGTGCTTTGCGGTCTGGAGAGGGATTTCGAGTCCGAGGATAACGGCTTTGACTATGACTATATCATTGCATCAACCCACTATATAAAAGCAGGGGACAGTCTTACGGATGTGGATGAAAGCGGAGAAAAACAGAAGAAATGTATTGATGAATTTTACGGCGGAGACCCCTATGCCTATGCTGAGGAATACTACAAAACTGTGGCAAAGCTCCGCGGAGATATAATAGGGCATTTCGACCTTCTTACGAAGTTTGACAAAAGTAACGACATTTTTAACCCTAAGGAAGAACGCTATAAAAAAGCAGTTCTTTCAGCTTTGGATGAGCTTTTGGAGGCAAAGCAGGTGCTTGAAGTAAACACGGGAGCAATGTCAAGAGGGTACAAGGACAGTCCATACCCCGATACGTGGATACTGGAGGAAATAAAAAAGCGTGACGGCAAGGTTTTAATAACCTCCGATTGCCACCACGCGGATAATCTTGATTACGGCTACGACTTAGCCGAAAAAATCCTGACCCGAATAGGGTTTAAGGACTTTTACAATATTGACTTTATAAACAAATAAAGGTTTTCGCAAAAGCGAAAACCTTATTTTTATTTATCTGATAAATATTTTCTGAATACTACTTCAAGTATCTCGTCACGCTCAACCTTTGTGATGAGGCTTCTAGCACCCTTGTGTCCTGTGATGTATGTGGGGTCGCCCGACATAATATAACCGACAAGCTGACTAATGGGATTGTAGCCCTTTTCAACCAATGCCTCATGGACGCGGCAGATGATAGCATCAATTTCCGTATCACGTGTTTTGCAGATGTCAATATGAGTTGTCTGATTGTTTGCCATAGTCGGTCACTCCTTTTCTATCTGATTACATAATACACTACATAATGTGGTTTTGCAATAGCAGTAACACAATTTTAACATAAGTGTAACCATTGAAATATTACTGTTAATTTCCGCCCAGATTTGCAAGAAATTCCTTTATTTTTTCAAAGCTTTCTTCACTTATATCGTGCTCTATTTTACAGCTGTCAACATATGCAATTTCCTCGCTGACTCCAAGTGCAATAAGTGCGCCTGCAATCACGTTGTGACGCTCGCACATTCTTTCTGCAATGGAGAGTCCTTTTTCCGTAAGTGTTATTCCACCGTCGGTATCTGTTACAATGTACCCCTCTTCACGGAATGATTTCATAGCCACGGAAACGCTGGCTTTTGAAAAACCAAGCTCGTTTGCGACATCAATGCTTCTGACATATTTAATTTTTTTTGAAAGCATATAAATGGTTTCAAGATAATTTTCGGCTGATTCCTTTATTCTCATGGAATTTCCTCCATAAAAGTCATTGTTGTAATTTTATCACAGTTGTTTTGAAAAAGCAAGGCTTATTGATTGTCTGCAGACGGACTTACAAAAACATCCGCAACCTCGGTAATTGTCATAAATGCAGAGGGGTCAACCGCGTGAACAATAGCCTTTGTCTTGGCAATTTCAAATCGGTTTACAATAAAATAAATAACGGTTTTTTCCTTGCTTGAATAACCGCCCACGGCAGGAATATTTGTTGTTCCGCAACCAAATTCATCGATAAGCGCACTTGTAATATCCTTGGGCTTTTCCGTTATAATCATAACTGCCTTTGAGCGGTCAAGACCCTCAACAATAAAGTCCACAGTCTTAAGTGCCGCACCATAGGTAACGATTGAATAAAGGGGCAGAATCCAGCTTCCCATACTGATTCCGCAGACGATATATAAGAGAACATTGTACATCATAACAAATGTACCAACGGATATACTGAGCTTTTTTGCGAAAATTACTGCCATAACCTCAATCCCGTCAATAGCACCGCCGTAGCGTATGGTAAGACCGCTTCCCACACCTGATATAAGTCCGCCGAATATTGCACACAGAAGCAAATCCTCACCTGCAAGTGGGGATGCCATACTGACATCAATGGGCAGAACATCGGTAATAAGCCACGCTCCCAATGAATAAATTGCAACCGCATAAAGTGAATAGACGGTAAAGGTGACACCCTGCTTTTTAAGTCCATATAAAAACAGCGGAATATTCAGCAGAAGCAGGAAAATGGAAAGGGTGAGATATTCGGGAGTAATCTGCGAGAGAAACATTGATGTTCCCGAAATACCGCTGTCGTAAAGCTTCACGGGGGCTAAAAATACGGTAACACCGAATGCGTTTATAAAACCCGCAATGGTCAGCAGTATAAAGTTTGAAAACTGAAGTCTGGAGAGCTTTTCTTTTAAATTCATAGTTTAATTACCTCGGAGAATAGGATATGGTTATTATAGCATAATATTTGCAGAAGTGCAAACAATTTCCTCGGATCCCCCGCGTTTTTGGTACTTTTGGCTCCCAAAAGTACATAGTCCTCCGCTACTCAGCGGAATTTTCTTAAAAAAACGCAAAAACTCTGTACATTTCGGGAAAAGTGTGCTATAATGACTCTATCTGCGAAGATTTTTAAGATGCAATTTAAACGGAGGAAAAATATATGGCAAGTTTTTTTCACGCAAATAAATCTGTGCCACTCCCTATGGAATTTATAAATAAATATATGATAAGTGCAAATGCCACTTATGTAAAGGTCTACCTTTACGGTCTAGGTAAGTGTTACGAGGGGGAAGAGGATGTGTCAAATGCCGCTATTGCGGAGGCGCTCGATATTCTTGAAACCGACGTAAGCAAGGCTTGGCGTTACTGGAAAAAGGAAGGACTTGTACATAGTGAGGGGAAAGGTATTCTGGTATTTGATGCCGTAGGAACGGAGCCTGTGAAAGAGGACTCATCCAAGACGGAACACCACAAGGAAACCTCCGAAAAGACAAAAACTGCATCTATGAAGGATATTTCAAAGGCTATGGGAATCAATCCCAAGATGAAAGAAACTGTTACTATGGCTGAACAGCTTTTGAAAAAACCGCTTACGCAGAGGGAAATCACTTCCTTGTACAGCTTTATGCAGGATTACTCAATGACTCAGGAGATGGTGCTTCTTCTTCTGGAATATTGTGTAACAATGGATAAAACCAATTTTTCATACATAGAGAAAGTTGCCGACGGCTGGAGAGAGCAGGGAATAAATACTCTTGCGGAGGCTACGAAGGTCCTCAACCGCCTTAACAAAGAGGTCCGTATGCAGAAAAAGTGCAAAAAGATTTTTGGCCTTGACCGAGAGCTTTCTCAAACAGAATTAAATTACATAGCCCGTTGGGTAAGTGAGCTTTCTATGTCGGAGGCAATGATAAGAATAGCTTACGAAAAAACAGTTACCAATACGGGTAAAATTTCAATGCCCTATATGAATACAATATTAAAGTCCTGGTTTGAAAAGGGTATAAAAACCGTTTCACAAATTCAGGAAAAAGAGTCCGCCGTAGCACAGAAGCCAAAGAGCAGAACAGCCGACTACCAGCTTGACGATATGGCGGCACTTGAAAGAAAACTCAGACTCCAGAAACAGAAAAAGTAAAGAGGTGAATTTCTTTGCCCAGTTCAATATATGAAAAAGCAACCCAGATAATTGCAGAAAGAAAAGAAAGACGCAAAAGAGAGCTTGACCGTCGCAGGGGTGAGGTTTTTGCCATTGCTCCCCGTATCCGCGAAATAGAAGAGGAACTTGACCGCTTCGGCATCAGGATGCTTAACCTCATTGCAAACGGTGAATGTGATGAAAAGACGGCAGTCAGCTCGATTGCTGCACAGAACAAGGAATTTATAAAAGAGAGAGAACGCCTTTTAGCTGAGGCGGGATTTGACAAAAACTATCTCGAACTTCAACACTTCTGCCAAAAGTGTGAGGACAGCGGTTTTGACGGAGGGAAGCTTTGCAGCTGCCTTCAGCAGGAAATTACGGCAATTGCTCTTAAAGAGGCGAATCTTTCTGAGCTTTTGTCGGAGCAGACCTTTGAGAATTTTAAGCTTTCATATTACAGCGACGAATATGTAGCTGAGTATGGTTGCTCCCCCTGTGAAAATATGCAGGCAATCCTTTCCGAGTGCAAAAGCTTTGTGGAGGATTTTGATAGGGCAGAGGAAAATCTTCTCCTGTGCGGAAGCTGCGGGCTTGGTAAAACCTTTTTATCCTCTGCAATTGCCAATGCCCTGATAAAAAAGGGCAGGGATGTTCTTTATGTCAGCAGTAATGCACTTTTTCCCATTTTGGAGGATATGCATTTTGGAAGAACGGTAAGCGAAGAGGCAGAATATATTGTTAAGAAAGTGAGCGATTGCGAGCTTTTGATACTAGACGATTTAGGAAGCGAGTTTGTAACACAGTTTACCTCGGCAGAGCTTTTCAGGATTATAAACAACCGTCTGTTGGCAGACAAAAAAATGATTATATCTACAAATCTTAACCGCAATATGCTGAAAAACACATATAACGAAAGGATTGCTTCCAGAATTACGGGCGGATTTTCTATGCTGGAATTTCTGGGTGAGGACATTCGCAGTATCAAAAAATTAGAAGGCAAGGTATGATTATGGAAAATGCAAAAGAACTGCTTTTGTCATATGTAGAGCAGACTGAAAAGATAATTATTGAATTTAACTATAACGAAGATAATGCCGTTTCACTTTTGAAAGCTCTTAAAAGTAATTTAGAAAAAAAGGTCGCGGTAGAGAAAGAGCAAGAGGAGCTTTACGAGGCTTGCGTATATAACGCACTGGCAACAATAAACACCTCCTTTGAGCAGGAGAAAAACAACCGTCAGCTTCTGATGGCACTGACCGAGGCGAAAGAGGAAATGAAAGCAATCGTGGAGTTTTTATAAAAATTACTTGTTTTTTGCCCCCGAATCTACAAAAATATAACGAAAATTATCATTGAAAAAGAACTTAACAAAAAAATATTGACATCTGCTTTTTGTGCTATTATACTGTAGTGAAAAGAACGAGAGGTTTTAGTTATGAATATGTCAGCTTTCCATACAGCAAACATACTTCCCCTCATCGCTATTATTATTCTAGCAATTATTAAGCAGAGTAAGAATAGCGCTGTTTGTCGTGTTTTGAGGTAAAGAGCATACCATATTTTATTTGTGTATACTGTGACCTGCGGCAAGTGGTGCCGCAGGTCTTTTTGTATAAAACCCCACAGGGTTTAAATCTATTTGCGAGGAGTTTAGTTATGAAAAAAATCACAATTACCGACATCACACTTAAAAAGCTGTCACAGGACAGAGCTGTTTCTCTATTATTCAGAGAAAAAACAGCCATTGCCGCTTGTGCAGCTTTGCTTGGAGTTGATGCAGTTGAACTATCTCCCGTAAAGAACCTCAGGGAAGATACTATAATCTATAAGACAATTTCACAGAATGTAAAGAAAAGCACAGTTGCAATTCCCGTAGGCTTTTTGGAAGAGGATGTGGAAAACGCATTTGAATGTGTTAAGGAAGCTACCTCACCCAGACTTCAGGTAGAGCTTCCCACATCAACTGTGCAGATGGAATACATCTACCACGTAAAGAGTGAGAAAATGCTTCTTAAAATTGCAGCTCTCACCAAAAAGGCGAAAGAGCTTTGCCCCGATGTTGAATTTTCCGCACTTGATGCAACCCGTGCTGATGAGAATTTCCTCATTCAGGCGGTTAAGGAAGCTGAGGCAAACGGTGCAGGTGTAATCACTCTTTGTGACGATGCAGGAATTGCACTTCCGGAAGAAATTGCAACACTTGTTAAAAAGGTTAAGGAAGCAGTTTCTGTTCCCGTATTTGTTCAGCTTTCCGATGCAATTGGTATGGCAGTAGCCTGCGGTGTAGCAGCAATAGGGGCAGGTGCAGACGGTCTCAAGTGTGCTATGGCAGGGCGCGACAGCCTTTCAATGGGTGCTTTTGCAGCAGTTGTTAAGGCAAAGGGTGCTGAAATCGGCATTGAAACGGGACTTGATAATACAAAGATATATGCAAGCATTGAGGAAATGCTTTCCAAGATAAATCACGAAACCTACGAAACAGCAGATGTCAGCGAGAAGAAAAAGATTATTCTTGACTCCGACAGTACACTTTCCGATGTGGCTCACGCTGCAAATATACTCGGTTATGACCTTTCTGACGAAGACAACGGAAAAGTTCATAAGGAGCTTGCCCGCGTATGTGAGAAAAAGGGCAGTGTAAGTGCCAAGGAGCTTGAAGCACTTATTGCAAGCTACGCAATGCAGGCACCGTCTACATACCACCTTGAAAGCTACTTGACAAACTGTGGCAATCTTACAAGCTCTATGTCACAGGTAACTCTTCGCAGAGGTGATGAGCTTCTTTCAGGCGTAAGCACAGGCGACGGTCCGATTGACTCTGTGTTCCGTGCAATCGAGCAGAGTATCGGCTTCCATTACGAGCTTGACGATTTTCAGATTCAGGCTGTGACAGACGGCAAGGAAGCACTCGGTAACGCTATTGTAAGGCTTCGCAACAACGGAAAGCTTTACTCAGGTAACGGTATTTCAACAGACATTGTGGCAGCAAGTATAAGAGCGTACATTAATGCTCTTAACAAGATAGTATTCGAGGAGGAATAAGATGAAAATTACTTTTTCAACCAAGCATGTAAGCCGTGCTTCCTTCCTCGATACCTGTAAGTTTGCCTACGATTACGGCTATGCAGGCTTTGAGATATATGATGCAGTAAAGGAAAGAAAACAGCACCACGACAGCATACTCCGGAGCGACCGTGTGTCTGATTCCAAGCGCAAGCTTGTAAACCGCAACCTTGCGGTATCGGCACTTGTATATCCTTACAGCATTGAAACGGAAGAAGCAACAGCAGACGAAATTTTAAAATATGTAGAAATGGCACGCACCGGAGGAATTGAGAGAGTCATCCTCCGAAATGAGGTAAAAGCTTCAAACGAGGTTCTTTCCCAGAAGCTTTCCCGTGCAATAAAGCTTGCCGAGGAAGCGGATATACAGATTCTCTTTGAAACTGCAGGTTATCTTGCAGAAACAGAAAATGTGATTGACATAATCAATTTCTTTTCCTCCGCAGTTATCGGAGCGTCGTGGAATATGCGCGAAACCTACTTTAGGGCAGGGGAGAGTGCGGAAACCACAATCAAGAGCCTCGGTGCATACATCAAATATGCAAGAATGGGCGATATGAAAGACGGCAAAACGGTACTTATCGGTGAGGGGGAGCTTCCCGTAACGAACTTCATAAATGCACTTTCATCCCTTAATTTTGATGGTTTCATCTGTGTTGCGTGGAATGAGGAGATAAATGATGCAGATATTGTGCTTACCCATTTTGCCAATTATATAGGAAGCCTTGCACGGGAAAAGAAAGAGTATGACAAGGCATATTATAACCGTAGCAGGACAGGAACATTCGTATGGAAAAAATATGATGTTATAGATGCTACTTTCTCCGACGTGCTTGACACAATGGCAGAAAAGTACCCCGACCAGTATGCATTTAAGTACACAACTCTTGACTACACCAGAACATACGCACAGTTCAGACGTGATGTTGACGAGTGTGCAGCGGCACTTATTTCCCTTGGGGTAAAGGCAGGCGACCACGTTGCCGTATGGGCGACAAATGTTCCTGCATGGTTTATTACATTCTGGGCAACCACAAAAATCGGTGCAGTTCTGGTAACGGTAAACACAGCATACAAAATACACGAAATTGAATATCTTTTAAAGCAGTCCGATACTCATACACTTGTTATGATTGAGGAATGTAAAGATATAAATTATAAGGAAATAATTGAGGAGCTTTGCCCCGAGCTTAAG
>JAZOSB010000012.1:0-45036 GCA_045656865.1 Clostridia bacterium | reverse complement strand
TTTAATTTTCAAGGTTCAATCGCTGCTCTTTTCGAGCGAGCTTGTTTATTATACATCGCTATAACGCCTTTGTCAACACTTTTTTTGAACTTTTTTCAAGTTTTTTCAAAGTATTGCGTTTTCGCGACAACGTTGTATATGTTACTACAAAACTCGCCCGTTGTCAACACCTTTTTTTCAATTTTTTCAAAAAAAATTCGCGGTAGCATAAGCTACCGCCTGTATCAGTCCTTTAAACCCATAATAAACAAGTATCCAAGCGCCGCAAGGAGTATATAATCGTCGCATCCCTCAAACACTAAAACAGCAATAAGCCCGAGCAGAATATAATCATCCTTTTCAAATCGGGAAAGGATTTCACCCACATTTAATCCGCCTTTCTGCGGAGGAGGGCTTTTGGGCAGAGGTGACGTTCTTGCATTTATATTATGCCTGCCCGAAGCAGGCATCTGCGTTACTTTCATACCTCTCCCCCTTAAAACAGATTCAGGTCTTTACCCAGCTTTCCGATTGAAGCAAATTTGAGTATGGTGAGTGCGCTATCCATATACGGTGCACGCTTCTCGCTGAGGAACGGTTTTATTGCCATAAGTAATCTTGTGCGGTCATCATTTATTCCTCCGCCCAGCTTGGAAAGAAGTGCAGGTGATATTGCCGGCGCAGAAGAAGTATTTTCGGTACTTTCCGTTTCTTCCTTGTTATTTAATGAAGAAATAACACTCTGCACCTTATTCATTATGTCGGGGTCTGCAAGAGCTTTTGAAATTTCCTGCTCCAAATCCATATAATCACCCTTTCAAAAGATTAAAAATCGTTTTTGCAATGTCGGGGTTTTTGTTAATTTCCTCCATTATTTCCATATGTTGTGTTTTTGGAATACCGTCACCGCTTTTTATTTTCTCGGCAAGAGCCTTGCCCTCATCGGTTTTCATAAAAGCCTTTGCCTGCTTTACCGCCTCCGAAAGCTCCTTTTTATCCATACCCTTGAGTTTTTCAAAAATATCATTCACACTGTCTCACCCTTTCTGCTTTCAATATATGAAATCTTGACAGAAAGTGTTCTTTCCTATAAAATGTAGTAGGAGTTGATTTTATGAGGGCAATTGTTCTTTCCGACAGCCACGGAAACACGGCATCACTGGAGATGGCGGTTTCCGCTGTGGGTGAAAAAAATATAGATATGATAATTTTCCTTGGTGATATTGCCCGTGATGCGGAATATCTTGAAATGCTGTACTACCCCATACGGGTTGTATCGGTTTTGGGAAACAACGATTTTATGCGTCAGGGTGATTATGAAAGGGTAGTTGACTTTGACGGGAATAAAATATTTATATGTCACGGACACACGCTGTCGGTTAATTACGGTACGGAAAAGCTTGAAAGTATTGCTCGGCAGAAAGGGTGCAGGGCGGCACTTTACGGACACACGCATCAGAACAAGCTTGAAAAGAAAGATGACGGCTTTATTATACTAAATCCCGGAAGCACATCAAGGCCGAGGGGGACAAAAGCATCCTATGCCATACTGGAATCGGAAAACGGGAAGCTTTCAGCAGTAGTTATTGACTGGAATTTATAAAGGAGATTAATTATGGAAGGAAAAAAAGAAATATACAGAGGAAAAGCAGTTGCGGTAAAGGATGACAAGCAGACAATGAAGGCACTTTTAAAGGCACTTATTTTCTGCTTTGTGGTTTTTGCGGTTTCGTCATACCTGCCTTTTTCCTGGGCGTTTTGTCTGGGTGCTATTATCGGAAGTGCGATATATATAAACAAGGTTTTACACGAGGGTACATTTATTGCCACCTATGTGCTGTATGAGGATGAGCTTGTGGCATTAACCCGATACGGACTTATTGAAAAGGAAACCGCCCGTTACAAATTGTCAAAGGCAGTGTTTACTGAAAAAACTGTTTCGCAGGACGGAATAACAAAGCCTTTTTATCCCGATGAAAAATTGAAAAAAATCTTGAAGAATAAAATGAGTTCGGAATAAACCCGAACTCATTTTTAAATTACATTATTCTACAACTGCTGAAAAACGTTTTTCGTTAATTACATATCCCCATGGGTCATATGCAACGGCTTTAATTTCAATATTCTGTCCCGAATACTGTGAAAAATCAACATTTACCGAGTAGGGCATCTGATTTGCAGTCCCTGCGGGATTTCCATTAACAAAATATTCCACTCTGCCAACACCATTTTGTCGGTCTTTCGGATATTTCACATAAAGATTAAGCTCTTGTACTTTTGGCAATATCTTACTTCCGTAAACAGGGTAGTAATACTCTTTGACGTTTTTACCTTCCGAAATATCTGTCAGGTAATATTCATCCTGAATAACCTCTTTGTATGCATTCCACATATTCTGATGCTGGGTAAACTGATATGCGTACGGCTCTACAGTACCATCTGCCTTTACGCCATTATAGTCAAAATACACCACCATCTTAATATTGGGATACCTCATAGGTAAATATGTGTAGAAATCCTGAATCTGATATGCTGCATAATCTGACAAATCTTCGCTCCAGGTCCACGGATTACGGTAAGATGCACCGCCCTCGGCAATTATCATAGGCTTTTTATATCCATACTTTTTATAGAAAAAGTCAAGCTGCTGACTCCAGCGTCTTCTGTCCTCTTCTTCACCCATTGGGTCCACAGAGCTGAGCCATGACTGGTAAGAGGACATTCCCACATAATCCACATATTCATCCCCTGGATAATACATATCTATATTATCGGGAGGATACCACAGCGGTGACCATACAATGGGTACTGACGGAGCGTGCTTTCTGAAAATCTTTGCCACATACCGAAATGCCTCTATATACTCATTGGCATCAACAGTATACCAGCCGTTGGTATCACTGTTCATTTCGTTGGCAAACCTCAGCATAAAATCACAGTCGTGTGCCTCCATATCTTTAGCAAGCCTGATAAGATAATCGGGGTTATTGTACACCATTTGCATTCCGTTATACGGCTCGAGAGCAAGCTCGATTATCTTTCCTTCTTCGGCAGCTCTTGAAAGGTGGCTTTCATAGTGAGAAAGATTGGTTCCGTAAGGATAATATAAAAGGTATATGCCGTGGTCTTTTCCTGCAACATTTTTGAAATCATACACATAAAACTTGTTTTCAATATTGTTTTTGTCATGTGCCAGCGGCTCACCCTCTGCAAAAGCTCCCAAAAGGGCACCGTTTACAGGCTCATGTACTGCTCCGAAATTTTTGGTTAAAGCCTTTGATTTGTCATCAGTTTTTACGTACAGAGTCATTTCCTGATTCATAAAAAGAGATTTTCGTTCTGCAGAAATTTTTGCCTGGACTGCGTCAGCTCCCGGAACCTGTCCCCAGTAATAGGCTTCTCTCAGGAATGCAGCATCTGCATCAGAGTATTGACCGTTCCTTGCATACGCTTCTCCAAGATGGCCTAAAAATCTTGCTGTTGTTTCTTTATCATTGGCAGCAATCGGAGAAGATATACACTGTTCCAGTTTCTGAACTGCAAGGGCATAATTTCCCGAATTTTTTGCTTCAAGACCTTCTGCATATACTCCCCAGTAATTTCTGATTGTTTTTGCATTCTCCAGACGATATATTTTGCTGTTGCTTGCCTGAGTGTCCACAACAACCATTTTTTTTGCTCCGTCCCAGGAAACAACAGCGCCAAAGCTTTCGAGCACTGCACGGATTGGGAGGTAGGTTCTTCCGTCTTTTATAACTGCGGATGTATCTATCTCCACCTTATTCCCGTCACGTAATATATACTTATGACCTATCGGAACCTGTACGGTGGTACCGTTCATATTGACAGATGCCGTGCGTGCTGCACCGTCCCATCCAACCTCTGCTCCTGCACTTTCCATTGTTATTCTCAACGGCACCATGGTCCTGGAATTTTCGTCCACAAACGGATATCCTGTATCCTTATTGAACTGAACCAGATACCCGTCTACAGAAACAGTAGCAGATGACGCTGTTGCCACTGAAAACAGGGACATTAAAATCAGCAAGCCCACGCTGATTCCAAAAAGAAATTTTTTCATAACTACCTCCACTTTTATATATTATTTTTCACAGCCTGTTGTAAATATAATGTTATCACATTAAGGTGCTAAAGACAATGGTTTCGTTAAAAAAGGCTTAGTTTTTTGTCTAAACTGCAAAGTTCCCTTCATATACTGTAAGGGAGGTTTTTTTATGACGGTGATTTATATTATTCTTGGAGCAATACTGACGGCGGTTTTTTTCCTGAATATAAAAACTGCCGCCTCTGTTCTTTGCAGAATCGTAGGCGGCTTTGCTTTCCTATATATATACAACTCGGTTGCATATGGGCTTCCCCCTTTGGGGATAAACGTTATTTCCGCTGCAGTTTGCGGTACTTTGGGACTTCCGGGATTGGGACTTCTTATCTGCCTCGGTCTTCTTTAACAGCTTTTCTGATGTGTGCAAGGGTGTATTTTTCGCCCTTGTCACTAAGCATCACAAGCCAGCTTTCAAGAAGGTCCGAGGTTTCCTCGTGGATGAAACGTCTGCCCTTGCCCCGTTCAAAATATTCTATGGGATGGTTTTCGGTGTAATTTTTGCCCTGATAAGTTTTGCTTGCTGCCACTCTGTCGCAAAACATTTCCGCAACATAGCGTACAGGCATCTTTACAGGGCGTACTTTTTTCTCTTTTGGATTGTAGTCATTCCAATACTCAAAATGATGTCTGTTTCTTCCCTTGTGATGAAGCCACGCCTCGCTGTATCCCTCATTCTCCCTTTCGGTTTCGTTGGGACTGTGAGTACCGCTGTAATATTTTACTCCCTGCAGAAATTCCACGGGAGAGTACTTTGAAAGGTCGTGACAAAGTCCCTGCCACAGTATCCCTGCCTTACTGCAATGACGGATGACTGCGTGACGGTGACGGGTTATTGTTTTAAAGTGCCCGAAGGCATTTTTAAGATAGTTTATTTTCAAGGGAGACACCTTCTTTCCTATATAATATAACATACTTTCAGACAGAGCGCAACATTGCTCCCCTGTTTTACAATACAATTCTGAACTCCGTTCCCTTTCCGGGAGCGCTTTTTACTGTGATCGTTCCGCCGTGAAGCTTGATTATGCTTTTTGCCATTGAAAGTCCTAATCCGCTGCTACCGTATTCGTCATTACGGACATCATCAACTCTGTAAAAACGAGTCCATATCTTATCAATGTGTTCTTTGGATATTCCCACACCATTGTCTGCAACAACAATTTCCGTTCTGTCGCCAATCTTTGTTGCGGAAACAGAAATACTGCCTGACTCATTACTATATTTTATTCCGTTGCTGATTAGATTGGTAATTGCCGAGAGGAGTAAGGATTCATCCGCATCCACGATAGTGCCTTCGGCAACATTTGAAAAAAGCAAAATTCCTTTCTGTGACGCCAGTTCTTTCATACTGTCAATGGCAATATCGATAAGCACGCCGAGGTCAACTTTTTCTTTGTTGAATTTCTGTCTGTTCTGATCGATTCTGGCAAGGAGCAGAAGTCTTGATACAAGCTTTGAAACCTGCTTTGATTTATCAACTATCGTCTGTGCAAGTTCCTTTTCTTTCTCATCTTTTGCAATATCCAAAAGATACTCGCCTTGCGCAAGAATAACGCTGATGGGTGTTCTCAGTTCGTGCGAAGCATCAGATGTGAACTGTTTTTCCTGCTTAATTAGGTTTTCAATTTTATCAAGCATTTTATTAAGTGTTATTGACAGGTGATGAAGTTCATCCTCTTTTGCATCAGGTGTGATTTCTATTCTTCTGGTAAGGTCTTTCTGGCGGGAAATGTCATTTGCAGTCTTTACTATATTGTTTACCGGTCTGAACGCTCTTTTAGTAATATAGTATCCGCCAAGTGCCGTTAAAAGCAAAATAAGAGGGACTAAAACAAGTATAATTACAATGGCTGAACGTCCCAGAAGCATTGTGGAGTTGACCGATTCCACACCTCTTACCCAAAAACCGCCACGCATTCCGGGTGGTGATGGAGTTCTCGTATCATAAACAATATACTCTTTTCCATCAAGGCTTTCTCTTCGGGGGATGCCTTCTACAAAAGGAACATTTACAACATCATAATTATACTGTCCTACAAGATATTTTCCATCCATTGCGTAAATAGATACATTTTTAAACTCTTCTTTGCTTTCAACAATTTCAAACACACCGGGTTGACGCTTAGCTAATTTTTCAGTTACCTGTGTAACCTGAAGAATGACATCCTTTTCAACGCTGTCTATTGAAAGCTGATAAGAAAGTCCGCCGACAAGAGACAGTACAACCACGACTAAAACAAACATAAGCGAGGTGTACCATATTGTTATTCTTGTTTTTATAGAAGTGATTTTTTTCATTTTCAATCTTCCTTTATAACATATCCAACATTCTTGATAGTATGAAGGAGTTTTTTCTCAAAGCTATCATCAATTTTCTTGCGAAGGTGATGTATATACACCTTAATCACATCGCTTGTGCCTTCATATTCGTAGTTGCGGATGTTTTCCTCAATCTTCTCTTTTGAAACAATGATACCTTTATTCCGCATAAGGTATTCAAGCACAGAGTATTCCTTTGAAGAAAGCTCTATTTCTGTATCCCCGCGCTTTACAACTCTTGCTACAGTATCAACGCTTAAATCTGCAATTTCAAGTACGGTGCCTGTTACGTTTTCTTTTACACGGAGCATTGCTCTTATCCTTGCACATAAAACATCAAAGGAGAATGGTTTTGTAAGATAATCATTTGCACCAAGGTCAAGTCCCGCTATAATATCTTCGTCCGAATCCTTTGCCGTAAGCATCAAAACGGGAGTGAGTATTTTCTTATCACGCATTGTGTGAAGAACATCAAAGCCGCTTAGTTTCGGCATCATAACATCAAGTATAATTCCGTCATACTGTGTGTTTTCTATATAATATAAAGCATCCTCGCCATCAAAACAGCTATCTGCGGTATAACCGATTTTTGTCAGTCTTTCCGTCAATGTTTTATTAAGATGCTTTTCATCTTCAACAACCAAAAGCCGCATAATTTCACCTCTTTTGCCAAGTATCAAAACTTTTTATATTTACAGTATAACATTTTTAAGTATAAAAAACAATAAAACTATGTTAAATACTATCAGGGCAGGCAAGTTAAATGCCTACCCTGATAGTGTTTAATAACTTTTTCTCTTATAAAAAATAACAAACACAAAAGCAAAGACCAATAATACAACCGAAATTATCGGTGTACTGTATGTTTTAACAAATGTCAGAATTTTATTTTCTGATATTTCCTCCGCGCTTTGCTCTTGCTCTGTCATTCCGGGAGGCATCTCTCCACGAAAACCTCGCATGTTACCTTCAGTCGTTCTCTTGCCGTTTGACATTTCAGGCGGGGTCATTCCTTCTTGGAAATCAGGAGGTGCTTCTTCGCCTAGCATATTGGGAGGCATTTCCATATTGCCTCTTCCGCCACCCTGAGGTCTTTTTCCGCCAAAACCACCGAATCCGCCTGTTCGTGTTCCTGCGGAAGCAAAACCGCCGTTTGCCGCTATACTTGTAGTTTCGGCTTCGTTAATAAAGAGAGTATATGTTTCTCCTTCGGTTAAGTTTGGCGTACTTATACATATCCAGTTGAACCGTTTATTGGAAATGCCTGAAATAATTTCATTTCCTGCACTGTCGGATATTCTTATCGCGCTTCCAGCATCGTGAGTTTCATCAATATAGAATGTTAATGATTGCTGCGGAGAATTTTCTATCGGATGCTCAGCCATTCCACTGCTTCCTGCCGCAAGAATACTGCCGCCGTTCATAATAAGAACATATCCGCCATCGCCTACATCTATAGAACCATTACCGCTGTTTTCAGGGCCATATATTTCAAGAAATCCACCGTTTATAACCGCCGAGCCGTTTGAATCAAAACCATCTCCCGATGTTTCAATATATATATGTCCGTCATTAACAGTAAGCCAAATGTCTTCTTCGGAAGTTTTTTCTTCACCGCCTCGCATTCCGGGTGGCATCATCATACCGCCGCTTGAATTTTCACCCGATGCATTGATGCCGTCATCACTTGAAATGATGCTGATATCACCGCCGTTAATTGTAATATACGCACCTTCTAATCCCTCATAGCACTTCACAATATTCAAGGTTTGAGGCTCAAGAATAAGACTAAGCTCTGCATGAACGGCATCATCTCCCGATAAAATCTCAAATGTTCCTTTGTTAATAGTTACATCCTTGTCGGAATGTATTGCATCCTCCGCGCTGTCAAGATTAAAGCTTCCGCCGTTTATTACGATATTTGTTCCTGCTTTAATAGACTTGGTGCTTGGTGTATCATCGGTATTGGCAAGATTTTTTGCTCCAAATCTTCCAAAATCGCTTTGCTTTTTCACTGCATTTTCATTTCCTCCGCCGGAAATAATATCTGCTTTTGTTTCATTCATATAGAGTGCAGATGACGCACAAACACCGTCACCGCCCGATACAACAGAAATCTCTGTATTTTCTGTTGCAATAAAACCTTTAGCTTCTTCTGTATGCTCACATTTAATTGCATCTCCGCCGGATTCTACCTTAATTAAAGCATTAAATACCGCAATATAGTCATTGGCGTTGATACCGTCATCAACTGCGGTTATCTTAATATTTCCGCCTGTTATTTTCAAAGTGTCATTTGCCCTTATACCGTCTGCAAAGTTTGCATTAATAACAAGACTTCCGTTTCCGTTTATAACAAGGTCATCCTTTGAGCAAAGTGCCGCAGAGGTTTCTCCGTCAGTATTTTTCACTTCATTGTATGCACTTGCATCTGTTAGAATATTTTCAGTTCCTTCCACAAGAGAAATAACCGTTTTAGAGGATTGACGGATGTCTATTGCAGAAAAGTCAGAGGAGGTAATATTAACACCGTTTAGGATAAGTCTTGCTTCCCCTCCGTCCTCCGAATCAACAATAACAGTGCCGTCATTCAGAGTTCCTGATAATACATACACACCGCCGCCAAGGATAGTTACATCGCATCCGTCAATTTTTACATTACGACTTGAAGCTTCTGCATAATCACCCAGCAGATTTATTTTAACAGGTGAGCTTTTAGCATAATCGGTGTAGTAATCATCCTCGGTAATTGTCACGGTATGCAAATCGCTATAATTAAAAACACCTGTAGCATTTCCGGTTAAAATATCCTGCGGAAGAAACATCGCACATATTATACCTACTAAAACCAATGCAGTAAGCACTATGGCGATTAAATTAAATTTCTTTGAGCTTATCATAAGACTTATGACATATACTCGCCGTTATATGAAACGAGGACGGCATTGGTTACGCCCTCGCAGGCTGATACTCTGTTTACAAAGCCTGTATTATCGTCTTTAATACGAACTTCGTAGGTAAGCTCAATGCCTAATTTATTTACTGCTTTCGATTTGAGAACACTTTTCTTTGCTTCTTCTTTAATAAGTGTATTTGCCGTGTTTTCAATTTCTTCGTTTTCGCAATTTACAACAAGGATATACGGAGTATCACCAATCTTTCTTGTTGAAAAAACTACAATGATGATTCCGATAATAACCGAGCCGATAATTGCCAGCGGAAGAAGTCCTGCACCGAGAACGATACCAACTGCTATTGCCCAGAATAGAAAGGCTATATCCATAGGCTCTTTAATTGCCGTTCTGAAACGAACGATAGAAAGAGCACCGACCATACCAAGTGACAACACAACATTTGATGTTACTGCAATGATAACAAGGCTTGTAATCATTGACATTGCAATTAAGGATACGCCAAACGAATCCGAATACATAACACCCTGATAGGTCTTTTTATAGATTAAAAAGATAAAAAGTCCTAAAACAAATGAGAGTCCTAGTGCCAAAAGCACATCAAGTATTGAAAATGAATTGATGTTTGACAAAAAGCTTGATTTAAATACATCCGAAAAAGTCATAATTTTTTACTTCCTTTCATTACGTTAATTTATATTCTTATTGCCGCATATTTTGAGAAGGCGGCACTTCTTCTTGATTTAACCTGAACACAGTCCCTGATAATCTCAGGAAGGTATTCATCCCATTTTACCTCTAAAATTGAGTCGTGATAAGTCTGTAAAAAGGGCAAATCAGGATTTAAAAATTCCTTTACATTGTTACTACCGCAAATGTTCATATCAAGAGTTATCCGCACATTACCGGGAGGATACACAAAACACTCACGGGTATATGCGACAATACATTTCGGGCGGAGAAGCTGATATTTCAATTTTGAATATAGCTCACGCATAAGCTCTGATTCACTGTTTTTCATAAATTCAACATCTCCGTCAATAATTTTTTGACATTCTTCTGCAGTAATTGGGCAGCTTACCTTATTACACAAACCGTTTATCTTACTTTTCTTCTCAAGTCGGATAAAGGATGTATCTGTTCCGTAATACCTGATGCGAAACTTTTCCCGCTTATTTACTCCATCAATCTTTTCCCGCAGAGCTTTGTCCATATAGTTATCAAAATATAGACTCTTGATAAAATATGTTCCGTCCTCGCCTGCGTGCAAATCGTGCTTTGCAATAGCCGAGAGTCTTGTCCTGAGTCCGTAAATATCAGCAATATTTATTTGATGTTTATATTCGTGTCTGAATTTCACTTGTTATCACCTCCTGATACCGTAAAAAGCAAAAGTAACTTTCCTGATTTTTAATTTATTATAAAATTGCAAGGTTAAAAGAAGGTTAAAAAAAGCAAAAAACAGAACAATTTAGTTTGAAATCTAAATCGTTCTGTTTTTTTGGTACGCCTGATGCGATTCGAACGCACGACCTTCAGAGTCGGAGTCTGACACTCTATCCAACTGAGCTACAGGCGCGTATATGAGGGAGTGTAGTTGTTAGTCTATACTCCCATTTTTTGTTGTTTAGGGGGTGATATATACCTTTGTGTAAAGAGGAATGTTCTCTGACATCCAGCCTATGTCTTTTGGATGCATACGCACGCATCCGTGGGAAATTTTCATCCCCAACCGTCCGTCGTATGGCTTTCCGTTATATCTTATAAGGTAGGAATGAAACGCATATCCACCGTAAAACCGCATTATAGGACCGCAATAATGGTCGGGATAAGTCCATCTGGGTTGCCATTGAAAATATTCAAACTGCCCCTCAATGGTGGGCGTTTTTGGTGCTCCAATCGAGCAGGGGAATGTATAAAGAAGAGTCCAGTTATTTTTCTCCCCCTTAAAAACATTAACCGTAAAATCCTTTTTCGATACCCAGAGCATATATTCCGTTTTGCTTTCCACGTTCTTTTCGTTCACGAAAGCTTCCTTTACATATTCGTCTGAATATACCGACTTTGTAAGGCTCACTTCCGCTGAATACAAGTTGTTTTCCATTTTATAGTTACAGGCAAAATAAACTGCAACCTTTGAAAGGGGAACATAGGGCATCGAATCAATGGCAAACACAGGTGATGAAAGGTTTTGAGGCTCGTTCCCTACAATGGTATAAATGTCATTCAAATAAAATATCATCTGATGATAATTGTCGGTATAAAGCCTGAAATAAGGCTTATCCGCATTAAAATGCGGCTCATACTCTATTGCAAGTGCCTGAAAAAGGTCGGTGGTAACGTATATATCATCATCTTTTATGATATATTTGTATTCAGTCTGTGGCTTACCCTTTATTTTAATAGTTGCCTCTTTTTCCCAGTAGCAGTCGAGTCCAATCCTTATTTCTTCGTTTTGGGAGTCTATGATATGGCTCATACTGTAAGCTCCGTTGTATGCCATACCTTTTACACCGCTTTCCGCCACAAGCAGAAACTTCATACCCGGCGGATAGTAGGGCAGGCGGAAGCTTATTTCAAATTCGGTCTGCCCGCGTTTTAGTCCGTGAGAAATGGTGTCAAAGGAAATAATTCCCGTTTCATCATGGAGGGCAAAGGTCACATCCTGCTCTGTAATTGTAGGAATATCTCCGACAGTAAATTTTACTTTAAGAGAGTTTTTTAATTCCTCATTAGCAGATGCTTGTACCGACAAAACGCACAAAATTATGAGAATCCATACCGGCACGCACTTTTTTAACAGCTTCATAGAAACCCCTCCATAAGATTATACATTCAAAAATAACTTTAGTCAATAAATTAAAAAGGAAATTTTTGTCCGTAAAATTTGCTTTTTTTTAATAAATATGATATACTGATTACATATATGCAGTTTTGGAGGAAATTACATGAGTGAAGAAAAAATTCCATTATCTCTGGAGGGCATAACCGAAACTCTGGAAAAAAACTATATGCCCTATGCCATGAGCGTAATCATATCCCGTGCAATTCCCGAAATTGACGGTTTTAAGCCGTCACACAGAAAGCTTCTGTACACTATGTATAAGATGGGGCTTCTTGGCGGAAACCGTACCAAGAGTGCCAATGTTGTCGGCTCTACAATGAAGCTGAATCCCCACGGTGATATGGCAATATATGAAACTATGGTGCGTCTTACCGAGGGACATATGGCACTTCTGCACCCTCTTGTTGATTCAAAGGGTAACTTCGGCCGTCATTACAGCAGTAATATGGCTTTTGCCGCATCCCGTTATACCGAGGTAAGGCTTCTTCCCATATGTAACGAAATTTTCGGTGACATTGATAAAAACACCGTAGAATTTGTGGATAACTATGACGGCACACTTAAAGAGCCGTCTCTTCTCCCGACAGCATTCCCCAATATTTTGGTAAACCCCAATCAGGGTATTGCCGTTGGTATGGCGAGCAATATTGCCTCCTTTAACCTCCGTGAAATATGTGCCGCAACAACTGCACTTCTTAAGGACAAGAATGCAAACCTCACTGAATTTATCGAAGGGCCTGACTTTTCCACGGGCGGTTTTCTTATCCGCAATGATGAGGTTATGGAGAAAATTTTCTCCACAGGTACAGGAAGTGTAAAGGTCCGTGCAAAATATAACTACGACAAAAAGCAGAACATAATAGAAATAACCGAAATTCCTTACAGCACGACTATTGAGGCAATCATCGACAAGCTGACCGAGCTTATCAAGGGCGGCAAGCTCCGTGACCTTAATGATGTGCGTGACGAAACCGACAAGTCGGGTCTTAAGATTACATTGGAGCTTAAGAGGGGCGTTGACCCCGAAAAGCTGATGGCACGCCTTTACAAGCAGACACCCCTTGAGGACAGCTTCAGCTGTAATTTCAACATTCTCATAAACGGTGAGCCTAAGGTAATGGGCGTAAAGGAAATTCTCCGTCACTGGATTGAATTCCGTACGGAATGTATCCGCAGAATGCTCCTTTTCGATATTGAAAAGAAAGCGGCAAGGCTTCACCTTTTGGAGGGTCTTGAAAAGATACTCCTTGATATTGACAAGGCAATCTACATTGTCCGCAACACTCCCGAGGATGCGATGGTTGTTCCCAACCTTATGTCAGGCTTCGGAATTGACAAAATTCAGGCGGAATTTGTTGCTGAAATCAAGCTCCGTAACTTGAACAAGGAATACATTTTAAAGCGTACGAGCGAGATTGAAAAGCTTATTGAAGAAATTGCCGACCTTAAGAAAACTGCCGAAAGCGATGCAAGAATCCGCAAACTGATTGCAAAACAGCTTGAAGAAATTGCAAAGAAATACGGCAGTGACAGAAAGACCGTTGTTATTGATGCAAGTGAGGAAACGGTTGAACCTGCTGAAAGCTTTATCGAGGACTACAATGTAAAGGTATTTATGTCCCGTGAAAACTATTTCAAGAAAATTACCCTTGTTTCCCTCCGTGCCGCTTCCGAACAGAAGTTTAAGGAGGGTGACTCTCTTCTGTGTGAGGCTGACGCAACCAACAAAATGGAAATGCTCTTCTTCTCGGACAAGCAGAATGTATACAAGATGAAGCTTTACGACATTCCCGATACAAAGGCAAGTGCACTGGGTGAATATCTCCCCAACCTTATCGGTATGGAGCCTGATGAAAAGATACTCTACGCAACACCTGCTTATGATTTCAGCGGATTTATGCTGTTTGCATTTGAAAGCGGTAAGATTGCAAAGGTTGATATGAAGGGCTATGAAACCAAAACCAACCGTAAAAAGCTGACAAACGCCTACGGCAAGGGCAAGATTATAGGTATGCTCTACTGCAAAGAAGAAACTAAGGTCGCACTGTTCAGCAATATTGACAAGTGCGTTGTTTTCAATACAAAGGATATTATGACAAAGACCAGTCGTTCCAGTCAGGGTGTGCAGGTAATGACAATGAGAAGAAAATCCCTGCTGACAAGAATTGAATTGCCCGAGGTTTCCCTTAAATCCACCGACGGGTACGAGGCAAGGACAATTCCATCTTCGGGATATTATCTCAAAGACGAGGACAGCAGTACAGTACAGACAACATTATTCGATGAATAAGGAATCATATTATGATTTATTTTGACAATTCCGCAACTACCCCTCCCGCAAAAGAGGTAATTGCAACCATAACTGAATATATGGCTACAAGCTTCGGCAATCCGTCAAGCCGTCACGCATTGGGGCTTCAGGCGGAGAAGCTTGTCACTGACGCAAGGAAAAAGGTTGCCACGGCACTTTCGGTTACTCCCGACGAGGTATACTTTACCTCGGGCGGTACGGAAAGCGACAATATCGCAATACTTGGTGCGGCAAACATCAAAAAGGGTAAGCGGATTATAACAACCGCCATTGAACACCCTGCGGTGCTCCGCTGTATGGATTATCTTGAATCGCAGGGCTTTCAGGTGATACGAATAAAGCCACAGCCCGACGGTACGGTTAAATTCACCGATATTGCTGATTCTATTACTCCCGACACGGTGCTTCTAAGCATTATGCACGTTAATAACGAAACAGGTGCCGTAATGCCCATTGAAAAAATTGGCGGTATCCTTAAAAGGATTGCACCGAGGGCGCTTTATCACGTTGACGGAGTGCAGTCGTTCGGGCATATTCCCGTGAAGCCCTCTTCTTGGGGGATTGACCTCTTTTCCGTAAGCAGTCACAAAATCCACGGACCGAAAGGAATCGGCGCACTTTATATAAGGAAAGGCGTTTCCTTAAAGCCGACCGTTTTCGGCGGCGGTCAGGAGAAAAACATCCGCAGCGGAACTGAAAATGTGGGTGCTATTGCAGGCTTTGGCAAAGCGTGTGAGCTGATTAACCTCGCCGACGGCACAAAGGTGGCTGAAATCAAGGAATACCTTAAGGAAAACCTGCTGAAACTAAGCGGCAGTGTATATAATGGTGGCGGTGCAAATGAGAGTCCGTATGTCCTCAACATATCATTCGGTAAAATCCGCTCGGAAATTATGTTGAATGCCCTTTCCAATGAGGGGATTTATGTATCAAGCGGTAGTGCCTGTGCCTCGGGAAGTCACGGAAGCCACGTGCTTTCCGAAATGAATGTGCCCCTACCCGACAGTGCAATCAGGTTCAGTTTGTCAAGGTACAATACCATTGACGAGGCACGAATTGTTGTACAAAAGGTCACGGAAATTGCAAAAAATTTAAGAGTATAAAGGACAATTATTATGAAAGAAATCATTCTTGTAAAATACGGTGAAATCATCCTCAAGGGGCTTAACAGAAGCAAGTTTGAGGATTTGCTCATAAAAAACATACGAAAAGTTGTAGGCAGGGACAACATCAAGTCAATAAAAAAACAGCAGGCGGTTATCTACATTGACCCTGCCGACCATACTGATGCAGATACGGTTATGGAAAAGCTCAAGAAGGTTTTCGGTATACTTTTTATTGCCAAGGCAGGCGTTTTTCCAAAGGATATGGATGTAATCCTTTCCGAGGGTGCAGACTATGTCTGTGAAAGTATGTATGGTGCGCAGACCTTTAAGGTGGAAGCGAAGAGAAGTGATAAGAAATTCCCCTTTGACTCCCCTGCTATCAGCCGTGAAATGGGCGGTGCAATACTTTCAAGACTTCACAAAATCAAGGTGCAGGTAAAAAATCCCGAAGTTCTTGTCCGTGTAGAAATCCGCGACAATGAAGCATATGTATACGCAAACAGTGCGCAGTGTGAGGGGCCGGGCGGTATGCCCACAGGCTCCAGCGGAAAAGCAACAATCCTCCTTTCAGGCGGTATTGACAGCCCCGTTGCAGCGTGGATGATTGCAAAAAGAGGTGTTGAGCTTGATGCCGTTCACTTCTTCTCTCCACCCTATACAAGTGAGAGGGCAAAGGAAAAGGTAATCGAGCTTGCAAGAATCGTGGCAGGTTATACGGGCAGATTCAACCTTTATATTGTTCCTTTTACCGAGCAGCAGCTTGCTATCCGTGACAATTGCCCCGAGGATCATCTGACACTTATTATGAGAAGAATGATGATGATGACGGCAGAGAGAATTGCCCTCAAAAACAATTCCCTTGCACTTATCACAGGCGAAAGCCTCGGTCAGGTGGCAAGCCAGACTATTCAGGCACTTGGCGTTACAAATGAGGTTATGACTACAATCCCCGTTTTCCGTCCCCTTATCGGTATGGATAAGAACGAGATTGTTGACATTGCAAGAAAAATCGGTACATTTGAAACATCTATTCTCCCCTATGAGGATTGCTGTACAGTATTTACACCCAAGCATCCCACAACAAAGCCGACTCTTGAAAAGATTATGGAAAGCCAGAGCAAAATCGATATGGAATACTGGGTAAACAAGGCAGTTGAAGAAACTGATTGGGTATTGATAGAACCCGAAAGGTGAATATAAATGCGAAATGAAGAAATTATTCTTAAATTAGTTGAAAATAACATTACCATTTCCACGGCGGAAAGCTGTACTGGTGGCTCTTTGGGAAAGATTATCACATCCGTTGCAGGAGTCAGTGCTATCTACGGCTATGGCTTTATCACCTACGCCAACGAGGCAAAGGAAAAAATCCTCGGTGTTTCCCACGATACACTTGAAAGCTATGGTGCGGTAAGCTATCAGACAGCCCTTGAAATGGCAATCGGCGCAAGGAAAGTTTCGGGAAGCGACATTGCCGTAAGTGTGACCGGAATTGCAGGGCCGGGTGGCGGAACTCCCGAAAAGCCCGTGGGGCTTGTGTATATCGCAATTGCAGATAAAGATGGTGCTGAGTACAGAAAGCTTAACCTCGACGGCACTCGTGATGAAATCCGTGCGAAAACCTGCGACTGTGTTTTTGACCTTATAAAAGAAAAATTGAATTTTTAATTTTCCTATTGACAAAATAAAAAATCCGTTCTATAATATGAACAGATGTTCGCATTGAAAGGACTGATATAAATGACAGATGAAAAGAAAGAAGCCCTTGCCCTTGCCATGAGTCAGATTGAGAAGCAGTTTGGTAAAGGCTCGGTTATGAGATTGGGCGAAAGTGCTCATTACAATGTAGATTCTATCCCCACAGGTGCATTAAGCCTTGACATTGCACTCGGCATCGGCGGTGTGCCAAAGGGCAGAATTATCGAAATATACGGACCTGAATCCAGCGGTAAAACCACAATTGCACTCCACATAATTGCACAGGCGCAGAAGCTTGGTGGTGAAGCGGCATTTATTGATGCGGAACACGCTCTTGACCCTACATATGCAGGTGCGCTCGGTGTTGATGTTGATTCATTGGTAGTTTCACAGCCCGACACAGGTGAGCAGGCACTCGAAATTACCGAGGCACTTGTACGAAGCGGTGCAATCGATGTAATCGTTGTCGACTCCGTTGCAGCCCTCGTTCCCAAGGCGGAAATTGACGGTGAAATGGGCGACAGCCACGTTGGTGTTCAGGCAAGACTGATGAGTCAGGCACTGCGTAAACTGGCAGGTGTTGTAAATAAGAGCAACACTATCTGCATATTTATCAATCAGCTCCGTGAAAAAATCGGCGTTATGTACGGCAATCCCGAAACAACAGCAGGCGGACGCGCGCTGAAATTCTACGCATCTGTACGAATGGATGTAAGAAAGATTGAAGTCCTTAAAAACGGTAGCGAATTTATCGGAAACCGCACCCGAGTAAAGATTGTTAAGAATAAGGTCGCTCCCCCATTCCGTGAGGCGGAGTTTGATATGATGTACGGAAAGGGAATCTCCCGCGAGGGTAATATCCTTGATGTAGCGGTAAACCTTGAAATCATTAAAAAGGGTGGTTCGTGGTTTAGTTATAACGACGAAAGACTCGGTCAGGGGCGCGAAAACGTAAAGAATTATATGATTGAAAATCCCGACTTTACCGATATGATTGAAAATCAGATTCGTGAAAAAATGGGTATGCCACTTTTGGAAACAAAACCAGAATAAACTGATAAAAACAGATGTAAACGCTGGGTTGCATCTGTTTTTTGTCTTGTAAAGGGAATTTTTAAAAAATAGTTGTATATTCTGCCATATTATGATAGAATAATTTTGCGACATAAATAGAATATTAGGTATAATCCTTGCACAAGCGTGTAATTTTACTTAGTGTAAAAATGCATGCTTTACTTTGCATACTTGTGTGGGTTTGCTTTATTCTGTTTGTGTCGCAACAATCAGGGCGTGCATTTTTCGGTGCGTAGTCCTGAGGGCTGCGCACTTTTTTATTGCACAAATTTTTTACAGGAGATGGTTTTATGAAAGAATGTAGTTTTCTCAGATGCCTTTTCAGGATTTTGCTCCTTGGTGTTTCCTGCCGGTTTATATATGCAGGTATTTACAATCTGGTCGATATTCTGAAATGGAGACAGGAAATAACTCAACCCTGCATTGTCGGTGGGGTCAACCTTGTGACAATTTACGAAATTGTCCTGCATCTTGCGTGCATCTACGTTATTATAGGCATAGTAATTTTGTATAAATTAATTAAGAAAGTCTTTTTCACCCATTCCGAACAAGAAAATTGACAAATCCTTACATTTTGTGTATAATAATTCCAAGAAAGGTGGCTTTTATATGTTTAAGAAAAAAATTATATCAATTGCTCTTATGTTGGTTATGACACTTCCACTTGGAAGTGCATTTGCACAGGATTTTCCCGAAATAAGTGCTGATGTTATTTCAAAATCTGTGGAAGATGTAAACAACCTTAAAATTATGGTGGGCGATACCAACGGCAACTTCAGAGGAGAGGACACCATCACCCGCGCGGAATTTTCCGTTATTCTCTGCCGGATAAAGGGGCTTGAGGATACGGTGAAAAACTCCCTTGGAAATGCTTCTTTTACCGATACACAGTCCCATTGGTCTAAAAATTATGTGGAAGTTGCCAGACTGAAGGGTTACATCAACGGATTTCCTGACTTTACCTTCCACCCTGACGAGGCAGTTACCGTTGCTCAGGCTGTAAAAATGCTCGTTTGCGTGCTTGGTTATGATGATTCAACATTAAAGGGAACTTTTCCCTTTGGCTATACCCGAAAGGGAGAAAGCCTCGGTCTGGTGAATGGAGCAAATCTTAAGCCTCATTACCTTGATGCAAAAAACAGTGTTCCTGCGACAAGAAATTTTGTTGCATTCCTTATCTCCAATTCACTTGATATTCCCCTGCGTGATTGGGTAGGCATGGATGATAGGGGAACACCTCTCTACGAAATATTTGACGGAACGGGAGAATACGAGTACACAACACTCCGCACAGAAACATATTCTAACTAACACAAAAAGGAAGTCATTACTGACTTCCTTTTTTATATAATTATTCAATTTAAATTAATTCCCAGAATAAGTCTGTATACTCGGCAGGGTTTTCAATAGATATATCTGCTATAAGAAGTGCCTGATTATAAAGAAGCTTACCGAGTTTTGCACATCTATCCTTGTCAAGCTGCCATGTATCCTGAAGCATATAGAAAGCCTTGTGAGTCGGGTTTATCTCCAGAACTCTCTGTGCTTTCACATCGGGATGGTCACCGGGGATTGTTGCAAAGTATTTTTCCATTTCAAGGGAAACCTCACCGTCTGTTGTAAGGCATACAGGGTGGGATTTCAGCTTATTGGAAAGGCGAACTGCCATAACCTTGCCGTCAAGAGAGTCACGGAGATAGTCAAGCATTACCTGATTTTCCTCCTGCTTTGCCTCTATATCGCTCTTCTCCTCCTCGGTTTCAATGCCGAGGTCCTTGTCGTTGATGCTCTTAAACTGCTTACCGTCAATTTCACCAAGCATATTTATAACAAATTCGTCAACCTCATCTGTCATATAAAGGATGGAATAGCCCTTGTCCTTTAAAGGCTCTGTCTGGGGAAGATTGTCAATCTTGGCAACAGTTTCACCGCAGGCATAGTAAATATACTTCTGTTCCTCGGGCATAAGCTCCACATAACGCTGGAGGGTTACAAGCTTCTTATCATTGGAGGAATGATACAAAATCAAGTCCTTGAGAAGCTCACGGTGTGCACCGTAGTCGGCAACGATACCGTATTTAAGCTGAAGACCGAAGCTCTGCCAGAATTTTTCGTACTTTTCGGGGTCGTTGTTAAGAAGCTTTTTAAGCTCCTGCTTGATTTTCTTCTCAATATTATTACGGATTGCAGTAAGCTGACGGTCGTGCTGAAGCATTTCACGTGAAATGTTAAGCGACAAATCCTGAGAGTCCACAACACCCTTTACAAAACGGAAATGCTCGGGAATAAGATCCTCACAATTGTCCATAATCATAACGCCCGAGGAATAAAGCTCCAGTCCCTTTCTGTATTCCTTGGTATAGTAGCCCATAGGAGTGTTTTCAGGAACAAACAAAAGGGCCTTGTAGGAGAATGCACCCTCGACATCTGCACGGATTGTGAGGGCAGGGTCTTTCATATCAAAGAACTTGTCCTTGTAAAAGCCGTTTAGGTCCTCGTCAGAAACCTCGTCCTTGCTTCTCTGCCACAAGGGTACCATGCTGTTAACGGTTTCTTCCTCGATATACTTTTCATATTCGGGCTTGTCGGAGTCGGGTTTTTCGACCTTTCTCGATTTTTCAATATCCATCTTGATGGGGTATCGGATGTAGTCGGAATATTTCTTGATAAGAGAACGAAGCATAAAGGTTTCGAGGTATTCGCTGTATTTTTCCTCCTCTCCGTCTGCCTTTATCTTCATATAAATGTCTGTACCGTGACCGTCCTTGCCTGTTTCGGTAATGGTGTAGCCGTCAGCACCGTCCGATTCCCAGCAGTATGCCTGCTCCTCGCCAAATGACCTGGTAATAACAGTAACCTTTTCAGCTACCATAAATGCACTGTAAAAGCCTACACCGAACTGACCGATGATGTCAATATCCTCCTGCTTCTCCATATCGGTTTTGAACTGGAGAGAACCGCTTTTTGCAATTGTACCGAGGTTTTTCTCAAGCTCCTCGGCGGTCATACCGATACCGTTGTCGCTTACCTTTATTATACGGTTTTCCTTGTCGATTGTTACCTTAATATAAAGGTCCTCACGGCTGATGCCCGTCTTTCCGTCGGTGATGGACTTGTAGCACAGCTTGTCAAGTGCGTCAGAGGAATTGGAAATAATCTCACGCAGGAAAATCTCCTTGTGAGTATAAATTGAGTTAATCATCATATCCAGCAGTCTTTTGGATTCTGCTTTAAACTGCTTCTTTGCCATGATAAAAACTTCCTTTCATGAGCCTAATGGGAATCAAGCCCCATAAGCCTTAAACTTGATTAATTTGTGCAATTTTAATTTGTCGTCATTGAAAGGCGACCGCCTATCTTCTTCCTCCGCATTGAAATTGCACTAAATTTCTCTGCGTTTAAGGTCGAAGAGTTTCAAAAGAGGAAATTTTGTTATAAGACAAAGAAAATTCAAGAATAATACGGTCGTATATTCGCAGGATTTTCTGCAGTATTATGCAAAATTTCCCTTTTAAAACCTTATAGGGTTTGGTTCCCATTAGGCTAATATTAGCACTCTAATCTTTAGAGTGCTAATATAGTTTATCATTATTGGTTATGTTTGTCAATATTACTCCGGGAAAATTCCAAAGTTTCCTGCGTGAGAGCCTTCAATTGCCGTAAACAACCTCGTTTTAAAGCCTGGATTTTCCTTTTCAAGCTGTTTTATGAGGTTCTTCGCGTATTCCCTTTTCGTTCTCTTATCCTCTGGACAACGGTTTTTCACAATGGGTAATTCCTGCCGTTTTGCAAAGCCCGTGATATAGTTTTCGGGGGCATAAATGAGCGGACGGATAAGGGTGATGTCCTTTCTGTCAAGGTATGTGACGGGCGAAAAGCAGTTTACTCTCCCCTCGTACACAAGCGAAAGCATAAATGTATCGAGTGCATCATCATTATGATGACCGAGAGCAACCTTGTGACTGCCAAGCTCCAACGCGGCATCGTGAAGCGCACCCCTGCGCATTTTCGCACAGAGGGAGCAGGGGTTGGATTCTTTCCGTATGTCAAAGAGAATCTCGGCAATGTCTGTTTTTTTCAGTACATATTCCACCTCAAGCTCTTTGCAAAGGTCGGCAACGGGACTAAAATCCATTCCAAAGCCCATATCTAAAGTTACTGCAGAAAGCTTAAAAGGCTTGGGGTAAAACATCCTCAGCTTCGCAAGTCCGCACAGAAGAGCAAGGGAATCCTTTCCCCCCGATACGCCCACGGTAATATGGTCGTTTTCATCTATCATTTTGTAATCATCAACACCGCGACGGATGTAGCTTAATAATTTCTGCATAATTTTCTTCCTTATTTATACTTTACAAGAATGGTGGCAAGCTCGGCACGGGTTATATATCCTTTCAGGTTAAGGCAAAGGTTTCCGTCACCCTGCAAAATATTTTTCCCTACCGCCCACCTTACGGCATTTCGTGCTTCTGCCGAAACATCTCCGCTGTCGGCAAATCTGGTGAGGTTTCCGTTTGCTTTCGGCTTTCCTGCGTAGCGGTAAAGTGCCGTCACAAATTCCTCTCGGGTAATGTACTGATTCGGGTTAAAAGCACCCTTTGAAATTCCTGACATTACGCCCTTTTTCACCGCCCAGCTTACGGCATCTGCAAACCAGTCGCCCTCATTTACGTCTGCAAACTGATTTTTAAAGGCTGTCGCTTTTGCTCCCGACATATTGAACAGCACTTGTGCCGTTTCTGAGCGTCTTACCTTGGAATATGGGTCAAAAAAGCTGTCGCTGACACCGTTCATATATCCTTTATCCGTTGCCTTTGTCACGGCATCAAGGTACCAGTCATTTTCAAGCACATCACTGTACCGACCTTTTTTATATGCGGTGTTCTCCGCTAAAGAATAGAATGTATCCCTTAAATACCACGCTCTTTCATTTATAAAGGTACGGAGGTTTTGCACATCTTCCTCCCAATTTTCTCCTGAGTGCCACATATGTGCATTGGACAACGCAGATGCCCTCAATCGGTCTTTCCCAAGGTCAAAATCTTTTACAATAGGGTAAAGCTTTTCTTCATATATGCCTGAAAGAAGCACGCGGAAAGAGGGGATTTGGAGAAGCTTTTCCCCGAAAGCGGTGTTATAGACAGACAATCCGTAGGACGGCTCCTGTGTATTTTCCTCATACCTGCTCTTGCCGAAGCTGAGGTCATAGTCCCACAAGGGTCCCATCTTCATTTTTTCTTCACCGCTGTCCTTATACAGATATGCGGAGCTGGAGAAAAAGTCCCTCGCCTTGGTAAATTCATTCATAATATAGTAGCTAGCCACACTCTCACCGTCAACGTAGTCGGTGTACGCTTTCCCTGTTTCGGGGTTTATACCGCTGTTGTATACGGCATCCTCGTACTCCTGATAAAGAGAAGCAATATAATTCATTTCCTCTCTGGAGGCATATTCGGGGCTTTTTACAACTACATACTGACCACGGGTAGTGCGGAAGTAGCAAGCCTCCTCCAACGCACGGTATTCGTAGTCCATTTCCAGAAGATAACCGCCCGAAACATCCTCGGGTGACTTCATATTTTCGCAATAGGTAAAAAATGCACCGTTTTCGGTAGTGGAATTTGCTATTGGAAGCTCTTCAATGTCCGTGCCGTCATTTTCTTCTTCGTTTATTTTCTCAAGGTCGGTTATATTTACCCTGCCCTTGCCTACCTCCACCTTTTCGGAAAGAAGATAGCTTCCGCGATACTGCCCATCATAATACAAATCTATGTGCGTGTTTTCTATATTGGTTTCCATTCCCATAGCCTTGCCCAAGCCGAGGGCAATGGAATTATTCATCAGCGAAAGGTCAAGATAATTTGCAAGAAGCACCCAAGTTTTTGACTTATTTTTGGGGTTTTCCGTCTGGAGCAGGTCAACCTTTGTATCGGTTTTTATCTGGTAGGGTTTTTTCTTCCCTATCCATGTGCTGTTTCCACGCCCCTTGATTTGAGTTAAAGCCCCCTGATGCACCAAGGTGCCATCCTCCTTTAATAGCACCATTCTGCCTGTTGCTTTATTTGATTTGTCTTGGCTTGCTTCCACCCATTCGCGTCCTTTTTCCCCGGGATTATCACTCACAAGGAAAAGCGAGGGAACATTTTCAGAGAAAAGAAAGCGTACCGTGTACTCTTCTTCACCATTTATAAATTTAAGCTTATAGTTACCGTTTGCGCAGAAGTCGTCAAGGTTTATCCTCCTGCCTGAAATGAAAGATTCCCTTTTTAAATCACCGTCCATATATATTTCGGAAGAATTTTCCCATCCCGAAAAAAGGGTCAGGCTTTCGGGCTTCACCGCCGAGGGAAGCACCATTGTTAATTCCTCGCCAATTATCTGCACTGACACCCTTGTATCGGGATTACCACTATCCCCGAAGGTATAAATATCAAATTTATTTTCAGTAGCATAAACCGTTGCACCGAAAAGCACCACAAAGAAAAGTGCTGTCAGTATTTTTATAAAATTATATTTAAAGCATCGCATACAGTTTCCTCCACGATTTTTCATCTTTTCCTATTATACAATAAAAAAAAGCCTAAATCAAGCTGTAAAAATTTTACTCTTTTTTAATTTGCCACGTGAGAATACGAGAGGTTGAGAGAGAAAACAAGAGCAATTAAGAGCATTTACTTTGTAAATTAAATTATTTTCAAAAAAGTGTTGACAAAAGGTTTTTTCTGTATTACAATAACTCTTGCTGAAAAAAGAAATTATTATTTTTAGGAGGAAAACCACATGAAGACCACTATGGAAAAAGCAGGTCAGGTTCAGAGAAAATGGTACATTATCGATGCAACCGGTAAGAGTGTTGGTCGTGTTGCTGCACAGGCTGCAAGCATCCTTCGCGGTAAGGAAAAGGTAACTTACACTCCCCACGTTGATTGCGGAGACCATGTAATCGTTCTCAACTGTGACAAGGCAGTATTTACAGGAAACAAGCTCCTTCAGAAGAACTACTATCGTCATACAGGTTGGATTGGCGGTCTTAAGACTGTTAGTGCAAAGGATATGATGGAGAAGAACGCTGACAGAGCTATGTATCTTGCAATCAAGGGTATGCTTCCCGCTACAACAATCGGCAGAAGCGCACTCACAAGACTCAGAGTTTACAAGGGTAGCGAACACAACCATCAGGCACAGATGCCCGAGGTTTGGACTCGCGACATTAAATAAGGGAGGGTGAATTAAATGGCAATCACACAGTATTTCGGAACAGGTAGAAGAAAGAAGTCTGTTGCTCGTGTTCGCCTCGTTCCCGGTAAAGGCGAAATCACAATCAACAAGAGAACTATTGACGATTATTTCGGACTTGAGACACTCAAGGCTATTCTCCGTCAGCCCCTCGTTGCTACAGGCACAGAAGGCAAGTTTGACGTTATTTGTAACGTGCACGGCGGTGGATTCACAGGTCAGGCAGGTGCTATCCGTCACGGTATCGCACGTGCACTTCTGAAGGTTGACGAAGAAGCTTACAGACCCGTACTTAAGCAGGCTGGCTTCCTTACTCGTGACCCCAGAATGAAGGAAAGAAAGAAATACGGTTTAAAGGGCGCTCGTCGTGCACCTCAGTTCAGCAAAAGATAACTTTCTTATCTTACAGAACGTATTCAAAAAACCACAACTTCGGTTGTGGTTTTTTTGTATAGAAAAGGGGCTGTAGCAAAATGGGATTCATTTTGCTACAGCTCCTTTTTATTATTCTATTGCTTCGCCTTCCTGAGGTGTTGGCTCAGTTTCAGGCTCTTTTTCGGGAGTTGTTTCGGGAACTTCGGGAGTTTCTGTCGGGGTTTCCTCACCCACTGTTTCTTCGGGAAGTTCTTCCGGCTCTTCCTCCTCAAAACCACGGCTGTCATAGGTTATGGAAATAATTTTGTCGCTTTCCGTTTCAACCTCACTCTGGAAAAACACACTGCTTCCGCCCTGATTTTTTATAATATAGATAAATGCATCTGCAGAAATTCTTTTTCCGTTATCCCTGATGTCTGTTTCTGAGGTAATGTAAACCTTTTTCCTTGAATTTACCTTTTTCCCCGAGGCATCATACCAGTCTGTAAAAACGGCATATCCGTTTCCGCTTTCCATATGGTAAACTCCGTCAGGGTCAAAGGTTATTTCCCATTTTTGAGTGGTTTCTACCTCTTCCTCAGGCTCGGTTTCTTCCTCCTCTTCCACCTCTGCTACGGGCGGTATGGGAGGTTCTTCCGTTTCTTTTCTGAAGCTTATATCCCCTCTTAACACCAATACACCCAAAATTACGGTTATAAGCAGGACAACGGCAAGACCTACTGCCACATAAGGAAGTATGGACGGTTTTTCCTCTTTTCTGGGGGCTTCTGTTCTCCTTGCCCTGCTGTATTCATCCCGCGGACTTCTGTCTATATGGGGTTTATCCTCTAAAATTTCAATTTCATCGGGTTTAAATATGAAAGTATTATCCTTATCGTTCATTATTTAACCTCCCTCATTATTCAGCAGGCACCTCTGGGGTCTGCACTGTTTCCTCTGCAGGATTTTCGGGGTTTTCTGTTTCTTCCTCAGGCTCTTCATGCTCGGTAATACCTATTGAAACAACCTTTACTCCGTCCTTAAGACGCATAAGGCGTACACCCTTGGTGCTTCTTCCTATGGTGCTGATACCTGATGCAGGGATTCTTATGATAACACCCTCGGAGGTAATCAGCATAATATCCTCATCATCCTTAACGGTGGTAACACTTACCACATTACCCGTCACATCACTGCACTTATAGGTCTTTATACCTACACCGCCACGGGACTGAACACGGTATTCGGAAAGGTCAGTTCTCTTACCATAGCCAAGCTCGGACACGGCAAGAAGCTGTGTATCCTCAGTTGCAAGGCACATTCCCACGATATAGTCACCATTACGGAGAGTGATTGCCTTAACACCGCGTGTTACTCTGCCCATAGAGCGGACATCCTTTTCATTAAAGCGGATTGCCATGCCGTTATGCGTACCGATTACAACATCGTTTTCACCGTTTGTAAGCTCTACTCTGATAAGCTCGTCACCCTCATCAAGGGAAATACCGATAATACCACCCTTTCTGGCTGTATTATAGTCTGTAACGGCAGTTTTCTTGATTACACCGTTTCTTGTACACATAAGAAGGTATTTATCATCCTCAAATTCCCGAAGAGCAATAAGAGCTGTTACATATTCATCCTTTTCCACGGGGAGCAGGTTTACGATTGCACTGCCCTTTGCCTGACGGCTTGATTCGGGAATCTGATACCCTTTCAGGCGGTACATTCTTCCGCGGTTTGTGAAGAACAGCATATTGTCGTGGGTTGATGCCACCATAATAGTCTTTACAAAATCCTCATCCTTGGTGGTCATACCCTTGATACCCTTACCACCTCTGTGCTGACTTGTGTATGTTGAGGTGGGCATACGTTTAATATAACCTGCATTGGTAAGTGTTATTACACTTTCTTCTTCCTCGATAAGGTCTTCTATGTCGATTTCCGTCATAACATTTTCAATGTTTGTTCTTCTCTCGTCACCGAATTTGTCACGGATTTCGGTAAGCTCTTTCTTAATCTGACCGAGAAGAAGAGCTTCGTCGCCAAGAATTGCAATGTATTCTTCCACTCTTGCGGTAAGCTCGTTATATTCGTCGTCAATCTTTTCTCCGTTCAGCTTCTGGAGCTGTGCAAGACGCATATCAAGTACGCTCTGTGCCTGAATTTCGGAGAAACCGAAGCGAGCCATAAGATTTTCCTTGGCGTCATCATAGGAATTTCTGATTACGTCGATAATTTCATCAATATTTGCAAGGGCTATGCGGAGTCCTTCGAGGATATGCATTCTCGCTTCTGCTTTTGCCTTATCAAACTTGATTCTTCTTGTAACGATTTCCTTCTGGAATGTGATGAAGTTATCTAAAACTTCCTTAAGTCCCATTGTTTTGGGCTTTCCGTCACAGATTGCAAGAAGGTTTACGCTGAAACTATCCTGAAGTCTGGTATATTTATAAAGCTGATTAAGTACAACCTGCGGGTTTGCATCTCTTTTGAGGAAAATTTCAAGACGGATGCCTACACGGTCGGATGAATGGTCGTCAATGTCGGAAAGTCCCTCGATTTTCTTCTCCTTAACAAGGTTTGCAATGGATTCCACAAGCATTTTCTTGTTAACCTGATAGGGAAGTTCTGTAACGATAATGGAGCTTGTGCCGTCCTTATGTTCCTCAATAGTTGCTTTCGCACGGATTACTATTTTACCCCTACCTGTATTATATGCACTACGGATACCGCTTCTTCCCATAATTGTACCGCTTGTGGGAAAATCGGGACCTTGAATATGTTCCATAAGCTCCTCAACGGTGATGTCAGGATTATCTATCTGTGCCATAGCACCGTTAAGTACTTCTGTCAGGTTGTGAGGAGGTATATTTGTTGCCATACCAACGGCAATACCGCTGCTTCCGTTAATAAGAAGTGTGGGCACTCTTGTGGGAAGAATTGTTGGTTCTTTTCTCTTTTCGTCGAAGTTGGGAGCAAAATCAACAGTGTCCTTCTCGATATTTTCCAGAAGAACATTGGAAAGCTTGCTCATTCTTGCTTCCGTATAACGGTATGCAGCAGGCGGGTCACCGTCCACACTACCGAAGTTACCGTGACCCTCAATAAGAGGATAACGCATAGAGAAATCCTGTGCCATTCTTACAAGTGCATCGTAAACAGAAGCATCACCGTGGGGATGATATCTACCTATAACGTTACCAACTGTGGTAGCGGATTTAAAGAAAGGCTTGTCGTGGGTAAGGTTTTCCTCGTACATTGAGTAGAGTATTCTTCTGTGTACGGGCTTAAGACCATCACGCACATCGGGGAGTGCACGGCTTACGATAACGCTCATTGCATAGTCGATAAAAGCCTCTTTCATTCTGTCTTCAATATCAATATTTACAATGGTTTGGGTATCGAAGTATTCCTCAAAATGTGAATCTTCGTATTTTTTATTTTTAGCCATATCTTTTATTTCCTTTCCGCTTATACGTCCAAATTAGTAACGTACTGTGCGTTGTCCTCAATGAACTGACGTCTGGGTTCTACCTCGTCACCCATAAGTATACTGAATATTTCGTCAGCTTTCTGTGCATCCTCCAATGTAACCTTGAGGAGAATTCTGTTTTTGGGATCCATTGTTGTTTCCCAAAGTTCATCGGGGTCCATTTCACCAAGACCTTTGTAACGGCTGATGTCAACCTTTGCATTGGGGTCACCGTTTTTCATTTCTTCGCTTATTCTGTCGCGTTCCTCATCGCTGAATGCAACCTCGCTTCTCTTACCGCGGCTTACCTTATAAAGCGGAGGTTTTGCAAGGTATATATGACCTGTTTCTACAAGCTCTCTCATAAATCTGAAGAAGAAAGTAAGGAGAAGTGTCTGAATATGCGCACCGTCGACGTCGGCATCCGCCATAATGATTACTTTGTCGTAACGGAGCTTTTCAATATTAAATTCACCGCCAATTCCCGTACCCAATGCCTGAATAACGGGTGTCAGCTTATCATTGCCGTAAACCTTGTCTTCTCTTGCCTTTTCAACGTTCAGCATCTTACCCCAGAGAGGAAGAATTGCCTGATACTTACTGTCACGGCCGTTTTTAGCGGAGCCGCCGGCGCTATCACCCTCGACAATGTATATTTCTGTCTTTGTGGGATCTTTTACAATACAGTCGGTAAGCTTACCTGGAAGTGAAGATGAGCCGAGAGGTGTTTTTCTCGTTGCTTCTCTTGCTCTTCTTGCGGCAAGTCTTGCACGGGATGCCATAAGTGCTTTTTCAATTATTGCTCTGCCTACATTTGGGTTTTCTTCAAGGAAATCTGCAAGCTTTTCTTTGAGCATATTTTCCACAAGACCGCGGATTTCACTGTTACCGAGCTTCGTTTTAGTCTGTCCTTCAAACTGAGGCTCTTCAAGCTTAACGGAAATTACGGCAACAAGACCCTCACGGGCATCTTCACCTGTCAGTTCCTCGTTATCCTTTATAAGCTTGTACTTCTTTCCGTATTCAACAAGCACCTTTGTAAGAGCAGACTTAAAACCTGTTTCGTGAGTACCGCCCTCGGTAGTTGAAATATTATTTGCAAATGACTCAATAATTTCATCATAGCCGTTGTTCCACTGGAGAGCAACCTCTGCCATTGAGCCGTTCTTTTCACCGCTCACGTAAATTACATCGGAGTGTATTTCTTCCAAAGTATCTTTTCTCAATTTTTTGTCGTTTAAAATGTATGAAACGAAGTTCTTTATACCGCCGTCATAGTGAAGTATTTCTTCTTTCTTATCCTCGCGGTCATCCTTGAAAACAATCTTTATACCGCCGTTAAGAAATGCCTGTTCACGAAGTCTTTTAAGGAGAACATCATAGTCGTAAACCGTTTCTTCAAAGATTTCTCCATCTGCCCAAAATGTTACCTCGGTACCTGTTTTATCGGTTTTTCCTATTGTGTGAACTTCGCCGTCGGGAACGCCTCTCTTATAGCTCTGGAACCATATATTTTCACCGTCGTGTACTTCTACCTCAAGCTTGGTGGAAAGGGCATTAACAACAGATGCACCAACACCGTGAAGACCGCCCGAAACCTTGTATCCGCCGCCGCCGAACTTACCTCCTGCGTGAAGCACGGTAAAAATAACGTCAATTGTGGAAATACCCATTTTGGGATGAATACCGTGGGGCATACCTCGGCCGTTATCCTTTACTGTAACAGAATTATCATCGTTAAGAGTTACATTAATTTCCGTACAGTAACCTGCCAATGCTTCGTCAATACTGTTATCCACAATTTCGTAAACAAGGTGATGAAGACCCCTTGCCGAAGTTGAACCGATGTACATACCGGGTCTTTTCCTTACGGCTTCAAGACCTTCCAATACCTGTATTTGAGTTTCGTCATAGGAAGTATTAATTTTCTGTTCCAAATGAGTCATTCCTTTCTGCTCTTTTCTGTAGTGTCTGGGTAGAAATATGGGTGAAAACCACTTTTTCACCTTTTTTTCTGTCCTCCAGAATGTATGTTTTAGGGATTTCGTATCCTATATATTCCGTGTTTCCTTTTTTCTCGTTGATACGAAGAAATTCCCGTGTTTTTTTGCTGACGGAGGTATTCTCCAAATCAAAAATTCCTATTATATTCTTTTTTGAAATTACCTTTCCCTCGCCTATGTGTAAAAACATATCAGTTTACCTTTTTACCGTCTTTTATTTCTATAATATTTACATTATCGTTAAAGTAATTTTCAATATCCGTACAGGTTATTATAATCTGTTTTCCCTTAATTCTTGATATTAAAAACTCACGTCTTGATTTATCAAGTTCACTTAAAATATCATCAAGAAGCATTACGGGATATTCGCCCGATTCTTCTTTAATTATTTCCGTTTCTGCGAGTTTAAGACTTAAAACTGCAGTTCTTATCTGTCCCTGACTTGCATAATTTTTTGCAGGCTTTCCATTTATGAAAATATCAATATCGTCACGGTGAACACCTACCGTACAGAAAAGGTTTTCTTTCTCTTTTTCCTTATATTCCGAAAGCTTTTCAAGGTAATTTTCCTTTAATTTCACAGACGGATTATAAACAAGTGAAAGCTCCTCTTTTCCACCGGAAATTTCATTTTGAATTTCTTTTGCTTTCTTGTTTATTCTTTCTATATAGCTTTCCCTAAGTGCCATTATACGGCTTCCAGTTTCGGCTAATTTTTCGTTCCATATGTCTAAGGTTTCATACTGTCTTGATTTTAAAAGAGCTGTTTTCTGTGACAGTATATTTCTATATTTTATAAGCTCTTTAATATAATTTGGGCGAAGGGGCATAATTGAGCTGTCACAAAATTTTCTCCTTACCTCAGGCATTCCTTTTATAATTCCCATTTCATCAGGAGTGAAAAGAACACATATAAAATTACCGAGCAGCTGACTTGTTTTTTTAAGCTCAATCTCATTTATATATATTTCTTTTCTTTTTCCGTTTAAGAATTTTATATCGCTTTCAAGCTTTCGCAGGCTGTTTTCAAATGAAAGTGAAATCCTTGCTTCCTTTTCCCCGTCTTTTATAACTTCTTTTCCGCCGCTACGAAAGCTTCTGCCGTATGAAAAATAATAAACAGCCTCCAGTATGTTTGTTTTTCCCATACCATTTTCACCGTGTATTATATTTACACCGTCAGAAAACGAAATATTTTCATATTCATAATTTCTGAAATTATAAAGTTCTAAATTTGAGGCTTTCATCCTATTTCAAATTCCTCATCATCTATTTTAAATATATCACCTTTATAAAGCTTTCTGCCGCGTCTAAGCTCTTTTTCACCATTTACGGTAACTAAACCCTCTAAAACCATTTCCTTGGCGTGTGCGCCGTTTTCAGCAATTCCAGAGTATTTTAAAGCAGAGTCAAGCTTTATATATTCTGTTGTTATTTTAATTTTTTCCATAATTTAGTCCTTTTATATTCTTACAGGAAGCACCATAAACAGGCAGCTTTCGTCATCAACTGAATTTATAATAAGAGGATTAAAGGGGGAATTCATCTTAAGCTCAATCTCTTCACCCTCACATCTTGAAACGGCATCGTGAAGATATTTGTAGTTAAAGCCTATTTCAATGCTTTCACCGTAGTAATCACATTCTACAATGTCATTTACCTTACCGAGAACAGTTTCACAGCTTATAATAATCTTTCCGTCCTCAAATTTGAAGCGTACGCAGTTTTTGCTTACCTCATCAATAATAGGCTCCACTCTTTCAATAGCCTTGTTAAAAGCGTAACAATCGGTTTTAACGATATATTTTGATTCAGAGGGGATTGTGTTACGATAGGAGAAAAATTCACCCTCTATAAGGCGGGAGGTAATTGTTATACCCTCACCCTCTATAAGAGCGTAGTTTTCGCTGAAAGCTATGTTTATTTCTTCATCCTTTTTACCGCTTATAATTTTTGAAATTTCACTCTGTGTTTTTCCGGGAATAATGAATTTTGAATCATTATTTTCACCGGTAAGCTCCATTTTAGTAAGAGCAAGGCGGTATCCGTCAACTGCAACAACTGTAAGATTGCCGTTTTCTATTTCAAAAAGAGAGCCTGTTAATATCTTTCTTGCGTTATCAAGAGAAACTGCAAAAAGAGTTTTTCCTATTATTTCACGAAGCTTTTCACTGGAGATTTTAATACTGCTCTTTTTTGCAATCATAGGGGGCTGAGGAAATTCGTCTGCATTAAGACCGACAATCTTATAATCTGCATTCTTACAAACAATTGAAACATTATATTTATCGTTTGTTGTAACCTCACAAACATCCTCGGGAAGCTTTCTTACAATATCACTGAGCATCTTGGAATTTAAAACAATACTTCCTTCCTCGCTTATATTTGCGGAAAGTGAGGTTTTGATTGAAATTTCAAGGTTGTTTGAAAGAAGTGTAAGTGTACCGCCTGTTGCAGTAAGAAGTATACCCTCAAGGTGAGGAATGGGACTTTTAACAGCAACTGCTTTTGAAACAATATTTATAGCTTCCGAAAAAGCTTTTGTATCACAGAAAAATTTCATTTTTTTTCATCCTTTCTCCTATATATAATAAATATATATTTATATAAAGTAATAGTAGAGGGTGTTAAAACTGTTAAAAAGCACGTTACTTATTTTTATAAAGCCATTTGTGAGTGTTAATAAAATGTTTATAAAAAATAACAACTTTTTTACTTTTTAACCGCAGACTGTTAATTAACAGGAAATGTGTTAATTACTTCCCTTTATATCATTTATAAGACCCTCAACATTGAACTTAAAAGCTTCATCATTTTCCATCATGTTTGTAACTGTTTTAATGGCATAAATGATGGTTGAATGGTCCTTACCTATCAGAGAGCCTATTTTAGGATAGGAATAATTAGTAAGCTCTTTTATAATATACATTGAAACCTGCCTTGCAAGGGCAATTGTTTTTGTCCTCTTGTCGCTATATATATCCTCTTTTTTAACTCCGTAGAATTTTGCACAGGTTTCAATTATATTTTCGGGAGTTATTTCGTTTTCACTCATTTTAGAGTATTCACTCAGTATTTCCATAACCATATCGAGGGTTATTTCTTTATTAAGAAGAGAACGGTATGCAACAACACGGTTGAAAATTCCTTCAAGCTCACGGATATTAGATGGAACTCTTTCTGCTATAAATTCAATTATTTCATCAGAAATTATAACATTGTCATCCTGAGCCTTTTTGCGGAGAATGGCCATTCTTGTTTCATAATCCGGCGGATGAATTTCACATACAAGCCCCCAACCGAAACGGCTTTTTAACCTTTCCGGCAGAGTTTTCATTTCAGCCGGAGGACGGTCGCTTGTAATAACTATCTGCTTATTAGCCTCGTGAAGAGCATTAAAGGTATGGAAAAACTCTTCCTCAGTATTGGTTTTTCCTGCAATAAACTGAATATCATCAATCAAAAGAACATCAATGTTTCTGTATTTATCTCTAAATTCCTGATTTCTGTTATCCTTGATTGAATTTATAAGCTCATTGGTAAAATGCTCTGCAGTGGTAAAAAAGATGGTTGCATCGGGATTATTCTTTTTTATGTAGTTACCGATAGCGTGCATAAGATGTGTCTTTCCAAGTCCCACTCCTCCGTGAAGAAAGAGGGGGTTGTATGCATATGCAGGAACCTCCGCAACTGCAAGTGATGCACTCTGTGCAAAACGGTTTGAATTACCTACGACGAAATTATCGAAGGTAAACTTGTCATAAACAGAAGAGGGAGTAAAGCTCTTTCTCTCCTGAATAATTTCACCTACTAAAAATTCAACCTCATAATTTTTGCCTGTAATTTCCGTCAAAGTGTTCTTTATAAGGTCATAATAGCGTATCTGCACCATATTTTTAATTATTTCGGTTGTGACAGAAAGTTTAAATGTTGTATCGGTCTTTTCGACAGGCTTAATATCCTTAATCCACGTGCTGTAGCCAACGGGAGAAACCTCTTCCTCGAGGATAATTAAACATTCTGTCCAGATTCTCATTAAATCAGACATAATAACATTCCTTTTTTGTAAAAATTGTTAACAGGGCTGTTGATAACAGTTGTTAATAAGTCCCTTAAAAACGGAGAAAAAAGGGGTAAAAGGTGTTTAAAACACGTATTTTGACGAAAAACTGTTAATAAATGCCCTATAATATAAATAAGTATTTAATAAATAATAAATATTATTATTTTACTAATCTAATATATTATAACTTATATGGCGTCGGATTTCAACACTTTTAAACTCAAAATTTTAAAAATTTAAAAAAATTGTTGACAAAAAACCAAAGTTTATATATACTAAGCTGGTATCGTTGTGAAAATAGCCTCTATAAAGGGCTTTTATAAATTTAAGGAGGTGCAGACAAATGCTCAGAACTTATCAGCCTAACGTAAGAAAGAGAAAGAAAGACCACGGATTCAGAAAGAGAATGAGTACCGCTAACGGTAGAAAGGTTCTCAGAAGACGCCGTCAGAGAGGCAGACGTGTGCTTTCTGCATAATAGTGCAGAAGCACACGCACTGTGTGTTTTAAAATGAAGATTATTTCAATTAAAGAAAACAGTGATTTTAAAAGAGTTTATTACAGAGGAAAATCTGTAGTAAAAAAAAGATTGGTCGTTTATTACAGAAAAAATAAATATGACTTTAACCGGCTGGGACTGACTGTATCTCCAAAAATAGGGTGTGCGGTTGTAAGGAACAGAACAAGACGACTTATAAAAGAGAATTACAGAAACTTACAGGGTTTAAAAGAGGGATATGACATTGTAATCGTTGCAAGGGGAAGTATCGTAAATTCTTCTTACAGCGAAATAGGAAAGGAATTAGTAAAGGCGTTTAGTGAATGCTCTTTATTTAAATAAAGTGATTAGAAAGCTTTTTATTTTACTTATAAAATTTTATCAAAAATATATATCTCCCATAAAAAGACCTTGTTGCCGCTTTACACCGACCTGCTCTATGTATGCTTTGGAAGCATTTGAGAGACACGGTGCATTAAAGGGGCTTTATTTGTCTATAAAAAGAATTTTACGGTGCAATCCTTTCAGTAAGGGAGGATATGACCCTGTCCCTGATTACGGTAATGAAAAAGGAGAAAAATAATGTACTTTTTAGCAGGACCTTTGGCTTTTTTGATAAGACCTATTTATAACCTTACCGAAAACTACGGAATTACTCTTATCATAGCCACTATAATTATTAAATTACTTACTATTCCTCTTACACTTAAAAGCCAGAAAAATATGGCTAAAACTCAGTTTATTCAGCCTGAAATGAATAAATTGCAGGCTAAATATAAAAATGATAAAGACAAGCTTGCAATGGAAATGCAGAAGCTTTATAAAGAGTATGATGTAAACCCAATGGGAGGATGTCTTCCCCTCCTTATCCAGATGTTTATACTCTTTGGATTTATCGGTGTTATTTACCATCCCTTTGAGCACATTTTAGGTTTGTCGGGTGAAGAAATAAAGACTCTCGCAGTAAAGCTCGGTATACCTGAAAGAACAAATGAAATGTATCTCTGGGGTGCAAAGGGTATAAATGAAGCGTTAAATGAAGTTAAAGCAGGATTAACAAACATTAACTTTAATTTCTTCGGAATTGACCTTACAAAGGCTCCTAATACTGCTCCTAAGGAATGGACAGTATGGATATTCCCCGCACTTGCAACAGCATCTACAGTACTTTCCAGCTATATAACAAAAAGACAGCAGCCTAAGCCTGCAGCAAATCAGAATTCAGATGTTCCCAATACAAGCGATACTATGCTTAAAATTATGCCTTTTATGACTGCTTTCTTCACTTATTCAATGCCTATCGGTATGTCACTTTACTGGACAGTATCTACTGTTGTGCAGCTTATTCAGCAGTCAATTATGAATAAATTTGTAAATGAGAATATAAAGAAGCAGATAGAAGAAAAGCAGGAAGAAATAAGAGAAAAAAAAGAAAAAAGACATCATAAAAAACACTGAAAGGACCGGAAAAAATGATAATAGTTGAAAAAAGCGGCAAAACAATTGATGAAGCCGTAAATGAAGCTCTCAAGGAGCTTAATACCACAAGAGAGAATGTAGAAATTGAAGTAATAAATGAGGGAAAAAGAGGTATCCTCGGCTTAGGTGCTGAAGATGCAGTTGTAAGAGTAAAAATGGAGGTTACCCCTCTTCAGAAGGCTGAAAAATATCTTAAGGATGTTATGGAAAGCTTCGGTATAGACGTACAACTGAAAGGCTCTTATGAGGATGAAAGTGTAAGGGTTGAAATTGTAGGCGACAGTGAAGAGGCTGGTAAGGTAATCGGCAGAAGAGGTGATACCTTAGATGCTCTTCAGTACCTTACATCACTTGTTGTAAATAAGGGTGAGGAAAACTACATCCGTGTTACCATTGATACAGAAAATTACAGAGGTAAGAGGGAGGAAACTCTCATAAAGCTTGCAAAGAGAACAGCAGGAATTGTAGCAAGAACAAGAAAGAGCATCACTCTTGAGCCTATGAATCCTAATGAGAGAAGAATTATCCATTCAGTTCTTCAGGAATACAGAAATGTAACAACCTATTCTACCGGTAAGGACCCTCACAGATGTATTGTTATTACAACAAAGAAAAAGGAATACGGTGACGATTACGTTTCCAAGTATAGATACAATCGCAAAGAAAACGAAATCGCCGGAGTTTAATAAAATATTGAAAGAAAGAGGTGAAAGGTCTTTCTTGTAAGATTAATGTCTTATGAGAAGAATACTTTTGCCTCTTATTTTTTTGGAGTTGAAAAAAATGACACAAAACAGTACAATTTGTGCCCTTTCTACCCCACGCGGAAAGGGTGGCATTGCCGTAATAAGGGTAAGCGGTGAAAAAGCCCTTGAAATCACGGAAAAAACAGTAAAATCCAATAAAAAAATAACCGAAGCAGAGGGTTATACCATCGTTTACGGAAAGGCTTTTTTAAACGAAAGGGAAATTGACGAGGTTTTGGTAAGTGTTTTCCGTGCACCCAATTCCTTTACAGGTGAAAATGTCTGCGAAATAAGCTGTCACGGCTCTCCGGTAAGCGTTGAAAGAATAATAGATGCCCTTATAGAAAACGGTTCATCCATGGCAGAGAAGGGTGAATTTACAAAAAGGGCATTCTTAAACGGAAAAATGAGTCTTACTCAGGCGGAAGCAGTCCACGATATTATAGAATCCAAGACGGATGAGGCACTTTACGCCGCAGTAAACCGACTTGACGGTGCAATTACAAAACCTATTATTAAAATCCGTGAGGAGCTTCTTGATTTACTTGCGGCTATTCAGGTTTCAAGCGATTTTCCCGAGGAGGATATAGATACCTTTGCAGGAGGAGAGCTTTCGGGAAAGCTTGACAGAATTGAAAATGAGCTTTTGGAACTCAAAAAAAGTGCAAGACGCGGTGAAGCATTAAACAGCGGAATAACCTGTGCCATCTGCGGCATTCCCAATACAGGAAAAAGCTCTCTTTTAAATGCCCTTATCGAGAAGAAAAAGGCAATTGTAACAGATATTGCAGGTACAACCCGTGATGTTGTTGAGGAGTATGCCGATATTGACGGAATCCCCGTAAAATTCGGTGATACGGCAGGTATCAGGGAGAGCAGTGATGTGGTTGAATCAATCGGTGTGGAGCTTAGCTACGACTACATTAAAAATGCCGATATTTGTATCTTTGTAACCGAGTGCGGAAGAGAATTAACCGACGAGGAAAAGGATATTTTAAAAAAAATTTCGGAAAAAGACCATATTTTAGTTGCAAATAAGACAGATTTGGGTGAAAATGATAAAGAGGGATATATAGAAATCAGTGCCAAGGAGCAGGAAGGCATAGAAAAAGTAAAAAAAGCCGTGTCAGAAATAATCGGTACGGCAGAGCATCCTGCATTTATTGCCAATGAAAGGCAGTTTGAGGCAGTTGTAAGGGCGGCTGAAAGCATAAAAAAGGCAAAGGAAACCATTGAGGACGGATTTTTCAGCGATTTCTGTGCAATTGATATTGAAAACGCAGTAGCACACCTCGGAGAAGCCGAGGGAATAAGTATAAATCAGGAAACAGTAAACAGGATTTTTGAAAAATTCTGTCTAGGAAAGTGAGTGAAATTATGGATAGTACTTTCAATTTTGATATAGCCGTAGTAGGTGCAGGACACGCAGGCTGTGAAGCGGCACTTGCAGCGGCAAGGCTCGGTATGAAAACAATAATTCTTACAATAAATCTTGATTCTATTGCAAATCTCCCCTGCAATCCGTCAATTGGCGGTACTGCAAAGGGCCATCTTGTACGCGAAATTGATGCTCTTGGCGGTGAAATGGGTAAGGTTGCGGATAAAACCAAGATTCAGACAAGGATGCTTAACCTCAGAAAGGGTCCTGCCGTACACTCTCTCCGTGCGCAGACTGACAGAAGAGCCTATCAGATTGAGATGAAAAAGCGTCTTGAACAGCAGGAAAACCTCTATATCCGTCAGGCGGAGGTTAAAACCGTTGAAAAAACTGATGATGGATTTGTCCTCGCTATCCATACAGGCACAAAATTCTATGCAAAAGCCGTAATTATCTCCACAGGTACATATATGGAGGGCAAAATAATTATCGGTGAAACCAGTTACAGCGGCGGTCCTGACGGTCTCTTCCCTTCTCTCGGCCTTAGTGAGAGTCTTAAGAAGCTCGGTGTGGAAATGATGCGCTTTAAAACCGGTACACCCACCCGTGTTCATGCAAGAAGTGTTGATTTTTCCCGTCTTGAAAAGCAGGAGGGTGACGAGGAAATCGTTCCGTTTTCCTTTGAAACAACGGAAAAGGAAGAAAACAGGGTTTGCTGTTATCTAACTTATACAAATACAAAAACCCACGATATTATAAGGGAAAATCTTCACAGAAGTCCTCTTTTTAACGGACTTATTGACGGTGTAGGTCCTCGTTATTGTCCGTCAATTGAGGATAAGGTGGTACGATTTGCCGACCGTGAACGCCATCAGGTATTTATTGAGCCAATGGGACTTACTACCGAGGAAATGTATCTTCAGGGAATGAGTACAAGCCTCCCGGAGGATGTTCAGCTCAATATGTTAAAGACTATGGAGGGGCTTGAAAATGTAGAAATTATGCGAAGTGCCTATGCAATTGAGTATGATTGCTGTAATCCCTTGCAGCTTCGCCCCACTCTTGAAATGCGTGACATTCCGGGACTCTACGGTGCAGGTCAGTTTAACGGCACAAGCGGTTATGAGGAAGCTGCAGCACAGGGACTTATGGCAGGAATAAACGCTGCAAGGAAGCTAAAGGGCTTAGACCCTGTTGTTTTTGACAGAAGTGAAGCGTATATAGGCGTTTTAATTGATGATTTGGTGACAAAGGGAACAAATGAGCCTTACAGAATGCTCACATCAAGGGCGGAATACCGCCTTTTACTCCGTCAGGATAATGCAGATTTAAGGTTAACCCCCACGGGATACGAAATCGGGCTTATTTCCGAGGAAAGATATAATAAATTCCTTGAAAAGAAAGCCAATATAGAAAAAGAAATAGAGAGAATTAACTCCGTAAATATATCCCCAAGTAAAGAAATTAACAAATATTTGGAAAATATTGGAAGCCAAACCCTTTCAACAGGCATAAAACTTGCAGAGCTTATCAGAAGACCGGAGCTTTCGTATGAAGAGCTTGCTCCATTTGACAAAGAACGGCCAGAATTAGAAAAAACTCATTGGCAGCAGGCAGAAATTGCGGTAAAATATGAGGGATATATAAAAAGACAGTTCGAGCAAGTAGAACGATTTAACAAAAACGAGAAAAAACTCATTCCTGAGGACATAGATTACTCAAAGGTATACGGTTTAAGGACGGAAGCAAGACAGAAACTTGAAAAAATGCGTCCCGAAAACATCGGAAGAGCAAGCAGAATCAGCGGAGTAAGCCCTGCGGATATAGGAGTTCTTCTTATTTATCTTGCAGGAGAAAGGAGTTAAGTATGGATTTAATAAAAGAAGCAGAGAAATTAGGCTTGGCGGTTTCGGAAAATGCAAACAAATTGTTTGCAAAATACAGCGAAATGCTTATTTCCTATAACAAAGTTATGAATTTAACTGCAATAACCGAGCCTGATGAAGTAAAAGAAAAGCACTTTTTGGATTCAATAACTCTTATTTTAAGCGGGAAGCTTGAAAACGGAATGAGCCTTATTGATATAGGTGCAGGAGCAGGCTTCCCATCCCTGCCCGTTAAAATCGTAAGGGATGACTTAAAAGTAACTATGCTTGATTCCCTGAACAAGAGAATAGGATTTTTAAATGATGTAATAAGCGAACTTGGTTTAAAAAACATAGAGGCAGTTCATTTTCGTGCAGAAGATGCAGGAAAAGATAAGAATTTCAGGGAAAAATACGACATTGCAACAGCAAGAGCCGTTGCAGACCTTGCAGTATTATCCGAATACGCTCTGCCCTTTGTAAAAGTAGGCGGTTATTTCGTAGCTCTTAAAGGAAACTCTCCAAAAGAGGAAACGGAAAAAGCTAAAAAAGCAATAAGGGAAATGGGTGGAGAAATTGAAGAAATAAAAGAGGTAAGACTCCCCTCTCAAATTGTCCACACCCTTGTAATTATAAGAAAGGTCATTTCGACACCTGATAAATATCCCAGAAAAGCAGGAACTCCTGTTAAAAAGCCCATAATTTAAATAAAGGACAAGCGTTTTTTGAAAATGCTTGTCCTTTTTGTTGTAATAAGGCGATAAATTTTTCTTTAATACCCTCTTTTAATGTGCTAAAATTGTTATATAAATAATAAAAGGGATGAATTAAATGAAAATAAGCCGGCAGAAGATAAAAAGTATAAATGTTGAGGATATAAAGCCAAACCCTTACCAGACAAGGAGAAATTATAACCATTTAAAACTCAACAGTCTTGCGTCTTCTATAAAGGAAGTGGGAATTTTAACCCCTCTTTTATTAAGAACAACTACCTCAGGGTACGAAATAATATCAGGAAACAGACGCTTTCGTGCCGCATTAATGGCAGGGTTAAAAACAGTGCCGGCAATTGTACTTGTTGCAGGTGACAGACAGTGCGCCCAGCTTAGCCTTATAGAAAATCTTCAAAGAGAAGACCTTACCCCCTTTGAAGAGGCTGAAACTTTCTACAATCTTTTAAGCTATCACGGAGTAAAGAAAGAAGATATTGTGAAAACTGCTGCCGTAAACGGTCAATATATTTCAGAAAAGCTAAAACTTCTTAAAATAATTCCCGAAGCAAGATTTAAAATAGAAGAAAGCAGTACAGACGAGGAATCGGCAAGAGAATTAATAAAAATACACGATAAAGAGGAACAGCTAAAGGCGGCAGAGCTTCTGATAAAAGAAAAACTTTCGGCAGACGATGTATCCCTTTTAGCAAAGCAAATTAACAGAAAAATGGCAAACGGCAAGAAAAAATTACGCTACTCAAACATACCTCTTTGCAGAAACACGGTCAAAAAGACCGTAAACATACTTAAAGAAAGCGGGGAAAAGGTGGAATTTACGCAAAATGAGGATGAAAATTATGTTGAATATACCCTCAAAGTGCGAAAACAGAGTGTTTTTTGAAAAATACTCTGTTTTTTTATAAAAAATTGTTTCACGTGAAACAATTTTGTGTTATAATACATAATAATTAATAAAAATGAAGAAAAAGGAGGGATTTCCATGGGAAAAGTAATAGCAATTGCAAACCAGAAAGGCGGCGTTGGAAAAACTACCACCGCGGTAAATCTTGCGGCGTGTCTTGCTAAGGCAGGAAAGAAAGTTCTTCTTGTTGATATAGACCCTCAGGGAAATTCCACAAGCGGTCTGGGTATAGACAAAAGACGGTGTGAGAAAACCGTATATGACTGCCTTATAAACGAGGATAAAATGGAAAATGTTTCTGTGGAAACAGAGTACGAAAATCTTTCTGTATGCCCGTCAAACCTTGATTTGTCAGGGGCGGAGATTGAGCTTATAAGCGTAATGGGGCGGGAAAACCGTCTTAAAGAAAGCCTTGCATCGGCGAGAGGGGTATTTGACTATATTCTTATAGATGCGCCTCCGTCTTTGGGGCTTATCACTATAAATACCCTTACTGCGGCAGACAGCGTAATTATCCCCGTACAGTGTGAGTTTTACGCGCTGGAGGGCGTAAGTCAGCTCATAGAAACTATAAAAAGGATAAAGAAAGCTCTTAACCCTAATCTCTATATACAGGGAATTGTAATGACAATGTATGATGCCCGAACAAACCTTGCGATGCAGGTTGTGGACGAGGTTAAGAGGTTTTTCCCCGGCAAGGTATACAGGACTATTATCCCCAGAAATGTGCGAATTTCCGAAGCTCCCGGCTTTGGAAAACCCGTTATATACTATGATGAGTCGTCAAAAGGCGCAGAAGCGTATACAGAGCTTGCCCTTGAGCTTATTGAAAGCGTTGACGCAGAAAACTTGGAGGAAAAAGAATGAAAAGAGTATTGGGACAAGGGCTTGACACTCTTTTTGGTGTTACAAGCCGTAATGAAAATTCTTCTGAAACGGAGGGCGCAAGCGAGGTAAGGATGATTAAAACCAGCCTTATTGAGCCAAGACGTGACCAGCCCAGAAAGAATTTTGACCGTGAACAGCTTCAGGCATTGGCAAATTCTATTTCGGAGCATGGCGTAATACAGCCTATTATAGTGGTTGAAGGGCAGAATGGCTATTACAGTATAATTGCAGGTGAGCGCAGATGGCGTGCAAGTAAGCTTGCAGGACTTACCGAAATGCCTGCAATCGTGAGAACCTACGACGAACTGCAGATTGCAGAGGTTGCCCTTATAGAAAATTTGCAGAGGGAAGACCTCAATCCCATCGAAGAAGCTATGGGCTACAAAACTTTGATGGAAAAATTCTCAATGACTCAGGATAAAGTCAGCGAAAGAGTCGGAAAAAGCAGAAGCAATATTGCTAATATGCTCAGACTCCTCTCTCTTGAGGATGAAATAAAAGAAATGCTTACTGAAAATAAGCTTTCTATGGGACACGCCCGTGCGCTTTTATCTCTTTCTGCGGGGGAAGAAAGAGTCCAGGCGGCAAAAAGGATAATTGCCGAGGGACTTAATGTAAGACAGGCGGAAAATTTGGGTAAGGAAATGCCTAAAAAACCGGAAAAGCTTAAAAAAGGCAAGGACAGCCTTTATCCCGATGTGGAAAGGACTCTTTCTCAAAAATACGGTACAAAGGTAAAGATAAAGGGTAACCGCAAGGGAAAGGTTGAGCTTGAATTTTATTCCGTTGCTGACTTAACAAGGCTTGTTGATTTGCTTAGCTAAAAATTAAAGGTTTATATATACGAAAGGAAGTTTTAAAATGTTGGATCTTAAACTTATCAGAGGCGAAACCGAAAAGGTGAAGGCGGCTCTTGGAAGAAGAAAGGAAAATGTGGATATTGATGCCATAATTGCCGTTGACGACAAGAGAAGAGCTCTTCTTTACGAGGTTGAGGGACTCAAAGCAAAACAGAACGAGGTAACAAAGAAAATTCCTGCAATGAAAAAGGCAG
>JAZOSB010000011.1:0-3865 GCA_045656865.1 Clostridia bacterium | reverse complement strand
AATGCTTTTTTAAGCACATTTGCAATTACCTTACGTAATATGATACATATTATGCTTCTTGCAACATGGTTTAAGACGCTTATGCATCGAGTTGTAAAGCCGGGTATCCGAAAGCTTCTTGGCAGTGTTGCAATAATGATGCTTTTGTGGCTGTTTGTAAAAATTGTAAAATACGAGTTTTGCTTAACTAATACAGAAAGTCTTGTGCGATATTTGTGGTATGCTTTTTACATTCCCATGGTAATTATTCCCCTTCAGGGTGTTTTTATAATGAACTATATAGGAAAGCCTGACGGCTACCGCACCCCAAAGTGGATGCTGAGTTTGTATGTGGTTGCCACTGTTCTTATTGCAGGGGTTTTCACAAACGATATTCATAATCTGGCGTTTAATTTCCCCGATGGTGTGGAAAAATTCGACAGTAGTTATACCTATGGACCGTTATACTATATTATAATGGCGTGGTTTTGCCTGTTTGGTCTGATTTTTGTGTGCACTTTACTTAAAAAAAGCAGATTGCCCGTGAACAAACAGATGCAAAAATTTCCGCTCATAGTAATGCTTGGCGCAATTGTGTTCTGGACTCTTTATTGCATGAGGATTATCAAATGCGACCTTACGGTTATGGATTGCATTATAATAACATTGCTCCTTGAAAGTGCGATACGAATAGGTCTGATACCCTCTAATGACTATTACAGCGAGGTTTTCAACATAACGACTGTTCCTATGATAATTGTGGACGACTTTTACGCTCCGCATTATACCTCGGATGGTGCCAAGTTTGTAACCGAAGCAATAATGCGTGAAACGGAAAAGGGAGAACTTAACCGGGGAAACTTTATTCTTCGTTCTGCACCAATCAGTGCCGGTCGTGTTGTGTGGGAAGATGATGTAACACAACTTAATGAGCTAAAGGATGAGCTCGAGGAGATAAAAGAACAGTTGGATGGCGAAAATGTTCTTCTAAAGGCAGAAGTGGACCTGAAAGAACAGCGGGCAAAGGTTGAAGAAAAGCACCGTCTTTATGACCGTATTGCCAGCGAAGTGGCATCACAGTTGACGAAAATTGCATTGCTTATTGAAACAGCAAGAAGTGATTCTGAAAAAATACGTGTATCCCTTTCAAAAATCAATGTTATAGGTTCTTATATCAAAAGACGAGGAAATCTCAGATTGCTTGGTGAGGATAACGAATATATATCAGCTAAAGAACTGGAATATTCAATGCGTGAATCGCTTGATAACCTAAAGCTTTACGAGGTTTATACATCGTTAAATTCTCAGTGCGAGGGAAATGTAAGCCTCGATAATACTATCAGCGTATATGATTTTTATGAAAAAGTAACTGAAAAGCTTTTGGAAACTATATCTGCAATGCTTGTTCATCTGTCCTGCAGGGATGGTGTTATAAAAATGCGTATGCAGATAGGTTGTACAGAAGAAATATCCGAAGATATTTTAAGCGAAATTTCCTTAAACTGCGGTGAGTTTTCCTGCAGTGTTCAGGACGAGGATATTATCATTGATGTTAATGTGCCGGACGGAGGTGATGCCGTATGATAAGCTATTGTAGCATTCCCTCTATATGTAAAGTATTTATAATGGCGTATATTTTTGCTCTTTTATGCGGTATTGTGCTTTCAATGAGTCCTGTTTTTAGTGCAAGAAAGCACAGAGGAAAAATAGCATGGGTATTTTGTGTTTTCGTAAGCAGCGCAATGCTTCTTATATATGCAGCAGATGTAAAAACAGCAAAACAAAATCTTTCAGTCAACTCTTTTGTCAGATGGTTTTGTGATTTGCCTGTTGTTTTCCCACTTATACTTATTACACTTATGACTGTGTATGTTTTATATGTTATAATAAAGGAAAAGCACAAAAGACACAATATTGTTACGAGGTCGTCGGTAAAAGAAGGTATAGACAAGCTTGACTCGGGGTTATGCTTCGCTTATGAAAGCGGCAGAGTTATTCTTGCAAATTATATTATGAACGAGCTTTGTCATAGTATTTTAGGCAGAGACCTTCAGAATGCAAATGTATTCTGGGATGCATTAAGCTCGTGCAAAGTAAAAGAGGATGTTGTTTGCCTGCAGGCAGGTGAAAACCCGTCTTTCAGACTGCCTGACGGAAGAGTCTGGAGTTTTGCTCACAGTGTTATAGATAACATAATTCAGGTGTCGGCTGCAGATACTACATACCTGCAAAGGCTAACCGATGAACTTAAGGAGAAAAACAAGGAACTAAAGGCAATAAACGCAAGACTTGTAGCATACGGCGAAGAGGTGGATGAACTGACACGTTCGAAAGAACGCCTTGAAACAAAAATAAACATTCACAGAAGTCTTGGTCAGGCACTCCTTGTTACAAGGCATTACCTCATAGATTCCACACGAGATGAAAAAGTGCCTTTTGATATTTGGGAAAAGAATATTGCTATGCTTAGTATGGAAATTGAACAGCCGTCAGAGGAACCTTTTGAGATGTTCATTAAAGCTGCAAAAACGGCAGGTGTTGATATTGAAATAAACGGACAACTTCCAAGTCGAGAGGAAACAAACAATCTGTTTGCACTTGCGGCGGCGGAATCCTTAGTCAATGCAGTTCGTCACGCAGATGCAAATGCTATGTATATAACCTTTACCGAAGAACACGATATGGATATGGTATCTTTTACAAACAATGGAACCCGTCCTGAAAGTGAAATTACAGAAGGCGGAGGTCTTGGTGCTCTCAGAAAGAAAACCGAACGCATTGGCGGCATTATGAAAGTCTGCCATAATCCTGAATTTGCACTTATTATTTCTATACCGAAGAAAGGAGAAGCCCATGAAGCGAATAATGATTGTTGAAGATGATCCGATGGCGAGTCAGCTTTTAGAGATTTATATTAAAGAACATAAAGAATATGAGCTTGTATGCAATATCGAAAGTGCATCAATGGCAGAGGTTTATTGTTTGTCGCAGAATATTGACCTTATATTGATGGATGTGTGTACTGCTATGAACGCAAGCGGTCTTGATGCGGCAGAAAAAATCAAAAAGAATTTTCCTCATATTAAAATTGTTATCATTACCAGCCAGCCCGAATGCAGTTTTATTGACAGGGCACGTCAGGTAGGTGTGGACAGCTTTTGGTATAAAAGCTCCAAAGCGGAAGAAATCATTACTGTTATAGAAAAAACCTTTGCCGGTGAAAATATTTATCCGGACACAACGCCTACGCTTGTTTTCGGAGATGCACTCAGCGTTGACCTTTCAGACAGAGAACTCGAGGTTCTGCGTGAACTCGTTGCAGGTGAAACTGATGCGGATATTGCAGAACACTTATTTATGTCGGTCAGAACAGTTAAAAGCCACATAACAAATATGAAAAACAAAACAGGCTTTAAAAACCGCACCGAGCTTGCAGTCAGGGCAAGAGAATGCGGACTTATTATTAATGATAAACATCAGGAATAATTGAATATTAATCAGGTTACGCTATCTGTATTTTACAGGTAGCGTAATTTTTTTGTAAAAAAATGTACTTTAGTACGATGTTTCTGAAAAACTAAAATTATATAATTATATTGTATAATTGCATGAATTGTATCTAAATACATATTTAGTTTACATATTAATTGTCCATATTCATCAGGTAAGGAGGTAATGTAATTGAAAAAGATAGTAGTGAGTGTTCAAAACAGCTTGCTTGCAGAAATGCTGACATTTAATTTGCTCGAAAGCGGAGAATTTATGCCGCAACGTTGTTTATTCGAGAAGGAGAATGAAGAATATGATAATTGCAGATTGTTGTCAGCAGATATTCTGCTAATGGAAGTTTCTTATACTCCGGAAACAACACTTGAAAATCGAATGA
>JAZOSB010000010.1:0-32021 GCA_045656865.1 Clostridia bacterium | reverse complement strand
GCCACGCTGAAGGAGCCAAAGAAACAGAACAATTTAGATACCAATCTAAATTGTTCGCTTTTTTCAATGGTTTGAGGGCTTTTTGCAAAAAGCAGTTTTGAAATAAAAGGGTAGATGCCAAGCGGTTTTGAATCAGACTTGAACCAACGACACAAAGCGGTAATTCTATTTACATAATACATTTGTTTATGATATAATAATTATAATAAATGACATACAGTTGTCGCCGGATAATGATATAATATCAAAAGAGGTGATGAAATGATTGAAACGAAGAATATTTTTACATATGGTTTAACAGAAAAAGAAGAGAGCGTATTAAAAAAATCTTTGCCTAAAAAAGATATAGATATAACTGATATTACAGATGCAGCAACAGACATTATTAGTCGTAGTAATTTTGCACTGATTATTAATTTGGACAATATTTCAAGTGATGACCTTCAGTTTTTTGAGGACTATTATAGTGATGCTGATGACAGCACAGAAATAATTATTTTTACAAGCGGTAAAGAGTTCGTTTCTGATAGATTTAAAAAGGTAAAAACAATAATTTATAAAGATTTGTTTGAAATGGAACAAAAACTAAAATACAACTTAATGAAAGCATATCAAAGGTCGGCTAAATCAAACGGTTATTCTGATAAATTGGCAACGCTCATTAAAATTTTGTTTGCAATCAGAAACAAACCATACATTACTACAAAGGAATTAGCAGACACGATAGAAAGAACTGACAGAACCGTTCAGCGATACATTGAAACATTAAGATGTGCAGGTGAGTTTATTGGATATGATCGACAGAAAAAAGGATGGTATCTTATGATAGACGGCAAATCCGTTTTGATGGATGAAATATAGAAGAGGTTTTTATGGAAGTAATTATACATAGAGGTACGCATCAGATTGGCGGATGTGCCACAGAGTACAGAACTAGAAACACAAGAATATTTATTGACTTTGGAGCAGAGCTTGACAGTGAGAATGCAAGACCTTTTGATATTGAAGGTGTAACCAAAGGAGAAACGAACTGCGATGCAGTTTTCTTTACGCACTATCACGGTGACCATATAGGATTGCTTGATACGATTAATATGGATATTCCGTTATATATGGGTGAAGCTTCAAAAGGGATTGCTAAAATTCTTAACGACAGAATAAGTAAGTCTCCTAATATCGAATCATATAATACGGAGCGAATTGACAATATAAAAACATTTGCAGTTGCAACCCCAATCGTTATAGGAGATATCAAAGTAACTCCATACATGGTTGACCATTCTGCGTTCGATGCTTATATGTTCAAGATTGAAGCAGACGGAAAGAGTGTGCTTCATACAGGTGATTTCAGGACACATGGTTTCAAAGGTAAGGGAGTAAAGGCGTTGTTTGAAAAACATGTAGAAAAGGTTGATGCACTTGTATGTGAAGGAACGACTCTTAATAGAGCAGAAGCAAAATGCGAAACTGAAAATGATTTGAAAAACAGAATTAAAAAAGTTCTTGAAGAAAACAAGTATGTTTTTGTGGTTTGTTCATCTACAAACATCGACAGACTTGCAGGAATATGTTCTGTAATTCCAAGAGGCAAGTATTGTATATGCGATAAGTATCAGTTATCTGTAATTGATTATGTGAGAAACCACGCAGGACATAGAAGTTCTCTTTACAGATTTAATAAAGTATTATATTACAGCGAAAATCTTGATGACAAGATGTACGACAAAGGCTTTTGCATGTTTGTTAGATGTAGTCATCCTGAACATAAGAGGATAATGGAAAAGTATAAAGACAAAAACCCGGTTGTCATATATTCAATGTGGAAAGGATATCTTGAACAGGACAATATCAAAGAGTTTCTTGACGGATATAAAAGACTTGATATGCACACAAGCGGTCATGCAGACAGTGATGCAATTAAAATGGTCATTGATACAGTAAAACCTGAGATAGTTATTCCAATGCACACAGAAGTTCCGGAGGCGTTCTTGGAGTTTGTAAGAGAAAGAAAAGTTGTACTTGCAAATGATGAAGAAATAATAAAACTATAGGAGGAAATAAATGAGTTATAAATTTTATTCAGGTACAAAATTTGAAGAAGGACATAATCCTTTATTTGCTTATGTGAGGCAAGAGGAGATTGTTGCTGTCGAAGATGGGACAACAAGTATATATCACGGAGCATTTGCAAACTGCCAAACGATAAAGAAAGTTATTCTTCCTGAGAGTGTAACGTCAATTGGTGATAACGCATTTAAAAATTGCACAGAACTTGAGGAAATTTTTATTCCAGATAGTGTCACTTATATAGGCAAATCTGCATTTCAGGGGTGTGAATCTCTTAAAAAAATAAGAATGTCAGAGCAAATAGAGTATGTTGAGTTGGGTTGGTTTATGCTTTGTATAAATCTGGAAAACATTTATATAGGACCTAATGTAAAACAAATAAAAAGCAGTCCACTTTTTGATTTTTGGAAGAACTTCAAAGGGTTTACAATAAATGAAAAAAATGAGGATTTTGTGTTGATAGATGGTAATCTATTCAGTAAAAAAGAAAATGAACTCATAAAATATGTCAGGAATCAAAAGAATGAAACGGAGTATGAGATACCATCGTTTGTTACAACTATAAGAAAGGATGCTTTCAAAAGATGTGACAAACTTGAAAAACTTATATTATCTAAAAATTTAAAACACGGAGTTGAATATACTGCATTTGCTAAAAATATTGAAACAATTGATATCAATGGAAACAAAAATTTTGTGTTTAAGGACGGCATCTTGTATGATAAAAAGTGTGAAAAGGTTTTAAGGGTTCTCAGCAATGTAAAGAGATATAAAACACAGGAAACTGTAAAAAAGATTTGTGGATATGCCTTTTTTGATGGAAAGATAGAGGAAATAGAACTTACTGATAATGTAACAACTATAGAAGAAGATGCAATTAAGGCGTGCGAAAATCTAACAAAAATAGTAATTCCTGCATCGGTTAAAAAAATTGCTAATATGTCACTATTGTTCTGTGACAATGTTACGATTTGTTGTTATCGTGGTGCTCCCGCAGAGGCTTTTGCAAAGAAAAGCAAAATTAATATAGAATATCTGAAGTGATAAAAGATATTAGTTAATCCCTATGCATACAGAAGTTCGGAGGTATTTTTGAAGCTTGCAGGGGAAAGAAAAGTTATACTTACAAATGATGAAAAAATAATAAAAATATAAAGGAGAAAAAAGTATGAATAGGGATTCTAAATTATATCCTATAATGGAGAACGCTAAATTTATTTCAGAAAACAGAAATAAAATCTTAGAAAAAAAGTTTTTACAGATAAGACCAGTAGAAAAAGGCGTTACTGTTTATTCTCTTGAAGCTGAGCACCCTATGAGAGGAAACACAGTAACAAAGCGTGATGTTGATGAGATTAACAAGGCAATAAAAACATCCAAATTCAAGGATAGAAAAAAAGCGCCAGCGAATGAATTTAGGGAGGACGATGTTCAGGCACGGTTCAGTTTGGGTATGATAAATGGCGAAGAACAGTTTGAAGGAATTAAATTTGTTACCACAGAGTTTTTGCTTGAAAAGTCAAACAAGAGAATAGATGTATTGGGTGTAAAAGGAGACACTTTGTATATTTTTGAGCTGAAGAAAACGAGAACAACTAAAGTGTTTGAACAAATGGAAGCATACAGGGAAGAACTGAGTAATGATTATTATAATATCTATGAAGAAATATTACAGCACTATCCAAATGTGAATAATAAGAACATTAAAAAATTTGTATCTATCGCAGTAATGCCATGGTCAGAACATACAAAATTAAAAAATAAGAATATGTGGCTTTACGAAGTACCTTTCTCAAAAGATATTGTTTTTCATAAATATTAAAGGAGAAAATAATATGTCAAAAGTATATGGCTATACAATCAACAACGAAATGCCTATTGTTGAATATTGGACTGCTGAATATGATGGTAAAAATATAAATGTAGACACAAATATTGATTATGGTAATACATATTTGTATTTTTCAAAGGAAATGTTAGGATTTGAGAAAAACGGAATGATTAAACTTGCCTCACCTATCGGTATTGCTGAGGGAGATGGATATGTAATATTGCCGCCAGAATATGACACAATAAAACCTTTAGGTCGCACAATTGAAATTTATGAAAACGGCAAATCAGAACACAAAGATTTTTACAAAGTATCACGCAATGGCAAGCAGGGGGTTGTAAACGCATATAACGAAATTATAATTCCTATTTCTTATGATAGCGTAAATTGCGTAGATACTAATCCATATAATGAACGATTGAACATTAAGTATTATATTATATGTGAAAATGAAAAATATGGGATAGCAACGTCAGAAGGCAAAGTCGTATATGAACCACAGTATTCAAAAATACATTACAACATTCCATCTCCCATTGAGGATGACAATATGACTTTTGATTTTGATGGAAATACATATTATTTGCCTAACAGATATGTTGTTGGAGAAATAGACGATAGCTTTGATGTTATAGACAACAAATTTGAGATTGTTTCGTCTGCATATATTAGAGCACAAAAACAGGACGGGAAAATTATACTGAAAAGAATGTGAAACTGATGGCATCTAAACCGTTCGGCTCTTCCAAAAAAGCGTACTGAAATTTCAGTACGCTTTTTCTGTTCACTTAGTATTTGCATCTATATATTCATCATCTATCTTGGAGTAGAGAATTTTTTGACTGTCATACAAGCCGAAGCATCCGCTCATCATATAACTGACCGCTGATGCCAGAGCAAAGAGCAGAATCCCCCCATCTCCGAACACTTCAAGTGAAAGCATTATTGAAGCAATCGGACAATTAACTACACCACAGAAAAGAGCAACAAAGCCAATTGCCGCACCAAGCACAGGACTGAGTCCTATAAGTGGTGCTGTTACACAGCCTAAGGTGGAGCCGATAAAGAATGCAGGCACTATTTCTCCGCCCTTGAAACCTGCGGAAATCGTTATGGCTGTAAAAATTATCTTCAGCAAAAATGCCCACGGCACAGCTTCACCACTCATTGCACGCTTAATAACATCCATACCTGCACCGTTATAATCGCGGTTTCCTACAACTATTGTTAAAAGCACAATTATCAATCCACCTGCAAACGCACGGAGAAAGCTGTTTTTTAAAAGCTTGTCCATCAAATGCTCGCTTTTTTTAATGGTCATACAGAAAAGGATGCTCACAACTGCACAAATAACAGCAACAAAGATTACCTGTAAGATTAGTTTTCCCGATATTACACCAAATTCAATTCCCTGAAATTGCACTGGGTGAAGAGAAAACTTCTTCGCAATTTGTGCCGCTGTAACAGACGATATTACACAAGGAAGAAGTCCTGCATAGTGAAATGTACCTACACTTGTTACCTCAAGCGAGAATATTGCCGCTGTCAGCGGAGTGCCGAAGAGCGCCGCAAAAACGCTGCTCATTCCCGACATAACAACTATGTGCATATCATTTTTTCTAAGCTTTAATAATCTTCCCGTGTTATAGCCGATACTTCCCCCAAGCTGGAGTGCCGCTCCCTCCCTGCCTGCAGAACCGCCAAGCATATGTGTTATCACGGTACTTACGAAAATAAGGGGCAGCATAATAATCGGAATATCTTTATCCTTACGTACAGACTCTATAACACGGTTTGTGTCGATGCGTCCTTTTGAACTGAAAAGATAGTAAATAACCGCAATGAAAAGTCCGCCTATGGGAAGAAGGTATATCATAAAGCTGTTTTGTATACGAAGTTCTGTTACAAAATCAATACTTTTATGAAATACACTTCCCACAATTCCGCCTGCAACTCCCAGCAGAATTGAAATCGCAATCCATTTTAAAAATGCTGTTATATATTTTATTGATGTTTTTAAATTTAATTTTATATTGTCTGTTGTCATTCGTTATCTAACCATTTCATCCTGAATTCCTGTTGCTTTATGAGATTTTATTATGGAAGTAACCTCATCAATTGAGCTTATGGACATATCGCCCGATACGGTATTTTTGATTGCACTAAGTGCGTTACCATAGGACATTGCATCCTCAATACTTCCTCCCGAAAGAATTCCGTAAAGGACACCTGCAACATAGGCATCTCCGCTGCCAACACGGTCAATAACTTCAATATTACGATAATGAGGCTCCTCATAAAATTTGCCGTCACAATAAATTCTCGAACCGAAGTTATGTTTTGTGGGACTTACCACTTCACGACGGGTAGTTGCAACAATTTTACATCCAAACTCATCCGAATAACTCTTCATTATTTCGTCAAGAGTACCCTCTTTCTGCATCATTCGTCTGCTGGTTTCCTCCGACACAAACAAGATGTCCACAAGGGGAAGAATTTCTTTTATAACACTTCTTGCCTCTTCCTCGCTCCACAATGTAGCACGGTAATTCACGTCAAAGCTTATTGCAACTCCGTGTTCTTTCATTCTCCGTATCATTTCAATGGCAGTTTCACGGAGCGTCTGCCCGAGAGCAAGGGAAATGGAGCTTATATGGAAAATACGGGTTTTTTCGTATATGTCCCGAGGTATTTCAGACAGGTATAATGAGCAAACAGAGGCGTTTGCCCTGTCATACACAACCGCAGATTTTCTTGGATAAACTCCGCTTTCATAATAATAAATTCCAAGACGCTTATCGTCTCCTGTGTCCCATACAACGTAATCGTCGGAAACAGAGCCGTAACGGATACGCCTTGCAACAAAATGTCCAAGCTTATTTTTGGGCAGTTTCGTAACAATTGCGGAACGGATTCCTAAATTTGCCGCACCTGACGCAACATTGAATTCCGAGCCTCCGCAGTTTTTTTCAAATATCTCACTCTGCGAAATTTTATCCTTATCCGGAGGAGAAAGTCTCAGCATTACTTCACCAAAGCTTATAAGGTCAAATTCTGCACTGTTTTTTATAAAATCCATATTCAGCACTCCTTTTCAATTTTGTTGTCATCTGCTTCTATAAGTCCATCGGGAGTTTCTACCATATCGTGACGCTTGTGCAAAAAGCGTCTTATAGCAAGCAGAATTGCTATTGCAAGAACAGTTATGTAGTTTACTTCTTCTATATTTTACCGCAATAAAAAGCAAAAAGCAAGCAGAAACACTTGCTTTTTACATAAAAATAGTATCACCAACGTAAAAAAATACCCACAGTCTATTCTGTGGGCATTTTTTTTGATTAGTTAAAACGGATATTGTTGTTTTCAGAATTCTTTTTTTCGTTCTTGTTTTCGTTTTGATTCTGGTTTTTGTTCTGGTTCTTTTCCTGATTCTTGTTTTCCTGATTATTTCTGTTATCAAGCATATCTATCGCTCCTTTCGTAGCTATTATGCTCCGTTTGAGATTAGATATGCATATCAAAAAATTTACATTGATATTTAATTTTTTAATCTATTAACGCCAATCTCTGCCGAACGAATCTTTTTCGGGGATTTGTGTACCTTTTCTTCTGAGTGCAGTTTCTGCCTTTGTTCTAAGAGCATCTATGTTTTCAAGGGTATAACTGAAGTTTACAAGGGATTTGTTTTTCATATCCACTGCACCAAATTTTCCGTCCTTCTTGACTATTGCGTAAGTACCGTTGCCCTGAACATAACCGAAAGCACCGTCGTTTTCATACTCAATGGGGATTACAACATTTCCGTCAATATCCATAAAGCCCATCTTGTTATCTATATCCACACGGATATAGCCTGCAGTTTCAATGCCGATAAAGTCGTATTTATTGTTTATGACTACCGTTCTTTCCTCCTCGTTCCAGTTGACATCAAGGAAAAGTGCCTCCGACACAGCACGCAGAGGAAGCATTGTTCTGCCATTTTCTATAAATGCAGGAACTTCAAGTTCAATAGGAATATCAATGGGGTTTCTGGAAATATTTATCTTACTCATTTCTGTTTTGCCTATTGTGATTTTAAGCTCTGTCGCTCCGTTATTTAAGGTTACTGTCTGTGTATCGTGATTCCATTTCACCTTGCAATTAAGGGCTTCTCCAACGGCACGGACAGGAATTAAAATTCTGTCATCTTCAAAAATCGGCTTCTGGTCCATTTCTATATATTCACCGTTTACCAAGACCTTTGCATCATCTGTTGCTGATACAGTTACAGACACGATAAGCATGCACAACAAAGAAAAAAGCACAGTTTTTAAAAGATTTCTCATTAGCAAAACCCCCGCTACAATTATATAGTAATTTTACCACACATATTTTTGAAAGTAAATACTTCTCTCTTGATTTTTCGGCAAAAGAGGTGTATAATCACCCATTGTGGAGTTGATACAATGGATAAATTATGGATAGCTTTTGTAATAATATATTCTCTTCTGAAAGGCTCGCGTGACGGAATGAAAAAAGCTGCTTTGAAAAAAAGCAGTTCCAACGAGATATTGTTTTTCTACACGTTGTTAGGATTCATTTTTGTTATTCCGTTTTCTGCCGATGCCTTTAATGTTTCCCCGATATTTATTTTCTACTCGTTTATCAAGGCGGCTGTTGTAAGTGCGGCGTGGCTGTTTGCACTTAAGGCACTTAAGAAAATGACAGTAAGTCTCTACGGAATTATGGACTTGTCAAGGGTTGTCTTTTCTACTGCTTTGGGAGTTTTTGCATTGGGAGAAGCCTTTACCGCTAAAAAAGCTATCGGTATAGCTCTGGTTATAGCAGGTCTTCTTCTTGTAAACTTAAAGAAAAATCCACAAGGTGGCAAGGGCATGACATTACCCATACTTATAGCGGCACTTTTAAACTGCTTTTTGAATGCGGTTTCGGGAACTATGGATAAAGTACTTATGCAATATATGACCTCCTCCCAGCTTCAGTTCTGGTTTATGCTATTTTCCGCACTTATTTATGGAGGTATTCTTCTTGTTACCCATGAAAAAATATCTGTAAAATCGGTCAAAACCAATTACTGGATACCACTGCTTTCCCTTTCCCTTGTGTTTGGTGACAGACTCCTTTTTGAAGCAAATGCAAGCCCATTGAGTCAGGTTACATTAATGACGATTATAAAGCAATCCTCGGTTATTGTAACGGTACTTACAGGATGGCTTATCTATAAGGAAAAAGATATTTTATATAAGCTGATGTGTACGGGAATAGTCCTCAGCGGTATATTTGTTGCACTGATATAAAAATGACGGTTGACCATAGTCAACCCTCATTTTTATATCAACTTATTAAGTTCGGGAAATACCTCAATACTTCTTTTAAGTATTCCGTTCATATAGGCGATTGTAATTCCGTAATTGGTGAAAGGAATATTTTCTTCCTTTGCCTTTTCCATACGGCTCATTACATCACGTTCTGTTATCATACATCCGCCGCAATGAAGTACAAGTGCGTAGTCCTTTAGATTATCAGGAAATTCTCTCCCTGACGTAAATTCAAACTGAATGTCTTTCCCCGTATGCTTCTTTATCCAGTTCGGGATTTTTACTGTACCGATATCGTTGCATTGTCTGTGGTGACTGCACCCCTCCGCAACAAGGATTTTATCCCCGTCTTTAAGGGTTTCTATTCTTCCTACCGCCTTTACAGCTTCATCTAAAACACCTTTATACTTTGCAAAAAGTATGGAAAAGGAGGTAAGGGGTATATCCTCGGGAACAATTTTGGAAACGACATTAAAAGCCTGACTGTCAGTTATAACGACAGATGGTTTTTTACCGAAATTTTTCAAGGTTTCTTCAAGTTCTTCCACTTGCGTTACAACGGCAATTGCACCAATGTCAAGGAGATTTCGAAGCACATTTTGCTGAGGGAGAATAATTCTGCCCTTTGGTGCAGACTCATCAATGGGAGTTACAAGTACTGCAATATCTCCTTTTTTCACAAAGGAGTCCACAATATTCATTTTGTCAGAACGCTTGGGAATAATTTTGCCAAGCTTCTTTTTTAGCTCCTCTATTCCCTCTCCTGTAACGGCACTGACATAAAGAAAGGAATTCTTTCGCTCTTCTACAAGGTCAGCTTTGTTGTACGCAACGATATAGGGAATTTTTCTTTCTTTGAAAAGCTCCTCCAGTTTTTCATCTGTAGGGGTTTTACCCTTTAAAGCATCGCACACCAATACTGCGGCATCTGCCGTTCTCAGTGCTTCCCTTGTATTTTCTATTCTCTTTTCCCCGAGTATACTTTCATCATCAAAGCCGGGGGTGTCAATTATCATAACAGGGCCAATGGGAAGAAGCTCCATAGCTTTCCTTACAACATCGGTTGTAGTGCCAGACACCTCCGACACAAGAGCCGTTTGCTGAGAGGTTACTTTATTAACTAGACTTGATTTCCCTGCATTTGTATTGCCAAAAAATCCTATATGGACTCTTTCAGCCGAAACAGTAGAGCCTAGGCTCATAAAAAGCCCCCCTTATTTCTTCGGATTGACAATATCACGCCAATCAAGGTCACCGCGCTGAAGACCGTGGATAAGAACTTCCGCCGTTGCAACATTGGTCGCAAGGGGTACATTATGCACGTCACACAGACGGAAAAGTGCGCTTACATCAGGTTCATGAGGCTGTGCAGTAAGAGGGTCGCGGAAAAACAGAACAAGGTCAATCTCGTCATAGGCAATGTGTGCACCTATCTGCTGGTCACCGCCCTGAGGACCTGAAAGAAAACGATGCACGTCAAGACCGGTGGCTTCAATTATAAGACCGCCGGTTGTTCCCGTTGCAAAAAGCTTGTGTTTTTCCAGTATACCTTTATACGCAATGCAAAACTGTACCATCAATTCCTTTTTCTTATCGTGAGCTATTAAAGCAATGTTCATCTTATGTTGTCTCTCTCCTTCTTAATCGGCACTACTGCAGACAACATACATAATGTTCCGTTCTGACATGTTACCGATACCTCAGGCGGCTGTGCACTTGTGTGTGCATATCTTGAAAGAACCGCCGAAACCTCTTTTCTTATCTTTTCCAGAGTCATATCCTCTGACACATTCATTCTATCATTTATTATCACAGATTTCAATCTGTTTTTTGCTTCTTGTACGCTGCGGGGTGATATTTTTGAAAAGAACCGCATTATACCGCACTCCTCCGTTTTTTAGAGAATAATTTTTCAAACAGACTTGTCTTGAGTTTCATAAGCTCCACATCTTCACCGTTAAGACGTGCAGCAATGTTTCTGTATGCCTGCCCTGCCTTGGATGTATTCATATTGGAAACATACTCTCCGGTGTTTGCGGCAACTATTATGTCCTCATCATCGGGAACTACGCCCAGAAGGTCAATTGCAAGAATGTCAAGCATATCCTCAATTCCGAGCATACTTCCGTTTTCAACCATTTTAGGTCTGAGTTTGTTTATTACAAGCTTTATATCGCTGATTTCGTGCTTTTCCAGAAGCCCTATAATTCTGTCTGCATCACGGACGCTCGAAACCTCAGGCATAGCAACAACAATTGCCTTTTTAGCCGCAGCTACGGCATTTTCAAACCCCTGCTCAATACCTGCAGGACAGTCGATTAAAATATAGTCAAAGCTATCCTCCATCTGATGCACAAGGTGCTTCATCTGGGTAGTTGTCACTGCACTCTTATCCTTGGACTGAGCCGCAGGAAGAAGAAACAAACCGTCAAAACGCTTGTCCCTTACAAGAGCCTTGCTGTATGTACAGCGGTTTTCAACAACATCAACCAAATCGTACACGATTCTGTTTTCAACACCCATAATAACATCAAGATTTCTAAGTCCGATGTCTGTATCAATCATTACAACCTTTTTGCCTGAAAGTGCCAATGCTGCGCCAATGTTCGCAGTTGTAGTAGTTTTACCTACTCCGCCCTTTCCGCTTGTTATAACTATTACTTCACTCATTTTCTTCACCCCACGGGTAATTTTATCATATTTTTGTCTGTCGGTCTATATCAAAATCATAATCTTTCCAAGATTATTTCGCCGTTTTCCGCTATTGCCACGGCAGAACCGACATTTTCTGTATTTTTGTTGTAGGAACAGACTTTTCCTATCTTTATCTGACAGGGGTTCATATAGGCGGCATAAACTCTGCCCTCCCCCGTTATATGTGCTGTTCCGCGAAAAACACCGATAATGGTAATATTTCCTCTTGCTTTAACGGTTGCACCGGGGTTTACATCTCCGTAGATTACAAGGTCACCCCGACTTTCAACGACATCACCGCTCCGGAGAGATTTGTATATCACTTTGGAGATTCTTTCGCCTTCACAAAGAGAATACTCAATCTGCTTCCTTGACAGACGGTGCTTTTTTTCCAGAGTTATTCTGTCCCCGAAAAGGTTTTTAAGTTCCTTTTCAAACTCCATTTCTCCGTTATAGCCAAGCTTTATTCCACTGTAGCTTATTTTTACTTCTGAGTTGTTAAAGAAGCTTTTTTTCTTTTGTAACTGTATAAGTGCCTCGGAAAAATCTTCACAAGCTGAAAAACAAAGCTCAATTTTCTCTCCACGCCCTTTTACAACAAGCTTCTCCATATATATGCTCCTATCTTGTAAGAGTATTTGTTTCTATGTCGTTTTCATCCTCATAATTAAAGTAACTGTCAACAACCTTTCTTACTGCCTGTGCCACATTTGAGCCGCTGCCTGCCTTTTCAATTATGCAGACAATGGCTATTCTCGGCTCCTCATAAGGCGCAAATGCGACACACACTCCGTTGGTGTGGCTTCCCGAGGTCTGCGCACTTCCCGTTTTTGCCGCAACTGAAACCTTGCAGCCTGAAAAAGCCTTCTGTGCCGTACCCTCCGTTACAACCATCCGCATACCGCGGATAATTGCTTCGTGGTTTTCGGGAGTAATACTTACAGTATCTAAAATCTCAGGAGAGGTTTCCTCACTTATCGTACCGTCAGAATTGTGGATAGATTTTATCAGATGCGGTCTGTATCGTGTTCCTCCATTGGCAATGGCTGCTATATAGTTTGCAAGCTGAATGGGAGTTACAAGAGTATCTGACTGACCGATAGCCGTCTGGCATACGTCACCCGGATACCATATTCCGCCGTTTTTCTTCCTGTTTTCGGGACCTGCTACAACGCCCGTTTTTTCCTCATCCGAAAGCTCAATTCCGCTTGGCTGACCAAAGCCGAATTTTTCCGCATATTTACCCACCGTTTCAATGCCCAGTCTTCTTCCCACATCAAAGAAGAACACATTACATGAGTCACGTATCGCCTGTGACACATTTACATATCCGTGAGTTGCTCCTGTCTGGTTATATATCCAGCAGGCAGGCTGATAATCCTTGAAATAGGTGTACTTTCCTGTATCAAATATTGTATCGTCGCGGGTTATTATTCCTTCCTCAAGTGCCGCTGTTCCCACAAGAAGCTTAAACGTGGATGCAGGTGAATATGTTCCTGCAAGGGTACGGTTAAAGAGAGGCTTTGAGGGATTGTTAAGAAGCAGATTATAATTTTCCGTAAAGGTTGTTATCTCATATGAAGGGTATGATGCCATTGCGAGTATATCGCCTGTATTTACATCTATAACAACCATACTGCCCGCATCAGCACTGTTTCCGCCCTCTGCGGAGCCTGCACTGCTTCTTATATCGTTAACAGTTTCTTTGAGCGCCTCCTCGCAGGCAACCTGCATATCAATATCAATGGTAAGATTGACATTTCTTCCGCTTACGGGAGAATTCTCCACACTCTGTCCCACGCTGTAACCGTCGTTTGACTGTTCTACATTACCGCTGCCGTTTTCACCGCGGAGATAATCCTCCAGATATTTTTCAATACCGCTTTTACCGATACTGGAGTTAATTGTATATCCATTTTCAGAATTTTTTTCATATTCCTCGGCACTTATGAGCCCCACTCTTCCGAGCATATGTGCGCCAAGGCTTTTGTACGGATACTCCCTGACAGGCTGCGTCAGGATGCTGACATTGGGGAATTTTTCCGATTGCTCTTTTATAATACAGATTTCCTCAACGGGAACATCCTCCATAAAAAGATAAGGTGATGCCATTGAGAATCCTCGGTTAGTCATATTAAGCCGTGTTCCTGCAACAGTGAGGGTATCCTCCATAGAATATCCTGCAATATCATACCTGCTTTTGAGAAATTCCACCGTTTCTCCGGCAGTTAAATCCTCCTCAATTCCGTTATCACGTTTCCACTCATCTGCTTTTTCACCAATAAAACGATATGCACCCTCCGTAATTTCTATTGGCAAAATACTTTTTACATATTCCCTATAATCCTTTATGGTAACAGAAAGCTTATAGATTATGTCATTAAGCTCTGCCGCTGTACGGTTTCTGCTTGAGAGAATATACACATTGTATGCAGTTCTGTTCTTTACAATAGGCCGTCCGTTACGGTCGAGAATTTCACCACGCTGTGCTATAAGCTCCACACTACGCACAGTGCGGGTGTCACTTTTCTCACGATAGTAATTTCCATTTGCAATCTGAAGATTAACAAGACGCATAACTATAACAAAAATTACAATGGAAAACAAAGTGTAGGCTGCTATGTATCTTCTCGGTTTCATTCTGCCGCCTCCTTTTCCTGAGCTGTTACGGAAGTTTCCGATTTTTTCTTCTTAATATACTGAAAGACAAGAACAAAACAAAGTGCAAACAATGCCCCGAATAAGCCCTTAACTAAAATATTTGTGCATAACTGTCCGAAAGCAGGGGTGTTTCCCATTGCTGTTTTAAAAAGGGCAACGACTATTTCCAAGAATGCTATGCTTACGAAACAAACCCAGCTCATAATAAGAGGTGAGTTTGAGTTTCTTCTGTTCACTGCAAGACTTACCAAAAGGGCAAGGTATGTATAAAGAAGTATATTTATGCCAAAAACCTTCCCATACATTACATCATATAAAAGCCCTACAAAGCCTCCCAGTATTGAAGCAGGCACAAAATCCTCCGACACCGCAGCAATTATAACAACTGCCGCTAAAATATCGGGAGAACAGGAAAAAATCCTTAAATTTTCAAATATGAGGGACTGAAGCAAAAATGCCAGATAAATCCCCAACGCTTTCCATACATATTTCACTAAATCACTTCCAATAACAACGGAAACGGACAGTTTATTTTACCGTTACAAGTACCCTGTCAAGTCTGTTAATATTTACTTCTGTTTCAAGAATAGCACTCAGGGTAAGATTTCTGCTATCTTCCTTAATCTGGGTAATCTTTCCTATAACAATCCCTCTGGGATAAATACCGCCAGTACCCGCTGTTTCTATTACATCACCTATAACTGTTTTTGCACTTCTGTCAATATAATTAAGAGCACATTTTCCGCCTGTTGTCATATTTTCCACAGGCTCGGCAATGCCCATATCACCGCTTCTCAGGCAAATTGCTGAAACAGAACTTTCAGCATCAAAAATTGTTTTTATTTTGGAGTAGTTTGTATTAACCTCAAAAACAACACCCACTAAACCCTCGGGCGCAAAAACAACACTGTTCATTTCTACGCCGTCCGTTTCGCCCTTGTCGATAGTGATTATACTGTTCTCATCATCAATTTTTTTGCCGATTACATTTGCACCTATACTGTTAAATTCTGTGCGAGACTCCTTGAGGTCAAGAAGTTTCTGCAGACGGTCATTCTCGGTTTTGTAACCGTCAAGCATCCTGAGTTCATCTTTAAGAGTATAGACCTCTTCACGGAGCTTCTCATTTTCCTCAGCCATATTTCCTGCATTGAAAATATTTCCAAAGAAACCTTTTACCCCGTTAAATGCAGAACTGCAAACACTTTGCACGGGGGAAATGACAGTCCCTATAGCATTTGATACGGGGTTATTTCCAAGCTTAAAGGATAATGCCGCCAATATCAGTATGATTACCGTTACTGCGCTGTATATTATAACGTGTTTTTTACCGAATTTTTTCATTTCTTTCATTCCTTATAACAGGCTTATTCCAAACTCTTTATAAAAAAGCTTGGAAAGGGCACATACAGGAAGCCCTACAACATTGAAGTAATCACCGTCAATCTTTTCAACAAATATACTTCCCTTTTCCTGAATGCCGTAAGCACCTGCCTTATCCATAGGCTCTCTTGTCTTTATATAGGCATCAATTTCACGGTCTGAAAGCTCCCTGAAATAAACATCTGTTTTTTCGTATTTTGATACAATATTACCGCTTTTGCAATGAACTACACAGTACCCTGTATAAACACTGTGTTTTTTTCCGCTGAGCTTCCTGAGCATATTTTTGGCATCTTCAATATTCTGCGGTTTTCCAAAAATTTCACCGTCAAGCGAAACAACAGTGTCAGCACCGATTACATATGTATCTCCGCGGAAATACTTTGCCACGTCAGACGCTTTTAAGAGGGCAAGCTCTGTTACGGTCTTCTCAGGAGAAAGCTCCCCTATGGAGGATTCGTCAACATTCGCCCTCATTGTTTCCGCGTGTATGCCTATTGTTTTCAAAAGCTCCCGTCTTCGGGGAGATTTTGATGCAAGTACAAATAGTGGGTTCCCCATATTTTTCACCCTTATCCTAAGATTTTTTCCTTGTAGGAATCAATACAGCTTTGTATAATTTCTTCTGCCTCTTCTCTTCCGAGAACCTCTTTTACAGCAGTTTCTTTGTTTTCAAGCATTTTATATACCTCAAAGAAATGAGATATTTCTCTTGACATATGGTCGGGAAGCTCGTGAATATCCCTGTATCCTGCATAGGTTGGATCACTGAAAGGAATAGCAATAATTTTCTCGTCAACCTTTCCGTCGTCTATCATCTTCAAAACACCGATAGGATAACACCGCACAAGCACAAGAGGATCTATTTTCTCCTGACAAAGCACCAACACGTCAAGGGGGTCACCGTCATCTGCATAGGTGCGGGGAATAAACCCGTAGTTTGCAGGGTAGTGAGTAGAGGTATAAAGCACTCTGTCGAGGATAATCATACCCGTTTCCTTGTCAAGCTCGTATTTATTTCTTCCGCCCTTGCGGATTTCAATAACACCAAGGAAGTCGTCTTTCTTGATTCTTTCGGGGTTTATATTGTGCCATACATTAAACATAAAATCAAACCTTTCTGAGATATTTGGGATAATGATTTTTTGCACAGCCGTCGCTGAGCTTATACCAACCGATGGGATATTTTCCTTTATAGAGCATTGCACCGTAGCCCTTTTCTCCGACACGCATAATTGCCTGTCCCCTTATATAAAGAGATATTTCTTCATCAGAAAGGGATATTGTGCGTTTGAAATCATCTTTTTTAAGAGCCATGCACAGGTGATGCGATGGGATGAATCTGCCCTTCCTCACTTCACCGAGGCAAAGTCCGGCGCGGACACATTTAATTTTATCAAGGGACATCATTTCCTTCGGTAGCAGATATAAAAAATCACCAAAAGAAACAAAATTACCGTCAAGAGTTGTGTTGAGGTTTTCTTTTTCAAATATTCTGAAAGCTTCTGTCATTTCTTTTTTTGCAGGAACAGGAGAAGAAAATTTTTCTATCTTCCTTTCCCCCATTTTTTGAAAGAGTGCGGAAAAATGTCCCTCGCCCTTTATTTTGTGGGGCATCATCCTATGCATTTCAAGAAGTGTAATATCGGGATATTTTTGGGCAAATTTTTCTGCCACTTCCTCATTTTCAACCCTTGCAAAAGTACAGGTTGAATATACTAATTTTCCGCCGGGGGCAAGCATTTTATACGCTGAATCCAGAATAAGAAGCTGTCTTTCCGCACAGGAGTGGGTATGCTCTATGCTCCATTCCTGCACCGAGGCTTCATCCTTGCGAAACATTCCCTCCCCGCTGCAGGGAGCATCAACAACTATTTTATCAAAAAAGCAAGGAAAAAGCTTTTCCATTTTTTCGGGATACATATTGGTGACAACGGCATTTTTTATTCCCATACGTTCTATGTTTTCGCAAAGGATTTTTGCCCTGCCTGAATTTACTTCATTGGAAACCAAAAGCCCCTCACCCTGAAGCTTTGCCGCAAGCTGAGTACTCTTACCGCCGGGAGCGGCACAAAGGTCTAATACCTTGTCACCTCTCTCTACGCCTGCAAGCTCCGCTGCAATCTGTGCTGACGGCTCCTGCGAATAGAAAAGTCCTGCAATACTCGACGGATGATTTCCCTTTTTTCCGTCATAATAAAAGCCCGTGGGACACCACGCTACACTTTCGCCGCAAAAATCAACGTTGTTTTTAAACTCCTCTGCCCTGAGTTTGAGCGTATTTACACGAAGTGCAATGGTCGGCTCCTCCTCATAGCTTTGAAGAAAGTTGTCATATTCATTTTTAAGGTCAGTTTTCATTCTTTCTTTGAAAGCTTCGGGTAAAGTCAATTTCCATCACCTACAATATATCTATAATATTATAGCATATTGAGATGTCAAAATAAAGTGTTTTTTCTGTTAATACAAAATTTATTAAAAAAACGGTATAAAAACGAACTGCCCAGTCTTGTTTTATACCGTTTAAAATTTATGTTTTTCTACAGAAATTTTATAATTCTATTTTTTCTCCCATCTTGGGTATGAATACGTTTTCGTCGTTTCCAACTGTACGTTCCACTGCGTTCCATATGCCGTAGGTGTCCTGTCCCCTTTCGGGCATATGCACAATCACAACAGCTTCTGCGCCGAAAGATTTCGTTATCTTCCATGCCGAATCTGTGTTCGCAAAGGCAAAGGGAACGACTACAACGTCGGGAATGGGTAGATTTTCTTTGTTTTTCCATTCAAGGGGTGATGAATCACCCATAAACCAGACCGTTTTACTCCCCTCTAATATAAAACTGGTATGCTCAATTTCTAATTTTCCTATATGCCGGGTAGGAATCCCCGAAGGAAGCTCTCAGGTCCGCAAACGGACCTGAGAGTCGCTTTTTTGTACAATTCGGCGTAATCACGGTCATAATGGTCATCATGAGCGTGAGTGAATGCAACAATATCGGGGAAATTTTCCCTAAGCTCCTTTCTGATTGACCCGGGAGTTTCTTCGTAGGGATACAGCCCTCGTTAAGGCATGTACCGACGCTATGGAGCATAATCTACCTGATATGTTAAGTGATGCTCTCACCGGCTGTGTCTTCCGTATGGAAGAACTCGAAAAAGCCATTATATCACTTTCATTTTGTTTGTCGATATGTTAGAATACGAAACTAATTCGAAAGTCAAATTATTTGCGAAACATAAAAACGGTTGTCTGTGAGACAACCGTTTTTTAATCTTTAGAGCACAAGAGACGGTGCTGTGTAAACACGTGCTCCAAGTTCAGAATTCAGCATATAAAGGCTCTTGGGGTCGGAGCCAAAAAGTTCCATCTTTGTAATAAGATCGTTCGCATTTTCTTCTTCCTCGCCCTGCTCCTTTACAAACCAATCAAGAAACTGCATAGCACGGAAATCCTTTACATCATATGCAGCCGCATAAATGTCATTGATAAGAGAAGTTACATATTCCTCATGCTCAAGACCTGCTTTAAGCACTGTCATATCGCTGTCAAGCACCTTATCCGGCTTTGCAATTGCTTCCAGAGTTACCTTTTCGTTATTGTTAAGCAGGTAACGGTAGAAAAGCATTGCGTGGTCTCTTTCCTCCTGTGCCTGAATATAGTACCAGTTTGCAAATCCGTCAAGACCTCTGTCCTCAAAATAGTTTGAGAAATCAAGGTAGAGATACGCAGAATAAAGCTCCTTATTAATCTGCTGATTGAGAAGTTCTTTTACTTTTTTATCCATCATAATAAATTCCTCCTTTTTCTTTTATTTTAACACATTATTTACACCAATGCAAGATTGATAATAAATAAAAAACTGATATAATTGTGTCTGTGAGGTGATTTTATGCTATGGGAAAATCTTCGCGAAGAAGAGTTTGAAAATGCAATAAAAGATTCGAATGGATTGTGTATTCTTCCTGTGGGCTGCCTTGAAAAACACGGACAGCATCTCCCTGTAGGAACAGATGTAATTCATATAACGGAAATTGCTAAGAGGGTGGCAGAAATTGAAACGGCAATGGTATCCCTACAATGTATTTCGGCGAAAAGACGGGAGCAGGCGAATTTAGAGGAACGGTTATTTTTCACCCGAATTAAGACTGCAGATATTAAAGGAAACCTGCAGTGAAATCTACCGCAACGGTTTTGACAAGATACTTATATACAACGGACACGGCGGAAATCAGAGTATGCTTTCCTACTTTTCAAGAGGAGTGCTTTATGAAAAGACTCCTTACAGCGTGTTTGACTACTCCTTAGGCTCCGACTTTGCTACGCCCAAGAAGTTCCTTAACGAGGGGTACAAGTACCTCACAACTGAGGACCGAAAGGTACTGCAAAGCTATAACGACGAAAAGAAAAGATTCGGTCATGCAGATTTCATTGAAACAGGCTGGGTATACGCACACGCCCCGAAACGGTACGCCTTGACAAGCTGTATGACGAAAGCTATGAGTCTACTCACCGTTTTGATGAGTTCAATAAACTAAGAATCAATACCCCTTTTTCCTGGATGGCAAACTTTCCCAACTCGTATGAGGGAGATATGCACGACGGTATGAACGAAAGAATTGCCCGCGCAATGGTGGATTACTCCGTCAGAAAGCTGTGTGAAGTAATAAAATTCCTTAAAACCGAAACCGTTTCCGACGAATATAAAAAAGAATGGATAGCAAAACAGCACTGATTTCTCAGTGCTGTTTTGCTATCCATTAACTTATTTCTTTTCAATTTTGCCTCTTACAATTTTTTGAGAAGCATTCTTGGGAAATTCTGTATCACGAAGGACAATCTTGTTTATCTGCTTGTATGAAGGAAGCTCGGCAAGAACTCTATGAACATCTGCATTAATATCCGCATCTCCGAGAAGCTCGGAGTCGGGATAAATTTCTGCACAGAGAACAACCTTTCCGTCATCCGTTGAGTCATATACAACCGCATCCTTTACATAGGGCAGAGTATAGATATATTTTTCAATTTCTTCGGGGTAGATATTCTTACCGTTGTCAAGAACTATGATGTTCTTCTTTCTTCCTGTGATAAGAATCTGACCTTTTTTATTTACATAACCGTAGTCACCTGTATGGAACCAACCATCAACGATTACTTCTGCAGTCTGCTCAGGCTTCTTGTAGTAGCCAAGCATTACGATGTCACCCTTTACGCAGATTTCACCGATTCCGTCCTCGTCGGGTTCATCAACCTTAACTTCAAGGCAGGGAAGCGGATAACCAACAGTTCTGTAATCGCTGTCCTTGGGGCTGTTTACACTTACAAGGGGTGAACATTCGGTGATACCATAACCATTAAGAATCATAATACCGATTGCATCAAAGAAATATGCCGTGTCAACAGGAATGGGTGCACCGCCGCATACAACCTCTAAAAGATTTCCGCCAAGGCCCTCGTGAACTGACTTAAAGAGCTTTCTTCTGAGGTCAATACCAACCTTACGAAGTGCGTTGCTGACCTTCATCATTGTGAGCATCAGCTTAAGTTTGCCCTGTTTTTCTGCATTTTTAAGGACATTTTTATGTAGTGCCAGTGCAACTGCCGGAACAACATACATATAGTCGGGCTTATAGAGGTTAAGGTTTTTTGCTATCATACGAAGGCTTTCATTGATGCAAAGAGTAACTCTGTGATGAATACCCACAAGGATACCGCAAACCGCTTCATATGTATGATGATAAGGAAGAATGGAAAGACACTTTGTATAGATTGTAGCAGTACGAAGTCCGTGGTAAACAAGGGAAACAAGATTTTTCTCATTGAGCATAACACCCTTGGAAAGACCTGTCGTACCGGAAGTATATACAAGCATTTTCATAGCTTCAAAATCATTCTTCATATCAATAAAGCTTGTATCACCGTCTTTGTAAAGCTTTCTTCCCTCTTCAAGAAGAAGGTCAAAGGAGAGGAAATCTCCGTCGTGTTCTTCACGGTCAAAGCCAACGAAAAACTTTACCTTGGAAAGCTCATCTCTCTTCTCACGGAGAGTTTCTTCATATTTTCCCTGATAGAAGATAACCTCGCTGTCGCTGTCCTCCATAATGTGAAGATAGTCAGCTGCTGGAAGCTCCTTATCAATGCCCACGAACACGCAGTCGGAAAGAAGCACGGAAAGATATGTATTAATCCACTTATAGCTGTTTTCACCAATGCAGGCAATATGCCCCTTGCTGATACCCTTTGAAGCAAATGCAGTACCGAGAGAATATACCTCCTCGTAAAATTCTGCATAAGTTCTTTGGCAAACTTCTTTGTTTTTGCCCTTGAACATATAGGCAATCTTGTTACCTGATTCGTTTTTTGCCAGCTCCAACATCTCGCGAAGAGTTGAAAAAGGCTGAACATCATAATACTGAATAGCCATAATTTTTACCACCTTATATAATATATTTTTATTTTATACTATCTTAAAAATAATTTCAATAGCTTACCGTTAATTTTTCTGTCATAGGGCTGATAACGCATTGGTAAATCCATAAACGTTTTTTTATCCACAATACTCTTTGTATGGGAAAATGCGTCAAATCCGGTTTTTCCGTGATATGCACCCATACCGCTTTCACCAACACCGCCAAAGCCCATTTCACTTGTGGCAAGGTGTATGACAACATCATTTATACATCCTCCGCCGAAAGATATTCTTTCAAGAATAAGGTTGATGTTTTTACGGTTTTCTGAAAAAATGTACAGGGCAAGAGGCTTTTGTCCGCCCTTCAGGATTTCAAATAAATCTTCAAACTTATCGTAAGTAATTATGGGAAGTACAGGACCAAAGATTTCCTCCTGCATAACCTTATCTTCAAAGGTTACGTTTTCCATAACTGTGGGGGCAATCTGCAGAGTACTTCTGTCCGATTCTCCTCCGCACACAAGCTTTTCCTTATCAATAAGTCCGCTGATTCTATCAAAATGCTTTTCATTTATTATTTTGCCGTAATCGGGATTTTTAAGAGGGTTTTCACCGTACTGTTTTTTAATCTGCTTTTTAACCTCTTTTATAAACTCATCCTTTATATCTCTGTGACAAAGGACATAGTCAGGAGCTACACACGTCTGACCGCAGTTAAGATATTTTCCGAAAACAATTCTTTTTGCAGCAAGCTTGATTTTTGCAGTAGGGTCTATTATGCAGGGGCTTTTTCCACCGAGTTCAAGTACTGCAGGAGTAAGATGCTCACTGCACCGACGAAGGACTTCCTTGCCTACCGCCTGACTGCCTGTAAAAAACACCATATCAAATTTCTGGTCTAATAGCTCGCTGTTTTCCTTTCGCCCTCCCGTTACTACCGAAACGAACTCGGGAGGGAAGCAATCCTCTATGATTTTCTTTACAATTTTACTTGTTTCAGGAGAGTATGCGCTGGGCTTTATAACTACCGTGTTTCCTGCCGCAATAGCATCTGCCAGCGGGTCTATGGTAAGAAGAAAAGGATAGTTCCACGGGCTCATGATAAGCACATTTCCATAGGGAGACGGTTTTTTGAAGCTTGTGGAAGCAAACTGCGGAATAGGAGTGTATACAAGCTTTCTCTTTGCAAATTTTTTGGTATGCTTTATCATATAGCTTATTTCCGTAAGTGATAAGCCAACCTCACACATAAAGCCCTCAAAATCACTTTTACCCAAATCTGCTTTTAAGGCATCATTTATTGCCTGCTCGTTTTCCTTTACCGATTTATAAAGTTTTTTGAGCATTTCTATACGGAATTTCACAGGGATTGTCACGCCCGTTGAGAAAAACTCACGCTGTTTAATAAGAATTTCTTCAATATTCATAAATTTACTCCATTACTGCATAATAGAACTTCTCAAGTTCTTTTCCGTTCATCAGAACGGGAACAGGATAGAGGGGATTTCCCTCTCTGTCAGCGTGTTTTGACATAACAGGAATATCTTCCTCTTTTATTCCCTGTAGCTTTTCGGGGACAGCCATATTTTTATTCAGTGTTTTTATCTTCTCTATAAATTTTTCTGCTGCAACTTTATATGAATCGTCTTTTTCTACAATACCTGAAAAAACTGCAAGCTCATATAGTTTTTTGTAAATCTTCTCACCGTATGCCTCAAGCACAACCGGAAGAAGAACGGTGTTTGCAAGTCCGTGGGGGATGTTATACTGACCGCCCAGAGAATGTGCTACTGCATGAACATAACCAACATAGGATTTTGAAAATGCAATCCCTGCCTTATATGCGGCTTTCAGCATATTTTCACGAGCTGTATAATTTTCAGGTTGGTTGTATGCCGTTTCAATATTTTCAATTATGAGCTTAACTGCTTCCTTGGAAAGAATCCTTGTTTCCTTGCTTGTCGAATTGCCGATATATGCCTCCACCGCGTGGGTAAGTGCATCCATTCCTGTAGTCGATGTGAGATGCTTTGGAAGAGTATATGTCACCTTGGGGTCAAGAACAGCAAAATGCGGAATCAGGGGGAATGAATTCATAGTGTACTTATGCTTTTTAACCGTGTCGGTTATAACCGCCGTTACAGTAACCTCGCTTCCCGTACCTGCCGTTGTGGGAACAGCGAAAAGCGGGGGAAGCTTTCTGAAAATTCTTAGGTCACCTTTCAGCTTGTCAAGATTTTTCTTAGGGTATGCCACTCTTGCACCGACTGCCTTTGCACAGTCCATTGCACTGCCTCCGCCAAAGGCAATAAGGCATTCACATTTTTGACTGTTATAAACCCTAAGTGCTTCTTCTACGTTTTCTACGGTAGGATTGGGGCGTGTGCCGTCATATACTATGTATTCCAGATTGTTACCGTGCAGGGAAAGCTCCATTTCCTCGCTTGCACCGGATTTTTTCAGAAATTCATCTGTTATGATAAGAGCTTTTCTAATGTTAAGTTTTTTAATTTCTGCAGGAATTTCATTCACACTTTTAAGTATTTTCGGTTCTCTGTAAGGAAGAACAGGAAGCGCCAGATGAAAACAGAACTGATATACTCTGCAAAATGCTTTTTTGAACGGATTCATATTATAGCCCCTCTTTGCTGATTTTCTTTAAGTTTGCGGATATTATCTCAAGAGCGTTGTAAAAGCATTCCCTTTGCTCCTCGGTAAGACCTTCTCCACCCTTTTCAACGGCGAGCTTAACTCTTTCACGGAGAGTTTTTGTAGCCTCCCTGCCCTGCTCGGTCAATGTAATTTTTGCACGGTAGCCGTTTACCGTAGTGTTTTCACGTACAACAAGCCCCTTGGTTTCCAACGCCTTAATAGCACGGGAAACTTCAGCTTTATCACGGTTACACATTTCGGAAAGATTTGCAGCAGTAAGCCCCTCGTGGTGTTTATACAAAGCAATAAGATATATAACATATGTGCCTTTGAGTCCAAAAGCACTCATTTCATCAGCGGCAATTTTATTCCAGCTTGACATCATTTCAGATAATCCTAATGTGAAAACTTCAAAACGACCAATCATAGCAAGCTCTCCTAAAAAATAGACTTGTTGATTTTTCAACAAGTCTATTTTATACAAAAGATGTTGATTTGTCAACATCTTTTGGAAGATTTTACTTATCGTCAGTTGCAGGGTTGTTAAGAAGCTTTCCCGATTCATCAAATCGTGAGCCATGGCAGGGACAGTCCCATGAATGTTCCTCTTTGTTATATTTGAGAGCACAGCCTAAATGGGGGCATCTTGGAGTTGTGGGAGTAACGAGACCTTTTACCGATTCAAACATATTTATTGCAAGCTGTGGATGAAAAATTGTTCTTGCGGGAGAATAAAGCTCCTCATACTCGTTCTTTTTTCCGCATATCATATCACCCAGAAGCATAGCAGAAACCATAGAAGAGGTCATACCCCACTTATTAAAGCCCGTTGCCACATACAAATCGGGGGTTGATTTGGAATACTGCCCGATATAGGGAATTGAATCGAGCGTCATACAGTCCTGTGTCGCCCATCTGTCGACCTCTCGGGCTGTTGAATAATATTTTTTTGCCACTCGCTCAAGCTCTGCCCAATTCCCGCCTTTGCTTCCTGTGCGATGACTTCCTCCACCGAGCAAAAGCAAGCCGTTATGCGTTTTGAAAGAAAGCCCGCCTTTCGCTTCATCAACATACATATCTTCGATATCAGGTGCATTTTTCAGGGCAAGAACATATGATCTGTGCTGATACATTTTGAGGAAATATCCCCCGTGTTTATTAAGAAAAGGAAAGTGTGTCGCCACAATAATCTTTTTTGCTGAAATATTCCCTTGATGCGTTTTTGCCGAATGTGGTTTCAGTTCAAGCACTTTGGTGTTTTCATATATTTTTAACCCATCTGTGATTGCATAGGCAAATTTTAAGGGATGGAATTTCCCCTGCTCCCCTATTTTAACCGCACCTGCTATATCGAAAGGCAATTCGGTTTTTCGGGTAAATTCGGACTTGCAGCCAATTTTCTCCAACGCACGTACTTCTTTTTCAATTGCTTCTCTGTCGTCTAATGAGTAGACCACATTATTACTGACTTCAAAGCCTGAATCTGTTTTAGCCGCAAGTAATTTTAATTTTTCCATTGCACTTTTCTGACTTTCGTAGTAAAGTTGTGCTTTTTCAGCTCCGTACCTTTTCATTATCTTGTCATATATAAGACCGTGCTGAAGAGTAATCTTCGCCGTAGTGCCGTTTGTTACGCCGTTACAGATTTTGTCTGCTTCAACCAAAACACAGTCCACGCCTGCCTCTTTCAGCATATATGCACATAAAACTCCGCACATACCACCGCCGATAATGAGGACATCAGTTTTAATGTCACCCTGCAGGGAATCAAACTTTGGTTTGTCAATGTTATTCCATATGGATTTCATACGCTCACCTCTTGATGTTATTGTTCCATAAAACGGGAATAATATGAAAACCTCCAAGCCTTTTAACTTGGAGGTTTTTATATCATCCTATAAACATTTGTGTCCAGTAGTTTCCAGTTGGAACATACCCAACACCAATTTTTTTATATGTAGCATTTAATATATTTGCACGGTGTCCTGACGAATTCATCCACCCATTCACAACCGCCTGCGGTGTTTTCTGTCCTTTGGCAATATTTTCTGCCGCACTTCTGTATGATATACCGAAATTTTTCATCATATTAAAGGGACTCCCGTAAATGGGGCTGTTGTGCGAAAAATAGTTGTTGTCTTTCATGTCTTGTGACTTATACCTTGCCACACGGCTCAGCTCCCAGTCTGCTGTAAGGGGATTTAATCTGTTTTGTATCCTGATTTCGTTTACAAGTCTTATAACCTCATTTTCATAGTTTAAAACTGTCGAATCCAACTTCGGAATATTCAGAATCTGTCCGGGATAAATGAGTTCAGGATTTGCAATATGCGGATTTGCACTTTTTATCTCACTTAGTCCCACCTCGTGTTTTACTGCAATTTTCCACATACTGTCGCCTGACACAACCGTGTATGTTTCGGTTGATTGGGCATAACTTGGAAATACTGCGGTTATTTGAAATAATGCTATCAGAAAAATTAAGATTTTTTTCATTTTAACACCTCCTGTATATAATTATACTATACAGGAGGTATGTTTTCAAATGTAATATATGGGAGGGGAAACAGAGAAGTAAAGCCAAAAAGAATACCAATTAGTACTCTTTTCTTGCTATTTCTTTAATAAACTTCATTAATATCTATTGAATATCCGAAAACCTCACCTATGGATTTAACTCTTCCTTTGATGGTTATAGAATCACCTACATTTTTTTGTACCAAGAACTCTTTCTGTCCGCTATCCTTGATATAACACGTAGCGGTTGTAAAATTCCATTCAGATGAATCTACCGGCTCGACAGATATATAACTTCCATCGCTATCAAAATTGCTGATTTTGCATTCGAACTCTACATATTTTTTTTGATACTGTGTTTCCGCTTTCATGGCATTTTTACTCAAATCATCAAACATAGTTTGCAAATCAACAATCTCGTATATAATTTCTTCTGATTTTTTTGGAGTTGTATTCGATGAAGCGCCATTATTATCCGATGTTCCACCTGCACCTGCAATTATAATTATGATTACAACTATTACCCAAGCCCACCATTTTTTATACATAGGTTTTTTTATTTTACATCCGCACCCAGTACATACAACTGCCTTTTTATCAACTTCTTGTCCACACTTTTTACATTTCATAATGTTTCCTCCTAATTTTGACATCTTGTAAATGTCATATTTTATTTGATTATACCATATAATTTTCTTACTGACAAGTACTGAATGTCAAAAAGGAGAAAATTTTTATGTTTATTAACAAAAGTACGGATGGATTAAATAATATTTGCGGTAAAAAGATTGCCCAATTACGCAAAGATATGAAAATTTCTCAGAGAATTTTAGCTGACAAATTACAATTGTCTGGACTTGATGTCGATAAAAATGCTATTCAAAGGATTGAGTGCGGTAAAAGATTTGTAACAGATATAGAACTTTTAGCATTTGCAAAAATTTTTGATATAACTGTTGACGAATTATTGAAATAAGACTCGAGCCAACGACCGGTCCAAAATATGGTCGTTCTACTTCGTTACCTCTTGTATTACCCCCTATTTTCTCCGAACTCACTCTCCTTTCATCTGCCACCGGCAGTAGTCGAGTTCGTTCCAATTAACGCCGCTACGCGGCTATTAACGAGTGGGAGTTGTTTCGGGAACAACGGAGGGAAAAGCAAAAATAAAAGAGAGTACCTTTGATGTGGCCCCAAAAAGTTAGACTTTTTGGGGCCACATCATTTCCGGTGTAAAATCACTCTTTTTTTATAAGTTTTAATAATGAACACAAAACATTTTATATCATCTACCGCTTCTTAGAAACATTTTGCTTTATTCAAGCCTTTTGAAGCATTAAGCTGAAAATCAGCCGTAATACTTTCACCCATAATCTTAAACCAATGCTTGCTTGCAACGGAATTTTTTAAGTGCCGTCAATTAATACATCGGTTGGAGCGTACAATTACTTATTAGCTTATCCATATGTACTTCTAATAGGCATATAATTGGCATTTATTCTATAATCTTGCTACACCGCTTTTTCTTGCAGCCTCTGCAACCGCCTTGGCTACTGTTTTTCCTATTCTTTCATCAAATGCCATGGGAAGAATGTACTCGCTATTTAATTCTTCGTCCGAAACAAGACTTGCAATGGCATAAGAAGCCGCCATTTTCATTTCATCGTTAATATCACTTGCGCGAACATCCAATGCGCCTCTAAAAATTCCTGGAAATGCCAAAACATTATTAATCTGGTTTGGATAGTCAGAACGTCCTGTTCCTACAACTGCTGCACCACCTTGTTTTGCAAGGTCGGGTAAAATTTCGGGCACAGGATTTGCCATTGGGAATACGATAGATCCTTCTGCCATTGTGCTTACCATTTCAGGCGAAACAATATTAGGTGCAGAAACACCTATAAACACGTCTGCGCCTTTCATTGCATCAGAAAGCCCACCTGTGATATGTTCTTTATTTGTAATTTTAGCAAGTTCTTTATGAGCATCGCTTAAACCAGCCATACCTTCACAAATAACCCCAAATCTGTCCACCATTACAAGATTTTTAACTCCAAGTTTCATAAGATGCAAGCCTATTGCAGTTCCTGCACTTCCGGCTCCGTTTATTACAACCTTAATATCTTCGATATTTTTCTTTACTACCTTAAGCGCATTAAGCATTGCCGCCGCAACTACAATAGCAGTTCCATGCTGGTCATCATGAAATACCGGAATATCGCAAAGTTCTTTAAGTCTGCTTTCCACCTCAAAGCAACGAGGTGCCGCAATATCTTCAAGGTTAATTCCGCCAAAGCTACCTGAAAGAAGATAGATTGTTCTTACAAGCTCATCAACATCTTTTGTTTTTATACAAAGAGGGAATGCATCAACATCTGCAAATTCTTTAAAAAGTGCACATTTCCCTTCCATAACCGGCATACCTGCTTCTGGACCAATGTCACCAAGACCTAAAACAGCGGAGCCGTCTGTGATTACAGCAACAAGATTATGTCTTCTTGTAAGTTCGTAAGACTTGTCTATATCCTTTTGAATTACCAGGCAAGGCTCTGCAACACCCGGAGTATACGCGAGAGAAAGCTGTTCTCGGTTTTTAATAGATGTTCTTGAAACAACTTCTATTTTTCCCTGCCATTCTTCATGTTTTTTTAACGCTTCCTGTTTAATATCCATTTTGTATTCTCCTTATTTACATATCATATGAACTTTGTTTGAGGGTAAGTTTTAAGCTTCTTCGCCTAAATATTCTTTAACATCCATTCCTAGATAGTTGCACAAATCCACCATTTCAGCAACTGTATTAATATTAACATTTATGCCGTTTTTAAGTCTGTCTTCATAAGCGTATACCTCCTTTTCTCCATGAGTGTATATCCGCTCTGCCCCCTCTGCTTTAGGTGATTCGCGAAGTTCTTTCAAAAGTGTTGAAAGGTGTTTTTTGATAGCATCTGCATCGCCGAAAACTGCAGGATTAATTGCAACAAATCCGTGACAGGTTCCGCCTTTGCCGCCGATATGAGTGTGGTTTGATGTAAGTCCCATTGACAAGATTGAAGTAAATATTTCACAAAGCATACCGTAGCCGTATCCTTTATGGCTGCCACTTTGCTCAACTTCGCCTCCTAACGGAACAATTCCGCCGCCTGCTTTTGCTACAATATTTTTAAGTACATCAGAAGCATCTGAACTTCCTTTACCATTAGCGCCAAGTGCCCAGCCTTCCTGAAGAGGCTTTTGTAATTTATTGTAAATTTCAAGCTTTCCGCGAGTTACAACCGTTGTTGATGCATCAAAGAAAAAAATCATAAGGTTCTGCCGGCATTGCTATTGCAATTGGATTACTTCCAAGCATTGCCTTTCTGCCAAATGTAGGAACCATAATAGCTTCTGAGTTTGTCATTGACATACCAATAAGACCCTTTTTACAAGCCATTTTTGCATAATAACCTGCAATTCCGTAATGGTTTGAATTCCTTACTGTAACGATTGCCCTGTCTGCTTTGCTTTTTCAATTGCCATATTCATGGCCTTGTATCCTAAAAGCTGTCCCATTCCGTCATTACCCTCGATAACTGCAGAAACAGGTGTCTCAAATACAATACAAATTACTTGTTAAAAGCACATCTACAATAATGTCGCTTTCTTCTTTTGAAAACCCAAATTTCATAAATGCATCTGTGCAAAAATGTTTAAGATTTTCATACGAATAGTTATACTGTTGTTCATTTTTTCTCTTCCATTTTATGTATATTTTAAAATAATTATATCATATAATTCTCTAAAAATCAATAAACATCACATTTGCTTTACAAAAATACACAACAATCGATATTATCATCTAAAGCATTCTGTTTTGGTTGGTGCAGGAGCCGGATTGATGCGACGACCTCCAACTTATCACTTGGTGCCACCTTGCGGTCCCCGAAAATTTTGGGGATGGACTCCCACTCTGTAACTGTATGTAAAATCAAAAGCACATCTCGATTTCACTCAAAATGTGCTTGTGATTCATATAATTAAATTTTAAAACATCATTATAGTAATGTTTTATTCATTAAATTTTCTTCTTCTCCTTAAATCCACCTAAACAATTCTCCCAATCCCAAACCATCCTTTATGTTAATTTTGCATATAAAAAGAGACAAACATCATCATAACTATGTTATAAAAAGTGTTTGTCTCTTTTGGCTCCCCCTGTTGGGCTCGAACCAACGACAACGCGGTTAACAGCCGCGTGCTCTGCCAACTGAGCTAAGGAGGAATATCTATCACAAAGGCTTTCACCTTTGTGATATTGATTCCGGCGACGACCTACTTTCCCAGGCGGCTTCCCACCAAGTATCATCAGCACTGCAGAGCTTAACTACCGTGTTCGGAATGGGAACGGGTGTGACCTCTGCGTCATTGTCACCGAATATGTTATTGGGATTGCTCTTTGCAATCTCAAAATTGAATAATGCTTACAATGTTTAATAACTCACTTTAAGA
>JAZOSB010000009.1:0-29571 GCA_045656865.1 Clostridia bacterium | reverse complement strand
ACTATAATATTTGCAACAAGCCTTGCGATGCAAGCCTTTGGGACTCCGTCGCCAATGTGCTTCGCACATTTTGCAATATTGACGGCGTCGCAAAAATGCCCTTGCAAGCAAGCATTTTTACTCCTGGTAGGCGGATGCGAGAAAAACCAGTATTCTCGCGGGTTCTAAGGAAAAGTGTTAAAGGAAAAACAGTTGAAAAAATAGGAAAAAGTTAGTAGGTCCTATTATTCACTGTTCTCCTGTCTTGACACGAGTCGAAGAATGTCAAATGTTGTTGAAAAACAAATTTGGAGAGAAATATAGATATGGATATAATACAAACTTTTTATGATAATTTGGCTTCACAATATGATAAACTTTTCCTTGATTGGCAGGCTATTACAAGAGAGCAGGCAATTATTTTAGACAAGCTTTTTAGGGAAAACGGATTTGATGAAACAGCCCACATCCTCGACTGTGCCTGCGGTATAGGTACTCAGGCAATAGGACTTGCAACGCTTGGCTATAATGTAACCGCATCAGACATAAGTGACGGTGAACTTAAAGAGGCGAGAGAACGGGCAACAAAAAACAATGCACAGATTCGTTTTGAACACGCTGACTTTTGTGCATTGTCGGAAACCTTTTCAGAGCAGTTTGATATTATTATTGCTATGGATAATGCTCTTCCGCATATGCTTTCAGAGAGTGATTTGGAAATAGCTATCAAGAGTATAATAAAACAAATTAAGTCGGACGGTATGTTTGTAGCGAGCATCAGAGATTACGATGCACTCCTTATTGATAAACCACCGTATTCTCCCCCATATATACATAAAACCGATGAGGGACAGAGAGTATCATTCCAGACTTGGGACTGGAACGGAGATTGCTACAAGCTGACACAGTACATAATAGATGATGAAAAAGCACTTGGAATAAGCAAGTTTGAGTGCGAATATAGAGCAACACGCAGGGAAGAGATAACACAGTTACTCACAAACTGTGGTTGTTGTGTCGAGTGGAAATTCCCCGAGGAAACGGGATTCTATCAGCCGATTGTAATTGCAAAAAGAACAAAAAGAGTATTTGAGAACACTTAAAATCTGAATAAATTTTCCCTTTTTGAAAAAAATAGTACTAAATTCTTTTTGAAAAGGGGTATGCACTTTGTTTAAACACGAAAAAATGTTATTTCATCCGGTAGAAATAGAAAGACCCAATCCCCAGTATGCGGCACTGTTGCAGGAACAGCTCGGCGGCGGAAACGGCGAATTAAAAGCCGCAATGCAGTATATGTCCCAGAGCTTCAGAATCAAGGACCCCGAAATCAAGGATTTGTTTCTTGATATTGCGGCAGAAGAACTTGGCCATATGGAAATGGTTGCACAGACAATTAATCTCTTAAACGGACACGATGTAGATGCAAGCAAGGTCCCTGCAGGCGAAATTCAGTCCCACGTTATTCTTGGTTTAAATCCAGGTCTCATAAATGCATCGGGATATTCGTGGACAAGCGATTATGTAACTGTAACGGGGGATTTGTGTGCTGATTTGCTTTCAAACATTGCCTCCGAACAGCGTGCAAAGGTTGTGTATGAATATCTGTACAGACAGATAGAGGATAAGAAAGTAAGGGAAACAATTGACTTTCTTTTAAACCGTGAAGAAGCCCATAACCAGATGTTCCGAGATGCCTTTAACAAGGTACAGGACAGCGGTTCAAACCGTGACTTCGGCACGACAAAGGCTGCAAGAATGTACTTCAGTATGTCTTCGCCCTCTTCTAATAATGAAAACACTTTTGCAGTTGATGTAAAGGCTCCGTCCTTTAACTGACAAAAGCCCCACAGTATTTTATACTGTGGGGCTTTATGTTATGAATATAACTTTTCTAAAAAATATTTAAATTTATCATTGATTCTTTTGTCGTATTATGATAGAATTCATCAGGTGTGCAACTTTTGGTAAAATTTTTCACAAAAGATAATTTTAAATTGAAAAGGAGATACAAAAATGAGTACAAAAACAGGAGGTTGGCGTGAAAATAAGTGGACAAGAGCAGCAATTCCCGCATTGTTACTCCACTGCAGTATCGGTACAGTATACTGCTGGTCTATTTTCAGCCAGGAAATAGCTGATTATATCGGCTTTTCAAAAGGTGCGGCAGAGTGGGCATTCAGCCTTGCAATTTTCTTCCTTGGTATGTCAGCGGCATTCCTTGGTAATGTAGTAGAGAAGAATATTCACAAATCTTCATTAATTGCGACAATCTGCTTCTCACTCGGTATGATTGGTACAGGCGGATTTATATGGTATGGTGGACAGAATCCCGGTAGCCTCATAGCACTTATAGGTATTTATGTGTGCTACGGTGTTATTATGGGTATCGGTCTCGGTACAGGCTATCTTTCTCCCGTTAAAACACTTATGCTTTGGTTTTCGGACAGAAAAGGTCTTGCAACCGGTCTTGCAGTGGCAGGTTTTGGTGCGGCTAAAGCTATCGCAAGCCCCATTATGCAGTCTATGCTCAGCTCAATGGGTAAAAGCGGAATTTACAAAATGTTCTGGATTTTGGGTGCTGTATACTTCGTTATGATGTTTGTAGGTCACCTCCTTCTCAAGAAGCCTGAGGGTTGGCATGAACCTCAGAGCAAGGAAGAGAAAAAGAGCATTATGTCTGTTATCAAGTCCAGAAAGCTTACAAACTACATAGGTATTTGGTTGATGTTCTATCTTAACATCACATGCGGTCTTGCACTTTTGTCACAGGAAAAGATGATTGTAAAGTGTATCGGACTTGCAGGTTCTATCGGTATTATCTCAACAATTTCTGCTATCTTCAATGCAGGCGGCCGTCTCGGATTTTCTGCATGGGCCGATAAGATGAAGGACAGAAACACTATCTTCAAGATTATATTTGCACTTTCAATTATTTTCACCGCTATTGTAATTTTTACAGGCGGTATTGAGAACGGTGCAGGAAATACTGTTCTTACAGTTCTTGTGTTGGTTCTTATTATGTTTGTAAATGCAGGATACGGCGGCGGATTCTCCAATATCCCCACACTTCTTTCCGACCACTACGGAATGGGTAGTATCAGTGCTATTCACGGTATTACACTTTCTGCATGGGCATTTGCAGGTCTTTCCGGTAACCAGCTTGCAAACTGGATTGTAAACACCTTTGGTAAAGAGGTAGAGGTTGCAGGTAATATGGTTAACCCCTCCGGCTATCAAGCTGTTCTTTATGTAACAATTGCACTTTATGTCGTTTCATTGGCATTGAGTATGTTCTTTGTAAAGAAACCGAATAAAGACTAATAAAAGGCAAAAGGATTGCAAAACTAAAGTTTTGCAATCCTTTCAGACTGTCGAAAAAGTCGGTCAACCGCAAGCAAATTTGAATGTTTAAATTATTTGTAGGGGTTGGCGATTTTCGACAACCCGTTAATAAAAATGACTGTTTGTTAAAAAATAAAAGCTAATTAAAGCCCTGAAAACCGTAGTTTTCAGGGCTTTTTGCTTGCTTCCGTCCAAGTCAATCTCTACCGTACCATCGTACGCCGACGAGCTTGTCTTGAACAGATTTACCTTCCTTTTTCCTCGTCTGCCAGAGTGTCGATAGGTTTATCGACACGCTGAGGATTGCAAAACTAAGGTTTTGCAATCCTTTTTTAGCGGAGAATATTTTGACAGAGCTTTCAAAAAGTGGTATAATACCGAAAGAACAGCTAAAAGAAAATAGGTGTAAAAATGACGAGACTTGATACATTGCGCAGGCATATGAAAAAAAATAATATATCGGCAGTTGTAATCCCCACGGCTGATATGCATTTAAGCGAATATATTTCCGACCATTACAAGCTTCGGGAATATTTGAGCGGATTTACAGGCTCGGCAGGTACATTAGTCGTAACTATGGATGATGCAGGGTTATGGACGGACGGCAGGTATTACATTCAGGCGGAGAAGGAACTCTGTAAAGGAATTACCCTTTATAGAGCCTCAGAAAAGGATTGTGTAAAAATTTATGACTACCTTAAACAAAAGCTTGCTGAAAATGATACAGTAGGTCTTGACGGCAGACTCTTTTCTAAAAAGTACCTTGACGAATTTATTGCAAAGCTTGACGGTATCAGTGTGAATACTGACAATGATGCTTCGGCAGTATGGGAAAACCGCCCTGCAGAGCCTCTTGAAAAAGCGTTTGTACTGGATGAAAAATACTCTGGAGAATCCGTGGAAGAAAAGCTTTCCAAAGTGCGTGACCTTATGAAAAAGGAAGGCTTCACCCACTATATTACAGGCTCACCTGAGTGTGTTATGTGGCTTTTAAATATCCGTGGAAATGATGTGAGGCATACCCCCGTAATGCTTTCCTATCTTGTTGTAACGGATAAAGATGTAACCCTTTACACTAAGTATGAAAAAATAGAGGGCGAGGTAGCAGACTACCTTAAAAAGCACAACATCAAAACAGCGGAATATAACAGTATATATGAAGATTTGGCAAAGCTTGGAGAGAATGACTATGCAGCGGCAGATTTTTCCGTAACAAACTATTCTCTTGTAAATAATCTTGGCTGTGCAAAAAAGAATGTTAAGGATTTTATAATAAACCTCAAGTGCATAAAAAACGATACGGAAACAGAAAATATAAGAAAAGCCTATATCAAGGAGAATGTAGCTCTAACCAAGGCTTTTTACGAAATATACCACTCCGATTGTATCACAGAATGTGATGTCGTGAATATAATAGAGAAATACAGAGAGAAGCAGGAGGGATATATTTCACCGTCGTTTGATACTATTGCCGCATTCGGACCTAATGCCGCAATGATGCATTACAGCCCCGATAAGGAAAAGTGTGCGAAAATTGAACAAAACGGACTTCTGTTGATTGACACGGGCGGTCAGTATTTTGAGGGGACCACCGACACCACCCGTACGCTTGCATTGGGTGAAATAACACAAGAGGAAAAAGAAGCCCTTACCCTTGTTTTGAAAGGGAACATATCACTTGCAAGTGCCGTTTTCCCAGACGGTACAAAATGCTCTGAAATTGATGCACTTTCACGAAGTGTATTTTGGAAAAAAGGGCTTGACTACCGCTGCAGTACAGGTCACGGGGTAGGGTATCTTCTTGGAGTGCACGAAGGACCGCAAAGGCTTTCTGTGGCTTGTAACGAAGTGTTAAAAGTAGGTATGACCATCACAGACGAGCCGGGAATCTATATGAAAAATGAATATGGAATAAGAACAGAGAATCACTTAGTGGTAAAGGATGCATTCCAGACAGAATACGGTAAATTCCTTTGCTTTGAGCTGCTTAACTATTGCCCAATCGGGACAAAATCACTCTTAACAGACATTCTTACAACAGAGGAAAAAACCTATATCAATGAATATAATGAAAAATGCAGGGAACTTATCCTGCCCCATCTCAGCGAGGAGGAGAGCAAATGGCTGATTTCATACACAGCACCGATAATGAACTGAAACAAAGATTGGAATTTTTAATTACTATCGACAAAATGAAATCCATATACCGTCAGACACTCTTAACCGACAAGTCACGGCGTGAAACCGATGCAGAGCATAGCTGGCACATTGCAGTAATGGCAATGCTCCTTGCACCCTATGCACCTGATGGGGCAGACATTAACCGCTGTGTAAAGATGTGCCTTGTTCACGATTTGGTGGAAATTTACGCAGGTGACACCTTCTGTTACGATGAAAAGGCAGGTATGGATAAAGAGGAGAGAGAACGCCTTGCGGCAGAGAAGCTCTTTTCGTCACTTCCTAATGCAGATGGTGATGAACTCCGAAACTTGTGGATTGAGTTTGACGGACAGGAAACCCCCGATGCACTTTTTTCTGCATCCCTTGACAGACTGCAGCCATTTCTTCACAATATGCTGACAGACGGACACACATGGAGAAAAGGAAAAGTCACCAAGGAGCAGGTTTTAAAGCGTGCAGGACTCATAGAGCAGGGTATTCCTGCCGTGTGGGATATGGTTACGGATATGATTGACGAAGCGCAGAAAAAAGGTTATATTTCATAAAACTTGGACATTTTAAGTACAAATCTGTGATAAATTACACAAAATTTTTCTAATTTTAAATTTTTTATTGCAAAATGAAAAAAAATAGTGTAAAATAATTTGAAAATGTATGGTGGTGAATTTTATGTATATATCTAAAAAATTTCAGTCGGTTGCACCCTCTTCAACTCTTGCAATTACTGCAAAGGTTAACGAGATGAAAGCAAACGGAATCAATGTAGTTGGTTTCGGTGCAGGTGAGCCAGACTTCAATACTCCCGAACATATAAGAGAAGCGGCTATCAAGGCAATTAATGACGGTTTCACCCGTTACACTCCTGCTTCAGGTACAAAGGAACTGAAGAAAGCCGTTGCAGATAAATTCCAGAGGGAAAACGGTCTTTCCTACGGTATAGAAAATATCGTTATTTCAAACGGTGCCAAGCATTCACTTATGAATGCCCTTGGCGTTATACTTAACCCTGGTGATGAGGTTATTATCCCTACACCTTGTTGGGTAAGCTATCCCGAAATGGTTAAGCTTAACGACGGTGTCCCCGTTCTTCTTAAATCAAGCGAGGAAGAGGGCTTTGTCGTAAGTGCGGAGAAGATTGCAGCTGCTATTACTGACAAGACAAGAGCTGTTATTATTAATACTCCCTCAAACCCCACAGGTATGATTTATTCTGAGGAGGAGCTTAGAAAAATTGCAGACCTCTGTGTTGAGAAGAATATTTATGTAATTTCCGACGAAATTTACGAACACCTTATCTATGACGGTGGAAAGCACGTTTCAATTGCTTCCTTTAACGACAAGATTAAGGATCTCACAATTATTATAAACGGCGTAAGCAAGACCTTTGCTATGACAGGCTGGAGAATAGGCTATACAGCATCTAACGCTACTCTTGCAAAGGCAATGGGAAGTGTGCAGAGTCACGCTACAAGTAACCCCAACTCAATTGCACAGAAAGCAACGGAAGCGGCACTTAACGGCTCAATGGGTCCCGTTCTTGCTATGCGAAGCGAGTTTGAAAAGCGTAGAACCTATATGGTAAACCGCATCAACACACTTAATGGTGTGTCCTGCCTTATGCCGCAGGGTGCATTCTATGTTATGATGAACATTAAGGAGCTTTTCGGAAAGTCAATTAACGGAAAGACCATTGCAGGAAGCAATTCCTTTGCGGAAATTCTCCTTGACGAGGCACTCGTTTCCGTAATTCCCTGCAGTGACTTCGACAGTGATGAACACGTTCGTTGGAGCTATGCTACAAGTATGGAAAACATTAAGGAAGGCCTTGACAGACTGGAAGCATTTTTGAATAAATTGCAGTAATACATTGAGGGTGGCTTTTGCCGCCCTTAATTAAATCTTGAAAAAGGCAGGCAATAACTATGATAAGAATTGGTATTTTCGGCTACGGAAACCTCGGCAGAGGGGTAGAAGCAGCCATTAAACAGAATAAGGATATGGAGCTTGTAGCGGTGTTTTCACGCCGTGACCCTGCAAGTGTGAAAATAAATACAGAGGGAGTTAAGGTTTGCCACGCTGACGAGGCGGCTTCCTACAAGGATAAAATTGACGTTATGATTCTCTGCGGAGGAAGTGCAACAGACCTCCCTGTGCAGACACCCGAAATGGCAAAGCTTTTTAATGTAATTGACAGCTTCGACACTCACGCAAGAATTCCCGAGCATTTTTCTAGAGTTAATGAAACTGCAAAGGAAAGCGGCAAGGTTGCCGTTATTTCAGTAGGTTGGGACCCCGGTATGTTTTCACTTAACCGCCTTTACGGTGAAGCAATTCTTCCCGAGGGCAGCACATACACTTTCTGGGGTAAGGGCGTAAGTCAGGGACATTCCGATGCAATCCGCAGAATAGACGGTGTCCTTGATGCAAGACAGTACACTATCCCCGTTCCCGAAGCTCTTGACAAGGTAAGAAGCGGACAGAATCCCGACCTTACCACAAGGCAGAAACATACCCGTGAATGTTTTGTAGTGGCAGAAGACGGTGCAGACCTTCAGCGTATAGAAAACGAAATCAAGACAATGCCTAACTACTTTGCAGACTACGATACAACAGTTCATTTTATCTCAATGGATGAGCTTCAGCGTGACCACAGCGGAATCCCTCACGGCGGATTTGTGATAAGAAGCGGAAAGACAGGCAATGGAAATAGCCACATAATTGAATACAGCCTGAAGCTTGATTCAAACCCCGAATTTACATCCTCCGTGCTTGTAGCGTATGCAAGAGCCGCTTACAGACTCAATAAAGAGGGCGTGTCGGGATGCAAGAGTGTGCTTGACATTGCACCCTCGTACCTCAGCCCCAAAACAGCAGAGGAACTCAGAAAAGAATTATTGTAATATAATATTCACCCCAAAAGTTAAATGCTTTTGGGGTGTAATTTTAGCTTTTTTTGTCGAATATATTGCATTTTATTTTTAATAATGTTATAATGGCTTTGCCAAACAGAAATGAATATAGTTTAGCTACAAGTACGCGTTTTTATTTCGGTAAAAACACGTAGGTTTTTTCCTTATGCGTATTTGTAGCTTATAGGGTTTCTGTTTGGCGACGGAAGCCTATGTGTTTTTCATGCGTCGGCTTCTGCCGGCGCATTTTTTAATTTCACAAAACAAAAGGAGAGAGCCGTATGCGAATTGGTATAAAAAAGAAGATAGACAGTAACGGAAGAGTTGTTATTCCAAAAGAATATCGCGAATTTTATCATCTTGACCGTGAGGTTACAATTATAGATACCCCAGACGGTATACTGATTACCAATCCTGACTACGAAATGGTAAAAAAGAACAAAAAAACTCTTGACTTTACCACTGTAAAGCGTTAAAATATATACGAACTTAATTAATAAATGCGTTTGAGCAGGAACAAGTAAGTGTGTAGCGAACTTTGAGAGAGTTGCCGGTTGGTGCGAGGCAATGGGGAGTGCATATCCGAATACCTCCTGTGAGCAGTGCACCGAAAGAAAGCTCCGCTTTCAAGTAGGCTGCAACGGGCGTTCCCGTTACAGAACAAGAGTGTTGACAGACACTTGATAAGGCCGTTTTTGTGAAAAGGCGGTAAACTGAGGTGGTACCACGGGTTATATATCCCGTCCTCTGAATTATTTAATTCGAGGACGGGTTTTTTATTTGCCCTCCTCACAGAAAGGATGATTTTTATGGTATTAAAAATCGGTATGTTGGTAGTCTTTTTTGCGGTTATGATTGCTGTCGGTCTTTACTGCAGAAAAAATTCAACTGATGTAAACGGCTTTGTGCTTGGAGGCAGAAGTGTTGGCCCATGGCTTACAGCTTTTGCATACGGCACATCCTATTTCTCTGCCGTAATCTTTGTCGGCTATGCAGGTCAGTTCGGCTGGAGATTCGGTATTGCATCCACTTGGATTGGTATTGGTAATGCAGTCCTCGGCTCTCTCCTTGCTTGGGTTGTCCTGGGCAGAAGAACACGCCTTATGTCACAGCATCTTGAAAGTGCAACAATGCCCGAGTTTTTCGGTAAGAGATACATAAGCCCTGCCCTCAAAATCGTGGCATCAATTATCGTATTCATATTCCTGATTCCCTACACAGCATCTTTGTATAATGGCCTTTCCAGACTTTTCTCAATGGCATTTCCCGGAATTGACTACTCTGCTTGTGTTATAGTTATGGCTGTACTTACAGGAATTTACGTTATTGCAGGCGGATATATGGCAACTGCAATCAATGACTTTATTCAGGGTATAATTATGCTCGTCGGTATTGTGGCAGTTATTGCTGCAGTTCTTAGTCAGAACGGCGGTTTTATAGAGGCACTTAACGGACTCGCAAAAGTAGAAGGAAGTGTTCCCGGTACATATAATTCATTCTTTGGTCCCGAGCCTATGAATCTTTTCTTTGTAATAGTTCTTACATCTCTCGGTACATGGGGACTTCCGCAAATGGTACAGAAGTTCTATGCTATAAAGAGTGAAAAGGATATTGACAAGGGTACAATCATTTCCACTGTATTTGCAGTTATAGTTGCAGGAGGTTGTTATTTCCTCGGCGGCTTCGGCAGACTTTTCTCTGATAAGCTTGATGTGGTAAACGGAGCACCTTCCGGTGGATTCGATGCAATCATTCCCACTATGCTTGAAAATCTTCCCGAGGCAATAATTGCAGTAGTTATCGTGCTTGTTCTTTCTGCATCAATGTCAACTCTTTCATCCCTTGTACTGGCATCAAGCTCTACACTTACTCTTGATATGATAAAAGGTCATATTGTAAAGCAGATGTCCGAGAAAAAGCAGGTTCTTATTATGCGCGCTCTGATAGTGGTATTTATTGCTATTTCTGCATTTATTGCGCTTAATAAAGATAAACTCGGTTACATTGCAGATATGATGGGTATTTCATGGGGCGCATTGGCAGGTGCATTCCTTGCACCGTTCCTCTATGGCTTGTACTGGAAAAAGGCTACAAAGCTTTCAGTTTGGGCAAGCTTCATATTCGGTGCAGGCATAATGGTGCTCAATATGCTGTTCAGACCTGCATTCCCCGTGATTTTGCAGTCACCTATCAATTGCGGAGTAATAGCAATGCTTGGCGGACTTGTGATAGTTCCTATTGTAAGCTGGATTACTCCCAAACTCAGTAAAGACACAGTTGAGGAAATGTTCTCCTGCTATGATACAGAGGTAACTGTTTCAGCTAAGGAATCTCTTGGAAAATAAAACAAACTCCGTGGTGAATTTTCACCACGGAGTTTTCTGTTATTTCAGTTCAAGCACTCTGTCACCGTGCTTTACATTACCCTTTGCAACTGCTTTAACTGATTCGTAGTCAGTAGTATTGCAAACTATCATCGGGGTGGAAAGCTTATAACCCTCACGGCGGATTCCCTCTATATCAAAAGAAATGAGCAGGTCGCCTTTTTTGAATTTGTCGCCGTCTTTAACGTGTGCTTCAAAATATTTTCCGTAAAGCTTCACCGTATCAATTCCTATATGCAGGAGGATTTCCGCACCGCCCTCGGAAACGATATTAATGGCGTGCTTCGTCTGGAACAGCATACTTACCTCACCGTTGCAGGGAGCGTAGAGCTTGCCCTCGCTTGGCTCAATAGCAATACCATCACCAAGTGCTCTTGTGGAGAATGCTTCGTCCTCAACCTCGCCAATGGGAATAATCTTACCTGTCATGGGTGCATAGAGAATTTCTTCCTTTGCGGAGCTTCTTCCAGTGGTGTCAAGTCCTATTTCAGCGGCATTTTCTGTGATAAGTGTTTCTACTTTGCCCGAATCCATATAGTCCTCAAGGTTTGATTTAATAACCGAAACCTTAGGACCGTACACAATCTGCACACCGTGTCCCTTTTTGATAACGCCTGATGCTCCCGATTGTCTGAGAGCCGCTTCGTCGGTAAGCTCAGGCTTTTTAACCGTTACCCTCAGTCTTGTTGCACAGCAGTCAATGTCGGAGATATTGTCTTTTCCGCCCAAGCCCTTTAAAATCAATGCACTAACGCTGTCAGGCTGTGCTTTTGCCTGATTTTTTCTTGCATCAACGTCTTTTCTTGTATAAAGCTTTGTTTCCTCATCATCATCTTCACGGCCGGGAGTTTTGTAGTTGAATTTCTTAATCATAAAGTAGAATACAGCGAAGTAGAGAAGCGCGTATACAAGACCTACAACTACAATCCATATCCAGTTGGTTTTTGCATTTCCCTGCAATACACCGAAAAGGAAAAGGTCAATAAGACCGCCCGAGAATGTCATACCTACGCCAACATTCAGTATATGCATCAGCATAAACGAAAGTCCTGCAAGAACACAGTGTACACCGTACATAAGCGGTGCTACAAAAAGGAAAGTAAATTCAAGCGGCTCTGTAATACCTGTAAGCATTGCCGTAAGTGCCGCGGAAAGAAGAAGTCCGCCTGCAATCTTTTTCTTTTCGGGACGGGCAAGACGGTACATTGCATATGCCGCCGCAGGAAGACCGAATATCATAAAGGGGAATTTACCCGCCATAAATCTTGTAGCTTCTACGGAGAACTGTGTTGTGGAATTGGAAGCAAGCTCTGCAAAGAAAATGTTCTGTGCCCCCTGCACAAGATTTCCGTCAATCATAACTGCTCCGCCGATTTCCGTCTGCCAGAAAGGCATATAGAACACGTGGTGAAGACCAAAGGGGATAAGGGCACGTTCAATAATACCGTAAATCCATGTGCCGAAATATCCCGATGCAAGTACGAGGTTTCCGAGGCTTGCAATCCATCCCTGTACAACGGGCCATACGTAAAACATCAAAGCACCGACAACAAGGAACACAAGACTGCATATAATAGGAACAAATCTTGTACCACCGAAGAATGACAACACCTGCGGAAGCTCTATCTTATAAAATCTGTTGTGGAGTGCCGCAACGCCAAGCCCAACGACAATACCGCCGAAAACACCCATCTAAAGTGTTGTGATACCAAGCACGCTTGCTGTAGTATTTGCGGCAAGTGCCTCGACACCGCCCTTTGCGGCAATTAGTGTACTGATTGCCGTATTCATAATAAGGTAGCTGATTGCACCCGAAAGTGCGGCAACCTCCTTTTCTTTTTTTGCCATACCTATTGCAACACCCATTGCAAAAAGGAGAGGTAGGTTATCGAATACAACGCCGCCTGCTTTACTCATAATGTTGAGTATGGTGTAGAGCAGACCACCCTCACGGATAATATTGGTTAAATTGTAGGTTTCCAGCGTGGTTGGATTGGTAAAGGAACTGCCTATACCCAGAAGCAATCCTGCCACGGGAAGAAGCGCAATGGGAAGCATAAATGACCGCCCGACACGCTGAAGTACGCCAAAGATCTTGTCTTTCATGGGAAATCCTCCTTGAAATATGTTTCTGTGATAGTATTTTTGTTTGATGGAAAAATTATTCACCAATTGATAATTTTGCTTTGTGATTTAACATATGTTGATACCTCAATTTTACAATTTTTTTATTTAATAGATGAAAAATTGCACAAAAAATCAAGTTTAAATGTAAGCAAATTGTACATTATCTCAATTGACTTTTTCCGTAGCAGATGATATTATTACCATAAATATCTGTTGCCTTTTTGGAGGAAGAAAATTGGATAACGAAAAATTACTTGAAAGATACAGACTAAAGTTAATAAATCTGCACTTATCCACAATAACAGTTGTTTCTGTATTTGAAATTATTGCATATATAATATTACATTTTGGTGAGGGGAAAGCGCGCTCCTACTATCTGCCGATACATGTTATTATTCCAATACTGATTAACTTCATGGTGCATTTTATGGTGCGGTGGGTAGCACGCAGTAAAACGTTTGAGCAGGATGTAAAAAATGCCGCAGTCATATATGCTGCACTCGCGACGTCTTGTGTGCTGACACTTTTCCATATGGAATATATCACCACGGCGTGTACATTTAGTTTCCCTATTGTCCTGTCAGGTATGTTTTGCGACAAAAAACTTCTTAACAGGGTGTTAATGGTCACAATATCCTGCCTTGTGTTGTCAACTGTTATTTCCTGCATATGTAAAACCACGGATATTACTTTTATGCAAAATCAGCTTGTCGTGTATGGTATCAATATTATTTCATACATGGCGGCACTTCTTACTATTGATTTTGCGCAGAATAATTTTAATGTTATAAACGGTCAGTTTATCGCCAACAGGAAGCTTCGTCACGGTATCCGTCGTGACCAGATGACGGGCCTTTATAATCATGTTACATTTTTCTCGGAATTTGATAAAGCTGTAGAGGATGCGGAAAATAGAAAAATCTCACTTTGCGTTGCTGTAATTGATATTGATGATTTTAAAAAAATCAATGATGAATATGGTCACGAAAACGGTGACAAGGTTCTTTTAAGGCTTGCAAATGTTATGAAGGATTGTTCAGCTCCCGATGATAAGATTTTCCGATATGGCGGGGAAGAATTTGTTATTTTGTTTATCAATAAAAATTACGCTTCGGTAAAAACAATGGTGACAAATATGCTGACAGCCTTTAGCAATTCTCAATATGACTTTGCCAAGGTTAAAACAACATTTTCCTGCGGTATTGTTCAGTATAACCCGTCATATACGAAGGATGCATTGTTTAACGAGGCAGACGGGCTTATGTATGAAGCCAAGAAAAACGGAAAGAATCAGATTATGGCTCCGGAAGAAAAATATAATGTTGTATAAGTGCTTATATAAAAGCCAAAAACCTGCAGGTTTATTGTATTTCCCTGCAGGTTTTCTTTGTAAAAAAATCTGATTTTCTTGACACAAATCTTTCAGAGGTCTATAATAAATATGATTTTATAATGGAGGAAACGGACAATGAAAACCGTTATAGGCTACTTAAAAGAATATTTTAACAAAATACTGCTTAGCTTCGGTGTCAAAATCATAGGAACCGTTGCTGAGCTTCTCATACCGTTTATTCTCAGCCACGTGCTTTCAAATATTGTTGGAAGAGATGTTAAGACAGTTGTTATGTGGGGCGTTATTATGATGGTGTGTGCTACTGCATCCTGCGTATTCAATGTCAAGGCAAACCGTATGGCAACAGGCGTTTCCAGGGATTTTGTGGAGAATTTAAGGCGTGACCTTTTTGCGAAAACATTAAGGCTTTCTGCATCACAGACAGATAAATTCACCATTCCTTCACTTGAATCGCGTATCACCACAGATACATACAATGTCCACGGCTTTTTCACAATGATGCTCCGCATGGGTGCACGTGCTCCCATTGTGCTTATCGGTGGTATAGTGATAACTCTTATTATGGACGCATACCTCGCAATGGTGATGTTTGCAGTACTGCCCTTTATTTTTGTGACCGTTCTTTTCGTTTCTAAAAAGGGGGTAAAGCTATACAAGAAAGTTCAGCACTCCGTTGACAATATGATTCGTATAGTGAGGGAGGATTCAAACGGAATCCGTGTAATAAAGGCACTTTCAAAAGGTGATTATGAGCATCGCCGTTACGAAAAGGCAAATCGTGCTCTTATTAAGGATGAAATCAGTGCAGGCATCGTAATGGGTGGCTCACATCCTCTTATGAACTTCTTTATGAATGCTGGTATAGTAGGGGTTATTGCTCTCAGCAGCGGCAGAGTTCAAAATGGTCTTTCCTCGCCCGAAACTGTAATTGCATTTATGCAGTACTTTACACTTCTTTCTATGGCAATGATGGCAATTACCCGTATGTTTGTTATGTATACAAAGGCGGCGGCTTCTGCACAGCGTATTGAGGAGGTTCTTTCCTCGGAGGAAGAAATAACACTTATGTCAAAAGAACTGTATCCCGATAAAGAAACCGATGCGCATATCCTTTTTGACAATGTAACATTCTCCTACAAGGGTAGACGAAATAACCTTGAGAATGTAAGCTTTGAGGTTAAAAAAGGTGGCTCGCTCGGTATCATTGGGGCAACAGGCTCGGGTAAATCCACCATCATAAAGCTTCTTTTAAGGTTTTACGATGTAAATGAGGGAGGTATATATATAGACGGTGAGGATATCCGTACCATTGATAAGGTAGGGTTGTACAAAAAATTCGGCTCTGCACTTCAGCAGGATTTCCTCTATTCAGATACCGTGGAGGAAAATATAAAATTCGGCAGAGAGCTTTCTCATGGTGATGTTGTCCGTGCGGCAAAAATTGCACAGGCAGACGATTTTATAAACGGATTCCCTGACAAGTATGAGCATATTCTCTCTCAGCACGGAACAAATATTTCGGGGGGACAGAAGCAAAGACTTCTTATATCCCGTGCACTTGCCGCAAACCCCGAAATACTCATTTTAGACGACAGCTCGTCAGCACTTGACTACAAAACCGATGCGATTTTAAGGCGTACTCTTTCCGAGAATATGGCTGATACAACAGTTATTACCGTTGCACAGAGAGTAAGCTCCGTTAAGGACAGTGACCTTATTATTGTTCTTGATGACGGCAAGATAATCGGTATGGGAAAGCACGAAGAATTGCTTGAAAACTGTATTGAATACCGTGAAATCAGCGATTCACAGATGGGAGGTGCTTTCGTTGAGTAGACCGGGCGGATTTATGGGCGGTCCGGGGGGATTCGGAAAAGGTCCTGCTAACCCTCAGGCACCGCAGAGAACAAAAATGGATAAAAAAACCGCAAGAGGAGTTCTTTTCAGACTTTGCGGTTATGTAATGAAATATTGGTATCTTTTCATTCCTGCAATACTGATGACCTTATTTTCAAATCAGTTATCACTTTTGGGACCTAAGTATTCGGGTATAGCAATTGATGCTATTGCAAATCCTGACGGGGTACAGTTTGATATTGTAAGTAAAAACATAGTAAAAATGATTTTCTGTTATGGCTTTTCTGCAATACTCAGCTATGCTTTGGCATCCTTGATGATTTTTATGGGGCAGAAAATTGTGTATACTATGAGAAAACAGGTTTTTGAAAAGCTTACCACACTTCCCGTAAACTATTTTGACACACATCCCACAGGCGATATAATAAGCCGTATCTCCTACGATATTGATACAATAAACAGCTCGCTTTCCCACGACCTTGTACAGATAATGACAAGCGTGTATACGGTGCTTGGCTCACTTATATTTATGTGGAATATTTCAAAGCCTCTTATTATAGTATTTGCCGTGACAGTTCCCGTGTCAATTATTTTTGCAAAGTATCAGACAAAGCGTATAAGACCGCTTTTCTCACTTCGTTCAAGGAAACTCGGTGAACTTAACGGTTACGCAGAAGAAATGCTTACGGGTTGCAGAAGTATTCAGGCATATGAACGTGAAAATGTAATAAGCGGAAGATTCAACGAGCGTAACAAGGAGTCAATGGATGCCTATTACAATGCTGACTATTACGGCTGTACAATGGGTCCCGTAATGGGCTTTATCAATAACCTTTCCATTTCTCTTGTAATGATGCTTGGTGGTATATTCTACCTGTATTCACAAAGCGGAGTTGTTCAGACGGGAAGTATATTCTTTATTACCCTGGGTGGTGTAGCTCAGTTTGTTCAGTATTCAAGAAGATTTGCAGGTCCTATAAACGAATTTGCAAACATTCTTCACGAATTGCAGTCAGCATTCTCTGCAGCAGAGCGAGTTTTCAAGGTTCTTGATGAAGAGCCTGAAAAGAAGGACAGCCCCGATGCAATCACACTGACAGATACAAAAGGAGAGGTAGAGCTTAAAAACGTAGCCTTTGGCTATGTTCCCGAAAAGACCATACTTCACGATATTTCTCTTGTTGCAAAACCGGGTAAAACCATCGCCATAGTAGGACCTACCGGTGCAGGCAAAACGACTATCATAAATCTTTTGATGCGTTTTTATGATGTTTCGGGAGGAACTGTAACTGTTGACGGAAATGATATCCGTGACATTACCCGTGATTCTCTCCGTGGTGCATACACAATGGTTCTGCAGGATACATGGCTCTTTGGAGGTACTATCTACGAAAACATTGCCTACGGCAGAGAGGGTGCTACATTAGAGGAAGTAAAGGAAGCGGCAAAAGCAGCTCGTATACATAACTATATCGAAAGTCTGCCTGACGGATATGACACCGTAATCACGGACGACGGTGTGAACATCTCAAAAGGACAGCGTCAGCTTATAACAATTGCCCGTGCAATGATTGCAAACTCTCATATGCTTATTCTTGACGAGGCAACAAGCAATGTTGACTCCCGTACGGAAATAAAAATTCAGGAAGCAATGGCAAAGCTGATGGAGGGAAGGACTTGCTTTGTTATAGCTCACCGACTTTCAACCATACAGAATGCAGACTGCATTCTGGTAATTCAGGACGGAAAAATTACAGAAAGCGGAAACCACGACTATCTTATGCAAAAAGGCGGATTTTACAGTACCCTTTATAATTCCCAATTTTCGTAATTAAATTTTTGGTTACGGAAATAATAAGAAAAAACAATTGAAACGGAGATTACTATGAAAATAGCTTTTTTTGATGCAAAACCATATGATAAGCCCTCATTTGACAAATACGGTACAGAAAATAACATTAAATTCAAATACTTTGAAACAAAGCTGAATGAGGACACGGCAGAGCTTGCTCACGGCTTTGACGGTGTCTGTGTCTTTGTTAACGACACCGTAAACAAAGAGGTAATTGACAGACTTTATGAAGCGGGTGTAAAGGTGCTTGCATTAAGGTGTGCAGGCTTCAATAATGTAGATATGAAATATGCTCACGGAAAGCTCCATGTGGTGAGAGTGCCCGCATATTCGCCCTATGCCGTTGCGGAACACGCCATAGCAATGCTTCTTACCTCCATCCGCCGTATTCATAAGGCATATATCCGTACAAAGGATTTTAACTTCAGCCTCAGCGGTATGACGGGTTTTGACCTTTATGGAAAAACTGTCGGTGTTATAGGTACGGGACGTATAGGTCGTGTGTTTATTGATATATGCAGGGGCTTCGGTATGAAAGTGCTTGCATATGACAAGTATCCTTTTGAGGGACTTGAAAACGGTGATACCGTGAGGTATGTTGAGCTTGATGAGCTTTTTCAGAAAAGCGACATAATCTCGCTTCACTGCCCCCTTACAGAAGAAACCGACCATATAATCGATGAAAATGCCATTGAAAAATGTAAAACGGGCGTTGTTATTATAAATACCTCCCGCGGTGCGCTTGTGGATGCGGAAGCACTTCTTATGGGCATCAAATCCCGTAAGGTAGGTGCAGCGTGCCTTGATGTGTACGAGGAAGAGTCAGACCTTTTCTTCGAGGATTTTTCAGGGCATATCGTAGAAGACGATACTTTGGCAAGGCTTATTTCTATGCCAAATGTAATAGTTACCTCCCATCAGGCGTTTTTAACCGAAGAAGCTCTTTCCAATATTGCCGAAACTACTGTGCAGAACTTAGTGGATTTGTTTGAGAAGGGTGAGTGCAAAAATGAATTGTGCTACCGAAATGGAGAAGCAAAGGACTGCAAGAGCGGTAAATGTTTCTGATATAAAAATAGATATTGTGTAATTTAAACCGATCTCAAAAAATGTGAGGTCGGTTTAAATTATTCTTGTAATTCCAACAGAAGAGGTGTATAATTAAGTATTATGAAGAAAGGATGATTGCAATGCCAGAAAACAATAATGTTGTTGAAATCAAAAATTTAACAAAATTTTACGGCAGTAATAAAGCCCTTAACGACATATCCTTTTCTGTTAAAAAAGGTGAAATTATGGGTTTCCTCGGACCTAACGGTGCAGGAAAAAGTACTACTATGAACATAATTTGCGGATGTATCAGTCCCGGCAGCGGCAGTGTTACCATTGACGGATATGATGTGCTTGAAAACCCTATGGAGGTGAAGAAGAGAATCGGTTATCTTCCCGAAAACCCTCCGTTGTATTATGATATGACCGTTAAGGAATATCTTAATTTTGTTTACGAGCTTAAAAAGGTAAATCTTTCAAGGGAGGAACATTTGCAGGATGTAATGGAGCTTGTGCAGGTTTATGATAAAAAGGACAGGCTCATAAAAAATCTTTCCAAGGGTTATAAACAGCGTGTAGGTCTTGCACAGGCACTTATAGGAGACCCGGAGGTGCTCATTCTTGATGAGCCTACGGTAGGTCTTGACCCAAGGCAGATTATGGAAATAAGAGGTGTAATCAAATCTCTTGGTAAAAACAAGACTGTCATTCTCAGCACCCATATTATGCAGGAAATTGAGGCTGTGTGTGATAGTGTTACAATTATTGCACAAGGAAACATAGTTGCACAGAATACCTTGGCGGAAATAGGCGAAGAAGAAGGCGGAAAAAACCGCTACATAGTAGGAGTTATAGGTAACGGAGAGGTGGCTTATAATACCATTAAATCTATGCCTGAAGCAGTGTCGTGCGAAGTTTCCAGAATGGAAAAAAATATGTCGGAATTTATTGTTGAACAAGCTCCCGACACAGATATAAGGATGTCGCTTACAAGCGAGCTTGCAAAAAACAATCTTGCGATTGCATCACTTCGCGGAGCAAAGCTTTCTCTTGAAGAAATATTTATAAAGCTTACTGCTTCGCATAATCCTATTGTAAGTGAGGAGGAAGAGTCTGATGACAGCAATATTTAAAAAAGAGTTTAAAAACTACTTTATGTCACCGATTGGATACATATTTGTAGGTGTATTTACTTTTCTGGCTTCTATGTTTTTCTCAAACGGAATACTTATGAGCCAACAGGCTGATATAAGCATTATGTTTTCAGATATCAACCTTATATATCTTTTCCTTGCAGCACTTCTAACTATGAGACTTCTTTCCGAGGAAAAGAATAAAAAAACAGAACAGCTTCTTTTATCTTCGCCCGTAAGTATTACGAGTATTGTTGTGGGAAAATACCTTGCAGCAATGGCTGTTTTTGGAATCACAATGTTGATTTCTTTAGTCTACCCCTTTATAATGTTCAAGTTCGGTGAGCCTGCCCTCAGTGAGGTGATAGGTTCATACCTCGGATTTATTCTTTTGTGGGGTGCATTCATTTCTGTTGGTGTGTTCATTTCATCACTTACAGAAAGCCAGATGATTGCAGGTGTATTTACCTTTGCAACGCTTCTTTTAATATATTTTATGTCATGGTTTGAAGCAAGTGTTAAAAACCCTGTTATTTCTAAAATAATCGGATGGTTTTCCCTTTTAAGCAGATATGGTGAATTTCAGTCGGGAATCCTCAATTTTGAAAGTGTTATTTATTATCTTAGCTTTATCTTTGTACTCCTTTTCCTTACGGTAAGGGTAATAGACAGAAAGCGTTATAGCTGAGGAGGGAAATTAAATGAAAAGAATTAAATTAAAAATGGGACTTACCTCGGCTGTGATAACGGCACTTGTAATAGCTTGTGTGATTATTTTCAATTCCATTGTTGCTCTTGTCGGTGATAAAGTATCTCTTACAGTAGACCTTACAAGGGACAAGGTTTATGAGTTTTCCGACCAGACAAAGGATATGATGAAAAACCTTGATACAGAAATTACCGCATATTGCCTCATTCCCGACGGGACAGAGGGTGAGTATGTAGACTATATCAAAACCTATCTTGATAAATATAAAACCCTTAATAAGAATTTTAAGGTTGAGTATATTGACCCCTATGAAAACCCTGCATTTATGCAAAAGTACAATGATGGCGAAAATCAGGCTAATATAGGTTCTGTAATCGTTACAAGCGGTGAAGAGTTTAAGGTAATAACCTTTGAGCAAATCTATACACAGAACAGTGTAACAAACGCCTTGCAGATAGATATGGAAAGAAAGGTTACAAATGCTGTAATGAGTGTTACGGGAATGCTTGTAACCTCAAACATCTATTTCACTGAGGGCCACGGAGAATATAACGGTGAGTATCTTTCGTATTTACTTAAGGATGAGGGATATTCCTGTGAAAATCTGAACATTACAGTAAACGGTATTCCTGAGGACGCGGATATAATTATCTCAATTATTCCCACTGCAGATTTTACTGCGGAGGAAAGAGATGCTCTGGATTCATTTATGGATAACGGCGGAAGGTATATTCTTCTGGCAGATCCGCAGATGCCTGTTTTGGGAAAGCTTGATTCGTACCTTGAGGAGTGGGGTATTAAGCTGAATCACGATTTTGTCGTTGAAACAGATTCAAACAGTGCACTTTCTGCAGGTACAGGACTTCCGATTCCTGTGGCAAAGCTTCAGCAGCATACCATAACAGAAAAGCTTATGGACGCTAAAAGTCCTCTTGTAATGCCATCCTCCGTAAGTGTTACGGTTACAACCGCAAAAAACAGTGCGAGCGCACAGAAGCTTTTGATGACCTCAAACAAGGCTTACGGAAAAACAAATCTTAATTCTAGCACAATTGAAAAAGAAGACGGAGATATATCAGGACCTCTCTGTATGGCGGCTATTTCCGAAAGACAGGGTGAAAAGCCTTCTGCCGTGATGGTAATAGGCTCGTCCTACGCTGTGCTTTCTTCGCTTGTTGAAGAAAAGTCATACCTTAACGGTGACTTTGTACTTAATAGTATAAACTACCTCAGCGGAAGCAGTGCTTCTACCTCAATAAGGGCAAAGCAAATAAGTCCCGAAACAATGACAATGACCGGAAAGCAAGTTGCTATATCTGTTATTCTGCTCCAGTATGTGCTTCCTGCACTTATAATTATTCTTGGTCTTATTGTATGGCTCAGAAGAAGATTTAAGTAAGAGGTGTATCACAATGAAGCGTAATATTAAATTGATTATAGCATCATTGGTGCTGCTTGCCTTCCTTGGCGGCGGATATTTCTTCGTTTCAAAATGGAATCCTGAAAAAGAGAATACAGAGGAAAACTCCCTCGTGAGTCAGGACGGAAATGTTGAATATATTTTTGATGCAGACTCGGAAAAAATTGATTTTGTCAAGTTTAATACCGGTAGTATTACCTACACTGTAAAAAATGGAGAAGAGCCTTCGATTGAAGGTTATTCGAGCCATATTATTGACGATTATCAGCTTTCATCGATGATATACAGCGTAACCTCTGTTTCTATCAGCCGCAGGTTAGAGAATTTCAGCGGAAATCTTTCTGATTACGGTATTGACGAAGCAGGAAAAAGCGTTACTGTCCGTATGAAGGACGGCACACAGCACACTCTGCTCTTGGGAAACAGTACAAATTTTGAAGATGAATATTACGCAATGCTAAAAGGCGGAGATAGCGTATTTACAGTTTCATCGTATAGCGTAGATACCCTGATGAAAAATCCCGATGAGCTGAGAAGCAAGGACATCTGTACATTGGACGGTAAAAACATTTCATCATTCACCGTTAAAAAGAACGGTAAGCACGAGCTGAGTGTAAAGTATGACGAGAACTACACTCCCGCAAATGAATACCAGTCTGTTTCATATCTGATAACTTATCCCTACAAGAATGTAACTGCATCCTTAGACAGATTGCAGGAATTGTTTGAAAATGTTTCTTCGCTTACGGCAGACAGTATAGTTGAGGAAAATCCGAAAAATCTTGCTTCCTACGGCCTTGATAAGCCTTTTGAGGTGGAATTTACTGATTTTGAAGGAAATAGAACAACTGTCATAATGGGTAATTACGGAGAGAACGGAAATGTTTATCTTATGTGCAACAATGTTCCCGTGGTGTACCTTGCACAATGTCCTTTCTATGAAACAGTAAAGGGCTTAGATGCAAAGAATTATGTTGACAGATTTATTAACCTTTTCAACATCGACACCATGAAGGAAATTAAGATTGAAGCAGATGGGGAAGAGTATCTTTTATCCATTGAGAAAAAGTCAGAAGACAGCTATACCTATAAGCTTGGAGAGAAAGTACTTGCAGAAAGTAATTTCAAAAAACTCTATCAGCTTATAATAGGTGTTGTCGCAGTTGATTTTACAGAGGAAAATGCGACAGGAAAAGAAAAATGCTCAATCAAATTTACTTTTAATAACGGCAGTTCAAAGAAATTTACCTACTATGTTTATAACGACCGCTACTGTATTGTGAAAGCAGACAATAACCTTACCTGCCTGACGCTTACTAAAAATCTTGATAATATTTTAAGTGAATTGAAATAAGAAAAAGGGGTGTAAAAAACTGAGTTTTTTACACCCCTTTTACGTTTTAAAGCGAGTGAAAGACCCCTCACTCGTGTTCGAATCCCATCTTAATTTACACAACAAAAAACGCAAACACCCACGATGTGGATATTTGCGTTTTTCCTGGCGGAGAAAGAGGGATTCGAACCCTCGCGCCGGTTTCCCGACCTACGCCCTTAGCAGGGGCGCCTCTTCGACCTGCTTGAGTATTTCTCCAAATGCAGTAAAGCTAAGATAAAGGCTGATGCCTTGCATATTATTTAATTGGGTTAACCTTGCCCGAAGAGGGCAAGGATTAACCAATGTGGCGGAGAAGGTGGGATTCGAACCCACGGCTCTTTCGAGTCACTGGTTTTCAAGACCAGCTCCTTAAACCACTCGGACACCTCTCCAAGCGAATTCCGACTTTGATAGTATACCAAATCGGACCGCAATTGTCAATAACTTTTATTAAAAATATTGAAATTTTAACGTATTTTGCTAAGTGCGTCACAGGCGGCTTTTTGTTGTGCCTCTTTCTTGCTGTATGCACTGCCTTTACCCAAAATTTTTCCGTTTGCAACAACCTGCATTTCAAAAAGGCAGTGATGTACGGGACCTTCTGCACTTAAGATTTCATATAAAATGTTGCATGGACCTTTTTCCTGAAGCTTCTCCTGAAGCCTGGTTTTATAATCAATCACTTCATCACTGATGTCGGCATTCTTTAATAAATCCCCATAAAGGCTAATGAGATACTCCCTTGTATTATCGAGCCCTGCATCGAGGTACATTGCTGCAATGTGCGCTTCAAACATATCGGAAAGTATTGACGGCCTTTTCCTGTCGCCCGAAAGCTGGGCACCATTACCTAAAAGCATATACTCATCGATATGAAGCTTTTCTGCTAACTCGGAAAGTGCCTTTTCGCATACGAGGGAAGCTCTTATACGGCTCATCATACCCTCAGTAAGGTCGGGGAAATGATTGAAAAGATATTCCCCTACAAGAAAATCAACAATGGCATCACCTAAAAATTCCATCCTCTCGTAGCTTTTAGTATTATGCTCATTTGCGTAGGAAGTATGCGTAAAAGCTCTTGTAAGAAGCTCAGGATTTTTGAAAAAATACCCTATCTGTTTTTGAAAATCGTTTATATCCATAAAAATACCTTCTTTAAATATAAAGGATTCGGCTATGAGCTGAATCCTTTATAATATGTATTATACTAACTGTTCAATTCTTTCTGCAACATCGCCAACAGTTGTAATTCCTTCCAACTGTTCGTCTTCAATTTCGATATTGAACTGGTCTTCTATATCGCAGATAATTGTTGCAATGTCGACGCTGTCCGCGTGAAGGTCAGCAATAAATTCCATATTTTCGCTTATTTCAGATGCATCAATTTTCAATCTGTTGCCCATTGCATCAGCAATAATTTCTTTAATTGTATCAAGAACCATATATTTCTAACTCCTTTCTTTTTCTATGATAATATAAATTTTGTTTTCAGTCAAGTATTTTAAAGCAAAAATACCATTTTTAAGACAGATGTCACGCTTTCAGGCGTGACATCTGTCTTAAAGTCTAGCGAAAGATATATCCTGCACACAAAACGGTGCTGATTAGCTGAAATAATACCGAGTTAATTGCGGAAAAGTGGTTTTTCAGCCTGAAAGATTCTCTTGAAAGCGAAATGTTGTAAACACTGCACCATATAAAAAGTAAGACAAAAAGTATTTTGTAAATATTCATAGCATACCTCAGTTAGCTTCTTCAAAATCTGCATATTCCACATCAAATGCGACCTTTATCTGTGCAGAAGAGTATTTTTCTTTCCAGTTCCATTTCTTCCACTCTTTCATATCTGAAAAATGCCGTTTCATTGAGTTGCCGAGTCCAAGTATATCTGCCCCGTAAACAAATTGCGAGTCGTAAATTAATTCCTTTGATTTTTCATTTAGCTTCTTCTCAAGATAATTGCAGAATTTTTTAGATTCCCTTATATTGTTTTCAATTTTTCCTGCATCAACGTATTCAATCGAGATTGGAACATATATCACTATTTCTGCATTGCCGTTGACAAGCTTTGTTTTTATTTGCGTGCTTTCCTGTTGCACCAGTCTTATTGTGAGGAAATCATTCTTTTCGGGATATTTTATGCTGTAATTGCGGGGATAGTACTCATTACAGATAATTCTTACCAAATCAGTTTTAAAACTTCCCAAGGTTCCTACCATTTTATCGTTTCTCATTATTGCACTTCCAAGCATTTCAGCAGGATTTTTGGCATCGCGCATAATTTCTCCGGCTGTCGATTCATATTCAAAGTCGTCACCTTCCGGGTGTGCATCGGGTGATGGAGGGGAATCCTTGCTTTTATTGAGTGCCGCAAGGGGGACAAGGCTTCCCGAAAAGTCTTCAGATACATTAAAGTAAAGGTAATAAAGATATGCCTCATTTACCTTATCGGCGGCAACTTTGTGCATTATATTGTCGTAATACTTTTCAATAAATATTTCCTGAGCAGGCTTTACTTCTTTAAGATATTTTCCTGCGTCTCCCTTGGAAATACAAACGTAGGTGTTTGGTCTGAAATCCCTTGAGGATGCAAAGGCTCTAAGGTAATCCTTCACTCCTTCCTTGGCTATTTCATCAGAAAATACAACGATTTTTATATGCGAAAGGTTTATGGTTTTGCTTTTTATTGAGTCAAGCTTTCTCACTGCAGAATAAACGGTGGGAGCTTCTACAGTTACAGAGTCGGGCTTTGGGGTAGAGGAGGATTGTTCCTCTCCGCCACCACCGCCTCCGCTGCTGCCACCGCTTGGATTGGCAAAAATGAATGTGGTCTTGAGAGGAAAGGAATCACCCTTGTCAATACCGATAGCCACCACAAATGCTTGGTTTTCCACATCTGTACTGTAGGAACATCCGCTAAAAAGCACAACAGAAATGAAAATAACAGCCAATATCTTTTTCATATCTTCGCCGCCTTTCTTCGTATGCGTGCGATGGTCAAAATTATAACGGGAAGTGTCGGAAAGAGTACGGTACTGGAGCTTAAAAGCTTTTCATAAATATAAAAGGCACTGCTCTCACTTTCGGGAAACATTGCAACAAAGAATGTTATGATAGTGATTATCGGAACAAAGGCAGTTTCCTTTGTTTTCCCTTTGTGAGAGGTTGCAAGCCGTGAAGTGACAGCTATAAGGATACTCATACTGCACATTACAAATCCTGTCCATACGAAAACTACAATAGGCTCGAGCCTTTGGAGAAATGCTCCCGATTTTATCATCCTTGTCATCTGGTAAAATGGCAGAAAGAAGCTTCCTGATGCAGGATAGGGTACAGTCAGACAATAGGCAAGAGTAAATGAAACCGATATTAAGCTTATAATGGCAAATGTAATGAATCCTGCCTTTTTAAGTTCTTTGTAGCTACCCAGAAGAGGGGCAAAGAAAAACAGCAGAATAGTTTCAGAAAATCCAAAATGTTTTATAAAAATTCCTTTTAGTAAAACCTTGCTGCTTTTGCCGAAAACAGGCATAATATTTTCAACCCTGTAATGTGGAAAAAGGGCAAGAACAACTGTAAAGACCGTAATCAGCACAAGGGGAAAAATAACAGCAGTTAAATTGGTCGTGGCTCTTACTCCGCTGTATGCGGCAACAAATACCGCCACAAGAACAAACAGGGCAAAGAATTCGTCAGGTGCCGTTGTTGCCATTACGGTGCTGAGTGCCTCAATGAGAAGTCTGAAAAGCAATGAATTAAAAAGTGTAAAGAAAATTATATATATATATCTTAAAGATACTGCTCCGACTTTACCGAGGGAAAGTTGGAAAATCTCCGTCAGACACTTAGGGGCAAATGGCTTATACAGACACAGTACAAGGAGCAGGGAAAAAGTACCCACAATGCATTTTCCCAGTATGTCAAGCCATGCAGCGTTGCCGACATACTTAACCATATATTCGGGAAGTATTACGAGATATTTTGAGAGTATGGCACAGGAACAGATAATTGCAATACTGATACTGCCGTTTTTATTCTGCATCGTTTCACTCCTTCCACTTTCGGGAAATATGAGCCTGCCGCTTCTTACGCCTTGCATTTACATAGTCGTCACGGTCTTCCTGCTTCCATATAGGCGGGACAAAGAGGGAGGCAGGGATTCCTTTTTTTGTAACGGGGGCAAAAGGAACTCCCATAGGCATTCCCATAGATTTTGTATCTGTCCACAAAAGAATATTTATAAAAAGTCCTGAAATTATCCCTAAAAATCCTGCAACAGCACCTAAGAAAATATAGGCAAATCTCAGGATTCTTGCTGATAAGCCAAGATAATAATTAGGTGTTGCAAAAGAGCCTATTGCCGTAATTGATACAATAATAATCAGTATCGGGCTTACAATTCCTGCAGAAACAGCCGCTTGTCCGAGTATCAGCGCACCCACAATGCTTAATGTGCTGCCCGATGCTTCAGGAACACGGATACTGGCTTCTCTGATAATTTCAAGGGAGATTTCCATAATTATTATTTCTACCAACGCAGGGAAAGGAACAGGCTCTCTGCTTGAAATAATAGACATCAGTATTCCCGTAGGCAGAAGCTCTGCGTGAAAGCTTACCACCGCCACATAAAGCCCGGGTAGGAGTAGTGACAAAACAAAGGCAATCCAGCGGATTATACGAATAGCGTTTACATAAGGGTATCTTAGATAATTGTCCTCGGCTGATTCGTTAAGCTCATATATGGTGGTGGGAAGAATCAGCACAAAAGGAGACCCGTCAACAATTATAACAACCCTGCCGTCGAGTAATGCACGTGATGCACGGTCAGGTCTTTCCGTTGAGAGAAACTGCGGAAGTGTTGTGACGGACTTATCTTCGATATACTGTTCAAGCTCCGCTGCTGCAAAAATGTAGTCCGTGTCAATGCTTTCAATACGCCTTATTGCTTCTTCAACCAATGATGTGTTGGCAATGTTTTCAATATACATAACGGAAACGGGTGTCTGACTTACAGTACCAACCTTAAATTCACGGCACATAAGGCTTTTGTTTCTTATAAGATGCCTGATAAGTGCTGTGTTTTCACGAAGCTGTTCGGAAAAAGCATCATTAGGGCCACGGATAATTCGTTCCGTTTGCGGACTGTCAACGCCTCGGTGCTGCCATCCCTTAACATCAAGGGAATATGCCTTTTTTGCCCCATCAATCAGCAATATAACACTGCCGAAATTCAGGTCATAGGTCAGTTCACCTATGACATTGGTTTCCTTGTATTCACTTTGGGGGAGAAGTGTTTCACCAATTGAACGAAAGCTTTCAATATTCATTTCACGGCTGTTATGCATAAGCGGACGCAGAATAAAATCATTAACCATCTGCTTATTTATAAGACCATCTATGAAAAAGATAACGGCATTGTGGTCCTTTTCATTTATCTGTATCGTAAATTCACGCATTTTGATGTCTCCGCTTTTGCCCATTGCAAATTCATCCTTGAGCGTTTTGAAATCCTTGCGGAAGCTTCCGGAAAGCTCGGGTCCGCCCTCGTTTTTTTGTGCCGGATATTTTTCCGACGGAACGGCTTCCTTTACAGTAAAGCTTTCTTTCGGGGAGTATTTATACAGAAATAAGTTCCTGAGTTTCATATAATCACCTATGAATATAATATCCGCTTAGTACCTAAATATACAAAAAAACACGACTTCAAAATTTGAAGCCGTGTTTTGTATTGCTTAATTTAGCAAATGGGTGTACCCTCGGGAATGGAATCATCTACAAAGATAACCTTGCAACCGCAGGCATTGTTTGTACCTGCAAGGAGCATACCGTTACTTGTAACACCTGAGAAGCGTGCACTCGCAAGATTTGCCACAACAATAATTTTCTTTCCTACAAG
>JAZOSB010000008.1:0-4314 GCA_045656865.1 Clostridia bacterium | reverse complement strand
AATTGGATAAGGAAATCAAAGCATCAGAACAAAGGCTTGCTGATTTAAAAAATCTGACAGAGGAAAATGCCCTGTCTGACAATGAGTTTGATGTGCTTCGTAATATACTTAGTTCCTTTGCAAGTTCATTCGATACAATGAACATAGAACAAAAGAGAGCAGCTATAAGAACATTTGTAAAAAGAATTGTATGGGACGGTGAAAATATCCATATGTACCTCTACGGAAGTGAGGAAGAGGACATTTTTGGAGAGCCGTCAAGAGGGGATAGAAAATGAAATACTTATGGCTATCAGAAAAGACAAGAAATACTTAAATCAGGTGTCCCTCAATGAACCGATAGGTTTTGACAGTGACGGAAACGAGGTATCGCTGATGGATGTACTCCAGAGCGATACAGAGGACATTTGTGAAAAAATTGATAAGGAGAATATGATAGCATTATTATACAGAAAAATAAAAACGACTCTTGCGGAAAGGGAGCAGCAGATTTTGTGTCTGCGTTACGGGCTTTTTGGTATGAAAGCCCTCCCACAAAGGGAGGTTGCCGATATTCTGGGAATCAGCCGCAGCTATGTTTCAAGGATTGAAACAAAAGCTATTGATAAGCTATGTGAATAAGAAAGGGCGTGTGAATTTCACACGCTCTTTCTTATTCGGTACATAATTCTTCTTCAATTCTTAAAAGTCTGTTGTATTTGCTTGTTCTGTCTGTTCGGGAGGGAGCACCTGTCTTAATCTGTCCTGCATTTACCGCAACGGCAATATCGGCAATGGTTGTGTCCTCAGTTTCACCGCTTCGGTGGGAGATAATGGTGTTGTAACCGCTTTTCTTTGCAAGCTCTATTGCATCAAGGGACTCGGTAAGTGTTCCTATCTGATTAACCTTTACAAGTATTGCATTGGCAGAATTTTCATCAATACCCTTTTGCAGACGCTTGGTATTCGTTACAAAAAGGTCATCACCCACAAGCTGAATTTTGTTTCCGAGCTTTGCGGTAATTTCTTTCCAGCCGTCCCAATCCTCCTCGCTCATTGCATCCTCAATGGAGCAGATGGGGTAGCGTTTTGTCCAATCCTCCCAAAAAGAAATCATTTCCTCACGGGTAAGATAATTGCCCTGCTTCCAGAAGGAGTAACAACCCTCTTTGCCGTCATTTTTTGCGGCCTCGTACATTTCGGTAGTGGCAGGGTCAAGGGCAATTTTGAAATCGTCCTCCATTTTGTAGCCTGCCTTTTCCACTGCGGAGCAGATGGCTTTCAATGCTTCCTCGTCGTTTTCAAGATTGGGTGCAAAACCGCCCTCGTCACCGACAGCGGTGGAGTAGCCCTTTTCTTTCAATACACCTGCAAGCGTGTGGAATACCTCAACACACTGCCTCAGTCCCTCACTGTAGCTTTTTGCACCTACGGGCATTATCATAAATTCCTGACAACAGATGGAGTTACTTGCGTGTCTGCCGCCGTTTATAATGTTCATCATAGGCACGGGCAGAATGTGGGCGTTTGTACCGCCGATATAACGGTATAAGCTTAAGCCGAGGGAATTTGCTGCCGCCTTTGCCACTGCAAGGGAAACACTGAGAATAGCGTTTGCGCCAAGCTTGTGCTTGTTGTCGCTTGAATCAAGACTGCACAAAAGTGCATCAATTTTTCTTTGATTAAAGGGATTTGCACCTTTCAGCTCGTCATTTATGACGGTGTTGACGTTATGAACGGCTTTCAGTACACCTTTTCCGCCGTAACGGTCCTTGTCCTTGTCACGAAGCTCATAAGCTTCAAATGCTCCCGTAGAAGCACCCGACGGAACTGCAGCGGTGGCAAAGGTACCGTCGTCAAGGAAAACCTCTGTTTCAATGGTGGGGTTTCCTCTTGAATCCAGAATTTCCCTTGCGTGAACAAATGCGATTTCAGGATAAAATAGCATAAAAAAACAACTCCTTGTACAATATACATAAAGTATACCCCGACAAGGAGTTTGTTATACGTTTATTAAATTACGGCTTCACGCTGTTGTAAACTCTTCCGCTTACCAGACTTCCCTGACGTGCCTCGATAAGCTCGCTGACCGTTACAAGCTGGAAATTATTCATAAGAAGATGCCTTACTACACTTTCAACTGCATCTGCCGTAGGCTGATGAATGTCGTGCATCAGAATAATTGCACCGTCGGTAGTTTTGCTCTGAACAGTTGCAAGTGTTTTAGCAGGATTGCGGTGCTTCCAGTCAAGCGTGTCGACAGACCACATAATTGCAGGCATTGGAATACAGTTAAGCACAGTTTTGTTATATGAGCCGTACGGTGGTCTGTAAAGCTTGGGATATACCCCCGTAGCGTTGTAAACTGCCGTATTGGTCTGGGTTATCTGCTGTGAAATAGTCGAAGTTGACGAGCTTGTGAGATTTACATGGCTCCAAGTGTGGTTTGCAATTTCGTTGTTGAGCTGAACTGCCCTTTTCATAACAGATGCGTAACCCGATACACTTTTGCCCTGCACGAAGAATGTAGCACGTGCGTTATATTTTTCCAGAATTGACAAAATTCTGTCGGTGTGCTTTCCCGGACCGTCGTCAAAAGTAATGGCAACCATCGGTCTTGTCTTGTCAACCCTCGAAGTGCCTCCGAGATACCAGCCTACTGCTTTGTAAGCATCCACCTGTGCGTGAGGAACGTAAATAAATTCCCCTGCAGCAGAAAACATAAGCTGCATAACATCATTCTTGCTTGTAGAAAGGCCGTTTGCTTTTTCTGCTTCCACATTTGCCTTGAAAACAGTATGCTCATTACCCTCGGCATCATACATTATGACAGTAACATCAGAAATGTTGTAATACCAACCAACGGAATGCTGTGCCTCGGCTCTGTCCTTGTAGACCTGCATTGTCCTGCCGTCATTGGCGTACATTGTAATCATAACCTCTTCCTTGGTGTTGTACCAGCCAAGGTCAAGATACGTCTGCCTGTAAAATTCGGGAATTTCCAGCGTTCTTCCGTCAGTTGCGTAGAGAGTTATAATCTCCGCATCCTCGGGAGTTCTGAACCAGCCGACGTTTACCCACTTTTCAACATCTTTCATAGGAACCATAATGGTTCGTCCGTCGGAAGCATATAACGTAATATCCTGCGGTTGTGCAAAAGGTGTAAACGCTGTAAAAAGCAGAACGCAGGTAAGTAATATTGAGAATGTGCGTTTGTTCATATATATGCCTCCTTTTAAAATTTTTTATACGTTGAAACGGAAAAGAACAATATCTCCGTCCTGCATTACATATTCCTTGCCCTCACTGCGGACAAGACCTTTTTCCTTTGCAGCGGCGTGGCTTCCGCATTCTATGAGGTCGCTATATGCAACAACCTCTGCGCGGATAAAGCCCTTTTCAAAATCTGTATGGATTTTACCTGCCGCCTGAGGAGCTTTTGTACCTCTTGTGATAGTCCACGCTCTTACCTCGGGCTGACCTGCAGTAAGGTAGCTGATAAGACCAAGGAGTGCATAGCTCTTTTTAACAAGGCGGTCAAGACCTGACTCGTTAAGTCCCATTTCCTCCAAGAACATCTGCTTTTCTTCACCATCAAGGGAGCTAATTTCCTCTTCAATCTGTGCAGAGATGGGAAGCACCTGCGCGTTTTCCTGTGCGGCAATTTCTTCCACTTTTTTAACAAATTCGTTGTTTTCGATACCTGCCGCAAAATCACCCTCGGCAACATTTGCCGCATAGAGAACGGGCTTCATTGTAAGAAGTGAAAGCTCCTTAACGATTTCTGCTTCATCATCGGTGATTTCTACGCTTCTTGCACTTTTTCCGCTTTCTAAAGCTTCCTTGTATCTCTTCCACAGCTCAAGCTCAGCGGCGTATTTCTTGTCACCCGATTTCATCATTTTCATAGTTCTGTCAATACGCTTGTCCACACTTTCAAGGTCGGCAAATACAAGCTCCAGATTGATTGTTTCAATATCTCTCTGCGGGTCAACACTTCCGTCAACGTGAACGATATTTGCATCCTCGAAGCATCTTACAACGTGAACGATTGCATCAACCTCACGAATATGGGAAAGGAACTTGTTACCCAAGCCCTCGCCACGGCTTGCACCGCGTACAAGACCTGCAATATCAACAAACTCCACAATTGCGGGAGTTACCTTTTCGGGATTGTGCATTTTTGCAAGAACATCCAGCCTTTCGTCGGGAACTGCAACAACGCCTACATTCGGCTCAATAGTACAGAAAGGGTAGTTTGCACTTTCTGCACCTGCCTTTGTAATAGCGTTAAAAAGGGTGCTTTTTCCAACGTTGGGAAGTCCTACTATACCA
>JAZOSB010000007.1:0-80694 GCA_045656865.1 Clostridia bacterium | reverse complement strand
TTTAATTTTCAAGGTTCAATCGCTGCTCTTTTCGAGCGAGCTTGTTTATTATACATCGCTATAACGCCTTTGTCAACACTTTTTTTGAACTTTTTTCAAGTTTTTTCAAAGTATTGCGTTTTCGCGACAACGTTGTATATGATAACACCGTTTTTTCGAAAAGTCAATACCTTTTTATAAAAAAATTGAAAAAGTTTTTCAAACGATGCAAAACAGCTTAAAGCTCATATTTTTAAGCCGTTTCTATTATAACCATTTTTTGCTTTAATATTATATAGGAACAAACTTTTCTTTTTGCTTTGATTTCTACAGCACAAACCTGGAGAGATTAGGCTTTTCCAAAAAATTATAAAAAAACCTTGACAGAATAGTTTATTGTGTTATAATTAGTATGTTACTTTATGCAGAGCTTGTTTTCACAAGGCTGCGAGGGGAGGGTATGAAATGTCCGAAATCAGAGTTAAAGATAATGAATCTTTAGATAGCGCCCTGAGGAGATTTAAGCGTTCTTGTGCTAAGGCAGGCGTATTGTCCGAAGTTAGAAAAAGAGAACATTATGAAAAACCCAGCGTAAAGCGCAAAAAGAAGTCTGAAGCAGCAAGAAAAAGAAAATTTAAGTAATTGACAACAACAAACCCACATACACATTAGTATGTGGGTTATGTTTTTTAGGCACACAAATAAAGCAGCACAGACCGTTCTGTACTACTTTATTTGTGCGCCTCCTGCGGAGGTATTTTCTATGTATATCAGAAGATTACTTGACGACGAATATGAAGATGTAGTAAAATTAATTACAGACACGGTGCATACGGTTTGTGCCGGTGATTATACAAAAGAAGAGCTTGATGCCTGGGCACCGGAGAATTTCGATATAAAGAAATTCAGAGGAAACCTCTCCCACTGTCTTAATCTTGTTGCTTTTGAAAAAGGAAAGCTTGTGGGGTTTATCAGCATAGAAAGAAACGGCTACATAAACAGGCTCTATACGCATAAGGATTACCTGAGACGCGGAATTGCAACCGCACTTTATCAAAAGGCGGAAAATTGGGCAAGGGAAAAAGGCATCTGCGAAATAAGTCTTGACTCCAGCAAGACCGCAAAGGATTTCTATTTGAAGCTGGGTTTTAAAGAATCGGGAATCAGCGTCATAAACCACGGCAATGTGGTTTTCAGAAATACAGTTATGAAAAAGGTGATACAAAATGGTAAAGCTCGGTAACGACTGGGATGAAAAAATAGGAAAAGAGTTTGAAAAAGAATACTACCTTAAACTCAGGAACTTTTTGAAGGAGGAATATGCCTCCCATACGGTATTTCCCGATATGTACGACCTTTTCTCTGCGCTTAAGGCAACACCATATTCCAAGGTAAAGGTTGTTATCCTCGGGCAGGACCCATATCACGAGCCTGGGCAGGCACACGGTATGGCATTTTCCGTAAAACCGGGTGTGCAGATTCCTCCGTCACTTCTTAATATGTATAAGGAAATAAATTCAGAATTTGGGTATCCTGTTCCCAAGACGGGCTACCTTATGAAATGGGCGGAGCAGGGAGTTTTACTCCTTAACACGGTGCTTACAGTAAGAAGCGGTGAGGCAAACAGCCACCAGAACAAAGGCTGGGAAATCTTTACAGATGAAATTATCCGTCAGCTTAATGCCCGCCGTGACGGTATTGTTTTCCTCTTGTGGGGCAACAATGCAAAGAAGAAAAAGGAGCTTATAACAAATCCCCGGCATTATATATTGGAAACAGTTCACCCCAGTCCCCTTTCCGCATCGAGAGGGTTTATGGGATGCGGACACTTCAAAAAAGCAAATGAATTTTTGATTTCTAATTTAAAATCACCCATTGATTGGCAGATAGAAGATTAATTTCAAGAGGATTCCACCTAAAATGGAGTCCTCTTTTATTGACATTTATTTTTCATAGTGCTATAATTTAATAAGTATTTTAATAGCGAAAGGAATGACAGCTATGTATAATCCCAAATCGATGATAGCCGAGGAATTCATCAGTGATGAGGAAATCCGTGCAACCCTCGAATATGCAGAACAAAACAAAAACAACATAGAGCTTATCGATGCTATTTTAGATAAAGCAAGACCGCAAAAAAAGGACAACGGTACTTTTTGTGCAGGACTTAACCACAGGGAGGCTTCTGTTCTTTTAGCTTGTGAAATTCCCGAAAAGGTTCAGGAAATGTACGCTCTTGCAGAAGAGATAAAGAAGGCGTTTTACGGAAACAGAATTGTTATGTTTGCCCCCCTCTATCTTTCCAATTACTGTGTAAACGGCTGTGTATACTGCCCTTACCATCACCAGAACAAGAACATTTGCAGAAAGAAGCTTACTCAGGAGGAAATCAAAAATGAGGTTATAGCTCTTCAGGATATGGGGCATAAGCGTCTTGCACTTGAAGCCGGAGAGGATCCTGTTAATAACCCCATCGAGTATATTCTTGAAAGCATCAAGACAATTTATTCCATCAAGCATAAAAACGGTGCAATCCGCAGAGTTAATATAAACATTGCGGCAACAACCGTTGAAAATTACAGAAAGCTCAAGGATGCAGGAATCGGAACATATATTCTGTTTCAGGAAACTTACCACAAGGAAAGCTACCTGAAGCTTCACCCCACAGGTCCTAAGCACGACTATGCTTACCATACAGAAGCAATGGACAGAGCAATGCAGGGCGGAATTGATGATGTTGGTCTCGGTGTACTTTTCGGGCTTGAGCTTTACAAGTATGAGTTTGCAGGACTTTTAATGCACGCAGAACATCTTGAAGCTGTTCACGGTGTAGGCCCTCACACAATCAGCGTGCCGAGAATCAAACGTGCCGACGATATTGACCCCGACGTTTTTGATAACGGTATTGATGATGAAACCTTCGCAAAGATTTGTGCACTTATCAGAATTTCCACCCCCTACACGGGTATGATTATCTCCACAAGAGAGAGTCAGGCAGTCCGCGAGAAGGTTATAAAGTTGGGAGTTTCACAGATAAGCGGTGCTTCCAGAACATCCGTAGGCGGTTACACCGAGGAAGAACGCCCCCACGACAGCGAGCAGTTTGATGTTTCCGATACAAGAACCCTTGACGAAGTTGTTAAATGGCTGATGGAACTTGGTCATATCCCCTCTTTCTGTACGGCATGTTACCGTGAAGGCAGAACAGGTGACAGATTTATGTCACTTTGTAAGTCGGGACAGATTCAGAATTGCTGCCATCCCAACGCACTTATGACATTGAAAGAATTTTTGATGGACTATGCTTCAGAGGATACAAAGAAAGTCGGCGAAGCATTGATTCAGGCAGAGCTTGAGAATATCCCCAAGGAAAAGGTCAAGGAGATCTGCAAGGAAAACCTTGAAAAAATACAAAACGGAATAAGAGATTTCAGATTCTAAAAAAATAGCGGAAACCTTGAAAGGTTTCCGCTATTTTTTATTTCATTATTAGTCATCAATACTGTTGTCTGTTGCTCTTTCATAAATTGCAACAACCTCATCGGAGGGTTTCTTATCAATAAGAGTAACTATAACAGCCGCGATTGCACCAATGATAAAGCCAGGGATAATTTCGTATACACCAGTAATAGCAGTAAGTGTCAATCCGCCCGATATGGGAAGCCATAACCAAGCCATATCCACAACTGCACCTGCTACGATACCTGCAACGGCACCCTTATATGTAAATCTCTTCCAGAAAAGCGAAAGAAGAACAGCAGGGCCGAATGCCGCACCGAAGATACCCCATGCGTTTTCAACAAGGTCCATAATTGCCTGCGCCGCTTTACCCTTACTGCTTGCAATAAAGTATGCAACAACTGCAATTGCAAGAACAACTATTCTGCTCACCCAGAGCATTTCCTTGTTTGAAGCATTTTTTCTAACAATGGGCTTATAGAGGTCGCTTGTGAAAGAGGAAGCAGCAACAAGAAGCTGAGAGTCAGCTGTTGACATAGATGCCGCAATGATTGCCGCAAGAAGAAGTCCCGCAATAAAACTGGGGAATACATCACGGGCAAGCTCTACAAAAATGAGTGACTGCTTTCCTTCTGCAAGAAGCTTTGCAGAAAGGTCAACACCGTTTGAATATACAAACATTCTGCCAAAGTAAGCAATTACAATAGTTGCCGCAAGAGAAAGAACAACCCAGATAATTGCAACAGTTGCACTCTTTTTAACCATAGAGGGCTTCTTGATAGCCATAAATCTTACGATAATATGAGGCATACCGAAGTAGCCAAGACCCCAGCCAAGGCCGGAAACTATATCCTGCCAGCTTGCATTGAAGAAGTTTGCAACAAACTTGAATTCCTCACCGTTGGGTCCTGTATAGACAGTTGACAGAGCTGTAGGGTCGAGGTCTTTTACAAGACCTACAACAATCGGAACGATAAGAAGCGCCGCAATCATCAGAAGTCCCTGGAAAAAGTCAGTCCAGCAAACAGCATTAAAGCCACCGAGGAATGTGTAAACAACAACAATTGCCGCAAAAATAATCATTGCAGTTGAAACGGAAAGTTCTGGAACAAGAGTTGTAAATACACCTGCACCTGCTACGAAAGCAGATGCAACATAGATTGTAAAGCACACAAGAAACACTATTGCACAAATAACACTGAGCACGTGGCTCTTTGATGCAAAACGGTTGGAAAGGTACTGAGGAAGTGTAATTGCATCACCAGAAGCACGGGAGAATTTGCGAAGTCTCTTAGCAACTAAAATCCAGTTAGCTGCAGTACCGATTGCAAGACCAATACCAATCCAAGCCTGACCGAAGCCGAATGCAAGAATGCTTCCCGGAAGCCCCATAAGAAGCCATGCACTCATATCGGATGCCTGAGCACTCATAGCAGTTACCCACGGTCCCATCTCTCTTCCTCCGAGGAAGTAGTCCTTTTCGCTGACATCCTTGTTTTTGTCCTTAAAATAGAAGTAGACACCTATGGCAAGCATTGCCACAAAATAAAGTACAAATGCAAAAATATCCATTACTTTTATCCCCTTTTTTACATATATTTGTCATTGTATCACAAATTCATCACTTGTTCAAGCTTTTTATTTTTTGCAATTTCTATACTCTGTAAAATCTTTGTACAAGTACAGAGAACCGCAGATGAGAACAGTATCATTTTTATCGGTTGCTGCTTTGTAGGCCTCACATATTGTATTATATGGCGTCGCGTTAAACCCAAAGTTTCTGAATTTTTCTGCCAGTTTTTCGGGAACTTCTGCACGGGGGTTGTCCTTTACGGGGACTGTAAAAATATCTGCTCTTTTAGTAAAACCGTTTTCTTTCAGATGAAGAAGAGATGCATCAATATCCTTGTCCGCCATTGCCGCATAGATTATGGAAAGCTCTTGCTCAGGGTAGTATCGGTTAAGGGCATCAACAAGAGCCTGTGTGCCGTTTAAGTTGTGCGCTCCGTCAAAAATTACTGTGGGGTTTTCAGAGAGTTTTTCAAACCTTCCTATATTTCTTGCTCTCCTGAGTCCCGAGCGTATGTATTTTTCGTCAATTTCCAAAAGCTGTGCCGCCTTTACTGCAAGAGAAGCATTTTCTGTCTGGTGGATGCCTGGAAGGTTTATTTTCAAGCTTTTGAGTTCGCCAAGGTCAAAAATTTCGCTCATACCCTCATGAGAGTGGTTTTCACAAGCCTGTGCAACAATGAATTCCGCTTCTTTTTCTTGTGCCATTTCTTTTAATACCGCAAGTGCTTCTTTGGGTTGATTGGGGGTAGTTACAACCTTGCTTCCTGACTTTATAATTCCTGCTTTTTCGGTGGCAATTTTGGGAAGTGTTCCGCCAAGGTATTCAATATGGTCAATGTCAATTTTTGTGATAATACTTAAAAGAGGTGCATCAATAATATTCGTTGCATCCAGTCTGCCGCCAAGTCCTGTTTCAAGAACTACAATATCACAGTTTTGCTTTGCAAAATAGATAAATGCCGCTGCCGTCCATATTTCAAACTGCGTGGGCATAGCACCTTTTTCCTTTTCTACTTCCTTTGCGAAAGTTTCAACCTCGGAAAGGATTTCGTCAAGTTCTTCTTTTGAGATGTTTTTTCCGTCAATGCTGATTCGCTCACAAACATCAATCATATTGGGGGAAATAAATTTCCCCGTTTTTAGTCCGCTGTCTGTGAGAATGCATTGCAGAAATGCACAGGTCGAGCCTTTTCCGTTAGTACCTGCAACGTGGATGAATCTGAGCTTATCCTGAGGGTTTCCGCATTTATGACAAAGTGCACCTACCGATTCAAGTCCAAGACGGCTTTTTGCCTGAAAGCTGTTTGCATATGTTTTGAAGTCATTCATTGGTTTTCACCCTCCGATACAAATTTTTTAAGGCTGAAAACAAGTCTTCTGCCACCACACATTAGCGCTGTATGAAGTACAAAAAGTATAATCATCTGCGGAAGTCTCATCCATACTGCTGCCCAAAAGCCTGCATAGATGCCCATTGCAGCAAGTATGTTTGACATAATAAAAAATGCAATCAAAAACTGTAAAAACGCACACACCAAAACCCGAAGATAATACCTATTGTTTTCTTTCACCTTATAAAAGCAAGCACCAAAGATGAATCCGCATAGAAATTCCACGGCAGTAATCATAGGATTAATCCCCATTTTTGTAGCCTCTATGAGGTCGGCAATTGCCGCAACAATTCCCGACGAAAAGGGGCCGTACAATACACCGACAATAAATACTGTTATAAATTTCATTGGGATTTTCATAAGGTTTCCCACTCTGAATGTAGCAAACACACCTAGAATTACGGTTATTGCCGTAAGAAGTCCCAAGGTGCAAATTTTCTTTGTTGAAATTCTTCTTTCCATAAAATCAAAACCTTTCTGCAGCAAGCTGCAGAAAGGTTACTAGAGCCTTGGTGCAGCAACGGAATGCGAAACTGTTATCGCAAGGCAAACGCCTATTCGTTAAAGAGACAACTTCCCGTCCTCTTCACACTGCGGATATGAAATATCCAACGCAACAATTTCTACTTTGCTGTATACATATTAAATTATTTATACTTTTTAAGATTCCAAATCTTGTCGTTATATTCGTTTATGGTTCTGTCGCTGGAGAAGAATCCACTCATAGCGACATTTGTGATAGCCTTCTTAAGCCACAAATCCTCGTCACGGTATTCCTTGTCAGCAACACGGTGAATTTCACAGTATGCCTCAAAATCACGGACAACCATATAAACATCGGCTCTGCCGTGGTCACCGAAGATAAGAGTATGGTAAAGATCCTGATACTTTCCTGGGTCGGAGGGACAGATTGTACCGTCAATAAGCATATCGAGGACTTTTCTTACCTCTGCATTTGAGGTATAGATGCCCTCACTGGAGTTTTCGTTGAACTGGATTTCGCGGTTAACCTCGGGCGTTTTCATACCAAAGATGAAGATGTTATCGTCACCCACACACTCACGCATTTCAACATTGGCACCGTCAAGTGTACCGATTGTGAGTGCACCGTTTGCCATAAATTTCATATTACCTGTACCGCTTGCTTCCTTACCTGCCGTGGAGATCTGTTCGCTGATTTCTGCAGCAGGAATAATCTTCTGAGCAAGGCTGACACCGTAGTTTTCAACAAAAACAACCTTCAGCTTTAAATTAACATCGGGGTCGTTGTTAATCATTTTTGCCACATCGCAGATAAGCTTTATAATAAGCTTTGCACGGGCATATCCTGGAGATGCCTTTGCACCAAAAATAAATGTATGGGGGTACATATCAAAGGATTTGTCTGTTTTAAGCTTATTATAGAGGTAAAGGATATGGAGCACATTGAGAAGCTGACGCTTATACTCGTGAAGTCTCTTTACCTGAACGTCAAAGATGCTGTTGGGGTCAATATCAATTCCGTTATGCTCCTTGATATATGCTGCAAGCTCCTGCTTTTTCTTGAGCTTAACAGCCTTAAACTGCTGCTGGAATTCCTTGTCATCAGCATAGGGAAGAAGTTTTTCAAGCTTGGAAACATCCTTCACCCAACCCTTGCCGATTTTTGACGTGATAAGCTCACTAAGCTCGGGGTTTGCAAGTCTGAGCCAACGACGGTATGTGATACCGTTGGTAATAGACACAAACTTATCGGGTGCAAGGTTGTTGTAATCACGGAACACATCATTTCGGAGAATTTCAGTATGAAGTCCCGATACACCGTTTACCTTATGACAAGTAGCAAGACACATATTTGCCATATTTATATAGTTGTGGGCAATAATTGACATATAGTTGATTTTGCCCCAGTCATCGCCATAGCGTGAGTGTAAGTCCTCAACCAGTCTGCGGTTCATTTCGTCCACAATCATATAAATTCTGGGAAGAAGACGCTGGAACATATCCATGGGCCATTTTTCAAGAGCCTCCGCAAGAATTGTATGGTTGGTATATGCAAACACTCTGCATACAATATCCCATGCCTGTTCCCAGCCCATTCCCTCTTCATCCATAAGAATACGCATAAGCTCGGGAATTGCAATTGCAGGGTGTGTATCGTTGATGTGAACTGCAACAAATTCGGGAAGTCTGTCAAGGTCCATCCCCTTGTGATGGCGTTTGAATCTTGAAATAATCCACTGCATTGTGCAGGAAACAAAGAAATACTGCTGACGAAGACGCAGAGCCTTACCCTCCTGATGATTATCCTCGGGGTAAAGAACTTTACTGAGGACCTCTGCAAGTGCTTTTTCCTCAACTGCTCTTAAATAGTCACCGCCAGAGAAGCTTGTCATATCAAGGTCGTGTTCTGCCCTTGCAGACCACAGACGGAGAGTATTAACAATTTTTGCATCATAACCTACAATGGGAACATCATATGGAATACCCACTACGTTTGTTGTGTTTGTATAGTCTACTTTAAGACCGTTTTCGGTCATATATGTGTTCACTTCGCCGCCGAAACGAACTGTTGCCTTTTCCTCGGGACGGGGAATTTCCCACACACTTCCGTCGTTAAGCCAGTTATCAGGGGTTTCAATCTGCTCACCGTCTACGATAAGCTGTTTGAAAAGTCCGTACTCATAACGGATTGAGCAACCGAATGAGGGAAGCTCAAGTGTTGCGAGAGAGTCGAGGAAGCACGCCGCAAGTCGTCCAAGACCACCGTTGCCAAGACCTGCATCACTTTCCTGAGAAGCAATTTCCTCAAGACTGCAGCCCATAGACTTAAGTACCTTATCATAATCGTTTGTGAGACCGATGTTTAAAAGGTTGTTACCGAGAGAACGACCCATCAAAAACTCGAAAGAAAGGTAGAAAAGCTCCTTCCTCTGTGCAGTTCTCTGCTGACGGCGGTATGCCGTCCATCTTTCCATCATCTTATCACGAACGGTAAGAGCCGCCGCTTTGTATATATGAGATTTTGTAGCATCCTCTAAAGTTCTGCCGTAATGACGGTTAAGCTTTCCGAGAATTTCATCTTTTATCTGCTGCTGATTTGCAGTAAGCTTTACTGTTGCCAATATATTTACACTCCTTTAAAAAATCAACTTAAAAAATTAATAAAAATAATAGGTATAGAGTATATTCTATACTCTATACCTATTTATTATACTACAATCTATTGTATACGTCAATGTATTCTTTTGCTGAATTTTCCCACGAGAAATCGGCTTTCATTGCTCTTTTTACCATAGAATTCCACGATTTTCTGTTATCGTAGTATGTTCTCTTGGCATAATTTAAAATTCCGAGCATCTCGTGAGCGTTGTAGTTTGTGAAGCTGAAGCCCGTTCCCGTATCCTCATACTCGTTAAATGCTTCAACACTGTCACGGAGACCTCCCGTTTCACGGACAACGGGGAGTGTGCCGTAACGCATGGAAATCATCTGGCTGAGTCCACAGGGTTCAAAGAGCGACGGCATAAGGAAGGCATCACACCCTGCATAAATTCTGTGGCTTGCGGCATTGTCAAACATAATGAGAGAAGCAAGGGAGCCCTTATACTTCCATTCAAAGTGACGGAGCATATTTTCATACTGATTTTCTCCCGTGCCGAGAATTATCATCTGAATATCACCGTTTTCAAAGATGTTGTCCATTACGCACTCCACAAGGTCAAGTCCCTTTTGTCCCGTAAGTCTTGTAACCATACCCACAAGGAATTTGTCGGGATTTTCCTCAAGACCGAACTGTTTTTGCAGAGCAAGTTTATTTTCTTTTTTACCTGAAATTATGTTTCTGAGATTATAATTTTTTTCAATAAATGTATCAGTTGCACTGTTCCACTCATCATAATTGATACCGTTTATGATACCTGTCACACGGTCACGCTTCGCCCACAGAAGTCCGTTGAGATTTTCACCGAAATAGCCTGTCATAATCTCTCCCGCGTAGGTTTTACTTACTGTGGTTATAAAATCAGCATACACAAGTCCGCCCTTTAAAAAGCTTGCATCATTGAAAAATTCCAGCTTGTCATCTGTGAAATAGCTGTCGGGAAGCTCGCACACATCCTGAATGATTTTTTTATCGTATATGCCCTGAAATTTCAGGTTGTGGATTGTCATAACGGTTTTAATACCTGCATAACGGCAGTCAACATCATAATGCGCCTTTAAAAGTACGGGAATCATACCCGTCTGCCAGTCGTTACAATGGATTACATCGGGCCAGTAATCTACAACCTGCAGAAGTGCAAGCACAGCCTTGTCGAAGAATGCAAAACGCTCTATATCCTCGGACATATCTCCGTAGATAGTGTCGGAGCCGAAATAAAATTCATTATCTACAAAATAGTAGATAACCTCCCCTATTTTCAGATGAAACACTCCGCAATACTGACTTCTCCAGCCCATCTTGATGTAGATGTTGCTCAGGTACTGCATTTCATCCTTGTATTTTTGAGCAATCTTTCCGTACTTGGGAAGAATTACTCTCGCCTCGCACCCCTGAGCGCAAAGCTCTGCCGGAAGTGCACCAACAACGTCGGCAAGTCCGCCTGTTTTGACAAAGGGTACACATTCACTTGTGGCAAATAAAACTTTCATAATTTTGTCCTTTCTTACAGAAGAGTTCTCTTGGGCAGGATAACCGGATAATTGGGCTGTCCTACAAGCCTCTTTGACTGACGGAGAGTACACTCCTTATCTATAATGACATTTTCAATATCACAGTTTTCCTCAATAACGCTGTTCTGCATTACGATACTGTTTTTGATAACTGCACCCTTGGCAATGTGAACACCACGGAAAATAATGCTGTTTTCAACTGTTCCCTCAATGATACAGCCGTCTGCTATGAGAGAATCTGAAACCTCTGCCGTTTTTCCGTACTGAGTGGGCACCTGGTCCTTAACCTTTGTATAAATGCGGTTTTCAGAGCCGAAGATATCCTTTCTCACTTCAGTTTCAAGCATCTTCATATTGGTTTCATAATAACTGCGTATAGAATCAACTACACCTGCAAAGCCCTTGTACTCATATCCGTAAACCCTGTGGCTGTCTACTGCAGTCATAAGAATATCACGCACAAAGTCATGGCTTCCGCGTGCATATGCATCCTCAATAAGCTCAATGAGCTTAATACGTTCGATAATAAACATTCCCATGCCCTGAAGAGTTGTCTTTGGATAACGGGGATTTGTTTCCATGCCGTTTACTCTGCCGTTTTCGTCTACCTCATATACGTTTGAACGGCTGAGCTGGTCGTTCTTTTCCTTTACATCACGGTAAACAACAGTAATATCTGCTTCCTTTTCAATATGAAGCTTAAGAGCCTCGTCAAAGGTCATATTACAAACTGTTCTGCCCGATGCCAATACAACATACTGCTGACGGCTTCTGCGGAGGAAGGTAAGCACACCGTAAAGCTGGTCGATACTTCCGGTACTGATTCCGCCTGCACCGCCGCGGACATAGGGCGGAAGCATAAAGAGTCCGTATATCTTTCTGTTAAGATCCCACGGAGCACCGCTGCCCACATGGTCCATAAGAGAAGAATAATTGATATTTGTAGCAATACCCACATTGATAATGCCCGAATTAACCATATTGGAAAGAATGAAATCGATAAGCCTGTATCTTCCTCCAAAGGGAAGTGCAGGAATTGAACGAAGCTCCGTAAGCTCGTTAAGAGTAAGCTCACTGTTGTCAGCCATTACAATACCCATCATATCTTTCATTTCAGTTCTCCCCCTTTCCTGTTTCTGATGCAACCATTGAGTTTATGCCTATTTTTTCACCGTCTGCAATGGTAATTCCACCGCCAATAAGTGAAATTCCGCCTGTACAGTAAGGGCTTGCAAACTGACTGCTGTCGGTATTTTCATCACCGATAACAGCACCCTTTCCAATAACAGCTTCTTCACCGATAACGGCCTTTTTAATAACTGCATTTTCCCTGATAACTGCACCTGGGAACACTATCGAATCCTCAACAACAGCACCTTTTTCCACAGTAACACCCTCAAAAAGGATACTGTGCTTTATATTACCGCAAACATTACAGCCCTCTGTAACGCAGCAATTGTTAACCTTTGCCCCCTTAGCAATGTAGTGGGGCGGTTTAACGGGATTTCTGGAATAAATCTTCCAGTCGCTGTCGTTAAGCTCAAATGCAGGAGGCTCCTGCAGGATGTCCATATTAGCCTCCCAAAGGCTCTGCACTGTACCTACATCCTTCCAGTAACCCTGGAATGCATATGCACACATATTCTCCCCGTTGCCAAGCATTGTGGGGATAATATTTTTACCGAAGTCGTTGGAGCTTGCAGGGTCCTTTTCATCACTCTGCAGATACTTTTTCAAAACATCCCAGGTGAATACATATACACCCATAGATGCAAGGTTACTCTTAGGCTCCTTGGGCTTTTCCGCAAATTTAACAATTTTTCCGTCAGAGTTTGCGGTCATAATACCGAATCGGCTTGCTTCCTCCCACGGAACTTCAATAACGGCTATTGTTGCGTCAGCATTTTTTTCCTTGTGATATTCCACCATCTTGGAATAATCCATTTTGTAAATGTGGTCACCCGAAAGAATCACAACATATTTCGGATTGAATTTGTCAACAAATTCAATGTTCTGATAAATAGCGTTTGCAGTACCCTTGTACCACTCCCCTTTTTCCGCACTCTGATACGGGGGCAGAACATAAACGCCGCCCGAATTGCGGTTAAGATCCCAGGGATGTCCGCTTCCAATATAAGTATTGAGCTCAAGGGGCTGATACTGAGTAAGTACACCCACCGTATAAATTCCGGAATGAATACAGTTACTTAAAGTAAAGTCAATAATTCTGTATTTTCCTCCAAATGGAACTGCAGGCTTTGCCACAGTTTTTGTGAGTACGCCAAGTCGGCTTCCCTGTCCGCCGGCAAGTATCATTGCTAAACACTCGGCTGATTTCATTTATAAATCCTTCCTCTCTTTACCGTGTATGACACGATTATTTACTATTTTTAGGCTGAGTGCGTTTCAGGTAGACTGCACTCATTGGGGGTATATCCAGAGTGATTGTATAGGGCATTGAATTCTGCCCTTTCTTTTTGGCGGAGATTGGTTTTATTTTCCGCCCGCTTCCCCCAAATTCAAGACTGTCGCTTGTAAGCACGGGAGCATAGGTTCCGCTTCGGGGAACACCCACAACATAATCATTGTACTCCACTGGGGTAAAATTACAGATAACTACAATTTCGTCAGTCTTTCTCTTTCCACGTCTTACAAAGGAAATCACGCTTCTGTCACGGTCATCGGCATTTATCCACTCAAAACCGTCCCAGCTGTCCTCAATCTCCCAGAAAGGCTTGTTATCTTTATAAAAATGATTAAGCTCTTTCACAAAGGATTGGAATTGACGATGCTTGTCTATCTCAAGAAGATGCCACTCAAGCTGTTCGTAGTACCTCCACTCAATAAACTGAGCGATTTCACCACCCATAAAGAGAAGCTTCTTTCCGGGGTGTGCCATCTTGTACATAAAAAATGTACGCAAGGAATCAAACTTCTGCCCGTAAAGCCCTGACATTTTCTCAATCAGGGAGCATTTTCCGTGCACCACCTCGTCATGGGACAAAGGCAGAATGTAGTTTTCGGAAAAGGCATACATCATTGAGAAAGTCAGAAGATTATGGTTATCACGCCTGAAATATGCATCCATACTCATATAACGGAGCATATCGTTCATCCAGCCCATATTCCACTTGAAATTGAATCCAAGTCCACCGTCTGACACAGGCTTTGTAACGCCGGGCCATGCTGTGGATTCCTCCGCAATCATAAGAATGTTGGGATATTCCGCGAAAACGGCTGTATTAAGATTCTGCAAAAATTCAATTGCTTCAAGGTTTTCCTTACCACCGTATTTGTTGGGAAGATACTCCTCCCTTCCGTAGTCAAGGTACAGCATACTGGAAACGGCATCTACACGAAGGCCATCAATATGGAACATATCCAACCAGTAAAAAGCACTTGACATCAGGAAAGATACAACTTCCTCCCTGCCGTAATCAAACACAAGAGTTCCCCATTCCTTATGCTCACCTTTAAGCGGATTGGGGTATTCATAAATCGGCGTTCCGTCAAATTTAGCAAGTCCGTGAGCGTCACGCGGGAAATGTGCAGGAACCCAGTCCATAATTACACTTATGCCGGATTCGTGACATTTATTCACAAAATACATAAAATCCTTGGGCGTGCCGTATCTCGAGGTTGCGGCAAAATATCCTGTAACCTGATAGCCCCAGCTTCCGTCAAAAGGAAATTCAGTAAGGGGCATCAGCTCTACGTGAGTGTAACCCATTTCGTTCAAATACTCACACAGCTCATCGGCAATTTCACGGTAATTTTTAAGCGAGCCGTCAGGATGCGTGCGCCAGCTTCCAAGATGCATTTCATACACAAGCATAGGCTTGTTGTAGGGCGCATTATTATGTCTTTTGTTCATCCACTTAGAGTCACTCCACTCAAACCCTGATGCATCATAAGTCACCGATGCCGTTTCGGGAGGAAGCTGAGCGTAACGGGCATAAGGGTCTGCCTTGTACAAGGTTGTACCGTCCTTACACCGCATAAAATATTTATAGCACTGCCCATCCTTTATACCTTTTATGAAGCAGTGCCACACGCCTGAACTTCCCTGCGGATTCATGGGGTGTGCGTCTGTGTCCCAGCCGTTGAAATCGCCAACCACACTGACAGACTCGGCATTAGGTGCCCAAACGGCAAAGCTATAGCCAGGCTCGCCATAGATTTCTGACGGAATGGCTCCCATAAATTCGTAGCATCGGAAATTCGTTCCGTTATTAAACTGAGCAAGCTGAGAGGTAGCTATAAAAGGGTTTTCATTCTTCACTGTCTTTTTGTTTTTGGTTGTCATTCATATGCCTCCGCTTGATATAATTCTGTTATTATATTCATTTTACCAAATTTTATGGCTTTAGTCAAACGGTTTAAGGGAAATTTAACCAAAAAAAGAGATAATTTTTGACAATATTTTAGCCAATTTTACACAAAATTATATATATATTAAAAACACCCCTGATTTGTTGGGGTGTTTTTAATCATTCACCTAACATCTTTTTCCTTAGATGGTTTGAAAGAAGTGCCAGAGAAGATGCCATATTTTCATTTTGTACAAGTATTTCTTCGGACGCCTTTATATGAGTGGGGGCAAAATTCCATATTGCAAGAATTCCGCTTTTCACAAGGAGGTTGCATACCTTTTGTGCAGCAGTATCGGGTACGGTAATGATACCTATTTTGACATTAAGCTTTTTACAGATTTCGTCAAGGCGGGAAATATCAAAAATCTTTTCATTGTCAATTACCTCAGGACGGCTGTCAAATGCGGCAACAATATTGATACCGTAATTGTCAAATCCGCGGTAGCTCATAAGTGCCATTCCCAAGTTTCCTGCACCGATAAGAATTGCGTCATTTCCCTGACTGTAACCGAGAAAGTCGGAAATACCGCCGATAAGGTCGCGGACAACAAATCCCTTTTTCGGTATGCCGGCAGTCTTGCATACTGCCGCTAAATCCTTTCTTACCTGAACATCATTCATATCAAGAGCCTCTGCAACAGTAGATGAAGATATGTACTCCACCTGCTGTGTATCAAGAGATTTGAGATATGACATATACACCGGCAACCTTTTAAGTGCCTGCTTGGAAAGAATAGTTTTTTTGTTCATAAATTCCCTCGTCTTATAGACAGAGCTATCTCCATAATCTCCGCACTCTGCCTTATTTTTAAATGGAACAGGGGAAACATTGTTTCCCCTGTCGTCCTATGCCTTATTTACGCTGCCGAAAAGCTCCATTTTCTCCTTAACGGTAGCCTTGATAGCTTCCACACCGGGAGCAAGAACCTTTCTGGGGTCGAAACCTTTACCCTCAAGGTCTTTACCCTCTTCAATATATTTTCTTGTAGCTGCAGTAAACGCAAGCTGACACTCTGTATTTACATTAATCTTTGCAACGCCGAGACTGATTGCCTTCTTAATCATTTCAGCAGGGATACCTGTACCGCCGTGAAGAACAAGCGGAATGCTTCCTGTTGCTTCGCTGATTTTTTCAAGAGCATCGAAAGCAAGTCCCTTCCAGTTAGCAGGATACTTACCGTGGATATTACCGATACCTGCAGCAAGCATTGTTACGCCGAGGTCTGCAATTGTCTTACACTCATTAGGGTCTGCGATATCGCCTGCACCTACAACGCCGTCTTCCTCGCCGCCGATTGCACCAACCTCTGCCTCAAGGCTGAGTCCCTTTTCTGCACAGATATTTACAAGTTCAGTAGTTTTCTGAACATTTTCCTCAATGGGGTAGTGGCTTCCGTCAAACATAACGGAGGAGAAGCCTGCTTCAATACATTTCATTGCTGCATCATAGCTACCGTGGTCAAGATGAAGAGCAACGGGAACAGTAATGTCAAGTTCCTCAATCATACCGTTAACCATACCAACGATAGTCTTGTAACCTGTCATATACTTACCTGCACCCTCACTTACGCCAAGGATAACGGGAGAGTTAAGCTCCTGTGCTGTAAGAAGAATAGCCTTGGTCCATTCAAGGTTATTGATATTAAACTGACCTACTGCATAATGCCCTGCACGAGCCTTTTCCAACATCTCTTTTGCTGATACTAACATAAATCACAAAGCCTTTCTGCCCACATAATTAAATGCGTTCCCCTTACCGCGAGCTGATAAGTCGCATAACAGACAATTAAAATGTGCCATGGCACACCATTGCCAATATATTATCGCATAAATTTCCAAAAAAATCAATATATATTAAGAGAAAAGAGTTGATTTTTTTGAAAAAAACTTCCGTAATTACCATAAATTTAAAATCTGCCAGATTGTTTATCTTATTATGCTCATTTTTATCCGTTATATGCCTGAGTGTATCGCTTTCCTCGCATCTTCCCCCGCTTTCGTTAACTGATGACTCGGTAAGACTTCTTCTTTCTTCCAATTTAGCATATAAAAGCACACCGCTCTCGTCGGTCGGGGCTTTTGCATTAGTAGAAAAAGAAGCTGAAACAGAAAACACACCTGCTGAAGAAAACAATACTACGGCACAAAACATCAGTACTCCTGCCGTTTCAAACCCCAATACCGAGGTCAAAATAAATAATTCCACAGACTTTTCCGTAAATCCCCAAGATTTTCTTTCAGTCTCACCCGCATTTCTGAAAGAGGACTTTTCTGTGCTTATTGTACACACCCATACCACCGAAAGCTATACTCCATCCGAAAAATACAACTATACACCTACCGATACAGACCGCACACGTGATAAACGCTACAACATGGTAGCTGTCGGTGACGAAATTGAGAAAGTCCTGACTTTAAAGGGAATCAAGGTTTATCACGATACTACCGTAAACGATTATCCAAGCTACAGCGGTAGCTACAATAAAAGTGCAAAAGCAATTGAAAATCATATAAAAAACGACAAAAGCATAAAAATAGTTCTTGATGTACACCGTGATGCAATAGTAGATAAAAACGGCAAAAAAGTAAAATATTCCACCACCATAAACGGAGAGTCTGTCGCTAAAATAATGTTTGTTGTGGGCAGTGATTTAAGCGGACTGACGCATAATAATTGGAAAGAAAATATGAGCTTTGCGGCAAGCCTCCAAAAGCACACGCTTTCCCTCTACCCCGATTTATGCCGTCCTATAAATTTCAGGAGTCAGCGCTTTAACCAACAGCTTGCCCCGGGGGGAATCATTGTAGAGGTGGGCACAAATGCCAACACTCTTGACGAAGCAATTTTAGGTGCAAGATATTTTGCCGTGTCACTTGCTGATTTTATAGAAAAGAATAAGTAAAAAAAGGAATCTCGCGATTCCTTTTTTGCTTATTCGTGATGTGCGTGACAGTGAGCGCAATCTCCGCTGCACTCAATTTTCTTTTCAATACCGCTCTTGTCGTAATAGTCCTGAATAGCTGCCTTGATAGCCTCTTCCGCAAGAACACTGCAATGAAGTTTTGCAGGCGGAAGTCCCTCAAGAGCCTCTACAACGGCTTTGTTAGTGAGCTGAAGTGCTTCATCCACCGTCTTACCCTTTACAAGCTCGGTAGCCATAGAGCTTGTTGCAACCGCTGCACCGCAACCGAAGGTCTTGAACTTAACATCTGTTATGATGTCATCTTCAATCTTCATATATATTTTCATAATGTCGCCACACTTTGCATTGCCAACAGTTCCTACTGCATTTGCATCGGCAATTTCTCCTACATTTCTGGGATTGGAGAAATGGTCCATTACTTTCTCGCTATACATTTATATCATTCCTTTCCTTCTACACCTTCATAAAGAGGTGACATATCACGAAGCCTTTGCACGATAGGCCCTACCGCTTTTATAAAGGAGTCAACTTCTTCTTCCGTAGTGAATTCCGAAAGTGATGCACGGAGTGACCCATGCGCAATTTCGTGTGGAAGTCCTATGCCCAACAGAACGTGCGACGGGTCAAGGGAGCCTGATGTGCAGGCACTACCGCTTGACACTACATAACCCATCATATCAAGGCTTAAAAGCAAGCTCTCACCCTCAATATATCTGAAGCAGAAGCTTGTATTATTGGGGAGTCTTTCTGTTCTGTGTCCGTTAAGACGGGTATAGGGAACAGTTTCAAGTATTCCGCCAATTATTCTGTCACGGAGTTTTACAAGTTTCTTAGTCTTTTCTGCCATATCGTCTACTGCCTCGGTAAGAGCTTGTGCCATACCGACTATACCTGCAACATTTTCAGTTGTAGCGCGTCTTCCAAGCTCCTGCGCACCGCCGTGGAGAAGATTTTCAAGCTTCACTCCCCTGCGGATATAAAGGGCACCTACACCCTTGGGACCATGGAACTTATGTGCAGACATAGAAAGGAGGTCAATATTCATTTCCTTTACATCAATGGGAACGGCACCTGCCGCCTGCACCGCATCAGTATGGAAATACACGCCCTTTTCACGGCAGATAGCACCGATTTCCTTAATAGGGTTAATTGTGCCTATTTCGTTATTGGCAAACATTACAGAAACGAGAATTGTTTCATCTGTGATTGCATTTTCAATATCTTTCGGGTTCACCATACCAAATTCATCAACAGGAACATAAGTTACCTTAAATCCCTGCTTTTCGAGGAATTCGCAGGTATGAAGTACCGCGTGATGCTCAACCGTTGTTGTTATAATGTGGTTTCCCTTATCTTTATTTTTAAGCGCTACACCCTTTATCGCCCAGTTGTCAGCCTCACTTCCGCCGCTTGTGAAAAAGATTTCCTTTTCTTCTGCACCGATTGCAGATGCAACCTTACCGCGAGCTTCTGTAAGAGCCTTCCTCGCCGCCTGACCGGCTGAAGTATATGTTGACGATGCATTTCCGAAAGTTTCAGAAAAGTAGGGCAGCATAGTCTCTATAACGCTGTCTTTCATTTTTGTTGTGGCAGCATTGTCCAAGTATATCATAAAATGCTTCCTCTCTTTTTGATTCCACGCGTAAAAAACACGTCCACACTACAGTATATTACTATTTACCCTAAAAATCAAGCAAGATTTTTCAATTTAGTGATTTTCTTCATCATTGTGCATCCAGTTGGTTACTTTACCTATTATGCGAAACTCATCCTTTTCCTTATCAAGCCTGATATCGGGATAAAGACCGCTTGCATTACTCGCCTTGAGGACTATCTCGTTACCATTTATATACACACGCCTGATAAGGCTGTCCGTACCCTTAAAAACGCAGGCGACCTTATCACCGTTTTTTACAGCATCGCCCATACGGATAATAACATTGTCACCGGGGCAGATGTGAGAATCAATCATAGACATATCTTTCATTTTTATTCCTATATATTCATATCCACGAAGCTCGTCACGGTTAAGGAACATACTATCAACTACCAGTTCAGGCTGAAGAAATGGTTTTTCACAGCTAATATATTCAGCGATATGAATAATCTTAGAGCTTTCGCCAACACAGGGGGATACGGAATTGGTCAATTCCTCCACTGAAACGGCGAAAACTTCGCATACCTTTTCTATAAATTTCATATCAGGTGCAGGAAGATACCCTGTTTCAATATTTTTAACGGTAGTTATTCCAACGCCCAATACTTTGGCGAAGCTTTCAGGGGTAAGCCCCGAATACTTCCTTATATTTCTAAGATGCAGTCCTATCATACTCATAAAAACACCCCTTATTGGAATATGTCTATGAATATTTTACCATACAGGAGGGGGTTTTTCAAGAAAGAAGTGCCATATTTATCCCCTCGGAGATTATATCTGAAATCTTTTCGCTTATACTGTCAACATCATTTGGGGTTACTATCATATTCTGGTTTTGTCTTGAGATATTTTCTGAAAGCTTTTCCCTGCTGTTTTCTGACATTGCTTCCAGCATATCCGAAACAAGTGTTACCGCATCCACTACCATAGGCACTCCGATTGCAATGACAGGGATTCCCATGGTTTTCTCGGTAAGCTCCTTCCTGTTATTCCCCACTCCGCTACCCGGACAAATTCCTGTGTCGGAAAGCTGAACAGTTGTGCCAAGTCTTCCTATATTTCTTGCTGCAAGAGCGTCCACTGCAATAATGAGTGATGGGTTTGATTTTTCTTTGACCCCCTGCACTATCTCCCCTGTTTCAATGCCTGTTATGCCAAGCACGCCTGGGGCAATGGCACTTATCGGTCGGATGCTGAAATCGTAGCCTGCACCACCCTCTTTTGTGATATGACGGGTTACTGTAACCTTACTGACGGTTTTCGGTCCTATAGAATCGGGGGTAATATATCTGTTCCCAAGCCCCACGATGAGAACGGAGGATAAATCCATAGGTGACAGCAGTTTCTTAAGCTCATCCCCTACTGCTTTTGCGCCACGGTCAAAAACATCATCATTTTCAAAAATTGTTCTGTCTATTTCAATTGTCACATAGCGTCCCTTGGGCTTGCCTATTTTTTCTGCGCCTTCGTCAGTTGTTATTTTTACATGGGTTACTGTTATGCCGTCATTGTCGTGGGCAAGGCTTTCTACCCCCACAATTTCTTCGGCAAACATCTCTCTTAATTCAAGGGCAAGGTCAGTTCTTACCGGCATTTTCCTGTCCCTCCTTTTCTTCGTCGTTCTCTGTTAAATCAAGATATGCCTTGTGCAGAATGAGTAGCTCCATATTTTCACCCAAAACACTCTCGGAGGATATTGTATCGTTTGTAAGCGGTGTATCTTTTTGCATTTTTATCAGCCTTTCAAATATTTTTCTTTATTATTTGTAAAAGGTCTGAAAAAATGCAAAAAAGACCGCTTCTTTCGAAGCGGCCTTTAAAAATTTTATGATTAGTTTGTGATAACCTGCTCTGTTTCCTTGTCGAAGATGTGAATCTTTTCGGGGTCGATAGCAAGGCTAATTTTTGTATCAATCTTAGCATCACTGTCAGCCTTAACACGAGCTACAAAGTTCATACCGTCAATTACAAGGTAAAGATATGTTTCAGCACCCATCATTTCAGTTACTTCAACAGAAGCCTCTACCTTGCTGTCTGCATATTTTTCAAGAGAATCTGCATCATCATAGAGGTCTTCAGGACGGATACCCATAACAACTGTCTGGCCAATATACTTTTCAGCCTTTGCAGCTTTTTCAGCTGTAAGCTTAATTGTGTTTGAACCGAATTTAACGCAGATGTTACCATTTTCATTAGCAATTACTGCATCACAGAAGTTCATCTGGGGAGAACCGATGAAGCCTGCAACGAACATATTAACAGGATGCATATAAAGCTCGGAGGGAGTATCAACCTGCTGCATGATACCATCTTTCATAACAACGATTCTTGTACCCATTGTAAGAGCTTCTGTCTGGTCATGAGTAACGTAGATGAATGTTGTCTGAAGTCTCTGATGAAGCTTGGAAATCTCAGATCTCATCTGTACACGAAGCTTAGCATCGAGGTTAGAAAGAGGTTCGTCCATAAGGAATACCTTGGGTTCACGAACGATAGCACGACCAAGTGCTACACGCTGACGCTGACCACCGGAAAGAGCCTTGGGCTTTCTTTCAAGAAGATGTTCGATATCAAGGATACGAGCAGCTTCATGAACTCTCTTATTGATTTCAGCCTTAGGAGTCTTTCTGAGCTTAAGACCGAATGCCATATTTTCAAATACTGTCATATGAGGATAAAGAGCATAGTTCTGGAAAACCATTGCAATATCTCTGTCCTTGGGAGCTACGTCATTCATAAGCTTGTCGCCTATGTAAAGTTCACCTTCGCTGATTTCTTCCAGACCTGCAATCATTCTGAGTGTTGTGGACTTACCGCAACCGGAAGGACCAACAAGGATAACAAACTCCTTATCTGCGATATCCAGGCAGAAATCTGTAACAGCTGTAACGCCGCCGGAATATCTCTTATAGATGTTTTTCAACTGTAAACTTGCCATTTTCAATGACCTCCTAAAAAAATTACGCAACGTATCAATTTACATTGTCTATATTGTAACACATTATTTAATATTTTCAAATACCTTCATTTCACAAATTTAATGATTTTCTTTTGTAAACATTGCACAAGTATTTTGTTTCTTTTTCTGTAAGAGCTCTGTAATCCCCTGTTTTAAGTGCCTTATCCAGATAAAAATCACCATAAGAAAGCCTTTTAAGATAAACGACTTCATTGTCTACCGCTTTCGCCATACGCTTTATCTGATGAAATTTCCCCTCCGTTATTGTAAGGTTAAGTTCACTTTCACTTATTCTTTCTGCTTTTGCAGGTTTTGTAATGCATTCGCCTATATCCACACCTGTTTCAAGTGCTTTTATTTTCTCGTCGGTTATTGGTTTTTCAAGGCGGAGAAAATATGTTTTTCCCACATTTTTATTGGGAGAAAGCATATTGTGAGCAAGCTCTCCGTCATTTGTAAGAAGCAGGAAACCCTCAGTATCAATATCCAGTCTTCCCACCGGAAAAAGCTGATAGCGGCTGTATGAGGGATCAATCAAATCAAGAACGGTTTTTTGCTTTTTATCCTCTGTTGCACTGACGTATCCCCGAGGTTTATTAAGCATAATGTACACAAATTCCCTATACGATATTTCCCTGCCGTCAAGTAGGACATTAGTATTTTCCTCAACCTGAAAAGCAATATCCTTGACAATCCAGTTTTCAACTGAAACCCTGCCGTTTTTTATGGCTTTTCTTGATTCGCTTCTTGTCATTGCCGCACCATCGGACACAAACTTGTCAAGTCGCATACTACCCCTCCTCACCACTATTTTACCATATTTTAATTTAAATTTCAATTACTCTTCACTACTTTTTATTGGAATCATTATTCCATCCAATGTAATGCTCGAAATATCACCGCCGATTATCTTTCCTTCGGATACAATGATATTTGCACGGGCATTTTCCGAAGGGATAAGATAGGTATAGCGTTTGCACTTTTTTCCTTTGTATAATGTAAGGTCGTAGCCTTTTTCTTTCAAAAGATTGTTATAGTTTTCCCATACGCTGTTAAACTTTAAAGGAATTTCAAATTCCACCACCTCGTATGGGGTTTCCGAAACATCATCATAGCCCATCTGCCTGACTATTTCAGAAAAGACAGGCTGCGGTTTTTCCTGAGAAATTCTGAATAGAAGAATTATGCCTACCGAGATAATAAGAAGCAACAAATATTTTTTCATAAAAAAACACCCTTTCGGAATATTTCTATTCCAAAAGGGTATCTCTTATTACTCAGCAGAGAAAGGAAGAAGTGCAATCTGGCGAGCGCGCTTAATAGCAATTGTAAGCTGACGCTGATGCTTTGCACATGTGCCTGTGATTCTTCTGGGAAGAATCTTTGCTCTCTCTGAAACATAACGACGAAGCTTAGCAACGTCCTTGTAATCGATATCAGAAACCTTATCAACACAGAACTGACAAACCTTTTTCTTAGGCTTTCTTGCTCTGAAAGGTCTTTCTGTCTTATCCTTTTCCATCATGGCTAAAACCTCCTTATATTAGTATATGAGAATGACATCCCATCTACCTTAGAATGGTAAATCATCATCTGTACCCATGGGAGAAATAGGTTCGGGAAGCGAACCGAAGTCACCTGCGGAAGCAAAATCATCTCCGCCCATAACAGACTGAGAATCTCTCTTACTTTCAGCAAAATAGACCTGATTTACTACAACATCTGTAGCATAACGCTTCTTACCGTCCTGGTCATCCCAAGAGCGTGTCTGAATACTTCCCTCAAGAGCAACCATGCTGCCCTTTCTGAAGTATTTGGAAATAAACTCCGCAGTCTGTCTCCATGCAACGCAGTTAATAAAGTCTGCCTTGCGTTCTTCGCCCGGACGGACAAAGTTACGGTCAACCGCAATTGAAAAACTGCAAGTGCTGATTCCCTGTGGTGTGCTGCGAAGTTCGGGGTCGCGAGTAAATCTGCCCATCAAAATAACCTTGTTAAGCATTTAAAATTCCTCCCCAATAATTACGCTTCCTTGCGGATTGTGATTGTACGCATTACACCGTCGGTGATTCCGTAAATTCTCTCAAGCTCCTTGGGGAATTCAGGATTTGATGCGAAGTTCACAAGAACGTAGTAACCTTCTGTCTTGAAGTCGATAGGATAAGCAAGCTTTCTCTTGCCCCATACGTCTACGCTTTCAACTGTTCCGTTATCAGCGATAAGCTTCTGGAACTTCTCGGAAAGAGCATTGATTTTCTCCTCCTCAAGTGCGCAGTCAAGAACAAAAATGGTTTCATACTTGTTGATAATTTCAGCCATTTTCTACACCTCCTTCTGGTCTTTGGCCTCGGGCTGTCCCGAAGCAAGGATAGCATTTCATTAAAATGCTATGTTATTATATACTCCTCAAATAGAATTGTCAAGATATTTTTTGACAAATTATTTCCCGTAAATTCAAAAAGGTAGTACGCAAAAGCGTACTACCTTAGTTTGTTCCGATTATGATACGAGAGAAATCAGATAGCTCTTACAACTTTTCCGCTTCTCAGGCAACGGGAGCAAACGTGGATTGTCTTGGGAGAACCGTTAACAACAGCCTTTACAGTTTTGATGTTGGGCTTCCAAGCACGATTGGATCTTCTGTGAGAGTGGCTTACCTTAATACCAAAAGTAACACCCTTACCGCATACATCACATTTAGCCATATCTATTTCCCTCCTTAGGAATACTTCAAAATACTTCATTTCATAATGCGCATAGGTTATTCTAACAGATAAAAAACAAAAATGCAAGCATTTTTTTTATTTTTTTCAAATTTCTTCCCCAAAGAGGATGCAGAATCTTTTTTATCCTTGATTTTTTTACCATTTATAGTATAATAATTAATATATATTTTATATGAGGAAGTAAGAAAATGAAAAATCTTATTATCATTGACGGTAACAGTATCGTAAACCGTGCATATTACGGGGTAAGGCCCCTCTCAACAAAGACGGGGATTCCCACAAATGCCATATTTGGTTTTATGAATATAATGCTTAAATACATTGATGAGTATAAGCCTGACTACCTCTGTGTAGCTTTCGACCTGAAAGCACCTACTTTCCGCCATAAGATGTACGACCAGTACAAGGCACAGCGTAAGGGTATGCCCGACGACCTTGCCGAGCAGATGCCTCATCTTAAAGAAATTCTTTCTGCAATGAATATTCTTCAGCTTTCATTGGAGGGGTACGAGGCAGACGATATTATAGGTACTGTCAGCAGAATATGTGATGAGAACGAGCTTCGTTGCAATATTGTCACGGGTGACAAGGACGACCTTCAGCTTGCAAGCGGTAATACCTGCGTGCTTCTCACTACCACACGAATGGGGCAAACCACCACCGAGGAGCTTGACCACAAGGGAGTATTTGAAAAATACGGTGTAACTCCCGAGGAGTTTATATCGGTAAAGGCGCTTATGGGCGATTCCTCCGATAACATTCCCGGGGTAAAGGGCATCGGTGAAAAAACAGCATTTGACCTTCTTTCTTACTTCCATTCCCTTGACAATATGTATGAAAACATTGAAGACGACCATATAAAAAAGGCGGCAAGGGAAAAGCTTATTGCAGGGAAAGAGGATGCTTACCTCTGCCTAAAGCTTTGTACAATTGATAAAAATGTTCCCATTAATTTTAAGATTGAGGATGCATTATATAAAGAAGCAGACAACCTTGCTCTCTCGAAAAAATTAGAGGAGCTGGAGCTTCGTAAAATAGCAGAAAGGCTATGCACACCCGTAGAGGCAGAGCTTCCTACGGTGGAAACGCTCCCCGCCACAGCAGAAATTATTGAAAAATGCAAGAGTGAGGATTCTTTCTATTTTATAATGGAAGAAAATCTTATGCAGTTTATTTCGGGCGGCAAGCCTTACTTCTCTGAGCCGTCACTTTTGAAAGAGATTCTTGAAGATGAAGCCATTTCAAAATACACCCACGAATACAAAAAGGTAAAGCACGCATTAGCTTCCCTTGGGATAAATCTTTGCGGCAATTTTTACGACAGTGAAATTGCTGAATATATCATTGACCCCACAAGAAGCGAATATAATATAAATGAAATTTTTACGGCATATTCGCTTCCCTTGTCTGTATCCTCCTTACCTGCACTTTACAAAAAGCAGACAGAAGAGCTTGAAAAGAGAGGTCAGCTTTCTCTTCTTAATGATATAGAGCTTCCCCTCGAAAATGTTCTGTATGATATGGAAGTGGCAGGATTCAAAATTGACAGAGAAGAGCTTCAGAGCTTTGCAAAAATGTTAGGAGAAAGAATATCCGCACTTGAAAGCGCCATATACTTTATGGCAGGGGAAGAAATAAATATAAACTCCACCAAACAGCTTGGAAAACTGTTGTTTGAGGATATGGGGCTTCCAATAATCAAAAAGACAAAGACGGGATATTCCACGGATTCCTCCGTTTTGGAGAAGCTTCGCGGAAAGCACGAAATTATTGATTTAATTATTGAATACCGTCATCTTGCAAAGCTGAAATCAACCTACGCAGATGCATTTCTCCCCCTTCTTGATGATGAGGGCAGAATCCGTTCCACTCTCAAACAGACAGTTACTGCAACGGGTAGAATAAGCTCTGCCGAGCCGAATCTTCAGAACATCCCCGTGCGAACTGAAATAGGCAGAGAAATCCGCAAAATGTTTGTTGCAAAGGACGGGCACCTTCTTGTCGGTGCCGATTATTCACAGATTGAGCTTCGTGTTCTCGCCCATATGGCAGGTGACAAGGTTATGCAGGATGCATTCATAAATGATGATGACATCCACACCATAACAGCAACACAGGTTTTCAATGTTCCCGATTTTCTTGTAACTGATGATATGCGTTCCCGTGCCAAGACGGTAAACTTTGGTATAATCTACGGACAGAGTGAATTTTCACTTGCAGGAGAGCTAAAAATCAGCCGTAAGGAAGCAAAGGAATATATTGACAGCTATTTTGCCCACTACAGCGGTGTTAAGAATTATATGGATTCTACCATTGAAAAAGCAAAGGAAGACGGTTTTGTTACAACCATATTTGGCAGAAGAAGATACATTCCCGAGCTTCAGGCAAAGAATTTTAATCTCCGTTCATTTGGCGAGCGTGCTGCTATGAATGCACCCATTCAGGGAACAGCGGCAGATATAATTAAAATTGCAATGGTTAAGGTGTATGATGCACTTAGGGAAAAATGTCCCGAGGCAAAATTGATTTTACAGGTACACGACGAACTCATATGCGAAGTGCCCCAGGCACAGTCAGAAATGGTTGCACGGATATTAAAGGACGAAATGGAAAATGCAGTTAAATTAACTGTGCCCCTCCGTGCAGATGTAAAAACAGGCAAAAGCTGGTTTGAGACAAAGTGAAAGGAAAACCCCTATGAAAATGCTCATTGGTCTTACAGGACGAACAGGCAGCGGTAAATCAAGCGCCGCGAAAATATTTGAATCCCTTGGAGCCTTTGTAGCAGATTGTGACAAGATTGCACACGAGGTTCTTCGGGATGAAAACGTCAGGCAGAAATTGTGTGCTTTGTTCTCTCCCAACATTCTTGACGGAAATGGTGAAATTGACAGAAAAGCACTTGGCAGCATAGTTTTTTCTGATAAAGAGAAGCTTAGCAAGCTCAACGGTGTTGTTCACGGAGCCATTGTAAAAAAATGCGTTGAATTGTGCGAAAGCTCGGGCAAGGACATATGTCTGATGGACGGTTCTGAATTGGAGTCGAGCGGTGCAGACAAACTGTGCAGACACATTATAGTTATTACCGCCGACGAAGAAACCCGTCTCAGCAGAATTATGACACGGGATAATATAGACAGAGATTCCGCACTAAGGAGAATAAAGGCACAGAGCGATTACTCGAAAGAGGCAATCCTTATAGACAACAGCGGAAGCGAGGAAGTGCTTTCCGAAAAAATAGTTTCCCTGTATAATCAGTTTTTGGGAGAAATCAATGAGTAAAAAATATTTAAGGCTGTTTTCTGCTATCATATGCATAGCATTGATTATCTGCATTTCCTTTTCAGTGCTGAGAAAATTATTTCCTATCCCCCACTGGAACACCATAAACACATACTGCGACAAATATTCTGTGGACAAATGGCTCGTCACTGCACTTATAAAGGCAGAAAGCAATTTCAATGAAGATGCCGTAAGCCATGCAGGAGCAAAGGGGATTATGCAGGTAACTGATGAAACATTCTCTTTCTGCAGGGAAAATACAGATATTAAAAGCCCCGATATTTTCAGTCTCGATTCAAACATTCACGCAGGAGTATGGTATCTTTCTTATCTTATAAAAAAATATGACGGCAATACACAAAATGCACTTGCCGCATATAATGCAGGAATGGGAAATGTGGACAAATGGCTTAAAGATACAAGATATTCCTCCGACGGAAAGACCTTAAAAGAAATACCTTTTTCTGAAACGGTACGCTATACAGAAAAAATCAACAGATATAAAATCATTTACAGCATCCTTTACTAATATAAGGAGATACAGATGAAAAAAATTCTTTCAATTATTATAATGTGTTTTGTAATTTTTACATTCTCCTCCTGCACGAATGAAAGCAAAAACATAACCCGACAGACCTTTGCGTTGGATACGGTTATTAATATTACAACCAATGAAAAAGATTCTGAAAAAATTAATGATGCTTTTGCTCTTTTAAGGGGATACGAAAATGTTTTCAGCAGAACAAAGCCCGAAAGCAAGCTATATTTACTTAACAACGGTCAGGGGAAATTAAATGGGGATATTGAAAAGGTGCTTTCTTTCTCCCTTGAAATGTCACGTCTTACAAACGGTGCATTTGATGTGACAGTTGCGCCTCTTGTAGATTTATGGAATATAAAAGAAAGAAAGACTCCGCCGACAGCAGAGGAAATAGAAACTGCACGCTCCAAAACAGGATATGAGGATATTACGCTTTCTCCTTTTTCCTTAGGTGGCAAAGCCATTGATATGGGTGCCGTGGCAAAAGGGTATATTGCAGACAAAGTTGCAGAGTCATTCAAAGAAAAAGATGTAGAAAACGCCGTTATTGATTTAGGAGGAAATGTTGTTCTGATTGGCGAGTTCAATGTTGGAATCCGAAACCCCTTTAACCCCAATGAGGTTTTTGCAACAATTACCGTAAAAGACAAAAGTGCCGTTACAAGCGGCGCTTATCAGCGGTATTTTGAATATGAGGGCAAGCGTTATCACCACATAATTGACCCGAGGACAGGCTATCCCTCAGAAAGCGGTGTTGCATCGGTAACTGTTATATCCCCCTCGTCAATGCAGGCAGATGCGCTTTCGACAGCTATCTTTATATTAGGAAAAGATTCAATATCACTATGTGATAATTTCACAGACACGGATGCTCTTATAATAATGGAAAACGGAGAAGTTATTACGACGGAAAACTTCGATAAAAAGTACGAATTAAAAAAATAAATTTTTTGGCAAAAAAAACTTGCATTTTGAAATAATGTATGCTATAATGCATTTTGTTCCATAATGTGTTGGAGGTGAAAATATAATGCCTAACATTAAATCAGCTAAGAAGAGAGTTCTCGTTATCGAGAAGAAGACTCTTGAAAATCGTATGGTTAAATCAGCTATCAAGACAGAGCTTAAGAAGTTTGAAGCAGCTGTTAGCGAAGGAAATAAGGCTTCCGCTCAGGAGCTTTTTGCTGTTTGCGTTAAGAAGCTTGACCAGGCTGTTGCTAAGGGTGTGTACCACAAGAACACAGTTAGCCGCAAGAAGAGCCAGCTTTCCAAGGCACTCGCTGCACTTGCATAATTAGTTTTTCTATGATTGCTTGAATTAGAGTATATACGTAATGTATGTACTCTTTTTTGACTTTAAAAAACGGAGAAGCACAAAACGGTATCCGAATTCGGATACCGTTTTGTGATTATTTGTTTTTCTTGTATATTAACATTAAACCTTTAAGAAGCAAGTCCTCATCAACTATTATCTCTCTTTTGCAAAGAGGTACGATAACTTTTGCAAGTCCGCCCGTTGCAATAACGGTGCATTTTTCGCCAAGCTCTTCCTCAAAGCGGTCAACTATCCCCTCTATCGCACCGGCATTTCCGTAGAGGATACCGCTTTTAATAGAATCTACTGTATTGCTTCCTATCATTTTCTTTGGTTTTTCAAAGGCAACCTTGGGAAGCTGGGATGTTCTGCCGATAAGAGCATCGTGAGAAACTGCCACACCCGGAAGTATTGCACCGCCTAAAAATTGCTTTTTCTTATCAATAACAGAAACAGTGGTTGCCGTTCCCATATCAATAATAATCTGCGGGAGGGGGTATTCCTCAATACCTGCAACGGCATCTACCACAAGGTCGCTGCCAAGCTGTGCAGGATTGTCAATCACAATACTGATTCCCGTTTTGACTCCGGGGCCTACCACCATTACCGAAATACCGCAAAGGCTTTCTACCGCATCTCTGACAACATTTGTCACAGACGGTACAACAGAGGATATTATAGCACCCTCCACCTTTTTGTAATCTATGCCATACATATCAAAGGCAGTTTTAAAAAGCACCGAATACTCAAGCTTTGTAGCACGGTGAGCCGTTGAAAGCCGTTCTCTGAAAAGAATATCCTTTCCGTCAATCAAACCAGCTACTATATTTGTGTTACCTATATCTATTACTAAAATCATTCTATCTTACCATCAATCTCTCTTAATTTTTGAAACTGTTTTTGCAACACCCGGTGAAACTATTATATTAAGCAAAAGTTCTGGCAGGAAATTCATAAGAAGAATTCCTGATACTATGAGTTTCATAGCAGACTCTATTCCATTTGCGATTGCATATTCAGTTACAACACCTTTAAAGAAAGCTATCATAACGACACACAACATACAGGTATTAACAACGGGGCACAAAATCGATGCTATCAAAGTGCCAAGTGTTTTTTTGTTGCGTTTGCTAAAAAATTTATAGGCTAATCCTGCTACGTAGCCGGCAGCTATTCCTTTCAGCAAACATACGAACAATGTTAAAACAGGATTATACTGAAACATTGCGTGTCCCAATGGGTCAGTAGCTGTAATAACCCCACTGGATACAACAATACCAAAAGCAGCGCCCAGTATTGCACCTGTATTCGGACCATACATTGTTGCACCGATGATTATGGGGACCAGTGTCAGAGTAATGGGAAATCCACTAATGTTCATAACACCTGACATAAGTTGCAACACTACTATAATCGCTGCTAACATTGCCGTCGTCACCATTTTCCTTGTGTCAAATTTTTTTACCATATTAAATTCCTCCTTGTTATTATTCTCCGCTAAGGGAGATACAATACAACTACGGCGATATAATAACATATATTTTTTTATTTGTAAAGCTTTTTTTCAAAGCTGTGTATTTACATAAGATGGTTTCAGGTGTATAATACTTTTGGTTTGGAGGTTTTGTTATGTTAATCATTTTCAATCAGGTTTTTATTCTTTTTGCCTTTGCTGCAGCAGGTTTTATTGTTGCGAAAAGCGGCAAAATAAAAGCGGAGCATACGCCGATTCTGTCAAGCCTTCTGGTGTATGTTATAGCACCGTTTTATGTATTTGAAACTTTTGCAAAAAACTTTACCCTTAAATACATATCAGGTAATTATGAAATTATTCTCTGGTCTTTGGAGATCGTGCTTTTTCTCGGTATTTTAATGGCTTTTATATCAAAGCTTTTCGATAAAGGAAAGTATGAACGGGATGTATATGAATACTCACTGGTTGTCCCTAACAGCGGATATATGGGATATCCTATGGCTGAAGCAGTTCTTGGCAGCGCCGGACTTCTTAACACTATGATATTCTGTCTCCCCTTGTCGATTTATATTTACACCGTCGGGTACAGCAAGCTTACAAAAAGCGGGCTTTCATTCAAAAAGATTTTTAATTCTTCCATGATTGCTATGCTTCTGGGGGCGGTTGTCGGTCTCTTTGAAATTCCCATCCCTTCGGTAGCATACAGCATTATGAGTAAGGCAGGAGCCTGTATGGGACCTTTAAGTATGCTTCTTGCAGGTATAGTTGTTTCAGAATTTAATTTTAAAGAGCTTCTTTCTGAAAAAAAGATTTACATAATAACTGCACTTCGACTTTTTATAATTCCTGTACTGATAGGACTTATAACTTCACCGTTCAGCAAAACAGTTACAGAAGTTGCAGTCCTCATTTATGCAATGCCCTGCGGACTCAACACAATTGTTTTCCCCCGCCTTGTGGGCGAGGATTGCCGTCTGGGAGCAGGATTTGCACTTCTTTCAAACATATTGGCGTGTCTTTCAATTCCGATTGTTCTTAATCTTTTCAGTATAGGCGGTTAATATATTTTTTAAATAACACTTGATTTTCAAAAAAATATCATATATAATTAATCAAAATTAATATAAAATTATACAGGGGAGCTCGGTGTGCCGGGCTGAGAGGAAGTAATCAAACTTCGACCCTTCACCAACAATGTTGGTACACCTGATGCGGATAATGCCGCCGTAGGAAGTCATAGTTTGCTTTTAACGGAGATAGTCCTTTTATCAGGGACTGTCTCTTTTTTATTTTGCGAAAGGAGGTTAAGCATAAGAGGTTCGAAGATCTTATGCTCAAACGCTCACGGGGGAGCGCCCGGGAGATGTAAATCAGCGAGGGAACCCGTGTTTCGGGGTGAGAGTAGGAAATTAATCCTTTACCGAAAATATATTTGTAAAAGAGGAAATAAAATGAAAAATCAAAAGAAACTTATCAAATTAACGGTACTCTCTATGCTCATAGCCTTAGGTGTCGTTATCTCACCACTATTAAGGTTTGAGGGAATGTGCCCCATGGCACACTTTATCAATATAGTGTGTGCCGTCCTTTTGGGCCCGTGGTATGCCTTTTTATGCGCCGTAGTAATCGGCATTATCAGAATGGTTATTATGTCCATACCTCCCATTGCCCTCACAGGTGCTGTTTTTGGAGCGTTACTGTCGGGAATATTTTATAAATTTTCAAAAGGTAAGCTCATTTTTGCCGTGCTTGGGGAAATTATCGGCACAGGAATAATCGGTGCTGTCCTCTCCTATCCCGTGATGACATTTCTGTGGGGAAAGGATGGACTCAGCTGGCTGTTTTATGTACCGTCATTTATCTGCGGAACACTAATTGGAGGAAGCATTGCTTTTGTTTTTTTGAAAAAGCTCTCTGCAGCAGGCCTTTTAAAAAGATTTCAGGAAATGCTTGGTTCTCCTGTATATGAAGAAAAAAGTAGCATAATTGCAAACGCCTTATACATTGCTGCCTTTGGAGTAATTTGCTTTCTTGTAATTGAAATTCTTACCGGAATATTTAAAATAACAGGTGTTTTCTGGGATTATCTCTCCGTCTTTTCGCTGACAGCGTTTATTGTGGCAGGAATTATTTATTATATTATAAGGAAGGTGAAAGAGTGACTTTTAAAGAGTTACAAAACAAAATAAAAAAAGAAAAAACCCTTGTTCATGCAATAACAAACCCTATATCCATAAATCAATGTGCCAACACGGCTATTTCTATGGGTGCTATGCCAATTATGGCAGAGCACCCGAGGGAGGTTCAGGAAATTACCCGAACTGCAAGGGCACTTCTTCTCAATCTCGGCAACATAACAGATGTGAGAATGCAATCAATGCTTCTGTCTTCAAAAGTTGCAGTCAAGGAAAACATTCCAATTGTTATTGATGCTGTGGGGGTGGCTTGTTCAAGTCTAAGACATAATTTTTTATCCGAAATGCTTAAAGACATCAGCCCCACACTGATAAAGGGAAACTATTCTGAAATATATGCACTTGATAATACCGAGTACCGTTCTCACGGTGTAAATGCGCAGCCCGATTTATGTGCCGAAACCATAGGGAAAAGTGCTGTAAATCTTGCAAAAAAGCATCATTGTCTTATTCTCGCTACGGGGAAAACCGACATTATAACCGACGGCGAAAGGATGTTTTACATACACAACGGACACTCTCGCCTGTCCTCTGTTACGGGAACGGGCTGTATGCTTGGAATGTTGTGCGCCGTTTTTCTTTCCGTACATACCGACATAGAAGCAGTATGTATGGCAGCAGCAATGATGGGAATATGCGGAGAGCAAGCGTCATCTCAGCAAGGCAGCGGAAGTTTTATGACGGAGCTTATGGATAATTTTTCATTACTTACAGACACGGATTTTGAAAATGCCGTACGAATGGAGGAAGTAACAATTGAAAAAATTTGATTCTACGCTTTATTTTATTACAGACAGCACAGGTATCAGTGAACATGATTTTCTGCATACTGTTGAGCAGGCTCTTAAAGGGGGCGTCACTTTACTTCAGTTAAGAGAGAAAAATAAAACCACAAGGGAATATATTGAGCTTGCAAAAAAAGTTTACTTATTGACCAGAAAGTATAATGTCCCTCTCATAATTGATGACCGTGTAGATGTTGCCGTAGCTGTCGGCTGTGAGGGTGTTCATTTAGGGCAGGAGGATATGCCTGTTGCCCTCGCAAGAAAAATATTGGGAGAAAACTTTATTATAGGCGCAACGGCAAAAACTGTAGAACAAGCCGTGGAAGCAACTAAAGGCGGAGCTGACTATCTCGGAGTAGGGACAATTTATCCCACCACTACAAAGGTCAAAACCGTGCTGACATCTACCGATACATTACAGAAAATCTGCCGTGCGGTACCTGTTCGTGTAAATGCCATTGGCGGACTTAATAAAGAAAATTCAAACATTCTAAAAGGCACAGGAATTGCAGGCATATGTGTTGTGTCGGCAATTATGAAATCTGAAAACCCTAAAAAAGAAGCCGAAACACTACTCTCAATTGCAAAGGAGCTTGTAAAATGAAAACAGTTTTAACAATTGCAGGTTCTGACCCGAGCGGTGGTGCAGGAATTCAGGCGGATATTAAAACAATGACCGTCCACGGAGTTTACGCTATGAGTGCAATCACCGCACTTACCGCACAAAACACTATGGGAGTATATGGCATACTGGAATCTACTCCCGAATTTCTGAAAAAACAGATTGATGCAGTTTTCACAGACATCCGTCCCGATGCAGTAAAAATAGGCATGGTGTCTTCCCCTGCACTGGCAGAGGTGATTTGCGAAAGGCTTTCTTTTTATAAAGCCGAAAACATTGTAATTGACCCCGTTATGATTTCTACCAGCGGTGCGAATCTCTCCGAAAAAAATGTCGCAGAATTACTAATAAAAAACCTCTCTTCCATAGCAACTATTATTACACCAAACATTCCCGAGGCTGAAGCTATTATAAAAACGAAAATAAAAACGGAAGCGGATATGATTAGTGCCGCAGAAAAAATTGCTTTCCTTTCAAACTTCAGCGTTTTAATTAAAGGCGGTCACAGAAGCACCGATTCGAATGACCTTTTGTATGATAACGGTAACATAATATGGATTCAGGGAAAGCATATCGACAATCCCAACACACACGGAACAGGTTGTACACTTTCAAGTGCAATTGCATCAAATCTTGCAAAAGGAATGGATGTCGAAACCTCTGTAAAAATGTCAAAAGAGTATATAACAAAAGCCATATCTTTGAATCTGAATCTCGGCAAAGGCTCGGGTCCTTTAAATCACATGACCTATTTAATTTAACTATTTCACGAAAAAATTATTGAAAAATTATATGTCACGGTGTAAAATACCATAGAAAGGAAGATGAATATGAAAACAAAAACACAGAAAATTGTATTTTCGGCACTGCTTGCCTCTCTCGTATGTGTCGCAACAATGATTATTAAAATCCCGTCACCTCTTAAAGGTTACATAAACTTAGGTGACTGTGTTGTACTTCTTTCGGGATGGATTCTCTCCCCCGTTTATGGCTTTCTTGCCGCAGGAGTAGGCAGCGGATTAGCAGATATATTTTCAGGATACGCAGTATATGCACCTGCTACCTTTATTATAAAGGGCTTGATGGCACTTGTTGCACATTTTGTATTTAATATTATGAGCAAAAAATTTCCTGCTCTCCCCTCCCGTATAACAAGCGGTTTCCTTGCGGAAGTACTGATGGTTGGCGGTTATTTCCTTTTTGAAGGATTTCTGTACGGATTTATTCCGTCGGCAGTAAATATTCCTGCAAATGCTGTGCAAGGTGTGGCAGGACTGATACTGGGCGTAGTTCTTGTCAGAGTATTTGAAAAAAGCGGTATAGTAAATAAATAAAAAATGGCTATGTGAATTATTTCACATAGCCATTTACTTTTTTGGGGATTGTTAAGGGGCTCTCCCTTAACATTATAAATTCATCAAAATTGAGGGCGTGTACCTCAATTTTGATTCCTTGCAGGGGCTGGCACGGTGAGTGCCGCGCGAGCGAAAGCCCCTTATCTCGCAGAGAATGCTTTTGCAAAGCAAAACTTTCTTTGCGAAAGGCTGACCTTGTCAGCCGTTTTAGAACAATCCTGTTATTTTACCGTCAGGCTCAACATCAATTTTTTCTGCCGCAGGCACTTTAGGAAGACCTGGCATCGTCATAATTTCACCTGTCAGTGCTACGATAAAGCCTGCACCTGCACTTACCTTTACATTACGGACTGTAACTGTAAAGCCATCGGGAGCACCAAGCTTAGTCATATCATCAGAGAAGCTGTACTGAGTCTTAGCCATACATACAGGCATATTGCTAAAGCCAAGGTCCGTAAGTGTTTTAAGCTGTTTCTGTGCATTCTTGTCAAAGATTACACCGTCACCACCATAGATTTTTTTAACAATGGCTTCAATCTTTTCCTCGATAGAGAGGTTATCCTCGTAACAGAATGTGAAGTTGTTTTCTTCTTCGCAAAGCCTTACAACCTCTTCGGCAAGCTCAATTCCACCGTCACCACCCTTTGCCCATACATCGGAAAGGACAACATTCACGCCGAGCTTTTTACATTCATCAATAATAACCTGTACTTCCTTATCGGTATCTGTGGGGAATTTATTAATAGCTACCACAGAGGGGATTTTGTAAACATTTTTGATGTTTGACACGTGACGGAGAAGATTGGGAATACCGCGGAGGAGTGCCTCGGTATTTTCTTCATTAAGCTCCGTCTTTGCCATTCCGCCGTGCATTTTAAGAGCACGAATGGTTGCAACGATTACAACCGCGGAGGGTTTAAGCCCTGCCATACGGCACTTGATGTCAAGAAATTTTTCAGCACCGAGGTCTGCACCGAAGCCTGCCTCTGTAATAGCGTAATCGCCAAGCTTCATTGCAAGCTTGGTAGCTGTAACGCTGTTACAACCGTGTGCAATATTTGCAAAGGGACCGCCATGTACAAATGCGGGGGTTCCCTCAAGAGTCTGTACAAGGTTTGGCTTGATTGCATCCTTGAGAAGTGCCGTCATTGCACCGTGTGCTTTAAGGTCTGCCGCTGTAACGGGCTTTTCATCATAGGTGTAGCCTACAATGATTCTGCCAAGTCTTTCCTTGAGGTCAGAAAGAGAATTTGCAAGACAGAGAACTGCCATTATTTCGGAAGCAACTGTAATGTCGTAACCGTCTTCACGCGGAACTCCGTTAATTCTTCCGCCAAGACCGTCTGTCACAAAACGAAGCTGACGGTCGTTCATATCCACACATCTTTTCCATACTATTCTTCTGGGGTCAATGTTCAGGGAATTTCCCTGATAGATATGGTTGTCGAGCATAGCTGCAAGAAGATTATTTGCCGCACCGATTGCGTGGAAGTCGCCTGTGAAATGAAGGTTAATATCCTCCATTGGAACAACCTGTGCGTAGCCACCGCCTGCGGCACCGCCCTTGACTCCGAATACGGGTCCTAATGAAGGCTCACGAAGTGCTACAAGAACATTCTTACCGATTTTCCTCATACCATCAGCAAGACCGATTGTTGTTGTAGTCTTACCCTCGCCTGCAGGAGTGGGGTTTATAGCTGTTACAAGGATGAGCTTGCCATCCTTGTATTCTTTTTCATCAAGAATTGAAAGGTCAATTTTCGCCTTATATTTGCCGTACTGTTCAAGGTATTTATCGTCTACACCTGCAGTTTTTGCAATCTCGGTAATAGGCTTCATCTCAACAGACTGTGCAATTTCAATATCTGATTTATACATCAGAATCAATCCTTTCCAACACTGGATTTAAGTGTTACATCGTGATAACCGCCCTCAACAATACTTGTTGCGGAAACGAGGGTTATCTTGGCATTCTTCTGAAGCTCGGGGATTGTGAGAACACCGCAGTTACACATTGTGGAAGCAACCTTGTAAAGACTCTTTGCCACATTGTCCTGAAGTGAGCCTGCATATACAACGTAGGAATCAACACCTTCCTCGAAAGAAAGCTTAGCCTTACCGCCAAGGTCGTAACGCTGCCAGTTACGGGCACGGTTACTACCTTCGCCCCAATATTCCTTAACATATGTTCCGTTGATGTTAAGCTTGGGAGTGGGGCTTTCGTCAAAGCGTGCAAAATATCTTCCCAGCATAAGGAAGTCTGCACCCATTGCAAGTGCAAGTGTCATATGATAGTCGTGAACTATACCGCCGTCTGAACAGATGGGGATATAGATACCTGTCTTTTCAAAGTATTCGTCACGTGCTGCAGCAACCTCGATAACTGCAGTAGCCTGTCCGCGGCCGATACCCTTTGTTTCACGGGTGATACAGATAGAACCGCCGCCGATACCAACCTTAATAAAGTCGGCACCTGCTTCTGCAAGGAACATAAATCCGTCACGGTCTACTACGTTACCTGCACCAACCTTTACATCATCACCGTATTTTTCACGGATGAACTGAATTGTCTTTGCCTGCCAAGCTGTATAACCCTCAGAAGAGTCGATACAGAGAACGTCGGCACCTGCTTCGATAAGTGCGGGAACTCTCTTCTCATAGTCAAGAGTATTTATACCTGCACCTACAAGGTATCTTTTCTGGTCGTCAAGCACTTCGTTAGGATTGCTCTTATGTGTTGAGTAATCCTTTCTAAATACGAAATACTTAAGCTCATTTTTAGAATTAATAATGGGAAGAGAATTAAGCTTATTCTCCCAGATAATATCGTTAGCTTCCTTAAGAGTTGTATTTTCGGGAGCACAGATAAGTTTATCAAAAGGAGTCATAAAATCCTTAACCTTGATATCTGTGGACATTCTGCTTACACGGTAGTCACGGCTTGTAACAACACCGAGAAGAACACCGTTAGCTGTTCCATCCTCTGTAACAGCCATTGTGTTATGGCCTGTCTTTTCAAAAAGGTCAAGCACATCCTGAAGAGTGTCATCGGGCTTAAGGTTGCTGTCGCTTACAACAAAGCCTGCCTTATAACTCTTAACGCGGGCAACCATAGCTGCCTCATCCTCAATAGACTGAGAACCGTAGATAAAGGAAACACCGCCTTCCTTAGCAAGTGCTATCGCCATAGTGTCATTTGATACAGACTGCATGATAGCAGACACCATAGGAATGTTAAGGCTATATTTGGGCTGTTCACCCTTTTTATACTTAACAAGAGGTGTTTTAAGACTTACATTTGCAGGAATACAGTCGGGACCGGTATAACCGGGCACAAGCAGATATTCGCTGAATGTTCTTGAAGGTTCACTGAAGTAATATGCCATAGTTAAATCTCCCCCATAGTAAATTTTATAGTATTTTTGTTATTATACAACAATTTCGGCTGTTTTTCAAGATAGGAAAGCACATTTTCTCGAAAAAATAATATTTGATTTAGGAAATAACGATTACTTCAATTCAAAATTTGCTTATTGTAAAGAAAAATATTCGTTATAACAACAAATAAAGCAGACACTCAAAAGTTGATGTGCTTTCTTTTTGGCTATTCACAGTAAAGAGAAATTCTCTCCTGCTTGTCAACATCTACAAGCCCCTGTGTTGTCATTTTTATTGACGGAATTACAGAAAGGCTTACAAATGCCATATTCATAAAAGGCTCAATTTCTTGGGGTACTCCGAAACTATATACGGCCTTTCGCACATTTTCATTTGCCACGGCTATTTCCTCACCCGAAAGGTCAGTCATAAGCCCTGCAATGGGGAGTGACATTTCTGCAACTATCTCTCCGTTTTCTACTACCACGTTACCGCCAAACTTACGGATATAGTTTGCCGCAATAACCATATCATTATCGTTTGTGCCGATAACAATAATGTTGTGAGAGTCGTGTGACACGGACGATGCCATTGCACCGCTTTTCATCCCGATTCCGTTTATGAAGCCAAGTCCGATATGACCGGTGTTTTTGTGTCTTTCTATTACAGCAAGCTTCAGTATATCTCTTCCGGTGTCAATACCGTTATTTTTGTTCCAGTCAATTTCCGCTATTTTTTCCTTAGTGATAAGCTGACCGGGGATTATTTCTATAACACGGCATTTCTTTCCATTTTCCTCAATATGAAAATCTGAAAGGGCAAGCTCTTTTAAGTGAAATGAATCCAATACAATTTTTTGGAGTTCCTCGTTTATTTCAGGAGCATCAAATTTTACTGTTTCCTTGTGCGAAACGACCTTTTCTCCATTAGAGTAAACATCTTCTATATCAACAGTGTCAAGGTCATTAAGAATCAGCAAATCCGCTCTGTATCCGGGGGCAACCGCACCTACATAGCGGATACCAAAATGCTCCGCCGCCTGCAGGGTTGCCATTCTGATTGCTGTAACGGGGGACTTTCCGTTCTTTACCGCAAGTCGGATGATGTTATCTATATGCCCTTCGTTCATCAAATCCGCAGGATGTCTGTCGTCCGTCACAAGGAGGCATCTGCGGTTATACGGCTCTTCAAAGAGAGGAAGCAAATCCACAAGATTTCTTGCGGCTGTACCCTGTCTTATCATAACCCTCTGCCCTTTTCTGATTTTTTCAAGAGCTTCGTTTATGTCGGAACATTCGTGGTCACTGCTGATGCCTGCAGATACATACTTATCAAGCTCTTTCCCCGAGAGGAAAGGAGCGTGTCCGTCTACCGTTTTCCCCTGCTTTACGGCATCGTTAATCTTCGCCCACACGGATTCATCCCCGAAAACAACTCCGGGGTAATTCATCATTTCCGCAAGTCCTACAACACGGGGATTTTCATACAACGGTTTTATATCCTCTGCATATAAGTCTGCACCTGATTCGTCAAAAGGGGTAGAAGGCACGCAAGAGGGAAGCATAAAATACACATTCATAGGGATTCCCTGACTTGCCTCGAGCATATACTCTATTCCCTTTACTCCACATACATTCGCAATTTCGTGGGGGTCTGCCACAATTGCAGTTGTACCGTGTGGCAGGCATAGTTTTGCAAGCTCCGTCGGGGTAAGCATTGTGCTTTCGATGTGAATATGCCCGTCAATAAAGCCGGGACAGATGTATTTTCCCGTAACATCCTCCACTGTATCGGCTTCGTCTGGAGTATACTGTCCTACACCAATAATTTTACCGTCCTCTATAAGGACATTTGCCTTTTCAATTTCATCGGTAAAAACATTTATAACTGTTCCTCCGCATAGTAATTTTTTCATAATAAGCCAATCCCCCTCTGCTATATTTCTTTATAAACCTTCGGTTTCAGTGATATTATATTTGTTCCTTCAACTCGCCGCAGGCGAATATCACTGCCGAAGGGCAATATCACTTACGAAGTAAATATCACTTGTCCCGTAAGGAACAAATATAACTGAAAAAAGACATCCGATGGATGTCTTTTTTTATGGCACCCCCGACCGGAATCGAACCGATGACTAGCCCTTAGGAGGGGCTTGTAATATCCGCTTTACTACGAGGGCATAAATGAATTTACCGTCCCAACTGCGGGACGGTAAATTGTCATTTGTGATTAGTTAGCTGCCTTGTTAACAACCTGAACGCCCTTATAGTAACCGCAATGCTTACAAACGATATGAGCCTTGATAAGCTCACCGCAGTTGGAGCACTTTACCATGCCGGGTACTTCAAGTTTCCAATTAGCTCTTCTCTTATCGCGTCTTGCCTTAGAAGTTTTTCTCTTTGGAACTGCCATTTTCTACACCTCTTTACTCAAATTTCTAAAGATGGCGAATCTCGGGTCATAGACCTCTGTCTCGCAATTGCATTCATTTTTGTTAAGGTCTATGCCGCACACGGGGCAGAGTCCCTTGCAGTCCTCGCTACACAATGGTTGCAGGGGAATGCTTTCAAATATGCACGCTTCAACGCTGCCGGAAATATCAATAACATTTCCCGAAATGCTGATGCATTCTTCATCAATGCCGGAAAAATCACTGTCAAGACTTTCAAAAACTTCTCCTGAAAGCTTGCCAACAACAGGCTGACCGCAACGGGAACACTCCGTTTTGTACTCTCCTGCGATTTTCGCCGAAATTTCAAGTGCACCGCCAATGCTGTAAACCTTGCCCTCTACTAAGACAGGCTCGGTAAACTGAAGCGTACTGCCCATATAATCAAACGTGCCGAGTTCCACATTACCCGAAAACGTTTTTGAAGCACCATCATTTCTGAGTACAGATGCAATATTTATCTTCATAATAAACACCTATCCTTCAGTGCCTCTTTTACAGGCGCTTATCTATTATACTATCATTTTTTCCGCTTGTCAACAATTATTTTGCCAATCTTTCAGTTTCAATAGCAATCATCATTTCTTCATCTGTAGGGATAACAAGAGTTCTTACTGTTGCACCCTCTGCAGAAACATCAATTGCCTGACCGCGGAGCTTGTTCTTTTCAGCGTCAATCTTAACACCGAGGAACTCAAGTCCTTCAACGATAGCACTTCTTGTACCGCAGTCGTTCTCACCAACACCTGCTGTAAATACGATTGCATCTACACCGCCCATAGCTGCTGCATAGCTACCAATGTATTTTCTGATACCGTAGCTGAACATCTTAAGCGCTGCTTCAGCACGCTTGTTGCCGTCTTCTGCTGCTGCGGAAAGGTCACGGAAGTCACTGGACACACCGCTTACGCCAAGCACACCGCTCTTCTTGTTGAGAACTGCGTTGATTTCGTCAATGCCAAGACCTTCTTTTTCCATAAGGAATGTAACGATAGCAGGATCGATGTCACCGCTTCTTGTACCCATAAGGATACCTGCGAGAGGAGTAAGACCCATTGTTGTATCGATTACCTTTCCGCCCTTAACAGCTGCAACGGAAGAGCCGTTACCAAGGTGGCAGGTTACGATATTAATATCCTTTATATCCTTGCCGAGAAGCTCTGCAGCCTTACCAGATACATAGTTATGGCTTGTACCGTGGAAGCCGTATCTTCTGATTTTGTACTTTTCATAATATTCATAAGGAATACCGTAGAGGAATGCTTCCTCGGGCATTGTCTGATGGAAAGCTGTATCAAATACACCTACCTGAGTAACACCGGGCATAACCTTTTCACAAGCTTCAATACCAATAAGATTTGCAGGATTGTGAAGAGGAGCAAGCTCGATACATTCTTCGATAGCTTTCTTAACCTCTGCTGTGATAACTACGCTGCCGCTGAAGCTTTCACCGCCGTGAACAACTCTGTGGCCAACTGCACCGATTTCGCTCATAGATTCGATTACGCCGTGGTTTTTGTCAACGAGAGCATCGATAACAAGCTTGATTGCTTCTGCGTGAGTGGGCATGGGGCTTTCAATTACAACCTTATCACCGCCCTTGGGTGTGTGGTTAAGCTTGCTTCCGTCAAGCGTAATTCTTTCACAAAGACCTTTTGCCAGAACTTCCTTTGTATCCATATCAATAAGCTGATATTTAAGGGATGAGCTTCCTGCGTTTATAACAAGAATTTTCATTATATAATACTTCCTTTCTGAATTATGTACACCTTTTATTATTTATTAGCCTGTGCCTGAACTGCTGTAATAGCAACAACACCTACGATATCTTCTGCACTGCAACCTCTGGAAAGGTCGTTGATGGGCATTGCAATACCCTGTGTAACGGGGCCGTAAGCTTCTGCCTTTGCAAGACGCTGTACAAGCTTGTAACCAATGTTACCTGCATCAAGGTCAGGGTAAACAAGAACATTTGCTCTGCCTGCAACGGGAGAACCGGGTGCCTTGGACTCACCAACAGAGGGAACGATAGCTGCGTCAAGCTGAAGCTCGCCATCTACAATAACATTGGGGAATGTTTCCTTACAAATCTTGGTTGCTTCTACAACCTTATCAACATCTGCGTGAGCTGCACTGCCCTTTGTAGAGTGAGAAAGCATTGCTACATAAGCAGGCTCCTGAACGAGGAGTTCAAAACTCTCTGCAGAGGATGCCGCAATTGCTGCAAGCTCTTCAGCATTGGGGTTCTGTACAAGACCGCTGTCTGCAAATACGAATGTGCCGTTTGCACCAAATTCGCAATCCGGAACAACCATAAGGAAGAAAGCTGATACAAGCTTAACACCGGGCTTTGTCTTTATAATCTGGAGAGAAGGACGGAGAGTGTTTGCAGTAGAGTGACAAGCACCGGAAACAACGCCGTCAGCGTCACCTGCTTTTACCATAAGGCAGGCATAGTACATATAATCGCCGAGAACGATTTCCTTCGCCTGCTCATATGTAACGCCCTTACTCTTTCTGAGCTCAACAAAAAGGTTAAGGTATTCTTCTGTTTTTTCATAATTGAAGGGGTCAATGATTGTAGCCTTGGAGATATCAAGTCCCTTGGAATTTTCAGCTACTTCTTCAGGAGTACCGATAATAACGATATTTGCAATATCCTCTTTCAGTACAGTTTCAGCCGCTTCCCATGTACGTCTGTCCATTGATTCGGGAAGAACGATGGTTTTTTTATCGCTTCTTGCCCTTTCTTTAATAGAATCTAAAAATTTACTCATTTTTATTCCTCCAAAAACTTTATTTTTCCATTAATATAGTATATAATAGAAATATCCAATTTTCAACAATTTTTTCTCAAAAGAAGGTAAATTTATGAAGATAAGCGCTTTAATTGCAGAATTTAATCCTTTTCACCGCGGTCACAAGCTTCTTGTGGACAGTATGAGGAAGCAGTCCGATGCTGTTATTGCCGTTATGAGCGGTAATTTTGTTCAGCGTGGTGAGTGTGCCGTTTTTGAAAAGGGCGAGCGTGCGAAAGCCGCAATAGAAAACGGAGTTGACCTTGTTCTGGAGCTTCCGTCAGTATATGCACTTTCCTCCGCCGAGGGTTTTGCAAAAGGTGGAATAAAAACTCTTGCCGCCTGCAACATTGCCGATGAACTTCATTTCGGAAGCGAGTGCGGAGATATAGAAAAGCTTTCTTTGTGTGCAGATATATTAAATGAAGAAACACCTCTGTTCAAATCAATTATTTCAGAAAAGCTGAAAGAGGGACTCTCTTACCCTGCCGCACGTCAGCAGGCTCTTCAGGAAATTATTCCCGAGGGGAACCTCCTCTCCTCACCAAACAACACTCTTGCAATAGAATATATAAGGGAAATAAAGAAGTCAAAACTTAGTATTGTTCCACATACTATAAAGCGAATGGGAAGCGGTTACAATGATATTGAAAAGGATACTGCTATCCCGTCCGCTTCGGGAATCAGGCATTTTCTAAGAGAAGGTCATTGTGTAAAAGAGCATATGCTTTATAATTATGTGGATAAGCCTCTTTTTATGAGTGCATTTGATATTATTGTTGCCGCACGGCTTAAAGCAATTTCCAAGGAGGAGCTTTCCTCCATTTACGACTGCAACTCAGAAATTGCATCAAGGCTTAAAGATGCATCAGCATATAATACTTTTGAGGATATAGTTTCTGCCGCATCCTGCAAGAGCTATACCCAGAGCAGGCTTCGTCGTATACTGTGCAATATGATTACGGGAAATTCTTTTGATGAAATCCCCTCTCCTACCTATATACGCCCCGTTGCATTCAACGAAAAAGGCGGAGAAATTCTGAAAAAAATGAAAAGCACCGCCTCTCTGCCGGTAGCTTCAAGGGGTGCCGTTTTGAAAAATGATGAAATTTTCTCCTTTGAATGTCGCTGCACAGACATATACAATCTGGCGCGGGGCATTAACGGAGGGATGGAATTTGACCGCAAGGTTGAAATTATTTAGTATATTTTTTGAGCAAGCCCTTGCATGTCGTTACTGCACTGTATATCATAAAATATGTTATAATCACCACGACAAGCGGAAATGCCATTTGTGAAAAAGCAGGCTTTACAGCTGAACGCCATACCAAAAACAGTACAGTAGCAAAAAATGAAATAATACTGTAAGTGTCTATCATTCGCATAAAGGTTGCAAATATAAATATAACACGGGAATCTGCCTCTGAGCTTACAAAAGCCTGGAGGCTTTCTTTTTGGGTTCCAACCAGACGGGTTGAAATAAACCCTCTTTCTACGGTTTTCTCAAGCCTTTGTACTGCGTGCTGACGAATACGCTCTTCGTTATTTCTGAAATAATCGTTGAACAGTACTCGATAAATCCTCTTGTTCTCAGAAAGAAGTATTTCCACAGTATCACCTTTTATCCACAGTCTTGCTTCGTCGGCTTTCAGCTTTACACGGTATTTCCTCCCGTATTTATCCGTAAGCTTCATAGTTGCAGTCTTTTCAGCTGTGCGGTTTTCGTTCGTCAGCATAGCTTCAATTTTTTCACCTGCTGCACTGTTATACCTTCCTGTTTTGGGAATACGGTTTACAATACTGATAACTAACGAAAAAGCTAAAAGAACAAAAAATACGCTGAGTACAAATCCTGACATATAATCATCTCCTGAGAAATGATTATACACCATTTTTTATCCGTTTTCAAGTATGTTTATACTATATTTACATATTGAGATGCCACATATCCCACCTGCCCCTGATAATTGACTACATACCAGTCCTGCCATTGCCCTACAACGGTAAGCGGTGAGCCGTTTGGAATTGATGCAATTATTCTCGCACTTCGGTTTGGACGGGAACGAAGATTAAGGGTGCCACTGGTCAGTGTCACAACGCCCCTCATAGGAGTCATCGGTTCTACAAATGGGATTCCGAAATATTCTGTCAGGGAAAGAACTAAGTTTGCGGCAATTCTTTCTATATTGTTGCTTACCCATGTTGCATCCTGCACGTTGTCGTGATACCCTAATTCAAGAAAAACTGCAGGGGCACGGGTCTGGGTAACCTCTCCGATACTTGTTGTGCTTATAGCACGCACCCTTGATGGAAGGGGATAAATACTTTTCAGATTTCTTGCAAAAATTTCAGCCGCTCGTCTTCCCCGCGTGCTTATGGGCGAGTAGTACACATCTACTCCTCTGTAAGTACCGTACTGTCCCTCAGGTGCTGCATTTGAATGAATTGCAAGATGCAAATCATAATTTCCACGGTTTGATTCAGCAATTGAGCCGGCAGCAGACGAGTCCGGACTATTTCTTGTGTATTGTATTCCGCTTGACCTGAGATACGGAATCATTGCATCGGCAATGAGGTTCATATAATACTCCTCACTTCCGCCGATTACATACATATTGCCCTCCTGAGTTGAGGGGCTTAAATATATTCTTGGCATTATATCACATCCTTCCCTATACCTTATGCAAAACCTTTCGAATTTGACAAAAGGGCGTTTTTCCTGTATAATTATGAATTTGAGGTGATATAAATGAAAAAACTAAAGATTGTAATTTCACTTTTGCTTATAATATTAACAGCACAGCTTCACACTCTTGCAGCACCCAGAATTCCAGTTTACAAGGTTGGCAATGTGCTTTATTTTCTTGACAAGGCTTCGGGCACAATTACCGGTTTTGCAGGAGAACCCAAGGATATTACCATCCCTACATCCTTGGGTGGGTACAATGTTGTTTCAATCGGCTATCGTGCCTTTGCAGGCTCTCCCACGCTGACAAGCGTTATAATTCCCGACGGAATTACAACGGTATCGGCAGAGGCATTTGCAGCCTGCCCCAATCTTTCGAGAATTGAGATAAGCTCTACTGTTTCATATATAGGAAACAAGGCTTTTGCTAACTGCACAAACCTCTCATACGTCAATATGAAAGGACTCCCCGGTTATGTAGAATCAAGTGCTTTTGACAACACTAACTGGGTTATCGATTCCTCTTCCGAATTTGTAATGTTGGGAACTTCCACACTTCTGCGTTACAACGGCATAGCAGAGGTTGTAAATATCCCCTCGGGAGTAAAAATCATTGCTTCAAATGCATTTGCATACAACGAAGCTATAAAGGAGGTTTTTCTTCCCTCCACAGTAGAGAAAATCGGTGATAATGCCTTTGTGCATTGTAAAAACCTTGAGAAAATAACCATACCCACTACCGTTTCTCACATAGGAGCCGGTGCTTTTGACGATACTGCGTGGATTTACGGGCAGGACACTGATTTTGTCGTGGTTAACGGCATTTTAGTTTCCTACAAGGGCGGAGATATTCACGTTGATATTCCCGACGGAATCACCGCTATCGGAAGCGGAGCATTTATGGCAAACGAAACACTCAGAAGTGTATATGTATCAGACAGTGTTATTTATATAGATTCCATGGCTTTTGCAAGCTGCAGCGAGTTAAGGCTTGTATGCGTTCCCGGAAGCGTTGAATGGATTGACGAATATGCATTTTCCGGTTGCGGAAAAATGACATTGCAGGCTTCTCAGGGCACTTATGCAAAAAGCTTTGCACTGTATATGGGTATTCCTTTCAGCACACCCGTTTATGTGAATTATAATGGGGAAAATGTACGTTTTGATAATGCTGCACCTATTATCAAAGATGGGAGAACATATGTCCCCCTCCGTGCACTTATGGAAATGATGGGATATACCGTTTCATGGGAAAAATCAACAGGCAATGTTACCTGTATAAAGGATACCGATACTGTAATAATAACACCAAAGGGAGAAATCACCTTGAACGAAACTCTTTCTGATTACAAGGCAGTGCCTATTAACATCAATGGCTCCAACGTAGTGCCCGTCAGATTTGTTTCGGAGTCAGTAAATGCCGGGGTGGAATGGAATCCCGACACCAGAACTGTCGAAATTTCCTATTAATGGAGTGATTCGTTATGCGTAAATTTTTAAAAGGACTGTTCAGTCAGGCAACAATTGTAAGCATACTTCTTGTGCTGCAGCTTTTGGCAATAGTTGCTTCTCTTATGCGTATAAGCGAATATTTTCTTTACCTTGATATAGCACTGCAGATAATAAGCATCATCACCGTAGTTATTATTATAAACAGGCACTCCAACCCCTCGTATAAGCTTGCGTGGGTTGTGCCGATTCTTATGGTCCCTTTATTTGGCGGTCTGTTTTATCTTTTTATAACGGGACAAATGCACACCAAAAATTATTTTCAAAGCCTTTCGGCACTGGAAAAAAAGATCAACGGAAAATACCCCCAAAAAGAAGAGATTTTAGAGGAAATATCCGAAAAATTCCCTCACCGCTCATCCATTGTAAAATATATTAACAATGTGTCGGGAATGAATGCGTATAAAGCATCCTCTGCCGAATATTTTCCGCAGGGCGAGGATATGCTTGAAAGTATGATTTGTGAGCTTAAAAAAGCAACAAAATATATATTTATTGAATTTTTTATTATCGGCGAAGGGCAGATGTGGGATTCAATTTTAGAGGTGCTTAAAAAGAAAGCCGCAGAGGGCGTAGATGTCAGGGTTATGTATGACGGAATGGGTAGCATGGTTACTCTTCCCAAAAAATACCCCAAAATTCTTGAAAGCTACGGTATAAAATGCAGAGTATTCTCCCCCTTTACCCCCTTTCTTTCCGCACTTCAGAACAACCGCGACCACAGAAAAATTATGGTTATTGACGGAACTGTAGCGTACACGGGAGGAACAAACCTTTCCGACGAATATATAAACATAGGCTATCCTTACGGACATTGGAAGGATATGTCGGTTATGGTTAAAGGGGATGCAGCATTTTGTTTTTCAAGAATGTTCCTCACTCTATGGAATCATATTTCAAACCAAAGTGAGGATATAACCCAATTTGAGCCTGAGGTTTGTTCCGAAAACGAATCATATTGCGGCTTTGTTATGCCCTATTGCGATATGCCCCACGATAAATTCCAGACAGGAGAAACGGTGTATCTTGACATAATAAACAAGGCAAAAAAATACGTCTATATCACCACCCCCTATCTTGTCCTTGACCACGAGATGGTAGTGGCTCTTAAAAATGCGGCATACAGCGGAATTGATATAAAAATAATCTGTCCGCGGGTAGCCGACCACTGGTATGTGCGGGCTGTGGGATACAGCTACTATAAAGAGCTTTTGGACGCAGGGGTAAGGCTTTATGAATACGAGCCGGGCTTTATTCACGGAAAAACCTTTTTAAGTGATGATGAGGTTGCGGTTGTAGGAAGCATTAATCTGGATTACAGAAGCTTGTATCTTCATTTTGAATGTGCCTGCTGGTTTCTTGACAGCCCTGTTGTTAACTCTATAAAAAGTGATTTTGAACAAACGCTCGAAAAATGCACTGTGATAACGCCCCAAAGCTGTACAAGTCCTAATATTTTCAAAAAAATTCTAAACGCATTGCTAAGGCTTTTTGCCCCGCTTATGTGATTTTGCATCCCGAAAAGAAGTAGCTTTTCGGGATTTTTTATACGTATTTCAAAATATTAACTTTTTTATCCTTATTTTGACAAAAAATGTTGTTTTTTCGCATAATATATGTTATCATTACTTTTATAATAATTACCCAGAAAGAGTGGTCTTTAGGATGAGAAAGCATTTGATACTCCCCCTGTGTATAGTATTGATGATTTGCCTTCTTCCCATCTGCGCACAGACGGAGGCTCCGTGGGAAAACCCCTTTTCCGATGTGTCTGAGGAAATGTGGTTTTACGAAGCGGTTTCCGCCCTTAACAAAGCAGATATTATTGAGGATGCGGAGGAGTTTTTACCCGAAACATATGAAACCCGCGCAGGGGTAGTCAATTATCTTTATATGATGTATCTTTCACAAAATGACAGCTACACGCCCGAAAAGGAATGTCCCTTTGCCGACATATCCGCTGAGGACAGATATTACAATGCAATTTGCTGGGCATATGAAAACGGTATTGCGGCAGGTATCTATCCCGACCTCTTCGGTGCAGATAAAAGCATCACGAGAGAGCAGGTTGCAACATTTATAATACGCTATGCTCATAAATTTGACATAGGGCTGAAAAAGGTCAATGAACCCGTCCAGTTCAAGGATTCTCTTGATATAAACGCCTATGCCCGTTCAGCAGTGGCAGTATGCAAAATGGCTGATATGATAAACGGGTATGAAAACGGGTATTTCTATCCCTACCGCTTTATCAAACGAAATGAAGCTGCATCAATCGTGTACAAGTTCAAAAAAGCGGCAGATTCAAAAAAATCCGACTCCGAGATAAACACTTCTCCTAATGCTTATGACAGCTTGTATGATTCATATATTTCATACTTCATTCCCCGTGTTCAAAAAGGACCTGCCGTTGATATAAGCTACTTTGACAGCTGTGCACTCGTTGGCGACTCCGTAACACTTTCACTTAAAAATTACTGTGCCGCTACGGGGGCGTTGGGAAATGCAACATTCCTCTGTGCAGGAAGTATGAGTGCCCGTAACGCCCTACAGCCCCTCAACACAACAAATGCCATCCACCCATCATACAAGGGTGTAAAGATGACGGTCGAGGATGCGGTTTTGGCAAGCGGTGTTGACAAGGTTTACATAATGCTTGGAATGAATGGAATCAGCTTCGGCGTTGAGGAAGAAATCGGAAACATTGTAACCCTCGCTAACAGGATTCTTGAAAAATCTCCCCATGTGAAGATTTTTATGCAGTCGGTTACTCCCATCGCAAGCAGCAGCAACATAAAAGGTTCAAAGCTTAACAATACAAAAATAGCTCAGTACAATGCCCGACTTGAACAGGTTTGCAAAGATAACAAATGGTATTTTATTAATATTTCTGAGGTTGTTACAGACTCCAATGGCTACCTGATAAGAGAATACTGCAGTGATTTTGGCGGTATGGGTATCCACTTCACCAAAACCGGTGATATGGTATGGATTGATTATTTAAGGACTCACGTTCCTGAAGAATTAAGATAATTTTGGAGGAAGAATGATTATGAAAAAACTCAGTATATTTCTTGCTATGGTAATGCTCTTTACAGTATGCTTCAGCGGTTGCGGAGAAAATGAAGCTCCTGCTACCGAAAACAACCCTGAAAAGCAGGTTTCAGAAGAAACACAGCCTGATGAGGCTGAAAGCACACCCGAGGCTCCCGCAGAAGCAGAAGAAACCCCTGAGGAAGCTTCTGAAGAGCCTTCTTCCAAGGAAGAACCCAAGACTGCCTCTGTGGACTTAAATGCAGTCAAAAATGCAATTGTATCAGGCGCAGGTGTTTCTGACCCTCTTGATGTTCCGACAGCAAGACTTGAAAGTCTTTACGGAATAGATACTTCACTCGTTAAGCAGGCGGCTTCATTTGTTACCATTGAGGGTGCTTTCCCTGATGAAATCGTTATGATTGAAGCCGTTTCCGAGGAAGCCGCTGAAATGATTCAGCTGCTGCTCGGCACCAGACTTTCTGAGGTTAAGGAGCAGTCCAAATCCTACGACCCCGAGAATTACGCACTTGCACAGCAATGTACAGTAGAAAAAAAGGGAACATTCGTTTCTATGTTCCTCGCTCCACAGCACGCAAAAATGGAAGCAATATTTGACAGTTATGTAAAATAAAAGCTTCCCTTTGAAAGGAATGTTTCCTGATGGTTTTTTCAAGTATACCGTTTTTGTTCATATTTCTGCCTGCAGTACTGATTTTGTATCATATACTCCCCAAAAAGGTGAGAAATCTGTTCCTTCTGGCGGTTAACCTTGTATTTTACGCATATGGAGAGCCTGTTTATGTGCTTTTGATGATTGCGTCAATTGTCCTTAATTACGCAGGCGCTCTCGTTATAGAAAAAAGTAAAGACAGCAGGCAAAGAAAGCTTTTGCTTGCTGTCTTTGTTGTGCTCAATTTGGCGGCACTCGGATATTTCAAATACACAGGTATGGTACTGGATTTACTAAGAAAGCTTCCCTATCTCCACCAGATACCCGTGTATGAGGTTATGCTCCCTATCGGAATTTCATTCTACACATTCCAGGCAATGAGCTATGTTATTGATGTATACCGCAAAACCTGTAAGCCGGAAAGAAATATCATAGATTTTGCCGCATATATTTCACTCTTTCCACAGCTTATTGCAGGCCCTATCGTAAGATACAGTGATGTAAGCGACCAATTAGAAGGCAGAAAGGAATCCCTGAAAAATTTTGAAAGCGGTATCTACCTCTTTCTTATAGGCTTATCAAAAAAAATTCTCCTTGCAAACCGTTTCGGTGCTTTGTGGATGTCGGTAAGTGTTGCGCCGAATGAATTTGGTGTTCTCGGTGCGTGGCTTGGTGCTCTGGCATATACATTCCAGTTATATTTTGACTTTGCAGGCTATTCTGATATGGCACGCGGTCTTGGACGAATGATGGGATTTGAATTCTGCAAAAACTTCAATTATCCCTACATTGCAGAAACTGTCACCGATTTCTGGAGAAGATGGCACATATCTCTCAGCACATGGTTCCGTGATTACGTTTACATACCCCTTGGGGGAAACAGAGTCAAAAAGCTCCGTTTTGTACTCAACATAATGATAGTATGGTCACTTACAGGACTCTGGCACGGAGCAGGGCTTAACTTTATTTGCTGGGGCATATATTACGGAGTAATTCTGCTTGCCGAAAAGCTTGTACTCAGTAAGCTTTTTGAAAAGCTTCCCAAATTCGTTTCACGGATTTATACAATACTTGTGGTTATTGTCGGATGGATATTCTTTGCATCGGAGAGCTTTTCCTCTGCTTGGGAGTATATTTGTGCAATGCTTGGAAAAGCAAACGGACTTTTAGGGGTTCATCCGCAAAATATTGCCTGGCTTCCGCTTCTTGTCATAGGTGCAATTGCTTCTACCCCGCTATTTTCAAATCTTTATGAAAAACTCAAAGGAAAGAGGGCAGAATTTCCCGTAAAGCTGTGCCTTGTCATTCTTGCACTTGTGCTTTGCACAGCATCACTTGTAAGTGAAAGCTACAATCCTTTCCTTTATTTCAGATTTTAGGGTGTTACTATGAAAAAAGAAAATATTAAGAGCTTAATAATAATTCTTGTTTTCGTGTTGTTTATAGGTGTTGTTTCAATAGGGACTCTTATAACTGCACCTAAAACCAACTACCTTGAAAACGAAAAACGCTATACTGCAAAAATGCCTCAGTTTTCCGTCAATACGCTTCTTGATACAACATATCTTAAAAATTCGGAAAAATATCTTGAGGACAGAATTTTCGGAAGAAGCTTTTTTGTAGGTACAAATTCTTATATGAAATTACTCGAGGGCGGAAACATTCTTGAAGATGTGTATATGTGCCGTGAGGGTTATCTTATCAATGCCCCCAAGCCCCTTAACGAGAAAAATGCAATCAATAATCTTTCCCGTTTTGAGGATTTCTCTAAAGAAATCAACCTCCCTGCAAGAATGATTATTGTCCCCTCTCCGGGATATGTTATGTCGGAAATTGTTCCCGATAAAAACGCCCTCTACTGTGATGAATACATTTTTTTAAAAACAGAGGAACTTCTCTCCAATACGCAACTGACAGATGTGCGGGATTCACTTAAAAGTGCCTTTGAAAACGGAAATACAGTTTATTACAAAACAGACCACCACCTTAGTTCATACGGCTGTTATATACTCTATTCTGAGTTTATGAAAGAGGCAGGACTAAGCCCACTTGCCAAAGAAAAATTCAGCATAGAAACGCACAAGAATTTTTGCGGAACAACCCGTGCTTCAAGCGGATATTTTCTGACAAAGGGCGAGGATATAGAGCTTTGGCATTCGGAGTTTGATTTGGAGGTCAGCGTATCAAACGGAAAAGAATATGAAAAAACTCAAAACAGCTTCTTTTTCAGAGAGCATCTTAAAAACGACGATAAATACCCCGTATTTGCTGACGGAAACCATGCGCTTACCAAAATCACCAACAAATCAAAAAGCGGAAAAAATCTTCTTGTTATAAAGGATTCCTACGCTCACTGCACCGCAAACTTTCTGTCCTGCGAATATGAGAATGTATATATGATAGATTTAAGATATTATCGCTTTCCTATAAGTGAATTTATTAAGGAAAATGACATTGACGAGTTATTGTTCCTTTATGGAACAGACGCAATAAATGCGGATACCAATTCAGGTTGGTTATATTAAAACGGGGATGTAAAAAAGCTCAGAATGCAAAAAGGCAGTGTAAAAATTTTTTTACACTGCCTTTTTTCTAAACAGACTTCCTGCAAGCATTATAGCAACAAAGACAAGAATATAATCTGACATATCTGCAGTATGGGCATATATTGCACATATTGCAGTAAAAACACAGGCGACTATTCCCATACTGACAGTTATCCGCTTTAATCGAGATATTTTTCTTCCCCATTTTTTTAAAAACAAGAAAAATAAAGGAATATACATTCCGTAAACAGTTACTACTGGAATTTCTGATATGTCAAACCCGAAATTTCCAAAAAGGGAATCCTCAGATATTTGTGTTCCAAAAAGGAAAAACAGCCACATAACCGAAAACACGAGACCTAATGAAAATGATGCCACGGGCATACCGCTTACTGTGTTTATTTCAGAAAAAAGTTTGGGAGAGGGGCCCTGACCGTTTTTTGCGATTGAATACACTGCCCGACCTAAACTGAACATCATTCCGTTTAAGGCACCTATACACGAAATTGCCACGAAAGCAAGCAGAAGTCCTGAGGCTTTTCCCAAAATATTTGAAAATGCAATTTTTATCCCGCCACTTCCGTAATTAAGGAGTATACTGGATGATACAGCACCCATAATTCCCAGATAATAAAAAATGTAAACCAAAAGCACCGATACCCCTCCAAGAACGAGTGCTATCGGGAGATTCCTTCTGCTGTTTTTAAGCTCTCTGCCGATACTGAGGGCGGCAATCCACCCTTCATAAGCAAACATAACTGCACTCACCGAAGCAAAAAAGGTGTTTTCTCTTGTTCCTGACTGATATACAGGAATCATATTGATTTGCAGATTTCCTGATAAAAGACCTTTTCTGATACCCAATATTATCATCAGGATAAGGGGAATCAGCTTAATAACAGTTGTTATCTTCTGTACATTTCCCGACAGGTTGGGAAAAAGCGAATTTTGTGCAAAGCTTATTATAAGGAAAAGCCCTGCAAGAAGCATACACAATCCGCCACCAGAGTCCTCCATCCCCATTGCCAACAGCGTGTACCTTGCACTCAGCCACGAAAGTACGCTTGTAAGAGCGGGATAGTATATAGTTGCCATAAACCAACCAAGATAATATGAGTACCCCTCCCCTGCCGTAATTTCTCCGATTTCCTGCAATCCGCCGCACTTTTTTGTTTCGGAGACAATTATCGAAAAGCTTAAAAGACAGATCATCATACTAAGTCCGCCCACGCTCCACGCCATAAGCCCCGTTCTTCCGTTTCCGTGGGTTATGCGGGCAACCGTTTCCGCCTTAAAAAACACACCGCTTCCGATAACGGAGCCTATCACCATTGCAACTGCCGTAGAAAGATTGTATTTTTCACTAAGCTTCATTTTATCTTGTGCCTCCCCAAATGTGAACACATTGAAAATTTTAGATAAAGTGCTTGTAAAAGGAAAACTTTTGATATATAATATGCTATGACTGATTTTTCTATTCACTATTTTAGCGGAGTGTGACATTTATATGAGAGCCTTTTTGAATTATTACAAATGGCATATTTTCTTTTTTATGCTTTTTGCGGTATGCGTGTTGACATTTACAATAACTTCCTGTCGTAAAAGCGAACCTGACCTTGTGATTAACTATATAAGTCCTGAGTACATCAACGTACAGAACTTCAACGACAGAAAAAACTATCTGGAAGCCCTGCTTCACGATGCCGACGGTGACGATAAAAAGCTTATAACCCTTGCAAACTACACTTACGATACGCAGAATAATCTCAATGAAGTTATGGAAATATTGGGAAACTCTAATGACAGCGATATTATTATAACCACTTCTGCTACCTTATCTGAATTTGAAGACAAGTCAATACTTGTTGATATGAGAACTATTATTTCAGATACAGATTTAGAAAAGTTTATAACTTTAAAAGATGATACAGGAAAAGTTTATGCAGTATCCCTTAGTGATAACGACTATATAAAAGATATGGGATTTTTCGAAACATCCGATCTATACATTACCATCGTGGACGATGAGGAGGATGCTTCCAAGCGTTCTGCCAGGAAAAAGAATGCACGAAATATTACCCTTGCTATCGTAAAAGAGTATAATATTTAATTTATATATAATTATTTTAGAAAGGTGGATGCTTTATGATTACAGCATTTGCAGAAGGAACAGCAGCAGCAAATACAGCAGGAGGAGTAGGAGCTTCTTTAATAAGCCTTATTATTACATTCCTGCCCATGATTCTGATTTTCTATTTTCTGATTATCAGACCTCAGAAAAAGCAACAGAAGAAAGTCAGCGAAATGCTTGCAGGACTTCAGGTTGGTGACAAAATTGTTACAGTCGGCGGTATTGTAGGAAAAATCACCAAAATCAAGGATGACGAAGTTCTTGTTGAAACAGGTATCGGAAATGAAAAATCCGTTATCAAGTTCCAGAAGGCGGCTATCAGCTCAGTACTCACAATACACGAATAATATAAAACACCTCCGAATATTATAGTTCGGAGGTGTTTTATTATGAATATATTTTCTATTCATTCTTTTAAAAAGTACATACTTTCTGTTTTGATTTCATTTTTGGTAACTCTTGTGTTTCTAGGAGTAGTCAGTCTGATTTTCTCGTTCTTCCCCCCTGCAGGCTGGCTTCTTAATGCCTTTTGCCGTTACAGCATATTTTTAACTGCACTGCTCTGTGCATTTTTCAGCGCAAGAGCGTCCTCCGGTCAAGGGCTGATGACCGGCGTTATTGCATCATTGTTATGCCTTTTTGCTGCAGCTTTAGTCGGATTTTTTATCTTTAAATCAGGCAATTTCCCTAACCTTTTTTTCCGTAACCTGCCCATAGGAGTTTTGTGCGGAGGTGCAGGCGGTGTATTAGGAATAAACAGTAAATAATTGCGTTTTTCTATTGACTATTTCCGCTTTTACGGATATAATAGTAATGTTATTGTGGTATATAAATAATGACAAAGGAGGAACAATAATGAAAGCAAAAAATGTAATTGCGTTCTTACTGGTTGTTGTTATAATTGTTGCTTGTGCTTATATAGCGGCATTTGACGTAACAATCGGTGGTTTCAGAGTTCCCAGTACCTTCGACAAAGAAAGAGGTATCAGACAGGGACTCGACCTTGTAGGCGGCTCAGTTATAGTATTTGAGCCTGATGTAGAAGACCTTTCTACGGTAACTGATGAAGATATGGGTGCGGCAGAAACAATTATCCGCAAACGTCTTGACGACCAGAAGTTTACAGAGGCTACTCTTACCCGTCAGGGCAAGACAGGTATCCGTGTTGAAATTCCCGGTGTTGACGACCCCCAGACAGCTGTTAAAATGATAGGTGCTACTGCAAAGCTTGAATTCCTTGATGCAGACGGAAAATCTATTATGGATGCCCGTGGTAACATCAAAAAAGCTACTGCATTCTACGGCCCTATTGAAGAATATGGTAACAGCGTACATTATGTACAGCTTACATTCACTTCTGAAGGAAGAAAGAAATTTGCCGAAGCTACTGCAAATGCAGTAAATGCAGGCGAAGGAAAGAACATCATCGCTATTGCACTTGACGGTGCAGTTCAGATGTCCCCCACCGTTCAGGAAGTTATTGACAGCGACACCTGTGTTATGACAGGTGACTATACTCAGGAGCAGGCACAGTACGTTGCAGAGCTTATTACTTCAGGTCAGCTTCCCTTCTCCCTTAAGGATGCAGAAGTAAGAAGCATCGGACCTACTCTCGGTGACAAGGCACTTGATACTTCTCTTGTAGCAGCACTTATCGGTATCGTTCTCGTTATGCTGTTTATGATTATCGTTTACAGACTTCCCGGTCTTGTTGCAAGCGTATCTCTTATAGCATACGTTTCAATCGTTACACTCATTATGGCAGGCTTCTATGTTCCCGAGTGGAGATTTGTAATCCTTACACTTCCCGGTATTGCCGGCGTAATCCTGTCAATCGGTATGGCTGTTGACGCAAACGTTGTTATTTTCGAAAGAATTAAGGATGAGCTTCGTGCAGGAAAGAGTGTTGGTGCGGCAGTAAACGGCGGTTTCAAGCGTGCCCTTACAGCAATTATCGACTCCAACATCACTACCGTTATTGCATCAGTAGTTCTTTACTTCTTCGGTACAGGTACGGTTAAGAGCTTTGCTGTTACACTTTTCATTGGTATTGTTATCAGTATGCTTACCGCTGTAACACTTACAAAGTTCTTACTCAAGCAGATTGTCGGTTTCGGTGTTAAGAATCCCGTGTTCTACGGTTTATCAAAAAGGGGGGCTGAAAAATGATTAAATCACCTACATCAAAAAGCAAAATTTTCTTCATTTTTTCCGCTGTTCTTATAGTTATCAGCATTGTTTCCCTTTTATTTCAGGGACTTAACCTTGGTATCGACTTTACAGGCGGTTCTACACTCAGCTTTGAGCTTAACGGCACAAAGTACGACAAGACTGTTGAAGCCCGTCTTACAGAGCTTGTAAAAGAAAACTCAGATGCTAAAGATATCGTTGTTCAAAAGATGGGAGACACCGGTGTTTCCATAAAAACGACCGAGCTTACCAATGAACAGAGTCAGAAAATTGTTGAAGCAATCAAGGCTGAATACAAGCTTGAGCAGAAGCACGTTTCTGAGGTTGAAAAGGTTGACGGTAATGTAAGTAAGAGGCTTATTGCTGATTCTCTTAAGGCTATTGTGCTTGCAGTTGCTCTTATGCTTCTTTACATCACATGGCGTTTCGACTTCAAGTCAGGTACTTGTGCAGTAATTGCTCTTGCTCACGACGTTATCATAATGCTTGGTTTCTATTCTGTATTCCAGTTCACCGTTAATACAAGCTTTATTGCGGCAATCCTCACAATTCTCGGTTACTCAATCAATGCTACAATCATTGTATTTGACCGTGTTCGTGAAAACAGCCGTCTTGCTAAGAGAAATACTACCGTTAACGATATTGCAGACGAGGCAATCACAAATTCTTATTGGAGAGCTATCAACTCCTCTGTTACAACACTTCTCACAATCTGTGTTCTCTATGTGATGGGTGTTGACTCTATAAAGGAATTTGCTCTTCCCATTATCGTAGGTATTGTATCAGGAACATATTCTTCACTCTTCCTTGCAGCTCCCATTTGGGCAGTATGGAAGAACAGCACAAAAAAATCCAGGTAATATTTCAATATAATATGAATAAAATAGCACTGTCACTTTTGACAGTGCTATTTTTATTTGAAAGGATTGATTGAATTGAAAAAAGCACTTGCTATTATTACAATCCTGACTGTATTTTTAAGCGGATGTACAGTACATAAAATGAAGGAGACTTCCGCCGTTGATGGCAAGAATTACTCTTCCCTTTCAGAAAAATGTATTGGATGGGGCTTCAGAAGAACCGAAAACGGTCCCGAATTTACCGAAGTTCAAAAAAATCAAATGAAAAAATATCAATGCATTTACAAGGAGAATACTGAGGAAAAAAACATATACCTCACCTTTGATGAGGGATATGAAAACGGATATACCTCTATAATTCTGGACACACTCCGTGAAAAAGGGATAACGGCAGCATTTTTTGTAACGGGTCCCTACGTGAAAGAAAACCCCGACCTGATAAAAAGGATGGCAAAGGAGGGACACATTATTGGAAATCACACGGTGAATCATCCTTCCCTGCCAAACGTCAAGGATATAGAAGTTTTAAAAAATGAGCTTTTCGAACTTGACAGACTAATATACGGAATTTGCGGTGAAAAGTCCGTTTTTTTTAGACCTCCCAAAGGCGAATATAGCGAAAAAACCTTGGCAATCACAAAGGATTTGGGATATACAAATGTTTTCTGGTCGCAGGCGTATGTGGATTGGATTGACAATGTGACACAGGAGCAGGCATTTTCCAAAATCACTTCCGACATTCATCCCGGCTGTGTGCTTTTGCTTCACGCTGTTTCAAAAGGCAATGCCGATGCTTTGGGTGATGTCATTGACTATGCAAAAAAAGAGGGCTACACATTTAAAAATTTAAAAGAATTTATTTCCTAACATAACAAACCGAAAAATAAGACAACATAAATTCAGGAGGGCAAAATTATGAAAATTTTCAAAAAAAGTTTATGTTGTCTTATTGCCGTGACCTTATCGGCATTAATTATATATGCAGATATATTATCTGCGTTTCCTAAGGAAATAACCATGTACGAAAGTGAAGCCCACAACGGTTATCTCGGGCTGGGCGTAAGTGTAAGCGGTATGCCGGAGGGCGTATGTGCTTTTCCAAATGAAAGCACCCTTACTCCCCTTAAATGCGGAACATACGACTCAACGCTAAGTGCAATCAACATCCCTTTCCGAAAGATTAAGGTAAATGTCACCAAGCCGCAGACGTTAACGGTTTCGGGAGAATTGGTGGGGCTTAAAATTTATAATAAAGGTCTGATTGTCACAAATCTTGCCCCTGTAATTTGTAACGGAGAGGAAGTTTCCCCCGCGCAAAATGCAGGGCTTCTTCCGGGAGATATAATTCTTGAAATAAACGGAAAAATACCAAAAACAAGCGAGGATGTTCCACCTCTCCTGACACAGTCTGTTATACTTACAGTAAAAAGGCAAAACGAAATCAAAGAATACAGCCTGCATCCCGTCCGTGATGACAGTGACGGCAAGCTTAAACTCGGGTTGTGGGTTCGTGACAGCAGTGCAGGTGTCGGCACAATGACATATGTAAATCCCGAAAATCTTTCCTACGGTGCACTCGGGCACGGAATCAGCGACAGTGACACAGGAATACTCTTTGATGTTGCAACAGGAAGTATAGAAAAAAGCCACGTCATTTCTGTAAAAAAAGGCAAGCGGGGTGTTCCCGGTCAAATCTGCGGAAGCTTTTCAGGCACAGACGAAATTTCGGGAACAGTTGAAAAGAACTGTGAAGCAGGTATCTTCGGTGAAATATCCTCCCATTGTAATGTTTCAGGAAAATCCTACCCCATCGGCGTAATGAGTCAGGTTAAGACAGGAGATGCAACTATCCTTTCTACGATAGACGGAGAAACTAAGGAATACGAAATAAAAATCCTCCGTTCTATGCCCTACGGTGCAACATCAAAAGGTCTGTCAATTGAGATAACTGACCCTCAGCTTCTCAGTAAAACCGGTGGAATTATTCAGGGAATGAGCGGCTCTCCCATTATTCAAAACGGAAAAATAATCGGTGCTGTAACACACGTACTTGTAAATGATCCAACAAGAGGGTATGGGATATTTATTGAAAATATGCTTGCTGAATCGAAATAAAAAAACAGTTGACATTTTTGAGAAAAACTTTTGGTCATGATAATATCATGACCAAAAGTCTTTTTATATTTTTATATTCTTTAATAGGAGGACATATGAAAAACTATTATTTACTCACTAAAGAAAAGATTTTGGAAGAATTCGATGTAACTCTTCAGGGGCACTCAAAAGCAAAAGCCGAAATTCTGCTGAAAGAAAAAGGAGAAAACGTGTTGCATGAGGGTAAAAAGAAAAGCACGTTAGAAGTGTTCCTCTCTCAATTTTCAGACCTTCTGGTAATTATTTTGGTTGTTGCAGCTATTATTTCTATGGTATCCGGAAATGCAGAGAGTACGATAGTAATTTTTGCTGTCATCATCATGAATGCAATGCTGGGTACTGTGCAACATAAAAAAGCCGAGAAAACATTAGATAGCTTGAAATCCTTGTCTTCGCCCAATGCAAAGGTCATTCGTGACGGTAAGAAAATTGAGATTCTTTCCAAAAATATTGTTCCTGGTGATATTGTTATCTTAGAAGCCGGAGATATGGTAGTTGCAGACGGTCGGATTCTGGAAAATTTTTCTCTGCAAGTAAACGAGAGCTCTTTGACAGGAGAGTCTACGAATGTAGATAAGCAAGCAATTGACCTGGCAGAAGACGTTCCGTTGGCTGACAGAATAAACATGGTTCATTCCGGAAGTTTAGTAACTTACGGACGTGCAACGGTTGTGGTTACCGGCACGGGAATGAATACAGAAATTGGCAAGATTGCAGCTATGATGAGTGCAACAAAAGAGAAAAAAACTCCTCTGCAGATTAGTCTGGATCAGTTCAGCAGTCGTTTGGCAATGGTAATTATGGTTATCTCTGTAATTGTATTTGGATTAAGTCTTTATCGCAAAATGCCTGTTATGGATTCTCTGATGTTCGCAGTTGCATTGGCAGTAGCTGCGATTCCTGAGGCACTTAGCTCCATCGTAACGATTGTTCAAGCAATGGGAACACAAAAAATGGCAAAAGAAAATGCTATTATTAAAGAACTGAAAGCGGTAGAAAGTCTTGGTTGTGTATCTGTTATCTGTTCTGATAAAACAGGGACTTTGACACAGAATAAAATGACTGTTCAGCAGGTGTATGTGGACGGACAGACCATTGAGCCTAAGGAGCTGAATTTAGGAAATCAGCTACATCGTTATCTGTTGTATAATGCAGTTTTAACAAATGACTCCTCTGTCATAGATGGTAGAGGAATAGGTGATCCAACAGAATACTGCCTGTTGGAGATGGTACGTTCCATTGACCTGGACGAAGAGCTTTTACGTGAAACTATGCCTCGATTAGCAGAGATACCATTTGACTCTGACAGAAAGCTTATGTCTACAATGTATCGTCTTCACGGTATTCCCACCATATTAACCAAAGGAGCTCTTGACGTATTACTTGACAGAACAAGCTATATCCGTACAAGCGAGGGAATTCGTCGTATCACCTCGGAAGACAAAGAACAAATACTTGAAAAAAACACTATATTTTCTCAAAACGGCCTTCGTGTCCTTGCATTTGCCTACAAAGAAACGGAATCAACCAAAACCCTTGAACTTACAGATGAAAACGATTATATCTTTATTGGATTGATTTCTATGATGGATCCTCCAAGAGAAGAATCCAAAGATGCGGTAACAGATGCAAAAAAAGCAGGCATTAAGCCTATTATGATTACCGGTGATCATAAAATAACAGCAACAGCCATCGCAAAGCAAATCGGGATCTTCGAAGCTGGCGATATGGCATTAACAGGTGTGGAGCTGGATGCAATGTCGGAAGAAGAATTGGACGAAAAAATTGGTAGGATTTCTGTGTTTGCCCGTGTATCACCTGAAAACAAAATTCAAATCGTTAACGCCTGGCAGAAAAAAGGTAATGTTGTTGCTATGACAGGAGACGGTGTGAATGATGCACCGGCACTGAAAAAAGCAGATATTGGAGTAGCTATGGGAATTACGGGAACCGAAGTTTCCAAGGATGCTTCTGCAATGATTCTAACGGATGACAACTTTGCAACAATCATCAAAGCGGTTGCAAACGGAAGAAATGTTTACGTAAACATTAAAAATGCAATTAAGTTTCTGCTTTCCGGCAATATGGCAGGTATCATATCTGTGCTATATACATCAATACTTGCACTTCCCGTACCATTTGCACCGGTGCATTTGCTGTTTATGAATTTATTAACAGACTCTCTTCCTGCGATTGCCATTGGCATGGAACCTGCAGAAGATAATCTACTTTCCAAGAAACCTCGAGACCCAAAAAAGAGTATTTTAAACAAGAAATTTATGCTTAAGCTTCTGCTTCAAGGTGGCTTGATTGCTGTCTGTACGATGTCAGCCTTCCATATTGGCCTTAGCTCCGGTAGTGAGACGTTGGCGAGCACTATGGCATTTGCAACCCTTACAATGGCACGTTTGTTCCACGGTTTCAACTGTAGAAGCGAGCAATCCGTTTTTAAAATTGGATTTAAAAGTAATATGGCAAGCGTATATGCCTTTGTTGCCGGTATCGTTTTGTTATTATTGGTTCTGTTTGTACCGTTCCTTAGAAGCTTGTTTGAAGTATCCACTCTCAGCCTTGTACAGTTTGCAGCAATAATTGGATTGGCACTTATCCCGACAGTTGTGATTCAGCTTATAAGACTTGGAAAGGAGCTTGTAAAATAGAATTTAAACCCAAAACAAAAAAAATTAACCAAATGAGATTTAGAAAAATAAAGAAAGACGCACAAGCCGTAAAATAATATGAAGTAACACACATATTAAGTGTCATTTCGACAATCTCCGCCATAAAAATAGTTGATTAAAACAATATTTTGTGATATAATTCATCTTAAATACTATAAATTGTTTAGCAAAGCAGGAGATAAAGATGATTGGTTATTATAATTATACTGTTATTCTGACATATATAGGTGCTGTATTTGGTTTTACCGGAATCACATACACATTCAACGGAAATTTAAGAATGGCTCTCATTTGCCTGATGGTGGCAGGATTCTGCGATATGTTTGACGGGAAAATTGCCTCAACTATGAAACGTACTGACCAGGAAAAAAGATTCGGTATCCAGATAGATTCATTAAGTGACCTTGTTTGTTTTGGGGTGCTTCCTGCACTTATCGTATGGAAATTAACCAACAGGGAATCGATTTACCTTTCTATTTCAATAGCGTATCTTTTATCCGCATTAGTCCGTCTTGCATGGTTTAATGTAGATGAGGAAGAAAGGCAGAACAAGGAGGACGGCAGTCGTGCGGTTTATCTCGGTCTGCCAGTTACAACTACGGCACTAATTTTACCTATTTCCACAGGAATAGTGCAGTTGTTGAGTCTGCCCGCGGGCAAGGTTTTGCCCTGGGTGCTCCTTGCTGTTGCAGTTGCATTTATAGCTCCGTTTAAGCTTAAAAAGCCCGGTTTTATCGGAAAAATCATTATGCTTGTCGTTGGAATTGTTGGCTTGGTAGCCGTTATGCTGGGGGGATGAATATGAATAACACCTCCAAAGCAGTCAGTTTTTTATACGGTACAATTATCGGTCGTGTCCTTTTAAAAACGGTAATGGCACTGCATCTGGACCGCATCGCTGTATGGTTTCTTCGTTCACGCTTCTCAAAAATCTTGAATAACGGCTATATAAAACGAAATAACATCTCTGTGACAGAGGAGGAAAAAGCAACTTTCCATTCATTCAGGGATTTATTTGCAAGGACAAGAGTGAATGACGAAACAGATATGACACCCGAGCACTTAATAAGTCCGTGTGACAGTTGGCTGAGTGTCTTTAAAATAGATGAACAAAGCCGATTTTCCATCAAAAATTCCCACTACTCACTCAGGGATTTTTTGCAGGATGAAGAGCTTGCGAAGAACTATATCGGAGGTGACTGTTTAATTTTCAGACTGTGTGCTTCCGACTATCATCACTACTGTTATATAGATAATGGTTATCAGGGAGAAAACAATTTTATTGAGGGTGCGCTACATAGTGTACAGCCCATTGCCTGCGAAAAATATCCTGTATATGTAAAAAACAGAAGAAGCTGGTGCCTGCTCGAAACTGAAAATTTCGGAAATGTTATTCAGTGTGAAATAGGGGCGTTAATAGTAGGCGGCATAGCTAATGAAAAGGCTAATGCGCATTTCTCCAAAGGTGAAGAAAAGGGACATTTCGAGCTTGCAGGTTCCACTATTGTACTCCTTTTTAAAAAAGGTAAAATAAGTCTTAAAGAAAATATTATGAAAAACCTTTCCCAAAACAGCGAGGTTAAAGTAACCCTTGGCGAATGGATAGGAAATGCCGAAAGTAAAATTACTGAAAAGCAATTACACAAAACAACAGTTGTGCACTAAAGCAAGGAAAAACAGATATGCCGAAATTTTGGTATATCTGTTTTTTTATGTTGCTGTATTTCGTCGGTTTTTATTTTTTTACCATATTTTGGAAAAAAGTTCTTGCATTAATTTCCAAAATATGGTAATATTCAAACTACAATAAAAAACAAATTGGAGGAAACAGTATGAAAACCAAGATAAAACTGCTTATTGCAGACAACAACCGCGAACTTACTATGCAAATGAAATCATTTTTTGACGGGAAAAGCGATATTGAGCTTATTGCCGCCGCATCTGACGGAATTGATGCACTGGAAAAAATAAAGAAGTATTCTCCCGATGCTATACTTATGGACATTGTTCTGCCTCAGCTTGACGGCATCGGTCTTTTGAAAGAAATAAATGCTCTTTCCCGTAATTACCGCCCCGTGGTAATTGTTATGAGCGGTGCAAAAAGAGAGCACGTAACCAACATCTGTATGCAGTTGGGTGCAGATTATTTTATGATAAAACCCTGTGACAACGAAACTGTTTATGAGAGGATAAAGCTTCTGTGTATGCCCAAGCTTGCAGGAAGCTCCATACAGGAAATTGCATATGCGGAAAAGGGTGCATCGGGCGACCGTCCCAGTGACCGCGCACTTGAAATTTCCGTAACCAAGACAATTCATTCCGTAGGTGTTCCTGCAAATATCAAGGGATACCAGTACCTCCGTGATGCAATTATTATGAGCATAAAGGATACAGAGCTTATAAATGCCGTTACAAAGCAGCTTTATCCCAAGGTTGCCACAAGGCATAATACCTCGCCAAGTCGTGTTGAAAGAGCTATCCGTCACGCTATTGAAGTGGCTTGTATCAGAGGCAATGAGGAAGAGCTTTATAAACTCTTCGGCTACACGGTAAGCAATAATAAGGGGAAGCCCACAAACTCTGAATTTATTGCGATGATTGCAGACAAGCTCCGCCTTGAAATGCTGGTATCCTGATGAAGAAAAAAGGATTGTTATGGGGTATCCCCATTGGATTTATAAACGGATTTTTTGCTTCGGGCGGAGGAATTATTGCCGTTCTGATTTTGCAAAAATTCTTTTCCCTTGACGAAAAAAAGGCACACGCAACCTCTATTATGATTATTCTTCCGCTGACCGTTGCAGGAGTGTTCGTCTACACTATGGCAGGGTTTGCAGATATGGGAAACATTATAAAAGCGGCAGGCGGTGCTACCTTAGGGGCTCTTTTGGGAGCAAAGCTCCTTTCCCGTCTTTCGGGAAGATTTATCCGTATAGGTTTCGGAGCCGTTATGATTTTTGCATCTGTAAAACTACTGATAGGAGGGTGATTATATGCTGACTGTTATTATCGGCTTTCTGTCAGGGATTTTAGGCGGAATGGGTGTTGGCGGAGGTATGATACTTATACCTGCAGCAAGAATGTTTCTTAGTCTTAACCAGCAAAGTGCCCAAAGTCTAAATCTCTTCTGTTTTATTCCCTCCTCCCTCTGTGCTCTTGCCATCCATATAAAAAACAAAAAGATAGATTTCAAAACGGCTGTTCCCATTATCTTATCAGGAATTCCGTTTGCACTGCTCGGGGCTTATCTTTCTTCAAATATGTCCTCGGAGCTTCTTTCCAGACTTTTCGGTGGGTTTATCCTTATATTCGGAATCAAAGAAATAGTAACAGGAATAAAATCTCCAAGAATTTCCACTAACGGTTGATTTTAGAAAAAGATTTTTGAACTTTTTGGAGAAAAATCGTTAGAAAAGTACTGAAACAAATTGACACCTAAAAAATATAATAGTATAATATATATTAATCTTTTATTTTTAGGAGGCAATTATTATGGCAAGAGTATTTAACTTTTCTGCAGGTCCCAGCATGCTTCCGCTTGAGGTACTTGAAACAGCACAGAAGGAGCTTATTGAGTTCGGAAACAGCGGTATGAGTGTTATGGAGATGAGCCATCGTTCACCTGTTTACGATGCAATAATCAAAGAGACTGAAGCTAACTTCAGAAAGCTTATGAATATCCCTGATAATTATAAGGTACTTTTCCTTCAGGGTGGTGCTTCAACACAGTTTGCGGCAGTTCCTCTGAACCTTATGAAAACAGGAAAGGCTGACTATGTTGTTTCAGGTCAGTTCTCTGGTAAAGCTTTTAAGGAGGCTAAGAAATACGGCGATGCAAAGTGCATTGCAACTTCAGAAGATAAGACATTCAGCTATATCCCCGAAATAACACCCGATATGGTGCGTGAGGATGCTGATTATGTTCATGTATGCTACAACAACACAATTTTCGGAACAAAGTTCCCGGAAGTTCCTAATGTAGGTGACAAGGTACTTGTTGCAGATATGTCATCCTGTATTACAAGTGAGCCCGTAGATGTTACAAAGTTTGGCGTTATATATGCAGGTGCACAGAAGAATATGGCTCCTGCCGGTCTTACAGTTGTTATTATCCGTGAGGATTTGATGGGAAATGCCCGTGAGGATATCCCCACAATGCTCGATTACAAGACAATGGCTGATAACGATTCTATGTACAACACACCTCCCTGCTACGCAATTTATATTGCAGGTCTTGTTTACAAGTGGGCACTCCAGAACGGCGGTCTTGAGGCAATGAAGGAAAGAAACGAAAAGAAAGCAAATATTCTTTACGATTTCCTTGATAACTCAACTCTTTTCAAAGCAACAGCTGATAAAAAGTGCCGTTCTATGATGAATGTATGCTTTGTTACAGGCGACGCTGACCTTGATAAGAAATTCTGTAAGGAAGCTGCTGATGCAGGTTTCGTTAACCTCAAGGGTCACAGATCCGTTGGTGGTATGAGAGCAAGCATCTACAACGCTATGCCACTTGAAGGCGTTCAGGCTCTCGTAGAGTTTATGGCAAAGTTTGAGCAGGAAAATAAATAAAAAGGAACTGATCACTATGTATAATCTTTTAACTCTTAACAAGATTGCAAAATGCGGTCTTGACAATTTTGACAAAGTAAAATATGCAATCACAGACAACTGTGAAAATCCTGATTGTATAATTCTCCGCAGCTTCAATATGCACGATATGGAGCTTCCTGAAACTCTTCAGGCGGTTGCTCGTGCAGGTGCAGGTGTTAACAACATCCCCACAGATAAGTGTGCTGAAAAGGGTATTGTAGTGTTCAATACTCCCGGTGCTAATGCAAACGCAGTTAAGGAGCTTACTATTGCAGGACTCTTCCTTGCTTCCCGTGATATCGTTGGCGGTATCGAATGGGCAAAGACACTTAAGGGCAACGGTGCTGAAGTAGGCAAAATGGTTGAAAAGGGCAAGAGCAATTTCGCAGGCTGTGAAATCAAGGGCAAGAAGCTTGCTGTAATCGGTCTTGGTGCTATCGGTGTACTCGTTGCTAATGCAGCACATTACCTCGGTATGGAAGTAATCGGTTACGACCCCTATATTTCCGTTAAAGCAGCACTCAGCCTTGACAGACACACAATCATTAAGAATGAGCTTAAGGATGCTCTCGCTGAAGCTGACTATATCACACTTCATCTTCCCCTTATGGATGCAACTCGCGGTATGTTCAACGCTGAACTCTTCAAGTCATCCGTTAAGAAAGGTGCGAAGCTTCTCAACTTCTCCCGTGGTGAGCTTGTTGATACAGAGGCTCTTAAGAGTGCGCTTGAGGTTGGTCTTATTTCTTCTTACGTAGTAGACTTCCCCTCTGACGAGGTTATCGGTCTTCAGGGTGTAGTTGCTATTCCCCACCTCGGTGCTTCCAGTGCAGAGAGTGAAGACAACTGTGCTATTATGGCTGCAAAAGAGCTTATCGAGTATATGGAAAACGGTAATATTGTAAATTCCGTTAACTATCCTAACTGTGAGCTTCCCAGAACTGCAGGTGCTACAAGAATCACAGTGCTTCACAAAAACATTCCCAATATGATTTCAAGCATTACCTCCGCATTTGCCGACAAGGGTATCAACATTGAAAATATGGTTAATAAGAGCCGTGGCGACTATGCTTGCACAATCCTTGATGTAGCTGATGCAGACGACGCAATTGCAGACGAATTGAAAGCAATTGAGGGTATCATTAAAGTTAGAATTATCAAATAATTATAAATCCATACACAAAAAGAGCTTGCTAACGCAAGCTCTTTTGTTATGCTTCAAATTTATTTCGTATAAATAAAAATGCACTGTTCTTCACGATTGCTTTTCCGTGTTCTTCCACTATACTGCGATAGTTTTCGGGGCATACTGCACCAAATTCAGACGCTTTAGGTATGTACGTGGGAAGCATGGTCATATAGTACTTATCCTTGTAGGAATAAAGATTTCCCCAAAAGCATTCACGCATTGTATGGCACATTTTGATAACATCTTCAAAATCCAGAAGTTCTACCATTGTGCTTGTTGCGAATTTTTCATCTTTTACTTCTTTCTTCTCCTTTAGTTCCTTCAAATCTTTCTGCAAAAGGTCAAGGTTTATTTTTGAAAGCTTGTCAAAAAGAGCCTTTTCCTCTTCATTATCAACCTTGGTAACAAAGAGTGTCATTTCACTTTTTTCCGCCTGAATAGCCGCTTCCACCACAAGGCGTGCATTGTCACAGGTAAAGCCCACTTCCGCTTCTGCTCGGCGGAGAAGCTTGAAAAACGCTTCCCTCGATTCCGGAGAGTTTTTCGCCATTGCGTCAAAGGAAATTCCAAGTCCCCTGCAATCATCCTCGTTCATTGTCACTTTAATTTTGTTGGATTTTAAAAGTTCAAATTTCACTCTTATCCCCTCTTTTTCATAAATTCTTTTTCTTCCACATACCGGGAGTCATTCCAATATGCTTTTTAAAGGTACGGATATAAGTTTCCACAACAGAAAAGCCTACGGAAAGTGCCGCTTTTTCCACGGATTTGTCTTTCATTAAATGCTCTATACTTTTAATACACCGTTTCTCACCTATATAGTCACCGGGTGTCACGGCAATATTTTCTTTAAACAGCTTTACAAGTTCACTTTGGGAAAGCCCTGTATACTCTGCAACGCTTCCTACTGCAAGCTGACAGGAAAACAAATTCTCCTCAATGTATGAAAGTGCTTTTTGAAAGGAAGCCTGCTTGTCTTCCTTTGTGCAATCCCGTACAAGAGTACATAACATTTCAATAGCTTTTTCAGCAGACATTCCGTCTTCAAAAAGATTTTTTATTAAAGTCTTTTCATCCGCATACACAAACGGGAGCTTTTTATTTAAAAGCTGTGCCGCTTCTATAATGAGGATTTTCTCCCTTGCATCTCCATAGGCTCTGCAGGGAGAAATACTCCTCAGTTTTTCAAGAAATGCAATCGCATTTCTGTTCTCATTACTTTCAATATATTTTACAAGTTCTTCACGATATTCCATAAATTATCTGAAACGTTTTACTGCCGTCTCCATCTGGAGGTCAACAACCTTATCAAGCTGTGAATAATCATAGTCATTCAGGAACATATACAATCCTATCTCGGGAACACCTGTTATATCATATCCCAAAACTGCCTGTAAACGGGAAATTGCATCCTTCGTTGTATCGTCAAAGATTTCGTCAGCCTCTTTCATATATCCAAGGGCTGCAAGTCTTTGTTCAAGGGCAAGCGTCATTTCACCATCTATATTTCCCTCGAGAACTTTTTCAAAGTCTATTTTCTGAAACTCATCCTCATTTACAGAAATCACAAGGTTTTCAACCTCGATATCGGGGGTAACACCAATAGTGTTAATTCGCTGTCCCTTGTAGGAGTAGAACTCACCTATTGTATATTTGAAGCCTGCACCGTTTACTGCACGATTCAAAACCTGCATACTTCCCTTGCCGTAGGTTTTTGTACCTATAATTTTTCCTGCTCCTCTTGACTGGATTGCCATTGCCAGAAATTCGCTTGCAGAGGCACTGTGCTCATTTACAAGCATAACCAGGTCAAAATTGGGTGCATGGAAATTTTTGCTGTAAAGGAATGTATTCTTAGTTTCGTCTTTATAACGAAGCTCGGCAATTTTTCCTGCACTTATAAAGATATTTGCCATATCGATAGCTGCATTCAAATCACCACCGGGATTATCCCTGAGGTCTAAAATCACATTATCAACGCTTTTGGAACGAAGTTCTTTTACAAGTGTTTCCATCTCCTTTGGAGCATTGGAGGTAAACTGCAAAAGCTTGATATATGCAGTGTCATCATTAACCATTTCGGTTTCAATCTGGGAAACCTCCACAACATCACGCACACAGATAAGCTCAAGCTCTTCCTTGCCGCGGAGGACTTTAACCTTTACCTCTGTTCCGACAGCACCTACTACCAGCTCTCTCACCTGTGCAGAATTCATACCTATCACAGACTGACCATTAACGCCTACAATATAGTCGTTAGCCAGTATACCTGCCTTGTAAGCAGGACCGCCCTCAATTACGGAAAGGACCAACACGCCATTGGGATTATCGGTAATTGTAACACCTATTCCGGAGAATTCACCTGATACATCCTCCGTCATAGCCTTGTATTCCTCTGGAGTGTAAAATTCTGAATAATCATCCTTTAACGCACCGAGCATTGATTCAAGAACACTGTTTATATCAAATTTTCCTTTGTCAATCATATCGCAGATAACAGCAAACAGAAGTTCCTCGTCCTCTATGCCGTAATAGTAGTTGTTGGCTATGTTATGAGCATAAACCTGCACTATTTTTTTCTGCATATAGTTTGAATACTCTTGTACTTGGGCTTGTTGCTGCTCAGGTGTTTTTACAGTTTCTTCTGCAAAAACGCTCTGTGAAAACAGCATTACAAAAGCAAGTAAAAGAGCAAAAATCTTATTCTTTTTCATAGTAAAATTCCCTTTCGTAAAAACTTATTACATTTTTTCAGGGGCGCTTACTCCGAGAATGTCAAGCACATTCTTGATGACAATTCTTGTAGACTCAATAAGCTTAAGACGGGCACACATAAGATTTTCTTCCTCATCACGAACACGGCAAGCGTTGTAGAAGGAATGGAAGTGCGATGCCACATCTATAAGGTAATGAGTAAGGTTACTGGGGTCAAAGCTCTCCGCGGATGCCTTGATTTCCTCGGGAAGTCGTGCAAGGGTTTCCAGAAGCTCGATTTCCTCGTCCTTTTTAAGAAGAGCTGCATCAATCCCGGAAACTGCAGGCACTTTCACGCCGCTTTCTTCAAGGATTCTGATGATTGAGCAGATTCTTGCATGAGCGTACTGAACATAGAATACGGGGTTTTCGTTGGTCTGACTTACCGCCAAATCAAGGTCAAAATCCATATGGCTTCCTGCCGCACGCATATTGAAGAAGAATCTTGCCGCATCTACACCGATTTCGTCAATGAGGTCAGCAAGGGTTATCATCTTACCTGTACGCTTGCTCATTCTTGCAACCTCGCCGTTACGCATAAGACGAACAAGCTGAATTACAAGCACATCAAGTTTATCTCCGCTGATACCAACCGCTTCCATAGCACCCTTCATACGGGCAATATGACCGTGATGGTCTGCACCCCATATATTGATTGCAAGGTCGAAACCTCTTTCCTCAAGCTTGTTGCGGTGATATGCAATATCTGCCGCAAAGTATGTGGGGATACCGTTTGCACGAACAAGAACGTCGTCCTTTTCGCTTCCGAATTCAGTAGATTTAATCCAGAGAGCGCCATCTTTTTCGTAGGTGATATTACTCTTTTTAAGCTTTTCAAGAGTTTCTGCTACACTTCCACCGTTGTGGAGTGTGCTTTCATAAAACCATACATCATAATTGATGCCGTACTTTGTAAGAGTTTCCTGAAGTGCCGCAATATTAAGAGGAAGGGCATATGCTACAAGGGCATCCTTTCTCTCCTGCTCCTCCTTATCAAGAAGAATATCGCCGTACTTATCAATATAGTTCTGTGCGTGAACACGAATATCGTCACCCTGATAGCCGTCCTCGGGAAATTCTACCGCATCCTCACCCTTTAAGAGCTGAATATAGCGGGCATCAAGGCTTCTGCCGAATTTGTCAATCTGTGCACCTGCATCATTGATGTAAAATTCCTTGGTTACATCCCAGCCTGCACGGGAGAGAACATTGCTGAGGGTATCACCGAGAGCACCTCCGCGGGCATTACCCATATGCATAGGACCTGTGGGGTTTGCACTTACAAACTCAACAACAACCTTTTTGCCGTCGGCAACATTCACATTACCGTAAGCTTCCTTTTCTTCCTCGATTTCTGCCATAACATTGTAGAGATAGCTTTTGTCAAGGTAGAAATTGATGAAGCCGGGGCCTGCAATCTCAATTTTGGTTGCACCGAGTTCATCTGCATTAAGGCTTGCCACAATGCTTTCCGCAATGGCACGGGGGGCTGATTTTGCGGCTCTTGCAAGCATCATAGCAAGGTTAATCGCATAGTCACCGTTGCCCTTATCTTTGGGTACTTCAATGGTGAAAGCAGGAATCTCGATTTCTGGATATGCCGCCTTTGCCGCCTCCATTGCCGCATTATATATCTGTGATTTCTTCATAGAAAGCGTATTTGCCATGAAAAATCTTCCTTTCATCCTTTATGTATTTAAGCACTGTGTGCTTTATGCCCTCACCGTAAGGGAAATCCCGTTACGGGAGCGTGAAATGTTATTTATATCCATTATATAATCAATATCGATATTTCCACCGTTTTCGTTAAGAGAAACATTGATGTCATTTGCCGTTACGCTAATTGTAAAATCACCGTATGGCGTTTCGTAATGCCCTATATGGCACTTCCCTTTCTCGAAAATCATATGGGTATTGGTCTGACCATGACGCATCATGGTAACTATGCCGTCTGGTGAAATTTTAAGGGTGGTGTTGCATTTCTCCATTCCCGAAAAATCTCCCTCTGCATAACTCAGGTAGTATTTTCCGTCTTTGTCGTAAAATGTACCTGCCGTGGTAATTTCCATACCGTTTTTATCGTCGCCGTAATCCTGACTGCCCTTTATCGATATGTAAACGTCTTTTTTCATTATTCGAACACCTCCAGGTGTACCTTTCCGTCAATGGGCTTTCCCAAAAAAGTACTTCCAAGCTGAGTAAAATTCTCTACCGAGTCGGAAACGTAAAACTCACTGTTTCCATATTCTCTGTCGCTCAAAAGTCCCTCTTTTTCAAGATAACTCTTTGCCTCCGCTGCCGCAAGAGCACCAGGGCTTAACAGAGTAACCCCCTCTCCCATTATAGTCGAAATAACTTTCGTAAGCAAGGGGTAATGTGTGCATCCTAAGATAAGTGTATCCACATTTGCCTCTTTAAGGGGTTTAAGATAATCTTTGGCAATTATCATTGCCGCTTCGCTTTCGGCGTACCCGTTTTCAACAAGGGGAACAAACATAGGGCAGGCATTGGAGAAAACCTCCAAATCGGGGTTTAGTTCCTTTATGATTTCCCCATACTTGCCGCTTTTTACCGTACCGCTTGTTCCTATAACGCCGATTAGGCCGTTTTTAGTCACCTCTACGGCTTTTCTGCAGGCACTTTCAAGCACGCCCATTATTTTAATGTCATATTTATCCCGAAGAACGGGAAGCGCAACCGAGCTTGCTGTACCGCAAGCGGCAATAATGAACTTTATATCGTGTCTAAGCAGAAAATCGATATCGTCCTTTGTATAGCGGATAATGGTTTCACGGCTCCTGGTTCCATAAGGGACACGCCCGGTGTCACCAAAATAGATGATGTCTTCACCGGGCATAATCCTCTGAATTTCTCTTACCGTGGTAAGTCCACCCAATCCGCTGTCGAAAATGCCTATAGGATGGTTTTTCATAAAAAATTCTCCTGATTTGGATTATTTAATAAGAGATTCGCCTGTCATTTCGCAGGGCTTTTCAAGACCCATAATCTTAAGAAGTGTGGGGGCAATGTCTGCAAGTCTGCCGCCCTCACGAAGCTCAACATCTTCACCTACAACAATAAAGGGAACGGGATTTGTTGTATGTGCTGTAAACACATCCTTGGTTTCAGGGTCAACCATCTGGTCTGCGTTACCGTGGTCTGCAGTAATACATACTATGCCGCCCTTTGCCTTAACTGCATCTACAACCTTACCAACGCACTCGTCAACGGTTTCTACTGCCTTTACTGCACACTGGAATACGCCTGTGTGTCCAACCATATCGCAGTTTGCAAAATTAAGGATGATGCAGTCGTACTTGTCGCTTTCAATTCTCTTTAATACTTCCTCTGTTACCTCGGGAGCACTCATTTCGGGCTGCAGGTCGTATGTTGCAACCTTGGGAGAGGCGATAAGGGCACGATCCTCGTTATTGTAGGGAGCTTCAACACCGCCGTTAAAGAAGAATGTTACGTGAGCATACTTCTCGGTTTCTGCAATACGAAGCTGAGTAAGACCTTTTTCAGCAATATATTCGCCGAATGTATTTGTAAGTGATTCAGGCTTGAACGCAACATCAACATTGGGCATCTTTGCATCATACTGAGTCATACATACATAGTACAGGGGGAAGAAGCCGTTCTTTCTTTCAAATCCGTCAAAGTCAGCATCCACGAAGGTACGTGTAATTTCACGTGCACGGTCAGGACGGAAGTTGAAGCAGATAACACTGTCATTTTCGCCAATTGTTGCACCCTCTGTAACTACTGTGGGAACAACAAATTCGTCTGTAACACCGTTATCGTAGGATTTCTGGATTGCGTCTACTGCGTCGGGGTTCTTTTCACCCTCACCATAAACAAGTGCGGCATATGCCTTCTCTACTCTTTCCCAACGGTTGTCACGGTCCATTGCATAGTATCTTCCTGAAAGAACACCGATTTTACCAACGCCGATTTCGTCGAGTTTTTCCTGCAGTGCCTTTACAAAGTCGATACCGCTTGTGGGAGATACGTCACGGCCATCCATAAAACCGTGAACGAATACCTTTTCAAGACCGTTTCTCTTTGCCATTTCAATTGCAGCAAAAAGATGTGTGATGTGGCTGTGAACACCGCCATCGGACAAAAGTCCGTAAAGGTGAAGTGCGCTGTCGTGCTTCTTACAGTTTTGGATAGCTTTCACAAAGGCATCCTTAGTGAAAAAGTCACCGTCTGAGATAGATTTTGTAATTCTTGTAAGCTCCTGATAAACGATTCTTCCTGCACCGATATTTGTGTGACCAACCTCACTGTTACCCATCTGTCCGTCGGGAAGTCCTACGTCCATACCGCTGGCATTAATGAGGGTGTTCGGGCACTCGGCAAGAAGTTTATCCATAACGGGAGTTTTTGCGCTATATACGGCATTTCCCTCGGCTAAAGGGTTATAGCCGTACCCGTCAAGTATCATAAGCATTGTAAGCTTTTTTGTCATAATGTTCATACCTTTCTGATAACCAAAAGCGAGTTCGGATTATTCTCTTTCGGCTAAAATTTTCAGTCCGTAAAAACGGACAAAAAGGCTGTTGGGCAAAGAGCTCAACAGCCATCTGTGCAAAAATCATGCGTTGCAGATGATTGCAAAGTCATCGGGCTTAAGGCTTGCACCGCCAACAAGACCGCCGTCAATATCGCTCATACTAAAAAGCTCAGCCGCACAGTCCTTGTTTACGCTGCCACCGTAGAGGATACGGATATTATTTGCAGTTTCTTCATCATAGATACCTGCAAGACATTCCCTGATATCCTTACAAACTTCGTTAGCCTGCTCGCTTGTTGCAACCTTACCTGTGCCGATAGCCCAGATAGGCTCATATGCAACTACAACCTTAACTGCATCTTCCTTGGAAATTCCGCGGAATGCAATCTTAATCTGGCTGCGAATAAAGTCAAATGTGATTGTATCTTCACGTTGCTTAAGTGATTCACCGCAGCAAAGTACGGGGATGAGGTCATACTTGAGAGCCTGAATAACCTTTGCATTTACAGTATCGTCTGTTTCTGCAAAGTATTCACGTCTTTCACTATGACCGATAATTACATATTCAACGCCGATTTCTTTAAGCATCTCGGCACTGATTTCACCGGTAAAAGCACCCTTGTCTTCAAAATGAAGATTCTGTGCACCGATTTTGATATTGCTGCCCTCTGCAGCCTTAACAGCCGCGGGAAGGCATACATATGTGGGGCAGATAAGAACGTCGTTCTTACAGTCTGCTACCTTACCCTTAAGCTCGGTAATCATAGCCTCTGCCTGAGAGGGAGTATTGTTCATTTTCCAGTTACCTGCAGCGAGGATTTTTCTCATTGTATTCAATTCCTTTCAAATCTGTTTGTCAAGGGATAGGAAAATATCCCTTGTTCTTTTAGTACCTCTTTTATTACTTATCTTCAAGTGCAGCGATACCGGGAAGTTCCTTACCTTCAAGGAATTCAAGAGAAGCGCCGCCACCTGTAGAGATATGGCTCATTTTGTCGCCATAACCTAAGATGTTAACTGCTGCTGCAGAGTCGCCACCGCCGATAACGGTAACAGCGTCAGTTTCAGCAAGTGACTTCGCAACTGCGATTGTACCCTTTGCTAAAATGGGGTTTTCGAATACGCCCATAGGTCCGTTCCAAACAACTGTCTTAGCGTTCTTAACTTCGTCAGCGTACATTTCAGCAGTCTTTGTGCCGATGTCAAGGCTCATCATGTCAGCAGGAATCTTGTCTGCGTCAACAACTTCGATTTCGATAGGAGCATCGATAGGATTGGGGAATTCCTTA
>JAZOSB010000006.1:0-21160 GCA_045656865.1 Clostridia bacterium | reverse complement strand
GATTTTTTACTCAGCAAATATTTTGTCTATGTGCGCAGCAAATCTCTTTCCTATTATATTGTCGGCGCCGATAGAGATGACATTATTCAAGAGGGTATGATTGGTCTGTTCAAGGCAGTCAGAGACTTTAGCAGTGAGCGTGGTGTCTCATTTAAAACATTTGCGGATGTTTGTGTGACCAGGCAAATAATTACTGCTGTCAAGAATGCAAGCAGGCAAAAGCATGCACCTCTTAATTTTTATGTTTCTCTTAATAAGCCCATGTCTGATGATGATGACGACAGCTCAACTATTGGAGATATTCTTGGGCAAAAGCAGCATATGAGCCCTGAAGAGATTCTTATAAAGAAAGAGGATGCAGACATCCTCGGCAGTGAGATGAACCGTCTGCTCTCTGGGTTTGAGCTTGAAGTTCTTTCTCTGTATCTTCGTGGAAACAGTTATTCAGACATTGCAAAATTAATAGGTAGAGAGCCGAAATCGGTTGATAATGCGCTCCAGCGTATAAAGAAGAAGTTTGAAAAGCTTTCTTCAGATTAAATTGCTATATGCCCAAAGCGGCGTGGTAACCGCAAAGGGTAAAAAAATATTTTATAGGTAAAAGTAAGGAGATCAAACAATGTACGAAGACAAGACTTTAGTCTGCAAAGATTGCGGACAGGAATTCGTGTTCACAGCAGGCGAGCAGGAATTCTATGCTGAAAAAGGCTTCCAGAATGAGCCTCAGAGATGTAAGGATTGCAGAGCTGCAAAGAAAGCATCTCTCAGAGAAAACAGAGAAATGTATACTGCTGTTTGCGCTGAATGTGGCGGTGAAGCAAAGGTTCCTTTCATCCCCAAGGATGACAGACCTGTTTACTGCAGCGAATGCTTTGCAAAAAACAGATAATCTCCTTATTAACCAGAGAAGATTACAACAAAAGGGTGTTAGCTAAGCTAACACCCTTTTTTGTTCAGCCTGTTGACAACATCCGCATTGCATTGAGTACTGCAATTATCATTACTCCAACGTCGGCAAAGATTGCCGCATACATATTGTCAAAGCCCAATACACTTAAAAACATTACCCCAAATTTTATTAGTAGAGAAATAAAAATATTCTGTTTTACAATACCTAAAGTTTTTCTTGAAATTTTTATTGCCTCTGCCACAGCAAAAAGAGAGTCATTCATAATAACAACATCTGCCGCCTCAATTGCCGCATCGCTTCCCAATGCACCCATTGCTATTCCTACATCTGCGCAGGAAAGTACGGGAGCATCATTTATTCCGTCACCGGCAAAGGCAAGCATTCCTCTTCCCTCTTCCTTAAGTTTAATAGCAATTGAAACCTTATCCTGAGGAAGCAGAGAAGAATAAATTTTGTCAGGATTTACGCTCCTTCCGACCTTTTCGGCAACACTGCTGTTATCACCCGTAAGCATTACAATTTGCTTTACTCCGGTTTTTTTAAGCAGAAGTGCAATTTCCTCTGCACCGTCTTTAAGTTTGTCAGAAAGAGAAATACTGCCTTTATATTCACCATCAACAGATATATATACTGTTGTTCCCGATTCTTCTGAAAAGTTGAGTTCGATTGACACACCCTGCATAAGCTTTCTGTTTCCCGCTAAAACGCTTTTTCCATCTATCAATGCCTTTATTCCGTTACCCGGGAGATTTATAACATCGGAAACTCTTTCTTTATCAAGAGCTTTTCCATAAGTGTTTACTATGGATATTGCTATGGGGTGATTTGAGTAGCTTTCCGCAAGTGCCGCAATCTCAAGAAGTTCCTCCTCTGTTATCCCTACTGGAGAAATTTCCGTAACTGAAAATCCGCCCTCCGTCAAAGTTCCCGTTTTGTCAAAAGCAACTTTTTCCACCTTTGCCAAGGTTTCCAGATGGCTAGCACCCTTTATGAGAATACCTTTTTTTGAAGCAGCACCTATCCCTCCAAAGAAAGTCAGGGGAACGGATATAACAAGCGCACAGGGGCATGACACCACAAGAAATACTAGTGCTCGTCTTACCCACATCAAAAGAGGCTGACTGAAAATTAATGGTGGTAGAAATGCCGTAAGTAAAGCCGCTATAAAAACGCACGGGGTATATTTTCGTGAAAACTTGGTTATGAATTTCTCTGATTTTGATTTATATGCAGAAGAGGTTTCAACAAGCCTCAGAATTTTTGCAACGGTGCTTTCCTCATAGGAGCCGCTGACACGGATTTTTACGGGGCTGTCAATGTTTATCATCCCGCTGATAGCTCTATCTCCGCAAGCAGCTTCTATCGGCATACTTTCCCCGGTGAGAGATGATGCGTCAAAGCTTGTATTTCCGCTTTCAATCACTCCGTCAAGAGCCACCTTTTCCCCGGGAAGGACAAGAATAATTTCATCCTTTTCCACCTCCTCGGGAGATACACGAAGCTCTTCCCCGTTTCGTATAACCGTGGCATAGTCGGGTTTTATTTTCATCAGGGCTTTTATAGATTTACGGCTTTTTCCAACGGCAATCCCCTGAAAAAGCTCCCCCGTCTGGAAAAGAATCATGACGATTGCCGCTTCTGAAAATTCTTTTAAAAGCACCGCCCCGACAGTTGCAAGTCCCATTAAAAATTCTTCTTCGAATATCTGTCCCGAAAAAATTTTCCTTACTGCGCCCCACAGCACATCATATCCTGCTATTAAATAGGAAGCACAGAGTACGGATATATTTATATACCCATCAAAAAAGAACGAGAGTACAAAAAGTGCTGCGGCTATCAATATTTTCACAAGTCTTTTTCTATGTTTCTTACTCATAATTCACTCATCTCAAAATTACGTTCTGTCTTTCTTGCTGCCTTCACAATTTCTTTTTCTATACGGGGAAAATCCTTTTCCTCTGCGTCAACAGTAAGTGTCTGCATAATAAAACTGAGCTGTGCACTTTTAACGCCGTCAATTTTCTTTACTGCATCTTCAATCTTTCCTGCACAAACTGCACAGTCAATTTCCAATACCTCATATTTTTTTATCATTCTTCGTCATCCTTTCTTCGGTCAAATGGTCAAATCCCTGACCTATAATGCTTCGCACATGGTCGTCTGCAAGAAAATAATATATTGTTTTACCCTCTCTGCGGCAATCCACCAGTTTATTATTTTTCAAGACCTTAAGCTGATGTGATATTGCAGGCTGTGCCATTCTCAGAAGCTCGGCAATTGCACAAACGCAAAGCTCTGATTCAAAAAGAGAAAACAGAATTTTCATTCTGGTAGTATCACCAAAAATTTTAAAAAGGTCGGATAAATCGCACAAAAGCTCATCAGGCGGAAGTTCATTACGCACCACATTTAAAATTTCTTCGTGATTATGCTTCATCATATGCACCTCCATTCATATGTATACACAAGCATATGTTATCACATTAATATAAATATGTCAACAAAAATGACAGCAGTTTCTTAAAATCTGCTGTCATTTTTTAGCCAAAATATAAATGAGCGAAAGCGTACAAAGGGATAATCCGCCTATGGAGTATACCAACACACCAATTAAGGAAAGTTCCCCTTGCATAAGCACCGCTGAAATATTAAACGCCGAATGGCATGTCATCGCCACAAGAATATTCTGTGAACGATAATAAATAATTCCTAATGCAATACCTATCACAAAGGCAAAAACCGACTGAAACAATACTCCGTGTATTGCCCCGAAAATTATTGCCTGCAGACCGATTGCCGCCCAGGGACGCATAATTTTGAGCAGTTCTGTCATAACGAGTCCGCGAAACATAATTTCCTCAAAAAAAGGTGCAAACACTGCCACGCAAAAAAGGGCTGTAAGAAGCTGGGTGACACTTGTTATTTCGGGATTAATCTGTGCTGCCTTTTCTATTGATTTTTCCAGTATGGTAATTTTTTGAGCAAAGGAATAGTAAACCGAAACCAAGAATCTACATCCAATTGCAAGTGTTACTGCCATAGCATAAATTATAGTTGGTACATTTTTCCTCTTTACCACACTCTCAAGAGGTTGTTTCCTGAGTTTACCTATAAAATAATATATTATCAGGCAGACAATTCCCACAATGGCTGTTACTGCATAGGAATTATTCAGTACTCTCTCCTCTATCTCCGAAAAGGATGTGCCGCCTATCCTCGCCCATAGGAAGAGGATGTTATAAAGCACAAATGAAACTGCATAATATATCCCTATGTACAGTAATGTAAAAGCTATTCCTTTAACCCTTTTAATTACTCTGTTCAACTTTAGTCGCCTCGTCATTAAGAGCTATTATGATTTTCTTCGGGCATTTAGCTGCACATATACCGCAACCGATACATTTTTCATAATCAATTACGGCGTGGTTATTTTCTACCGTTATTGCCCCCACAGGACAATTTTTCTCACAAATTTTGCAGCCGATACAACCTGCGGAGCACTTTGCTTTCATTTCTGCACCTTTGTCACAGGAGCTGCATTTAACAATATATTTAGTGCTTTTCTTAACAATCTTTATGAGTTTTTTCGGACAAGCCTTTTCGCATTCACCGCAGCCTCCGCATTTGTCATAATCAATGACTGCAATACCGTTTTCAATTGTTATAGCATCATTCTGACAAACTGCGCTGCAGCTTCCGTAACCTAAGCAACCATATGTACAAGCCTTATGTCCGCCACCCTGAAGAGTAGCTGCTACATTGCAATCCTCAATACCTTCATATATGTATTTATCTGTTGCAGTTTCTTCATCACCATTACAAAGAACAACCGCACATTTTTCTTCAACTGCTTCAGCCTGAACTCCCATTATACCTGCTATTGCATCAGCAACCTGCTGTCCACCGGGGCTGCAGGCATTTATTTTTGCACCTTCCAAAGATATTGCCGCCGCATAGGCACTGCAACCTGCATATCCACAGCTACCACAATTGGCACTGGGAAGAACTTCTGCAATTGCTTCTGCACGTTCATCCTTCTGAATGGCAAATATTTTAGATGCTACCGCCAAAAGAATACCGAGGAAAAGACCTACCGCTCCCATTGCCAAAGCAGGAAAAAGTATATCTGTCATAGTTTAAATCATTCCTTTCAAAAAGACATTCCCGCAAATCCCAAAAATGCAATTGCAAGAAGCGATGCACTTATGAGTGCAATGGGCATTCCCTGTAATGCTTTCGGGATATTCGAGCTTTCGAGTCTTTCACGAACACCTGCGAAAAGCACAATTGCAATTAAAAATCCTATACCTCCGCTGAATCCGCTGATAATAGATTCGATAAAAGTATAGCTTGATGCACTTTTATCAATAACAGACAGAGATGTCACATTAAGAAGCGCAACACCGAGTACTGCGCAGTTTGTAGTAATAAGCGGAAGATAAATACCAAGCGAGCTGTAAAGCGACGGAATTGACTTCTGCAAAAACATTTCCACAAACTGTACAAGTGCCGCAATTATAACGATAAATGCAATGGTCTGCATATATTCGATATTAAGGGGAACGAGAATAAATTTCTGGCAAAGCCATGTCATCATAGATGCAAGGGTCATAACAAATGTTACTGCCATACCCATGCCAAGTGCTGTATCTAGCTTTTTCGAAACTCCGAGGAAAGGACAAATTCCCATAAATTTAACAAGAACAAAGTTCTGTACAAAAATTGAAGTAAGAGCTAATCCTATCAAAGCCGGCATTTATCTCTCCCCCTTTCTGTTTTTAATCACGTTGATTACTCCTAAAAGAAGTCCCAGCGTAAGGAATCCTCCCGGAGGAAGAAGCATAATAGTTGCAGGAGAAGTAATTCCCACAGACATACCCAAAATAGTTCCGTTACCTAAGATTTCTCTTATTGCGGAAATAATTGAAAGTGCCATTGTAAAGCCAAGGCCCATACCGATACCGTCGGCTGCAGATTTCATTACACCGTTTTTGGAGGCAAATGCCTCTGCACGGGCAAGAATGATACAGTTAACAACGATAAGAGGAATGAAAAGTCCCAGTGACTGAGAAAGTGCAGGGATATATGCTTTTAAAATAAGGTCAACAACAGTTACGAATGTTGCAATGATTACAACATAAGCTGCTATTCTGATTTTCTGAGGTATCATCTTTCTGAGCATTGATACAAGCATATTTGAAAGAGTAAGTACGAAAGTAACTGAAAGCCCCATACCGATACCGTTTGCAAGAGATGTTGTAACAGCAAGAGTGGGACACATACCCAAAAGCTGCATAAAGGTGGGATTTTCATTAATGATTCCGTTTTTAATTGTTTTAATCATTTTGCTCCCTCCTTTATGAAAAGTGATGTTATCATATCACAAGCCTGTGCAATACCGTTTTCAACGGCACGGCTGCTGATAGTAGCACCTGTTACAGCCTCAAATTCATTAGGAGAAGCTGTTGGTTTTTTAACAAGCTTCAAATCTGCAAGACTCTTCCCTGCAAACTGACCCTTGAATTTATCCTCGGTAATTTTTGCACCGAGACCTGCCGTTTCGCTCTGGGAAAGAATTTCAATACCCTGAACATTCATTTCCTTATCAACGCCTACCATCATAACTACTGCACCGCCATATCCGTTTGGGGATACCTTGGCACAGAAACCTATAACTTCACCGTTTTTTCTTGCTATTGACAAATTTTCATCATTTTTATAAGTTTCAAATTCTTCGGCATCCGGCAGAAGATTTTTCATAGCTGTTTCTGTTGCTTCTTTTTCTGCCCTTTCAATAGCCGGTGCTGTAATAGTATTTACACCGGCAAGGACCAATGCTGCAACCAATGTTATAAGGCAAAGAACAGCCGAAAGTTTTACAAATTCTTTTTTCATACTGTCTCCTCCTTATCTTTCTTTAACCTTGCCAAAGGGCTTGGGTCTGGTACATCTGTCAAGAAGCGGAGTTAAGATATTCATAAGGAGGATAGCAAAGCTTACACCCTCTGGATAACCGCCCCAGAATCTTATTACACAAGTGAGCACACCGCAACCAATACCGAATATAATCTGACCTACCGGAGTGGTGGGACTTGTAACATAATCAGTAGCCATAAATATTGCACCGAGAAGAACACCGCCTGAAAGAACGGCAGTTACGGGGTTTTGTGCACTTGCAACTGCAAAATCACCGCAAAGCCAGGTCATAACCATAACGCTTGCAATAAATGCAAGAGGGATTCTCACACTTATAACTCTGCGGATAAGCAGGTATGCAAAGCCTATAAGAAGGGCAATTGCACAGGTTTCACCTATACAGCCGGGGATTGGCTGACCGCTTTTATAAAATCCGAAAAGCTGTTCCACAGCCGTGGGAATCTCTCCCTGAAATTCACTTGACAAGGGTGTTGCACCTGTAATTACCGCACCGTCAAAAAAGTTTATTTTATCTAAAGAATAAGTTGTCATTGCAAGAGGGAATGATGCAAGCACGAAAGCTCTTCCCACGAGGGCAGGATTCATAAAATTCTGTCCTATTCCGCCAAAAAGCTGTTTAACAATAACAATTGCAACTAATGCCCCGATTACCACTACATACAACGGAACATTCACAGGCAAACAAAATGCATAAAGCATACCTGTTACAACCGCACTCATATCACCTATGGTACTCTTTTTATGTGCTATACGCTGATAAAGCCATTCAAAGCCTACACAGCATACTACTGAAAGGAGCATTACCAAAAATGCACGCTGACCAAAAAGCAACACACTTGCAAAAGCCGCCGGCATAAGAGCTATTATTACATCAAGCATAACATCCTCGATGCTGATTTTTTCTCTTACATGGGGTGTTGATGAAACTTTAAGTCTGAGATTTTCCATTATTTTGCCCCCTCCTTTTCCTTTTGCACACGCTCACGCTGAATTGCCATAACACTGCGTTTTGCGATTCTGATATTCTGAACAAGCTGTCTTTTTGAAGGACATCCGAAGCTGCAGCAGCCGCATTCTATGCAGGATGTAACATCATACTTTTCACAAGTTTCCAAATCACCCTTTGCCGCAAACTGCTGAAGATAGAGAGGCATCAGGTTCATGGGGCAATGCTCTACGCACTTACCACATCTTATACAAGGACTTTCCGGCGGAATTACCGCTTCTTTATCCGTAAGTGCAAGGATTGCGGAGGTACCCTTTATAATGGGAACATCAAGTCTGAACTGTGCAATACCCATCATCGGACCGCCCATTATAACCTTGGCAGGATTTCTTATGAATCCTCCGTTTTGCTCAATTATGTAATCGATGGGAGTACCTATTCTAACCTTATAGTTTGCGTCCTGCTTAAAGGGTGAACCTACAACAGTTACTATTCTACGCATAAGAGGTTTTCCGTACATAAATCTTCTTGCAATGGCTGTGCAGGTATCAATATTTACTACAATGACACCTACATCAGCAGGAAGCTTTCCTGTGGGAATTTCTCTCTTAGTTACAGCGTATATAAGCTGTTTTTCGCTTCCCTGCGGATACTTCTTTTTAAGAGTATCAATAGTTATACCCTCGGAAGCACATTCCTTTTTCATAAGGGCAATTGCATCCTTTTTGTTGTCCTCGATTGCAATGTGACCGTTTGTAATACCAAACCTGTAAAGCAAAACTTTAAGACCGAAGATAACTTCTTCGGGGGTTTCTAACATTACACGGTGGTCGTTTGTAAGATATGGCTCACACTCCGCTCCGTTAACAATAATTGTGTCAATTTTTGAGGGGTCGGGAGGCATAAGCTTCACGTGAGTGGGAAATGTTGCACCGCCCATACCTACAATACCAGCTTCCCTGATAATACCGGGGATATCATCAGGTGCAATCGTCGTATAATCAGTCGGTTCGAGAGTATACGCTCTTTCCTCTTCAAAATCGTTTTCAATAATTATAGACTCAACCATTGAGCCGTTGGGTACGGGGCAAGGCTTGATAGCCGTTACCGTTCCCGAAACAGAAGAATGTATAGGAGCACTTACAAATGCTTCACTATCGGCTATCTTCTGTCCTTTCAACACACGGTCTCCAACCTTTACGATAGGAGTACACGGTGCTCCCAAGTGTTGTACAAGAGGGAAAACCAATGTTTTGGGAGGCATAAGAACAACAATTCCTTTTTTGTTTGTCTGCGCCTTATTATCATTCGGATGTACGCCACCCTTGAATGTAAATTTTTTCAGCATATTCTCTCTCCTTGTCTCCAAAGTATGATTTTACTTTAAATATTTATTTGCGTAATATGACAATTTAAGCTGTTTTTCATTTGCGTATGTGGCACGAACAGACTGTATAATTGAAGTATCAGCAGCAATGGCAGTTAAATCAGCTGTCATATTTTTTATAACAGACTCTACTTTTGCGTCACACTCTTTCTCCAGATTTCTCACAACCGGGGTGAATTTGGTTATGGTGTTTGCCCTTGCCACGGCATCCTGTGGATGCTTTTTTATACTCTCATAATAGCTTGCGCCCTGAGCAATGGTAGCTTCAGCCTTAGCGGTATATTCATTCTGAAACCTGTAAAGTTCAGACATATACTGGCTTATTATTTTGTCCTTATCTTTTGTATCCAAAGCCGGCTGCTCAGGCACAGTATTTTCCGTTTCTTGATTTTTTTCCTCAAAGATTTTTTGATAAACTTCCGCTGCAGTGGTTTCGCCCCGTTCAATCTGTCCGATTTCTTCCTCGGTCATTTCTCTTGCGGGAGTATCCATATAATTATTTATATCGACTACCAGAGTTTCCTGATTTTCATTACGTTTTTGCTCTATTTGTTCGGAATTCTGTGAAACACCCATAAGAATACTCTCTATATTTTTCCTTTGCCACAACAAAATTCCGGCTATTGCAATAACAAGAATGAGAATTATCACCAGCAGAGTTTTTAAAAACTTTTTCAAGCTGTCACCTTTCCTTTCAATGCATTTAATCATTTAAAAGCTCCATTGCCAGAAAGGCATTCTTTCTTGCTTTCTCCCGAATGGGCGCAAGAGCTGTTACCAGATTTTCCCTTAAAAATTCTGAATTTTTCAAAACTTCATCCGAAACTTTCGTAAAAGCCTCGGCATTAAAATCTTCCAGATTCACATAATTTTTTTGGTGCATATACTCCATAAAGCCCTTGATTTTCGGGTCATAAGCTATTCCTGCCATAGGTACATTCATAACAGTAGCAAAAATAAGCATATGAAGCCGCATGCCGCAGGCAATACTGCATTCCCCTATAACAGTAAGCATATCGCAAACCGGAAGTTCACGGTCAATTACCCTTGAAGGCTCCTTCATTTTAGCGGCAATCCTTGACGATATGCCCAAATCAGCACTTCTCTGCATAGGAATAAAAACCGGAAGATATCCGTTTTTTGCAATTTCATCAAGTGAATGTGCCATCTGCGTCTCAAAATCAGGCGGGGTATTGCTGCTCTCTCTTACAGAAACTGCAACAACCTTATCATTGGAATTAATTGAGTATTCCGAGAAAATCTCATACGCTCTTTCCTTGGGGGAAGCAGTCAAATTGAAAGCAGGGTCTGCTGTGACAATAACCACAGGCTTGGTTATTTCGCAACGCTCAATTTCCTCCAGCGATGTGCTTTCCCTGAGTGTAATAAGGTCTGTTTTATTGAGAACTCTCTTCACTTTGTTCACATTTTTATCTTTTATAGGACCCATCCCGTTTGCATAAAGCATGGTCTTTAGTCCCATTTTCTTCGCCAAGGATATAATTCCCAGATAATAAAGAAGACTTTTCGTACTGGTTGCATCCTGAATCAGCGTACCGCCGCCGCTTAAGAGAAGCCTTGCAGATTTAAACTCCCTTAATACAGAGAAAATATTAAATCTGTTAACAGTTTTTATTCCGTAAAGCTTTTCAGTAAGCTTTGCGTTTCCCGACAAAGCTGTGATTGTAATGTCAGGATTTATACTCCTAAGGTCCTTTACAATACTTTCAAGCAGTGCTTCGTCACCGCTGTTACCCAGTCCGTAATAGCCGGAAATTATAATGTCCGACATATATACACCTGCCTTTTTTTATGCAAGTTCAATTTTAAGGAAAGATTTCTTACCCTTTTTAACAATAATTTTGCCCTCCTTGAAGCTGTCCTTTGTAATTACGAGGTCAATTCCCGTAACCTTTTCATTATCTATGCTGAGACCGCCCTGCTGGATAAGTCTTCTGCCTTCACCCTTTGAGGGAATGAATTTTACATTTGCAAGGAGATCCAAAACCGCAATACCGTCACCAATTTCATCAGCAGTTACCTGTGCGGAGGGCATATTAGCAGCATCTCCCTGACCTGAAAAAATTGCTGCTGCTGTTTCCTGAGCCTTCTTAGCCTCTTCCTCGCCGTGGACAAGCTTTGTAACCTCATATGCAAGAAGCTCTTTCACCTTGTTAAGCTGACTTCCCTCAAGCTTTTCATACTCACGGATTTCATCCATGGGTACAAATGTGAGAAGCTTAAGGCACTTACACACGTCACTGTCGTCAACATTTCTCCAGTACTGATAGAACTCATAGGGAGATGTCTTTTCAGGAGCAAGCCATACTGCACCGTTTGCAGTTTTTCCCATCTTCTTACCCTCGCTGTTTGTAAGGAGGGTGAAGGTCATACCGTAAACCTGCTTCTGATCCTTTCTTCTGCAAAGGTCAAGACCGCCTAAGATATTGCACCACTGGTCATCACCGCCAAGCTCAATCTTACAGTCATATTTACGGCTGAGCATCAAAAAGTCGTAGCTCTGCATAAGCATATAGTTGAATTCAAGGAAAGAAAGACCTTTTTCAAGTCTCTGCTTGAAGCATTCTGCCGCAAGCATCTGATTAACTGAGAAGCAGGAGCCGATGTCGCGGATGAATTCAACATAGTTAAGGTCTAAAAGCCAGTCGGCGTTGTTAACCATAATGGCCTTACCGTCAGAAAAATCAATTACCTTTGAAAGCTGTTCCTTGAAGCGTTCACAGTTATAATCGATTGTTTCCTTCGTCATCATCTGACGCATATCTGTTCTGCCTGACGGGTCACCAATGTGACCTGTACCGCCGCCGACAAGAGCGATGGGACGGTGTCCGTGCATCTGCATATGGCGCATAACTACCATTTGCAGGAAATGTCCTACGTGCAGGCTGTCTGCCGTAGGGTCAAAGCCTATATAAAAAGTTACCTTCTCCTTTCCGAGAAGTTCGCGGATTTCCTCTTCATGTGTAGTCTGTGCAAGAAGACCTCTTTCCTTTAAAACGTCAAATACGTTTTCCATTGTATAATCATTCCTTTCAAGGTAACATACCTGATTTATATTATACCATTTTCAGGTAGTGTTTTTCAAGTGTTTTAGGGTATTTTTATAAGCAATATGTCTAAAAAACAATACCTTTTCCGTCAAAATCAGGGATGAAGCTTTCTGATGCTGCTTCCTCCTCCTGAATAAAAGCATTTTCTATGCCTATTTTAATGCAGAAATCTATTATTTCATCATACTCTTCCGTTGTCAGTTTTCGGGTCAGTTCAGAGTATTTTCCGCAATTTCCGAAAGGTGTGTACTGACTCATAATGCTGAGGAGCACTTTTTCTTTATAATTTTCATAAACGTATCGGATAACCTCTTTTGAATCATCGCTGCACTCCGGCAGACACAAATGCCTGACAATAACACCTTTTTGAAGAATACCTTCATTATTAAAAGCAGGCGTTCCTGCCAGTTCATACATTTTATCAAGTGCCTTTTTTGCAATTTCAGGATAGTCCTCTGCCTCCGAATATTTCTTTGCAAGCTGAGGATTCATATACTTAAAATCTACAAGGTATATATCAATTACATCCTGTAGATAATCCAGTGTTTCTAAAGAAACATAGCCGCTGCTGTTAAGTATGACGGGGATTATGAGCCCCTTTTCTCTTGCCCTTTTCACGGATTGTTTTATATGCGGTGCAAAATGCTCTCCCGTTACAAGATTTATATTATGTGCGCCTTCATTCTGCAGATTGATAAAAATACGGCTGAGGTTTTCGCTGTCTGTCGCTACCCCCTCTCTCCCACGGCTGAGATTAAAATTCTGGCAGTAACAGCAATGCAAGCTGCAGCCTGAAAAGAACACTGTGCCTGAGCCATTTTCTCCCGATACACAGGGCTCTTCCCACAAATGAAGAGATGCCCTGCCTGCTTTCAGTACGGAAGTCTGGCCGCAAAATCCTTTTTTTTCTTTATTCCTGTTTACACTGCACTTTCTTGGACAAAGAGTGCAGTTTTCATATTCTTTATACATCATTTTATTCCTGTCATCCCCATCAAAAAGGAGGTGTAAAAAATTCATTTTTACACCTCCTTTAAATTGTTTATAGCGGGTAAACCCTTTGTGCACCTGATAAAATTTTCTTCTGAAAGCCAATAAAACGACGGTAATCTTCCTTTGACAATTTCTTTTTAATATACTCAATTGCCTTGGAATATTCAGGTGCTCTGTCTATAACATTGTGACAATCACTTCCCAATAAAGAAACCATACCTTTTCTTATGAAAGAAATTGCTTTTCTTCTTGTAGAAAACTTATTGATATACGCACAGTTCATCTGAAGAATGACACCCATTTCTACAAGCTCATAAATTTTGGCAAGATTCTCCTTATGCTTAATATACCTCTCAAAATGTGCAATAATTGGTGTTATTCCTTTTCCTATAAGCCTTTCAATACTCCGTACCATCGAGCCTGTCCATTTCGTGAAAGGCATCTCCAGAAGCATATACTCAGTACCTTTTATGCACAAATCTTTAAGGTTATCGATTCGCCACAGTTCTTCAAAGAAAAACACCTCACAGCCGGAATACAGGCTAACCTCAATATTTTCTGTCTTCAGTTCTTCAAGAAGTGTTTTTAAAGACTTGCTTTTTATTTCATTAAAATTCTCTGCCGATGAAGAGTAAGCGTAAAAATGCGGAGTAAGAACGATATTATTAACGCCTTGCTGCTTTAATTGTTTTATCAAAACAACAGATTCTTTTACACTATTACTCCCATCATCAATTTCGGGAAGTATATGAGTGTGAAAATCAATCATAAAAATTCCTACTTTTTAGTTTTCTTATTCAAATCATTTACACCGGATTTTGTGGTTCCGTAACCATAACCGTAACCATAGTTGCCATAACCATAGCCACCGTAACCGCCATAACCACCATAGCCGTAGCCGCCATAATAGCCGCTTCTGTAATATTTCTGTTTCTTGCCGTAACGATAATATCCGCCTTTACCGTAACGGTAGCCCATCTTAATATCTGAAAGCCTTCCGTTAAGGACAAACCCTAGAATATTTGCATCTACAAAAGCGAGCTTTTTAATTGCCTCTGCAACGCTTTCCTTGTCTGTTCTACCCTGTCTTACTACAAGAAGAACACCGTCTACTATTTTTGACATTACTGCTGCATCTGTTACGATGTTAATTGGAGATGTGTCAAGAAAAATATATTCGTAAATTTCCGAAAGCTTCTCAACAACCTCTTTCATAGAGTTGCTTCCCAAAAGCTCTGCCGGATTCGGAGGCATATCGCCCGAGGGAATTACATCAAGATTTGCATAATCAGAATGAACTATTGCAGAATCAATAGTATTTAAATTTGCAAGAATATTTGAAAGTCCCGGAGTTGACGGAATATTCAGAAGATTTGCTATATTAGGTTTTCTGAGGTCACAGTCCACAACCAATACTTTTGCACCAGTCTGAGCAAAAGAAATTGCAAGGTTAAGGCAGTTTGTACTTTTTCCCTCACCTGCCAATGCACTGGTAACAATAATTTTCTTCGCCCCATCGTGAGGAATTGTGAAAACCACATTTGTTCTGAGAGCCTTATACGCTTCTTTCACATGGAAAGAGCTCTTATCATTTAAAACCTTCGCTCTTTTAACGATAAGCGGAGACCCTGTATTTACAACACTGCTTTTAAGAAATTTAGATGAAATTTTTCGCAAGTTTGAAACCATATTTGCCATTTTCTAACCCTCCTGCCTATCTTAATCCTCCGATTCTTCGTCATTTGAAGAATCGTCATAGGATACGTAAATTTCAGGGATAGCACCCAAAACAGGTAATTCGAAACGTGCAACCAAATCGTCTGCCGATTTAACACGAACATCAAATATTTCCTTGAGGAGTATAAATGATATACTGAGAACGAAGCCTAAAAGTGCACCGAGAATTGTATTATTGCGGACATTCGGTGATGCAGGAGTTGAAGAAAGCTTTGCCCAGTCTACAACCTTAATCGAGCTTCTGGGAATATAATTCTGCATTTTCGTTTCTGTTGTTCTGCCTATTGAATCCGCAATTTCACGTGCCATAACGCGGTCATTATTCAATACTTCAATACGCACAATGTATGTATTGGGAATTTCTTCAACTGTGAGCATTTTTTTAATATCCCATACGCTGAACTTTTCCTGTGTTTTATTCTTTATTTCGGTTGCAACCTGCTCCAGAATCGCATCGCTCTTTATAATTTCAATACAGGTAGGTACAAGCAGCTGTGATGCGGTAATATCACTTGAGTAGGTTTTTGTTTCCACCGGTTTTGTCGAATCCAGGCTCTGCTCCTCCTGTGCAACCTCGTTATTTACAACCATCGTTACACTTGACTCATACTTTTTTACAAAAAAGAATTCACTGAGAGCATATGCCGCCAAGCCGAAAACAATAGTTATCACAAGAATCGATACTATTCGGTCAAGTACGACCTCTATCATTCGTTTTATATCAATTTGTTCGTTATCTTTAGAGTTATTCATCAAACTTCCCCCCATAACATTCTCCATTATATTTTAATACAAAAACTATGTTTTTGTCAATACAAACAGGCATTTTTTCACAAGTTTTCGTAATTTTTATCAATATTGTCAGAAGAATTGTTATATGCTTCTACCGCCATTGTATCACAAAGCTCATTGTACGGGTTTCCGTTATGCCCCTTAACCCATATAAATGTAACTTTATGTTTATTGATAAGCAAAAGGAGTTCCTCCCATAAATCACGGTTTAGAACGGGCTTTTTGTCGGACTTTTTCCAGCCGTTTTTCTGCCACGAAGAAATCCAGCTTTGGTTTATGGCATCGATCAGATACTTGGAGTCGCTGTACAAATCCACTTCACATTCTTCTTTAAGAAGTTTCAGGGCATCTATTGCTGCCATAAGCTCCATTCGGTTGTTTGTGGTTTTACGAAAACCTTTGCTTATTCTTTTTTCATTACCATTGTAAATAAGAACTGCACCGTATCCTCCCTTTCCGGGGTTTCCGGTGCAGGCACCGTCTGTATATATTTCTATTTTTTTCAAAACATCACCCATAGCATCATTTTTTCAAAAGAAAGGTTGTTACAAAGTGCTTTGCAACAACCCTCTCTATCTACTGAATTATTCTGTATTTTATCCCTGCATTGCGGGAGGTATAATAGTTCCCTTTCCGGGTTTTGCATAGAATTGACCATATTTTCCGTCGGAGAGTTTCTTAAGAAGATCTATGGGCATTTTCTTGAGAACAACCTTTGTGCCGTTACCGATTGCACGGATATATGCATATGTACCGGAGTTAATAACAGCTTTCTTACCGCGGGCAATTATTCTTTCAATGGTACACTCAGTAAAGTTCACTTCACTTTCAACACCGTCACCAATGAAAATGACATTATCTGTTTTGATACCCTTAAGAGTAACATTTTCAGCTCTAACAAGAATGTTTCCTGCAGGAAGGTTTGTATACTCACCTGACTCATCAATATATGTAGTTACAATTCTGTCCATAATCTGTGCAAACTCAAGACGTGTCATTGCATCAAGCGGTCTTATTTCTGCAATATTTCCAAGGTATCCTGCTGCAGCCATACTTCTTACTTCCACAGCTGCCCATGAAGCAACCTTGCCTCCGTCGCTGTATTTACCCAGTGCATTCTTATCACTGTCGGGAACATCAAAAATTCTGCAAAGTACAATGAGTGCTTCCTGACGTGTAATTGTTTTGTTGGGGTTAAGCTGTTTCTTGTCATCGCCCTTGAAAGCTTCCATAGATACAGCCTGTGACATAGCATCATAGTACCAGTCACCTGCCTTAACATCAACAAATCCGGATATATCTGCTTTTTCCATAGCCTTCATAGCTCTTGACATAATTGTTGCCATCTGAGCTCTTGTGATAGGAGTCTGAGGTCTTACCGTGTTATCCTCAAATCCCTGAATAAGTCCGTTGTCCACAGCTTTTTGCAACACTTCCCCATCTGCACCCTGAGGCATATCGGTAAATGCCGCAAAAGAGGTAACAGACATAAGAAAAACAATCGTAACAGACATAATAATTGCGGTTAATTTTTTCATTTTCCATTTCTCCTTTTATGTAAAAAATAAATTATATTTTAATATGTAGCCCCGCAGTGCCGTTTTCTTCGGACTATTCTAAACCTGCGTATGCAGGTGGGTGACCTGATTACCGCTCCTGGGTTTCCCTGTCTTCAAACGGAGGGCCTACACGCCACGGCAAAACATCAGTCTCCCTTAATAGATGTGTTGGTTAAAATAAATCCGTAATTGCGCACACCGCAGGGGTGCGAATATATTCTAACATATATTCATTTCAAAATCAATCGAGAAATTCAAACTCATCCTTGTTATTTTCCTTGAAAATGTTGTAAACATTGTCAAAAAGTTCACCGTCGTCAACACCTTCAAGCATTTCTTCACCGTCAACCTCAACAAGTTTCATAACGAAAACCTCTCCGTCAATTTCTTCGCTGTCTGTTGCGGGAATAAGTATAAAATAAGTATCTCCCTCATACTCAACAGTATCCAAAAATTCATAATCTTCTTCAACTGTTTCAAAACCTGCTCTGTTTTCTTCTGTCATAATAACATACTCCTTTATCAATAATTAGCGTCAAGATATCCCTGCAGAATTATAACCGCGGCAATCTTGTCTACCTTCGTTTTTCTGTTTTTTCCGCTGACACCGCCGCTTTCCAATATGCGGTGTGCTTCCGTACTGGAGAGCCTTTCATCCCACATAACGTAGGGAATCCCAAGCATTTGGGAAAGCTCCTTTGCAAATTCCTCCGTATACTCGGCACGGTGACCAAGTGTACCGTCCATCCGTTTGGGATGCCCTACCACAAGCTTTTCCACGCCGTGTGCCTTTGCAACGGCACAAACTTTTTCAAGCTGAAGTGTTCTGTCCTTTTCACTTATTGTATCCAAAGGATTTGCAAGCATACCGAGAGCATCGCTTACGGCTACACCGATTCGTGCTTCTCCGTAATCAAGACCTAAAATCTTCATAATTTTCACCAAGAATATTATAACAGATACTTTCCCCTAATGCAAGCAATTTATACAAAAAGATAAAGGGTGCTTTCACACCCTTTATCGCTATGCCAATTTCTCGATTTTGGTTATAGATAACTCGTAGGCAGTTCTTACTTCCGTTTCGTCGTCAGAAATTCTCTTATTATAATTTCTCGACTGCAGTCTTCCCCACAGCATAACATTGCTTCCTATCTCGAGATTTTCGCTGTACACGGCATTTTTGCCCCATGCAATTGCGGGGATGTAATCGCTTCGGTTAAAAGCACGGTTTACGGCAACTATCAGGTCGGTAATCTCCCTGCCGAAAGGAGTTCTTCTGTATATAGGCGCTTTGCATATAAATCCGTTTATAAAAATTTCGTTGGGGTTGGAATCATCATCCGGAAGTGCAGGTGCTATTCCTTTGGCAAAAACCGTTAGAATCAACCGTGTCTTTTGTTCTGTATATTTATTGTAGCTTCTGAGCTGTCCCTTTACCTTTATTTTGTTTCCGGGCTGAATCAAAATGCTGTCAAGCTGTCTTTCGGGAACAGTTATCGGAAGAAGGTCATCATTTTCCGAAAGTCGGGGAACACGGAGCGTAAAACTGTAAAATTCCTCATCCAGCACGCTATGGCTGAAACGTGCTTCTGTTTCGACTGTACCTGTTAATGTAATCATATTGTTATCCATTGTTTGCAACTCCTTTTTTATATGTATTTAAGTCGTTGACTAATTATATGCACAAAAAAACGCATATATTCCATCGAATAATGCGTTTTTTTCTAAAAAGACAAACAAAGATAAAATACTTTATTTTCCGACAATTATATAGTTGCCCTGTTTTTGTATTTCAATTTACATCATACATTATTGGGCAGATTTGTTCTGCAATTGCTGAGGTGACTATCCTGACCTACCCTGCCTACAGTCCATTTCCCGTTATCATATATTATTTCCGTAACGGATGCATTGGACACCCACGGAATATCCCGCATAGATGCAAGGTTTCCGTGTTCAATCAATGTCTGACTGGCACGGATTGGTGTTGCGTGGGTTGCGATAACAACGGTTTTTCCGTTATTTTCCTCCGCAATAGCTATAAGTGCTGCCATAACCCTCTCACCTAACATCTTTACCGATTCACCATTGGGACAAGATGAATTTCCTATATCCTCTTTCCACTTTTTGTACTCTTCGGGGAATTTTATAACAATATCATCAAATGGAAGTGCTTCCCACTCGCCTGCCCGTATTTCCCTGAGTCTAACATTTGGCGTTATTGGTAGGTTCAGAGCGTTTGCAACAGTTTTTCCCGTTTCAAAAGCACGGATAAGGTCACTGGCATATACGCAGTCAACCTTGTAATTTTCAGCAATAAACTCCGCTGTTTTTTCCGCTTGCCTATGTCCGAGTTCTGTAAGCGGTGCATCATAATTTCCTGCAAAAACCCGACTTAGGTTTGCCTCGCTTTGCCCGTGTCTGATAAGTAACAATGTCGTCATTCTATATTCTCACCTTCGTAATTTCACAGGGTTTTGCCCTACCTTTTATTTTTCAATTGTTTCAAAACAACTCTGAATCAAATTATTTTTCATATCTTTTTTATTATAGTTTAAAACTTTGTGGAAATCAATAGATTTTGGCAAAACAAAATAAATTCACCATATTTTCCGAATCTCTTTCATATCATTATGTAAAAGGAGAATGTGTATGATAGTTATTCCTCGGAGAAAGCTTGTTATTTTAGCTTTGTTCACAATTATATTTGCTGTGGCAGTACATATTTTAAAAATCCCCGACGAGAGTGCATTTTCGGGAAAAATCACAAAAACTGTCATAATTGATGCAGGACATGGTCTGCCCGACGGGGGTGCTGTGGGAATGAACGGCACAATCGAAAGCACACTGAATATAAAAATTGCAAGACTTGTTCAAAAGGAGCTTGAAAAAAAAGGCTACACCGTCATTATGACAAGAGAGAGCGAAGAAACAATTGCCGAGGGTGACATACCCATCGGTAAGCTGAAAAAAGAAGATATGCATAAAAGGCTGGAAATCATAAATAATTCCCACGCAGATATGTTTGTCAGCATACATATGAATAAATTTACCGACTCACGCTACCGCGGAGCACAGGTTATTTATTCGGGGAATTTTCCTGAGTCGGAAATGCTGGCGGAGGTTTTGCAAAAAAGATTGCACTCACTCCCTGACAATAAATCAAAACGCACACAGGCAAAAGCCCCCAAGGGGATTTTTCTTTTGAGAAATGCACAGATTCCAGCAGTAATTGTGGAGTGCGGTTTTCTTTCAAATTATGAGGAAGAAAAGCTTCTCAATACCGAAAAATACCAAAAAGCAATGGCAAAAGCCATCCTTGGCGGGATAGAAGATTATTATGAAAGGATTGATAAAAATGAAGGTATTCGTAACAGATAAATACAGAGTACTGACATTTCTTCTGATATGTACGGTAATAGGAATGGGAGCAATTTTTGCAGGAGAGGACAGTGTGACGGTTTCCACTGCCCCTAAAATAGTTCCAATTTATTCCGTGGGGCGAGATGACGGGAAAATTGCAATCACCTTTGACTGCGCCTGGGGTGCCGAGGATATGGAAAGTATTCTCAGCACACTTAAAAATCATAACTGTAAGGCAACCTTTTTTGTTTTGGGGACTTGGGCAGAGCAAAATCTAGATACAATGAAAAAAATTGTTGTCGACGGTCACGAAATAGGAAATCACAGCTATAACCATACTCACTACACGGCTATGTCGCAAAACGAGATGCTTGCCGACATTGATAAGTGCAATAAAGCCATTAAAGACACATCGGGAATCTCCCCCACCCTTTTCCGTGCGCCGTCGGGTGATTACAACAACAG
>JAZOSB010000005.1:0-31431 GCA_045656865.1 Clostridia bacterium | reverse complement strand
ACAAATGATGCAAGGATAAGAACAACAAGAATAATACCTGTACCTACACCACTTACGAGTGCGTGCAGCGGAAGTGTAATCAGCGCACCTAAAATACCGCCTGCCTGCTTATAGCTGATTGTAGCAAGAACAGAATCCATAATATGTGCAAAGGTGCCGTCATACGGCTCCCAATTGTTGGTTGTGCCGTGTATAAGAGTGCTCATTGCGGAGAGGCAGATTATTCCTATTGTCGCAAATACATACTTATGTTTATAGGGGAAAACAGTTCCTTTTATAAATATGTGAACTGTGTACACTGTAAATAATATCGGAATAAAAACATACATACTTCCCAAAAAGAATGTTCCTATTAATGTCAGGAGTCTTCCAACAATACCGAAAGCATTAAAATAGTAGGATATAATCAGAATTACGGAAATTGCAGACAGGCAAATCAGACGTAATTCTTTAGACGGATATTTTTCCTTGGGAGTGGAGCGTGACGAATTTCCCGAACTTTTGGCGGAGCTTCTTGAAACAAGCTTCTTTCCCGAGGGAGAAAGCTTCTTTTTAGATGTGCTTTTTTTAGCAGGTGTTTTTTTATTCATTTTCAGCATCCTTTATATAGTAAAGTTAAGTATTATTGCAAAGATACCTGCAATAGTGCAGTATATGGAAAAGTAACTGAGCTTGCTCTTTTCAACAAGCCTGAGAAGAAATTTAATTGAAAAATATCCACTTACTGCCGCCGTAATCATTCCCACAGCAACAGGAAGAAAAGATAGCGTCTGTGACGGTGCTGTAAATATATCCTTTATATCAAGAACCAAAGCACCGAGAATAGCAGGAATAGACATTAAAAATGAAAACCTCACGGCAGTTTTTTTGTTAAGTCCGCAAAAAAGACCGCCTACAATTGTGCTTCCGCTTCTGCTGATGCCGGGAAGAGTACCGAGTGCCTGAAAACATCCCACGCCGAATGCCCTTTTAGAAGACATTTTTTCAAGGTCGGTGTTTCCCCCTGCAAGCTTTTCACTGAGAAAAAGTAAAATTGCCGTTATGATTAGGAATATACCAATCTGCCACAGCTGAGGATTTTCAATAATGTCACCCAATACAAATGCTGCCACAGTTGCAGGGAGTGTTGCCACGATAAGCATTACAATCAACCTGCGGTACAAAAATTCTTTAAGTCTGAGTCCCTTTCCGGTAAACAAGTCCCTGCACATACCGAAAAATGCCTTGACCATTTCCCATATGTCGTTTCTATACACGATAAATACTGCGGCAAGTGTTGCCACGTGGAGTAATATGTTAAAGGACAAAAGACTGTCTGCTTCGGGGTTAAAACCCATAAGCCTTCCCGCAATGGACAGATGTCCCGATGAGGAAATAGGCAGAAATTCGCTGACCCCCTGAATAAGCCCGAGAATAATTGCTTTAATAATTGTCATAGCTTAGCCTCCGAGAAAACATTATTTTATACATTCTATCATATTTAAAGGGAAAAATCCACCCCTTTTTTTATATTTAAGGAAAACAAGCCAAAATCTCCTTTAACAAGGTTGACAATAAGCACAAAAAAAGATATAATGATAACTTGTAAAGGAGTGTTTACAAATGGAAAAACTTGGACTTAACGAAATACGCGAAAGATATCTGAAATTCTTCGAAAGCAAGGGACATTTAAGACTTCCGTCATTCCCCCTTGTACCTCAGAATGACAACAGTCTTCTTCTTATAAATGCGGGTATGGCCCCCCTTAAGCCTTATTTCACAGGAAAGGAGATTCCTCCCCGCAAGCGTGTTACCACCTGCCAGAAGTGTATCCGTACACCCGATATTGAGCGTGTAGGTATAACTGCACGTCACGGTACATTCTTCGAAATGCTCGGTAACTTCTCTTTCGGTGACTATTTCAAGCACGAAGCAACCGCATGGGCTTGGGAATTTGTTACCAAGGACCTTGGACTTCCTGAGGATAGAGTATATATCACCGTTTACGAGGATGATGATGAAGCTATCGACATCTGGACAAAGGAGGTTGGCGTAGACCCCTCTCATATTTCCAGAATGGGTAAAGAGGACAACTTCTGGGAAATTGGTCAGGGCCCCTGCGGACCTTGTAGTGAGCTTTACTTCGACCGTGGTGAAAAGTACGGTTGCGGCAGCCCCGACTGTAAGGTTGGCTGTGAATGTGACAGATTCGTAGAATTCTGGAACCTTGTATTCACACAGTTTGACAAGGATGAAAACGGTGTTTATAACCGCCTTGCTCATCCCAACATTGATACAGGTATGGGACTTGAAAGAATGGCTGTTATTATGCAGGATGTAAACAACCTTTTCGAGGTTGATACAATCCGTAATATTATGCTTGAAATCAGCAAGGTTGCAAAGGTTAACTATGGCGATAACGAAAAGACAGACATTTCTCTCCGTGTTATCACTGACCACATCAGAAGCACAACCTTTATGACCTGCGACGGTGTATCTCCCTCCAACGAGGGTCGTGGTTACGTTCTCCGCAGACTTCTTCGTCGTGCGGCTCGTCACGGAAGACTCCTCGGTATAAAGGGAACATTCCTTTCCGACATAGTTGATACAGTTGTAAGAGAGTCAAAGGGTGCATATCCTCAGCTTGAAGAAAAGCAGGATTATATCAAAAAAGTTATCAAGAGAGAGGAAGAAAGCTTCGCTCAGACAATTGACCGTGGACTTTCCATCCTTGAAGAAAAGATACAGGGCCTTGAAAAGAGTGGCGGAAAAATCCTTTCAGGTGATGATGCTTTCACACTTAATGACACATACGGTTTCCCAATTGACCTTACAGAAGAAATTCTTCAGGAAAAAGGTCTTGGGGTTGACAGAGAAGCATTCAACAAGCTTCTTCTCGAGCAGAAAACCCGTTCAAGAGAAGGCAGAAATGTTGGTGATGAAGCCGCTTGGAGTGAGGATATTTACCAGACTTTGGGAAAGGAAATCACAACAGAATTTATCGGCTATGATAATTCTACCTGTGATGCAAATATAACAGTTATCGTTAAAGACGGTCAGGTTGCAGATTCCGTTTCCGACGGTGAGAATGCAGTTCTTATTCTCGACAAAACCGTTGTATATGGTGAAAGCGGCGGTCAGGTAGGCGATAACGGTGTAATCGAGGGCGAAGGCTTCAAGATGGAGGTTACCGATGCAAAGAAGCTCGGCGACGGTAAGATTTTGCACCACGTAACAGTTCTTGAAGGCACAGCCTCCAAGGGCGACAAGGTAACAGTTTCCATTGATACTGCGAGGAGAATGGCTATTACCCGTAACCACAGTGCTGCACATCTTTTGCAGAAGGCTCTCCGTGAAGTTTTAGGAAGCCACATTGAGCAGGCAGGTAGCTACGTTGACGAAAATAGACTCCGCTTTGACTTTACCCACTTTGAAGCAGTTTCCAAGGAGCATCTTCAGGAGGTTGAAAATAAAGTTAATGCGGCAATCCTTACAGCATACCCAGTAACAATCAAGAATATGGCTATTGCCGATGCAAAGGCTGAGGGTGCAATGGCACTCTTCGGTGAAAAGTACGGCGATACAGTTCGTGTTGTAAATATGGGCGGTTATTCAATCGAGCTTTGCGGCGGTTGTCATCTTTCCAACACCTCTCAGGCAGGTCTTTGCAAGATTCTTTCGGAAAGCGGTGTTGCCGCAGGTGTAAGAAGAATTGAGGCTGTAACAGGCGAGGGAGTTCTCCGTTATATTGAAGATAAAAATGCAATTATCACAAATACGGCATCAGCTCTTAAAACTACTGAGAGTGAGCTTGTTCATCGTGCAGAAGCTGTTGTTAACGAAAACCGTGAACAGCAGAAAAAGCTTGAGCAGGTTGCTTCCCAGATGGCTAATGCTAAGGCAAACGACATTATGTCAAATGCAAAGAAGATTGGCGATATAACACTTATCGTAGCACAGCTTGACGGTGCAACAGTTGATTCTCTCCGTAAGACAGGCGATGCAATCAAGGAAAAGACTCCTATGAGCGTTTGCGTATTCGGTGCAGAAACTGACGGCAAGATTTCATTTGTTGCAATGGCAAGCCAGGATGCAGTTAAGGCAGGCGTACATTGCGGCAAGATTATAAAGGAAATTACAGCAATTGCAGGCGGCAGCGGCGGCGGTAAGCCCGACAGCGCACAGGGTGGCGGTAAGGATGCTTCCAAGATTGCCAAAGCACTTAATAAGGTAGAGGAGCTTTTGTAATATGGATTGCTTATTTTGTAAAATAGCAGCAGGGGATATTCCCTCTGCAAAGGTGTATGAGGATGACTTGGTTTACGCATTCCGTGATATTGAACCTCAGGCACCGGTGCATATATTGATAATTCCCAAGGAGCATATTGCATCTGCAAATGAGATTACTGAGGAAAACGCTTCCATAGTAGGTCATATATTTGCAGTTGCGGCAAAAATTGCAAAGGATGAAGGTATTGCAGACGGAGGTTATCGTATCGTAAATAACTGCGGTCAGGATGGCGGACAGACTGTCGGACATCTTCATTTCCATATGCTCGGCGGACGCAGTCTCCAGTGGCCACCAGGATGATCAGACAGACTATATTGTTGCAGTGAATTTCGCTGCAACAATATTTTTAGAAAGAAGTTTTAAAATGAGAAAGATTATAGATTTTCACGCACATATATTTAATCCGAAAATTGCCCATCTTGCCATAGCAAACCTTGAAAAGCATTACGGTATGAAATGGGAGGGCTTGGGTACATTTACCGATATGCGTGAAGAAATGGAAAAATCGGGATTTTATAAGGCAGTTATATTTTCCACCCCTACAAAGCCTACACAGGTTGTTATAAATAACGATTTCCTCTTTGACTTGCGGGATGAAAGATTTATCATCTTCGGCTCGGTGCATCCAGACTATGAAGATGTAAAGGGTGAAATTCAGCGTATAAAGAATCACGGACTTTGCGGATTCAAATTTCACCCCGATTTTCAGGCTTTCAATATTGATGATGACAAGGCACTTTTTATGTATGAGGAAATAGGTCAGGACTACCCCATAGTATTGCACGTGGGCGACAAAAGCCTTGACTTTTCAAACCCCGAAAGGCTTTCAAGGGTGCTTGAAAAATTCCCCGAGCATAAATTTGTAGCGGCACATATGGGCGGTTACAGCGTGTGGGACAATGAAGCAAAAAGTCTTGTGGGTAAGAATGTGTGGTTTGACACCTCCAGCACAATGTGGGAGGTAACACCCGAAAAAATGGTGGAAATGATTCGTGCCCACGGTGCGGATAAGGTGCTTTTCGGCTCTGACTATCCTGCTGTTTCTCTAAAGGCAGAGGAAGAGAGAATAGAGGCACTTCAGCTTACAGAAGAAGAAAAGGAAATGATATTCTATACTAATGCTGCAAAGCTACTGGAGTTGGAATAAATGTTAGGTTTGGAAGAAAGCTTAAAACAAAATGGCGTATATATAACCCTTACAAAAGGGGACAGTATGAGTCCTATGCTTGTTGAGGGCAGGGACAAGGTTGTGATAGTGCCCCCCGAGTTCCCTCTTAAAAAATATGATATTCCCGTGTACAGAAAGCTCGGTCACTACACAATGCACCGCATTGTCAGGGTGACAAAAAACGGCTACATTATCTGTGGAGATAACAGAGCCGTTCTTGAAAAAAATGTAAGGGAAGAGGATATAGTGGGAATGCTAGACGGTTTTTATCAGGGAGATAAATATATAGACCGTCACGATAAAGAATTTCTGCAGTACGGTATTGATGCTGTAAGGACACTTTCCAAAAGACAGATAAAATACTTTTTTAAACGCGTAGTAAGAAAAGTAAAAAGAACCATAAAAAAATGATGAACACATTGTGTTCATCATTTTTTGTTATATAAACTTCTTTATATACTTAATCTGTACTTCAATTGATGCTACTGATGTACCGCCTGCGGAAATACGCTTTTCGGCACAGTTTTTAAGGTCGATTTCAGCATATAAATCTTCTTCAAAAAGGTTGTCAAATTCCTTGTATTCGGGAAGAGTAAGTGTTTCAAGTGTCTTACCCTCGGCAACACACTTGCCTACAATCTGACCGACTGTCTTGTAAGCACTGCGGAAAGGCTGACCTTTCTTAACCAGGTAATCGGCAAGGTCTGTTGCGTTGATGAAGCCTTCGCCTGCAGCGGCATACATCTTGTCCTTTCTTACGGACATTGTTTCAATCATAGGAGCAAATACACTAAGGCACTTTTTAACAGTTTCGCTACTGTCAAATATTGCTTCCTTGTCCTCCTGCATATCTTTGTTGTATGCAAGGGGGATTCCCTTTAAGATTGTCAACATCGCCATTAAATCGCCGTACACTCTGCCCGTCTTACCGCGGACAAGCTCTGCCATATCGGGGTTTTTCTTCTGGGGCATAATTGACGAGCCTGTTGTATAGGAATCGTCAAGTTCAACAAATTTAAATTCCCATGATGACCACAAAATTACTTCCTCCGCAAAACGGGAAAGGTGTGTCATAATAAGCGCAAACGCACTCATAAGCTCAACACAGAAATCACGGTCGGAAACACCGTCAATACTGTTAAGGGTAATTCCGTCAAAGCTAAGAAGCTTAGCCGTCATTTCGCGGTCAGTTTCGTAGGTTGTTCCTGCCAGTGCGCAAGAGCCGAGGGGGGAGAAGTTCATTCTCCTGACGGCATCCTCAATTCTACCAATATCACGAATAAACATCATTGCATATGCACACAGGTGATGTGCAAACATAATCGGTTGCGCACGCTGAAGATGAGTATAACCGGGGAGAATTGTTTCCTTGTTTGCTTCTGCCTGTACTAAAATTGCACCTAAAAGCTTCTTTATAAGTGCAATGATTTCCTGCGCCTCATCACGCATAAAAAGACGGATATCAAGAGCTACCTGGTCATTACGGCTGCGCGCTGTGTGTAATCTTTTACCCACGTCGCCGATTCTCTTGGTAAGCTCCGCCTCAACAAACATATGAATATCTTCCGCATCAAAATCAAAAGCGAGTTTTCCGTCGTTAAGGTCAGAAAGAATTTCTTTAAGTCCCTTTATAATTGTGTCACAGTCGCTCTGTGATATTATGTTACACGCCGCAAGCATTGTTGCGTGTGCGATAGAGCCTTCAATATCCTGCTTGTACATTTTGCAGTCAAAATGTATGGAAGAATTAAAATCGTCAGCTTCTTTATCGAGGGCTTTGGAAAAACGCCCTGCCCACATCTTGTCCATAATTTACCTCCGTAAAAATGTAAAATTAAAAGTTGAAAATGGACAATTAAGGAAGATTTTCGCTTTGGCGAAAATCCTCCTTAACTTTCAATTATCAATTTTCAACTTATTTATTCTTTGCATCAACCATAGCCTGCACTGCAATGGGAAGACCGTAAAGGTTGATGAAGCCTTCAGAATCCTTCTGATTGTAGTCGCTTTCACCGAATGTTGCAATTTCTTCGGAGTAAAGAGAATAATCGCTCCATACACCTGCGTTAATCATATTGCCCTTGTAGAGCTTAAGTCTAACCTTACCTGTAACCTTTTCTTGAGTCTTGTCAACGAATGCACTGAGAGCCTCACGAAGAGGAGTAAACCACTGACCGTTGTAAACAAGCTCTGCAAAGGTGATGGAAAGCTTCTGCTTTTCGTGGAGAGTCATCTTATCAAGGCAGATGGATTCGAGAACGCTGTGAGCCTTGTAAAGAATTGCACCGCCGGGAGTTTCGTAAACACCACGGCACTTCATACCTACAAGACGGTTTTCAACGATGTCAAGAAGACCGATACCGTTCTTTCCGCCAACTTCATTGAGGGCAAGGATGATTTCCTTAGCACTCATTTTCTTGTCATTGAATGCAACGGGAACACCCTGCTCAAAATCAAGTGTGATATATGTGGGTTCATCAGGAGCCATAATGGGAGATACCCCCATTTCAAGGAAGCCGGGCTTCTCATACTGTGGCTCATTACCTGTATCCTCGAGGTCAAGACCCTCGTGGCTGAGGTGCCAGAGGTTCTTATCCTTGGAATAGTTTGTTTCGCGGTTAATCTTAAGAGGAACATTGTGCGCTTCTGCATATTCAATTTCCTCTTCGCGGGACTTGATGTCCCAGATTCTCCAGGGTGCGATAATGGGCATCTTGGGAGCAAAGTGCTTGATAGCAAGCTCGAAACGAACCTGGTCGTTACCCTTACCTGTACAGCCGTGGCAGATTGCATCTGCACCTTCTTTGAGAGCTATTTCAACAAGACCCTTTGCAATACAGGGACGTGCATGGCTTGTACCGAGGAGATATTCCTCGTAAATTGCGCCTGCTTTCATTGTGGGGATGATGTATTCGTCAACGTACTCTTCTGTAAGGTCAAGTACATACAGCTTGGAAGCACCTGTCTTTAATGCCTTTTCTTCAAGCCCGTCAAGCTCGTCATTCTGTCCTACATTACCTGCAACTGCGATAACTTCACAGTTGTTGTAATTTTCCTTAAGCCACGGAATAATAATTGATGTGTCAAGTCCGCCTGAATAGGCGAGAACTACTTTTTTAATATCTTTTTTGTCCATTTTAAAAATCTCCTTTTTGTTTTCAATCTTTCATTGAAAACAGTATAACACTAAATGTATAATTATGCAAGCCTTTTTGCATAAAAATTCATAAATTTTTGAATATTCGTGCATAAAGTTATGTTTTATGCATCAATATTCATATATTCCCTCGAATACTTTTTCCGCATCACCTGTAAGGAACACACCTTCATCGGTATAGCGAACAATAAGCTCGCCGCCCTCAACTCTTACGGAAATGTCTGTATCCTTTTCGCAGTATCCGTTTTCAACTGCCGCAATAGCTGCCGCACAGGCACCCGTACCGCAGGCGGGTGTTTCACCGTTGCCGCGTTCCCATACACGCATTCTGATTGTACGCTTGTCAATAATCTTTACAAACTCAGTATTGATACGCTCGGGGAAGATGGGGGCGTTTTCAAAACGGGGACCGATTGTGGGAACGTCGATATTATATACATTGTCACAGATAACAACACAGTGTGGGTTACCGATTGAAAGGCAAGTAATGTCATACTTCTTTCCACCGATTGTAACTGTTTCATTTACAACCTTGTCACCAGGCATATCAACAGGGATAGCCGCAGGTGAAAATTCTGCATTACCCATCTGTACGGTTACGCTTGTAACCTTTCTGTCGAAGAGGTGAAGAGTCAGCTTTCTGACACCGCTTGCAGTTTCAACTGTGATATGACGGTGAGATACATAGCCGTTATCCCAAAGGTACTTACCTACGCAGCGGATGGAGTTACCTGCCATTCTGCCCTCACTGCCGTCTGTGTTGAATATACGCATCTTCGCATCTGCAACCTCAGACTTTTCGATAAGAACAAGTCCGTCTGCACCGATACCTTTGTGACGGTCGCTAAACACAATTGCAAGTGCCTCGGGGAATTTAATGCTTCCGTCAAAGTTATTGATAAATATATAGTCGTCGCCTGTACCTTCCATCTTGATGAAAGGAATATTAAGCTTTTCTGTGCGGAGCTTCGCAATGTCTGTAAGCTCTGTATTGTACTGGTTGAAACGGCTTAAGAGAATGTCAGCCAATGCATGAGCTGTGTCAAGAGATGTAAGACAAGCAATGCTGAGCTGAAGTGCTCTGCGGTGAAGTCTTATAAACTTCTCAATTTCCTTGGGACGGCCGGAATTGGTATGAATGATATAACCAATCTTTTCACTTTCAAGGAGTGAGTAAATCTTTTCACCCTCAACTGTTTCAACAGGAATACCGAGTGAATCAATGATAAGTGAGTTCTTTTCATCGGCATAAATTTCAAGTCCTGCATCAGAAAGCTTCTTAGCAAGCTCGATAAGGTCATACTTGTCCTTGGAATCAACGCTGATATATACTCCTCCGCGACTTTCAAGGTTAAAGCCTGCGGAAATAAGTCCCTTGAAGAGTGCTTCATTAAGAGTCTTACCAATACCTAAAACCTCACCTGTGGACTTCATTTCAGGTCCTAAGATGGAGTTGATACCGGAAAGCTTCTCGAAGGAGAACACGGGAACCTTAACTGCATAGTAGGGAGGCATCTTGTAAAGACCGCTTCCGTAACCGAGGTCAAGCAGGGACGCACCCTGCATTACCTGAGTTGCAAGGTCAATCATGGGAATGCCTGTTACTTTACTGATATAAGGAACTGTTCTTGATGCTCTGGGGTTAACCTCAATAACATAAAGCTCGTTATCATATACAACATACTGAATATTAATAAGTCCCTGAGTTTTAAGAGAAAGTGCAAGCTTTGTTGAGCAGTCAACAATCTTGTCAAGCATCTTGTCTGTTATATTGAAGGGGGGATATACCGCAATGGAGTCACCGCTGTGAACACCGGCACGCTCAACGTGTTCCATAATACCTGGAATAAGAACATCCTTACCATCGCTTATGATATCAACTTCAAGCTCTTTACCCATCATATATTTATCAACAAGAACGGGGTTTTCAATCTTCTGTGAAAGAATGATGTCCATATACTGGATAACATCTTCTTCCTTGTAAGCAATGGTCATATTCTGACCGCCGATTACATAGGAGGGACGGAGAAGTACGGGATAGCCAAGCTTTTCAGCAGCTTCAAGTGCTTCTTCCTTGGTCATTACAGAAAGGCCGCTGGGACGCTTGATGTCAAATTTTTCAAGGAGTGCATCGAACTGTTCACGGTCCTCCGCCATATCGATACTCTTTGCAGAAGTACCAAGAATCTTGATGCCGTTTTCATCAAGAAACTTAACAAGCTTGATTGCTGTCTGTCCGCCGAATGCAACGACAACACCCTCCGGCTTTTCAACCTCGATAACATTCATTACATCCTCTGGAGTGAGAGGCTCAAAATAAAGCCTGTCCGCTGTGTCAAAGTCTGTGGAAACAGTTTCGGGGTTGTTATTGATGATAATAACCTCATAACCCATTTCCTTAAGTGCCCATACACAATGAACGGAGGAGTAGTCGAATTCAATACCCTGACCAATTCTTATAGGACCGGAGCCGAGAACGATAACCTTTTTATTATTGGTAGTAACTGCTCTTGCTTCGCAGTCGTCATCATATGTTGAGTAGAAATAAGGAGTCTTTGCCTTGAATTCGCCACCGCAGGTGTCAACCATCTTATAAACACAGTTCTTGTGTGCAGAGCATTTGCAACCGCTGATTTCCTGGAGAGCCTTATCCGTGAAACCAAGCTTCTTACCCTTTTCATAAAGCTCGGGAGTAAGGTTTCCGCGGATGCTCTTTTCATAGTCTACAATATTTTTAATCTTGGAAAGGAACCACTTGTCAATTCTTGTGATTTCATTAATTCTGTCAATTGAAATTCCTCTAACCAATGCTTCATAAACAGTGAATATACGAAGGTCGTCAAGGTCATAAAGCTTCTTTTCAATATCTTCAATAGCCTGAACTTCCTTGTGCTGGAGAGTTTCTGTCTTAAGCTCTGCACCTCTTACAGCCTTCATAAGAGCTGATTCAAAGGAGTTGCCGATAGACATAACCTCACCTGTAGCCTTCATCTGTGTACCGAGCTTTCTGTCAGCATACACAAACTTGTCGAAGGGCCACTTGGGGAACTTAACTACCATATAGTCAACTGCAGGCTCGAAGCAAGCGTATGTTACACCGGTAACATCATTCTTGATTTCGTCAAGTGTGTAGCCGAGTGCAATCTTTGTAGTAACCTTTGCAATGGGGTAACCAGTTGCCTTACTTGCAAGGGCGGAAGAACGCGATACTCTGGGGTTAACCTCGATTACCGCATATTCAAAACTGTCGGGATTAAGAGCGAACTGACAGTTACAGCCGCCTTCAATCTTAAGCTCTGTAATAATGTCAAGAGCCGCTTTTCTGAGCATTGAATATTCTTTATCGGAAAGAGTTGCCGCAGGAGCAACAACTATACTGTCACCTGTGTGAATACCAACTGGGTCAACATTTTCCATACTGCAGATGGTGATTGCGTTACCCGCGTGGTCACGCATAACCTCAAACTCTACTTCTTTCCAGCCGTAGATGTACTTTTCGATAAGCACCTGAGTAATGGGGGAGAGTGTAAGACCGTTGTTTGCAATTTTAGCAAGTGTATCGGCATCATATGCAACACCGCCGCCTGCACCGCCGAGGGTGAAAGCAGGACGAACAATTACGGGATAGCCGATTTTTTCTGCAATGCTGAGACATTCGTCAACTGTTGTAGCAATGTCGGAGGGAATACAACCCTGTCCGATTTTAAGCATTGTTTCCTTGAAAAGCTCACGGTCCTCGGCACGGTCAATAGCCTCGGCATTTGTACCGATAAGCTTAACACCCATTTTGTCAAGGTAGCCTTCCTTGTCAAGCTGCATTGCAATGGTAAGACCTGTCTGTCCGCCTAAGGACGCAAGGAGACTATCAGGTCTTTCTTTTTCAATAATTCTCTTAATTGTATCTGCTGTAAGAGGCTCAAGATAGATTTCATCTGCAAGAGCCTTGTCTGTCATAATTGTAGCAGGATTGGAGTTTACAAGAACGATATTAACGCCCTCATCACGGAGGACACGGCAAGCCTGAGCACCTGCGTAGTCAAATTCAGCAGCCTGACCGATAACGATAGGTCCGGAACCGATAACTAATACCTTTTTGATGTCTTTATTCTTAGGCATTCTTACATCCTCCAATCATTTCAAAAAATTTGTTGTATAAAAAGTTTGTTTCGTTTGGTCCGTCACCGGCAATGGGACGGAACTGAATTGAAACTGCATTCTTTCCATTATATTCAATACCCTCACAGCTCTTATCGTTGAGGTTTTCGTAAGTAACTGTCGCACATTCAGGGAGTGTGCCTGTTACTACTGCATAGCTGTGATTCTGGCTTGTTATATAAACTCTGCCTGTTTCTATCTGTTTAACGGGCTGATTTGCACCTCTGTGTCCGTAGGTAAGCTTTTCTACCTTTGCACCATTTGCCATAGCTAAAAGCTGATGACCAAGTCCCGTTGCAAAGATGGGCTTTTTACCGAAAACTTCCTTAATAACATTCACCGCATCTGTCATATCCTCAGGATTTCCAGGTCCGTCGGAAAGGTAAATCGCATCATAAGAAAGAAGCTCGTCCGCTTTTGTATTATAGGGGAGGACAGTAACTGTCGCACCCTTGTCGGCAAGTGTCTTAACGGCTGACTTGGTAGTACCGAAATCAAGGAGAGCAATTTTTGCAACTCCGTCACCAACAGTATATTTTTCCTTGGTGCTTACAGCCGATACAGCATCCTTTGTATCAAAGGTTGTAAGCTTTGCATTGTCAGGCTCTTTTGTAGTGATGCGGGCGGTCATTGTACCCTCTTCACGGATAATCTTGGTGATTTCTCTTGTGTCAATTCCGCATATGCCCATAATGCCCTGCTCTTTAAGGAAATTATCCAAAGTTCCTTCACAGCGGAAGTTTGAGGGCATATCACAGATTTCGCGAACTATATAACCCTTTAAATGCACCTTTTCGCTTTCCATATCGGAATAAATCATACCGTAATTACCGATAAGGGGATAGGTCTGAACAAGAATCTGTCCGTAGTAGCAAGGGTCTGTAAGAGCTTCAATGTAGCTTCCCATAGAAGTGGAGAAAACAATTTCGCCGGTTTCTTCTGTTACTGCACCGAAGCTTTCACCACAGAAAACTTTTCCGTTTTCCAGAATCAAATATGCTTTCATATAACCATGCCTTTCTGAATTTTAGTATAGTAAAAGTAAATATAAATCAAGCCATTAACTTAACCATAACAGCCTTTTGTGCGTGGAGTCTGTTTTCAGCCTCTTCAAAGATTTCATCTGCGTGCTGTTCAATTATTTCAGCGGTGATTTCTTCTCCGCGGTGTGCAGGAAGACAGTGAAGCACCATAGCACCCTCATTTGCAACCTGCATAAGCTCACTGTTAATCTGATAATCCTTGAAGATTTTTGCTCTTTCTTGAGACTCTTCCTCCTGACCCATAGATGCCCATACATCTGTATAGAGAACATCTGCACCGGCAGCGGCTTCCTTAATGTCGGGAGTGCAAGTAAATTTACCTGTTTCATATGCCCACTTCATAATGTCGGCATCAGGCTCATAACCCTTGGGGCAGGCAATGGAAACCTCCATTCCCATCTTGATACCGCCGACGATAAGTGAGTTTGCCATATTGTTACCGTCACCTACGAAGCACATTTTGAGTCCTTCAAGCTTGCCTTTCTTTTCACGGATTGTCATAAGGTCAGCAAGCACCTGACAGGGATGACAATAGTCTGTAAGACCGTTAATAATCGGAATATTTCCGAATGCTGCCAAATCCTCAACCTCTTTCTGCTCGAAGGTACGGATCATAATACCGTCAAGAAATCTGGAAAGAACTCTAGCTGTATCCTGAATAACCTCGCCTCTGCCAATCTGCAGATCGCGCGGGCTTAAGAAAAGAGCCGTACCGCCGAGGTCAAATATACCAACCTCAAAGGATACTCTTGTTCTTGTAGAAGACTTCTGGAAAATCATACCGAGAGTCTTACCCTTTAAAAGGTGATGCTCGATACCGTTTTTCTTTTCATACTTCAGCTTATCCGCAAGGTCGAGAATTTCTACAATCTCTTCCTTCGTAAGGTCACCGAGTTTTAATAAGTGTTTCATAATTTACATGCCTCCTTGATTATGTCAAGAGCTTTCAAAAGCTCATTGGTTTCTATGTTAAGAGGGGGAAGAAGTCTTACCTTGTCCTTTGCAGTAAGTACCAAAACTCCCTTTTCAATACAGTAGTTTACAACTTCCTTCGCTTCCTTAGTTGTTTTAATACCCATCATCAGTCCAAGACCGGAGATGCTTTCAATACCCTCAGCACCGGAAAGTGTTTCGCGGATAAGGTTAGCTTTTTTAGTAACCGCATCCAGAAATTCATCGGTAAGTCTTGAAAGAACATTTACCGCACCGCTGCAACAAACGGGGTTTCCGCCGAAAGTTGAACCGTTAAGTCCCGGCTCAAAAATATCCTTTACCTTTTCATCGAGCATTGTTGCACCGAGGGGAAGACCGCCTGCAAGTCCCTTTGCAGTTGAAACGACATCAGGCTCGATACCGTAGTGCATATATGCGTAAAGCTTACCCGTTCTGCCGTTTCCTGTCTGTACCTCGTCAACAATCAGCACAAGGTCATTTTCTTTGCAAAGTCTGGCAGCCTCTTGAATAAATTCTTTGTCAAGAGCATTTACACCGCCCTCGCCCTGAACAATTTCAATCATTATACCACAGCACTTATTGTTTTTAACAACTTCGTTAAGTGAATCAATGTCATTTGGTGTTGCGTGCACAAACCCCTCTGTAAGGGGAAGAAATTCTTTGTGGAAATTTTCCTGTCCTGTTGCCGCAAGAGTTGTATGTGTTCTTCCGTGGAAGCTCTTTTCAAGTGTTACTATTGTGTAGTAGTCAGCACCTTTATTGAGTGCACCGTACCTGCGTGCAACCTTTATGGCACATTCGTTTGCTTCTGCACCGGAGTTGGAGAAGAATACATTCTTCATTCCCGTTCTTTCGCAAAGCATCTCGGCAAGGTCGGCACAAGGTGATGTGTAGTAGAGGTTGGATGTATGGGCAAATTTGTCAAGCTGTGCCTTTACTGCATCCACCCATTCGCTGTCACACGCACCAAATGTATTTACGGCAATACCGCTGCCTAAATCAATATATTCTTTACCGTCGCTGCCCTTAAGAACTGCACCCTTACCGCCTACGATTTCCACAGGAAAACGGCCGTAAGTAGGTGCGACGAACTTCCTGTCTTTTTCAAATGTGTTCATAATTTTACTCCTTATATATCCCAAATTACGGTGCGTACATAAAGTACTGCACCGTAAAAACAAGTTTATTCACCCCGAACAAACATAGTACCGATACCTTCGTTGGTCAAGGTTTCGATAAGTATGGAGTGGGGGATTCTTCCGTCAATTATAAATACTTTCCTAACACCACTGTTGATTGCGTCAATACAACACTCAACCTTGGGAATCATACCACCTGAGATAACACCCTCCTCAACAAGCTTGGGTGCCTCATTAACAACAATTTTGGAAATAAGAGTAGAGGGGTCATCCTTATCACGAAGAATACCCTCAATATCAGTCATGGAAATAAGACTTTCTGCACCTAAAATTCCTGCAATCTTGGATGCGGCTGTATCAGCGTTAATATTGTAAACATTGCCCTCTTTGTCGCAACCAACGGTAGAAATTACGGGAATATAACCTTTTTCCAGAACATCTGTAATAGGCTCTACATTAACCTTGGTGATTTCACCGACGAAGCCAAGCTTAGGATTGAGAACTTCTGCCTCAATCATATGACCGTCAATACCGCAAAGACCGACAGCCTTGCCGCCCTTGTGATGAAGAAGATTTACAAGATTCTTGTTAACCTTGCCTGCAAGTACCATCTGTACGATGTCAACAGTTTCCTTATCAGTAACGCGAAGACCGTTTACAAACTGGGATTCCTTGCCGACAGCCTTAAGCATCTGTGTGATTTCGGGACCACCGCCGTGAACGAGAACTACTTTAATACCGATAAGGGAGAGAAGAACAATATCCCCCATAACGGCATCCTTAAGCTCGTCATTAATCATTGCATTACCGCCGTACTTAACAACGATAATTTTATCTGTATATTTCTGTATGTAAGGAAGTGCCTGAGTTAAAACCTCAGCTCTTTGTGCATTTGTCATTATTGTTTCCTCCAAGTACATTTTAAAACTTTTCGTTGTCACTATATCAAGTACGATAGTCGCCGTTTATCTTAACATAATCATAAGTTAAGTCGCATCCCCAAGCAGTAGCAGATGCATCACCGTCGTTAAGGTTTATTATAATATTAATTTCCTTTTTAAGCAATATTTTCTTTGCAATTTCTTCTGAAAAATCTACACCTGCACCGTTTTTGCAAACTGCGATTGTTCCCTCTTTGGAACTGAAAGATACATCAATTTTATTAACATCTACATCTGCACCGCTGTATCCAATTGCACAGAGCACCCTGCCCCAGTTTGCATCCGCACCAAACATAGCCGCTTTAAGAAGGGATGAGCAGATAACGGACTTTGCAACTGTTTTTGCACATTTTTCATCTTTTGCACCACTCACCATACATTCAAGAAGCTTTGTTGCACCCTCACCGTCACCTGCAATCATTTTGCACAGATGGATTGTAACTGTGTTAAGCGCTTTTGCGAAAGTTTCAAAATCCTCGCCCTCGGACTCAATCATAGTATTTCCTGCAAGTCCGTTTGCCATAACACTAACCATATCATTTGTGGAAGTATCACCGTCAATACTTATCATATTGAAAGTGTTCTTTATATCTGTTGAAAGTGCTTTCTGAAGCATTTTTGGAGAAATTGCGGCATCTGTTGTGATAAATACAAGCATTGTCGCCATATTGGGATGAATCATACCGCTGCCCTTTGCAATACCTGCAATCTTACATTCCTTACCGCCGAGGGTAAAGCTTACTGCAATTTCCTTTTTCACAAGGTCTGTTGTGAGAATTGCTTCAGAAGCGTAATCTGCGTGCTCGCTGTCTTTCCCAAGACCTGCTGCAAGCTCTTTCATTCCGTTTGCAATCGGCTCAAGGTCAAGAGGCTGACCGATAACGCCTGTTGATGCAACGATAACATCCTCAGCCTTGACATCTGTATGCTCTGCAACAAGCCTGCACATTGCTTCTGCAACTTCTATTCCGTTTGCGTTGCAGGTGTTGGCATTACCGCTGTTGCAGATAACTGCCTGTGCGTAACCGTTTGCAATGTTATTCTTTGTGACTGTAAGGGGAGCACCCTTAACAAGATTTGTTGTATATGTTGCAGCCGCAGCAGCGGGAACATCACTTAAGATAAGTGCAATGTCACGCTTCGTACGGTTTTTACGGATTCCGCAATGGATACCGTTTGCAGAAAACCCTTTCGGCGCACATATGCCGCCTTCAATTATATTAAACATCTGTATCATCCTTTCATATATCGAGCATTGAAGACGGCTTTTCACCCATTACAATGTTCATACATTCAAGTGCCGCACCAGAGGCACCCTTACCGAGATTGTCATATCTTGCAATGAGAAGGATTCTCTCATCATTACCCGAAACTGTTATCTGCATTGAATCCTTAAAGGAAAGTGCATTTGCACTTATAAGTCCGCTTTCATCAATGCTTTCAAGATATGTAACAATTTCCCCTATGTATTTTTCCTTGTATGCTTTCTTAATATCTTCTACGGTAAATCCGTCATTAAGCTGGCTTTTGAAAATCGGTACGGTTACTGCCATTCCGCTGTAAAAATCCGATACAATAGGGCAGAATATGGGGGCATTTGTAAGCCCTGTCACCTTGCCCATTTCGGGAAGATGCTTGTGAGTCTGACCGAGTGCATACTGACGGGGAGCATCGAAAAGCTCATTTCTTTCTTCGCCCTCATACTCGGCAATCATTTTCTTTCCACCACCGCTGTAACCTGTGATACTGTGGCAGGTGAGAAGAGTGTCCTTGTCAATAATCCCATTTTCAATGAGGGGGTATACAAGTGCAATGAATCCGCTTGCGTGACAGCCGGGCACTGCAATTCTTTTTGCAGAGGCAACCTTTTCAAAATGCTCTTTTGAAAGCTCGGGAAAACCGTACGCCCAATTATCGTTTGTCCTATGCGCCGTTGAGGTGTCGAGAACAACAACGTTTTCATTTTCAATCATATTTACTGCTTCTATTGCGGCTGCGTCGGGAAGACACAGGAAAGCAATGTCGCAGGAATTAAGTGCTTTCTTTCTTGCATCGTTATCCTTGCGAAGCTCCTCAGGAAGCTTTATAATTTCTATATCATTTCTTTTGGAAAGCCTTTCAGCTATCCTCAGTCCCGTAGTACCGGCACTGCCGTCAATAAATACCTTTTTCATAACAAAATCGCTCCATTTAAAAATTACGTTTTGTATATTCTAACTCACAATGCATAAATATGCAAGCTTTTTGCATAAAAATTCTCAAATTTTTTATAAAACACCAAAAATAGCTCGAAAAAGCAAGTGTAATTTGTGCATAAATATAAAATCCTGAAATATCTCCGCAACAAATCAATTTATTATAGCACACAATAGGTAATTAGTAAAGAAAAAATTTGACAAATAGTAGCAATTATCGGCTATTAATTTTGTTGACTTTTTACCTCTTTATGGTATAATTACTCATTGAAGAGGTGTATACTTGTTATAGTAATACCTCAGTAGTACTGAATACAGCGGTAAAGGATATGAAGCAATGTACATAGGAGATGTTCAGGACATATCTCTTTGTAAACCGTAGATATGAAAAGGAGAAAATAATGGCAAAAAAATTAAAATTGAAAATGATTCCTCTTGGCGGATTGAATGAAATCGGCAAGAATATTACTGCCTTTGAAATCGGTGGTGAAATTCTGGTTGTCGATTGCGGTATGGCATTCCCGGAGGATGGGATGTTCGGTGTAGACTGCGTAATTCCCGATATGACATATCTTGTCAATAACAAGGACAAGGTAAAGGGCGTAGTAATAACTCACGGACACGAGGACCATATAGGAAGTATTGCATACCTTTTAAGAAGCGTGAATGTTCCTGTTTACGGAACGCGTCTTGCCTGCGGACTTATAGAGCAGAAGCTTAAGGAACACGGAATATTGTCTGTAGCCAAGCTTAACCGTGTAAAGGCAGGAGATACAGCTAAAATCGGCAAAAATATCAGCGTTGAATTTATCCGTGTAAATCACAGTATAAGTGATGCTGTCGGTATGGCAATAAAAACCCCTGTGGGTACTGTTGTCCATACGGGTGACTTCAAAATTGACTGCACCCCGATTGAGGGCAGTATGATTGACCTTGCACGCTTTGGCGAGCTTGGAAAACAGGGTGTACTCGCTCTTATGAGCGACTCCACAAACGTAGAGCGCCCAGGTTATACAATGAGTGAAAGAACTGTCGGTGAAACCTTTGAAACTCTTTTCAAAGGAACCCGTTCAAGAATATTTGTTGCGACATTTGCATCCAATGTAGACCGTGTTCAGCAGGTAATAAATGCCGCTGTCCGCAACCGCAGAAAGGTTGCTGTGTCGGGCAGAAGTATGGTTAATATAATTGATGTTGCATCAACTCTCGGCTATCTTAAAATTCCCGAGGGAACAATGATTCCCATTGAGGATGTTAAGAAGTATCAGGACCATCAGCTTGTAATCATTACAACGGGAAGTCAGGGTGAGCCTATGAGTGCTCTTACCCGTATGGCATTTTCCGACCATAAAAAGGTGGAGATTGGAAAGGGCGACCTTGTAATTATTTCAGCATCACCCATTCCAGGAAACGAAAAAACCGTATCCAATGTAATTAATGAGCTTTACAGAAAGGGTGCTGAGGTTGTACATTCTGCACTTACAGAGGTACACGTATCGGGACACGCCTGCAGGGAAGAGCTTAAAATAATAATGGGACTTGTAAAGCCCAAGTTTTTTATTCCCGTACACGGTGAAAGCCGTCATCTCCGCCGTCACGCAATGCTGGCGGAGGAAATGGGAATCCCGAGAAAGAATATTTTCAAGCTTGAAAACGGCAGTGTGCTTGAATTTACGGCGGACAGCGCAAAGGTTACGGGAAATGTTCAGGCGGGTGACCTCCTTGTTGATGGCTACGGTGTTGGGGATGTAGGAAATATCGTACTCCGTGACAGAAAGCACCTTGCCGAAGACGGTATAATAATGGTTGTTATAGCTATAAACGGCAAAACTCACAAAATGTCGGCAGAGCCGGAGGTTATCACAAGAGGATTTATCTATATGCGTGATAATGAGGGTCTTATGGAGGAAATGAAGAGGATTGTCACAATTGCTCTTCAGGACACATTGATTTCAAACCAGCGTGACTGGAACACCATTAAGAATAATGTAAAAAATGCACTCAGCAGCTATATATATGAAGGAACACACAGAAAACCGATGATTTTACCTGTTATTATGGATGTGTGAAAAAACTAAGGAGAAATTATGTTTACATTACTGAAACAAGAAGGCCGTGCAAGACGCGGTACATTCCAGACCGTACACGGAACAATACAGACTCCCGTATTTATGAATGTGGGAACATCAGCGGCAATCAAGGGTGCAGTATCATCTCTTGACTTAAAGGATGTTGGCTGCCAGGTGGAGCTTTCAAACACATACCATCTCCACGTGCGTCCCGGCGATGAGCTTATCCGTGATATGGGTGGACTACACAAGTTTATGAACTGGGACAGACCGATTCTTACTGACAGCGGTGGTTTTCAGGTGTTTTCCCTTGCATCACTTCGTAAAATTACGGAGGAGGGTGTAAACTTTCAGTCGCATATAGACGGAAAGCGTATATTTATGGGACCTGAGGAAAGTATGCAGATTCAGTCAAACCTTGCATCTACTATTGCAATGGCGTTTGACGAATGTGTTGAAAACCCTGCTCCCTACGAATATGTAAAAAATTCCTGCGACCGTACCTACCGCTGGCTTGAAAGATGTAAGGCGGAGCTTACCCGTCTTAACGCACTCCCTGATACCATCAATAAACATCAGATGCTTTTCGGTATAAATCAGGGCGGAACTTATGAGGATTTACGAATCGAGCATATGAAAAAAATTGCAACCCTTGACCTTGACGGTTATGCAATCGGCGGACTTGCCGTGGGAGAAAGTGCGGAGGAAATGTACCGTATAATCGATGCAGTAGAGCCTCATATGCCCAAGGATAAGCCACGTTACCTTATGGGCGTAGGTACACCCCAGAATATACTGGAAGCGGTGGAGAGAGGCGTTGACTTCTTCGACTGTGTAATAACCAGCCGAAATGCCCGTCACGCAAACCTTTTCACAGATATTGGTGTTCTTAACCTGAACAACAAGAAATTTGAAAAAGACGACAGACCGCTTCAGGAAGGATGTCAGTGTCCTGCCTGCAAAAACTATACAAGAAGCTATATCCGTCACCTGATAAAGGCAAAGGAAATGCTCGGAATGAGGCTTTGCGTTCTTCACAATCTTCATTTCTATAACGACCTTATGGCAAAAATCAGAACAGCTATTGAGGAAAACCGCTTTGCCGAATTTAAGGCGGAAGCACTTGAAAAAATGAATAATAGGGTATAAAACTAAAATAAGCTCCCACTATGGGAGCTTATTTTAGTTTTATATAGCCTTTTTATCTTATTGCCATAAGGTAGGCGGTCAATATCGCCGTCATAAATGTGTACAGAGTTACACCGATAAAAAATCCTGCACGGCTTTTTTTCTTCTGACCTTGAATCGGAGGAGCTTCAAGGGATTTTACGTACATATCTACAATTTTCTGTGCTTCTATTACTGCATCGCTTTCATTTGTTACCACTTCGTCACGCAGTATGAAAATAGCCTGTTCAATTCTTGGCGAATTAAGATTGTTTAAAACAACGATTTTCCGTGTGTTATTATTCATATATTCATCTCCTATCTATGGAAATTATTGACATACTTGCGTGATGTTATACACTAGCATTAAATTTTTCGTTGCAAAAGGCTGACCTTATCAGCCGATATAAGCCGCCAACACAGTCAGATCATCACCAGGCTCAGAGTTGGATATTTCTTTTGCCTTTCCCAGTATCATCTGTGCCAGTGCTTCAGGCTCCGTGCCGTCATATTCGTCAATCATTTCCTTTATCCACGACAGCTTTCCGTTTTCAGATGCGGTCACACCGTCAGAAACCATTACTACCATACTTCCTTTTTCGGAATTGACGGAGAATATTTCTGTATCTCCTGTTGCAAATGCCCCTGCAGGCAGGGAGGGTGCAGAAATCTTTTCTACGCTGTCTTTTATCTTGGTATAGCTTCCCGAACCTCCGCATTTATAAATTTTTGATGAGCCGTCATCAAGATTAATTATGCATAAATCAATAGCAGCAATGCTGCCTGAAAATGTCCACAGAAGCATTGAATTTATAATGTTTATTGCAGTTTCAGGCTCCATTTTAAGGCATAACAGCTTCAAGAGAAGATTTGATGCGGTACGGCTTTCCTCACGTGCAATCTCTCCGCTTCCCATGCCGTCGCACAAAATCATTGCATATGTATGCCTGTCCAACAGAGCATACATAGCGTGGTCTCCGCTGACTTTTCTTCTTGCCTTAACTGCAGATGCCACCGCAGTGGTAATCGAAAAAGCAGGCTTTACAACATATGTAAACGAACATTCTCCGCAGCAGCGCACTCCCGTTCTTACAAAGGGTTTTCCAAGTGCATCCTCAAGAATACTGCATACAGATTTTTCGCATCTGCCAAAACCACCACAGCTTTCAAGCTTCAATGTCACCTGCATTTCGTCCTCTTTACCGCTGACAAAAATATCACGGGCTGATATACCCTCTTTCCGAAGAAGCATTTTAAGGTTGTCGGCGGCAACGCTGTCACAATCAATGCTTTCGGAAAGCTCTTTTGCGCCAAGCCCCAATATTCCCGAGATGCCGTCAAATATACTGTATGCTGTTGTGCGGAACTCGCTTAGTTTTTCAGTCCACATACAGTCGTTTTTATATATTTCAAACATTTTGGAGAACTCAGCTACAAACTGGTCACTCCTGAGACAATGGGGAGGAGCACAGTCAGCTGTGGCAGGCTTTCCGCCCTGAAGATTTTGACACAGCATGTCCATTGCTTCTTTAGTGGCTTTTGCATCCCTGCCCCAGCAGTATTTTCTGAGTCCGCAGCTTCCGCAGGTGTTTCGCGCAGTTCTTCTGTATAGAATCAGCGTGTTGTATTCATCATTGTTCCGAAGCTCAAAAATACGGCGGAAGCTTTTCTGACAGTTTTCCACGGTCATTTGTGCCCCCCTCAGCTTTCCTGCAACAAGGTCGAATGCAGGCGGGGAAGCGAGGGAAAACTGGTTTAATGTACTAAATACTTTTTGTGGCATACAATAAAGTATAAATGCCGCAATAACGGTGTCTGACAGGCTTATAAAAACCTCCGTAGAGCCGTTTGATAAAATAGTGACAATGGCGTTTGTCATAACAAAGGAAACGCACGCCGCCCACTTTCCATTTTTTGCAAAATATCCCGAACACAATCCGCAAAGAGCATAGGAAGCGGCACCTCCGTCAATTCTTCCACGACTGAGACAGCTTACAATACCCATTATGATTCCCGCACTACATGCCTGCAGACTTCCAAAACGAACGGCAAAAAGAAGCACGCACAGAACACAGGAAATCCCTGTCACGGAAAAAAATCCAGGTATGCCGAAATTACCGATACCGCACAGAATACCGCCCGAAAGTAAAGCAAAAGAAACCGTTTCCTCTGCAGTCAGTGTTCTTCTGAAGCGTAATGATGATATAAGATTAAGTGCAACGGCAAATGCCCTTACACAAAACCAGACCGTGGCACTTTCAACAATAAGAACCATACTGTCGTAAAGAAGCGGATACCCGTCAAAGGTTACATCCGCAAACAGCAGGAAGAGCCCCGATAATAAAATGCTCAGGCAGCCACTTATGCCTTTAATCCCAGCGTTGTGATTCTTCTTCTGCAGAAAGCGTTCGTGTACAAGGGAAAACAGTATGACGGAAATTATGTACTTGCCTACAGTCAAAATACCTTTGCCTGAGAAAAGAAGTCCCAAAACGGCTGAAACTGCACAGGCGTAAGTTCCTCCGAAACCAAAATTTGCCGCAAAAAAAGCAAACCCAAGGGGTGTTGCGCCACCGATAAAGCTTGTCCTCGACAGTAAAAATGCACATATGCATTTTAAAGCCGTTGCAGTAAATACATACTTTTTTGCTTTTTTAATAGGTTGTCCTTTGAAAAAACTGCGGGTTTTACCCATTCTCTCCCGCAAGGGTCTGGGATTTGATACACTCATTGGTAAATCATCCTTTCATACTCTCTCGCAAGTATTTTAGCATTTTAGGTGTGAGAGTTTTTGTCTAACTGTGTACTAAAGAAAAAAAGTTTTCGTCATACTGTTTCAATAAGTTGCAGAATTTATAATATTTGTTCAAAATTGTATCTGTTTCGGCTTGACTTTACTTTTTAAGGGAGTATAATCAGCTTGTAAGAGAGAAGATATTGCAGGAGTAATGGGACTTGTTTATAAAAAGCATACCGTGGATATGACAAAAGGGAACATCTTTAAATTAATAATAGCTTTTACAATTCCGATTATGATATCGGGCATTTTACAGACGCTTTATAATGCGGCAGATATGATTGTTGTAGGTAGGTTTGCAGGCCCGAAATCCCTTGCGGCAGTAGGTTCGACAGGCTCGGCGCACCTTATTCCAACGCACAAGACCTTAAGATTCTTTATATTTCATATCCTGCTTCGTGGATAGTTACGGCAATTGCATTGGGAGTTGTGTTCTTTACTATTTTAAGAAACAGGGAAAAGAAATGGCTTAATAAGGACAAATAATTGAAGGGGCTGTAGCAAAATGATTCCATTTTGCTACAGCCCCTTTGGGGTGGACGAAAAATAGTGCAGATTGGACAAACTGAACCCGCAGGGGATACCCGAAGGTGTACGATGGTACACCGAGAGGTGAAGTTTGTTCAAAACACAAGGCATTTTATAGCAGAAATTCGTCAATTGACGAATTTCCACATTAACTTTCGCTTTATTTTGACTTTACAATTGTTACTAAAAGGCTTTGTTAAGCATTTCTTTTGCCTTGCGTGGTGTGCGCATTTTGCTACACCCCTTTCTTGACTTTGTAAGGCATTGCAGATATAATATAATAGAAACTTTTTAGAAAAGGAAACCACCTTATGAAACGAATTGCACTGGGAATACTGGCACACGTTGACAGCGGAAAAACAACCCTTTCCGAGGCTATGCTTTATACGGCAGGGGAAATCCGTACCCTTGGCAGAGTTGACCACCGTGATGCCTTTCTTGATACAAATGAAATAGAAAAAGACCGCGGAATCACCATATTTTCCAAGCAAGCGGTTATGAATCTAAAAAACACGCAGATAACACTCCTCGATACACCCGGTCACGTGGACTTTTCGGCAGAAACGGAAAGGGTGTTGTGGGCACTTGATGCCGCAGTGTTGGTTGTAAGCGGAAGCGAGGGTGTGCAGAGCCATACACAGACCTTGTGGAAGCTTCTTTCGGAGCACGCTATTCCCACATTCATTTTTGTCAATAAAATGGATATGGAAGGCACAGATAAGGAAAAAATTTTAGCTGACCTTAACAAAAACCTGGGCAGCGGTTTTGTCGTGTTTAATAATGAGGATAAGGAAGCGTTTTTTGAGGAAGCGGCATTATGCAGCGAGGAGCTTTGTAATTCTTTCCTCGAAAACGGAACAATTACCGACGAAGAAATCTCAGAAGCAATCGAAAGTAGGAAGATGTTCCCTTGCTATTTTGGTTCTGCACTGAAGCTTCAGGGTGTAGAGGAATTTTTGAATGGTATTGATAAATATACCTCTTATAACGGAGAAAATCCTCAGCTTGGGGCAAGAGTTTTCAAAATTTCCGAGGATGAGAAAGGAAACCGCCTTACTCATATGAAAATAACAGGCGGAAGTCTCCGTGTCCGTGATAAAATACAGTCAGGCGACACGGAGGAAAAAGTCAGCGAAATCCGTGTGTACTCCGGTGCAAAGTACAAAAATGTGCAGGAAGCATATGCAGGTGATGTATGTGCAGTTTTGGGTATCACAACCCTTTCGGGCGGTCAGGGAATTGGTTTTGAGGAAAATTCTCCTGCCCTTACATTGGAGCCGGTGTTTAATTACCGTGTGGTGCTTGAGGATGGGGTGGACCCTCGTGTAGCCCTTGTACAACTAAGAAAACTGGAGGAAGAGGAAACTCAGCTTCGTGTAGGGTGGAACAGTGCCCTTGGTGAAATAAATATTCAGCTTATGGGCGAGGTACAGCTTGAGGTATTGCAGAAAATTTTAGCAGACCGTTTTAAACTCAATGTAGAGTTTGCGCAGGGAAGTATCATATATAAAGAAACCATAACATCTTCCGTCGAAGGTGTGGGGCATTACGAACCGCTTCGTCATTATGCTGAGGTACATCTTCTTCTTGAACCATTAAAAAGAGGGGCAGGTCTGGTATTTGACACAGATTGCAGTGAGGATTATTTAGGAAAAAACTGGCAAAGGCTTGTGCTTACACACCTTAACGAAAAAAGGCATATCGGTGTCCTTACGGGAAGTACAATTACCGATATGAAAATAACCTTAAAATCGGGAAAGGCACATATAAAGCATACCGAGGGCGGTGATTTCAGGCAGGCAACCTACCGTGCAGTACGTCACGGTTTAAGATGTGCCGAGAGTGTGCTTTTAGAGCCTTATTATGAATTTATCTTAGAAGTTCCTACCGACTCTACAGGCAGGGCAATGACCGACCTCCAGCAGATGGGCGCGGAAATGTCTGCCCCTGATTTAATAGGGGATATGTCCGTCATAAAGGGAAGTGCCCCCGTAAGCAAAATCCGTTCATATCAGCGTAGTGTAACCTCCTATACGCACGGACTCGGAAAGCTGTCCTGCGCGTTCAAGGGGTACGGCACTTGCGTAAATCCCGAAGAGGTTATTGCCGAAATCGGTTATAACTGTGACAGCGATGTTGAAAACACAGCCGACAGCGTATTCTGTGAACACGGTGCAGGCTTCAATGTGCCGTGGCATCAGGTGACGGAATATATGCACCTTGAAAGTATCTTCGATGAAAAAACAGAAGACATCGTACCACGTCATTTTACAAAGAAAACTTCATCCTCGTACAGCGATGATGAGCTTATGGCAATATTTGAACGTACCTATGGAAAAATTGTCCGTAAAAATCATAATGCAATGCGTACACCCAAGGATGCGGCACCGCCGAAAAAACACCGCAGTGTACCGCAGAAGCAGGGTCCCGGGTATCTTCTTATTGACGGTTATAACATAATATTTGCATGGGACGAGCTTAAAGAGGTTGCCAAGGATAACCTCGAGGATGCACGCAATATGTTAATCGACCGTATATGCTCTTATCGTGCGCTCCACTCGCAGGAAATCATTCTTGTGTTTGACGCCTACAAGGTTAAGGGAAACCGCGGAGAGGTGGAGAAAATCCATAACATCAGCGTGGTTTATACCAAGGAGGCACAGACCGCCGATGCCTATATTGAAAAGACTGCACACGAGCTTGGAAAGAAGCATCACGTTCAGGTTGCAACCAGTGACGGGCTTGAGCAGATGATAATATTGGGAAGCGGTGCAGTCAGAATAAGTGCCGCCGCATTTATTAAGGATATGGAGGATACAGGCAGGGAAATAGAGGAAATTCTTCGTGACATTTTAAATAAAAATGTATAAAAATCAAATATATTACGTTTATTGACGAAAAAATGCTCTGAAAAACTTGACTAAAAAGCCTCGAGGCTGTATAATATTTTAGGATGATTATGGGGGAGTCTGTTCCCCTGTAATCTATCTGTGCGTTTGATTTTTGTTTATATATATCAAGGAGGTAAAAATACTATGGCAAGAAACAAGAAAACCATGGATGGTAACACCGCCGCAGCATATGTCTCATATGCGTTTACCGACGTTGCTGCTATCTACCCCATCACTCCTTCCTCAAACATGGCTGAGGTTACGGACGAATGGGCAGCAAAAGGCAAGAAGAATATGTTCGGCAGAACAGTAAAGATTGCAGAAATGCAGTCTGAGGGTGGTGCAGCAGGTGCTGTTCACGGTTCACTTACAGCAGGTGCTCTTACAACTACTTATACTGCTTCTCAGGGTCTTCTTCTTATGATTCCCAATATGTACAAGATTGCAGGTGAACTTCTTCCATCAGTTATTAACGTATCTGCACGTGCACTCGCTTCACACGCTCTTTCAATCTTTGGTGATCATCAGGACGTATATGCATGCCGTCAGACTGGTTATGCAATGCTTTGCTCTGCAAATCCTCAGGAAGCTATGGACCTCGGTGCAGTAGCACATCTTACAACAATTAAGTCAAGAGTTCCTTTCCTCCATTTCTTTGATGGATTCAGAACTTCTCACGAATATCAGAAGGTTGAGTGCTGGGATGACGAACAGCTCAAGAAGCTCGTTGATATGGATGCAGTAGATGCATTCCGTCGTCGCTCTCTTAACCCCGAGCATCCTGCACAGCGCGGTACAGCTCAGAATCCCGACGTTTTCTTCCAGGCAAAGGAAGCAAACAACAAGTTCTACGATGCAGTTCCCGACCTTTGCCAGGAATATATGGACAAGGTTAATGCAGAAATCGGTTCTGACTACAAGCTTTTCAACTACTACGGTGCAGCTGATGCTGAACACGTAATCGTTGCAATGGGTAGTGCTTGTGACACTATTCAGGAAACAGTTGACTATCTTGTAAAGAACGGCCAGAAGGTTGGTCTTATCAAGGTTAGACTTTACAGACCCTTCTCTGCTAAGCACCTTATCGAAGCTATCCCTGCTTCTGTTAAGAAAATCAGTGTTCTTGACAGAACAAAAGAATGCGGTAGCGTAGGTGAGCCTCTCTACCTCGACGTTGTTGCAGCTCTTCGTGACAGCCAGTTCAAGGATATCGAAATCTTCGGCGGACGTTACGGTCTTGGTTCTAAGGATACAACTCCTGCTCAGATTATCGCTGTATACAAGAACAACGACAAGAAGAGATTCACAATCGGTATCAATGATGATGTTACATTCACATCTCTTGAAATCACAGAAAATCCCGACACAACTCCCGCTGGTACAACAAGCTGTAAGTTCTGGGGTCTTGGTGCTGACGGTACTGTTGGTGCTAACAAGAACTCCGTTAAGATTATCGGTGACCACACAGATAAGTACGTTCAGGCTTACTTCGACTATGACTCCAAGAAGTCCGGCGGTCTTACAGTATCTCACCTTCGTTTCGGTGATTCCAAAATCACAAGCACATACCTCATAAACAAGGCTGACTTTGTTGCATGTCACAAGGCTTCTTACATCAGAAAGTACGATATGGTTAGCGATGTTAAGCCCGGTGGTGTATTCCTTCTCAACTGCCCCTGGACTAAGGCTGAAGAGTTTGAAGCTCACATCCCCGGTCAGGTTAAGCGCTACATTGCAGAAAACAACATCCAGTTCTATGTAATCGACGGTGTTGCTATCGGTAAGGAAATCGGTCTTGGTAACAGAATTAACACAGTACTTCAGTCTGCATTCTTCAAGCTTGCTGACATCATCCCCGCTGATGATGCTATTCAGTATATGAAGGACGCTGCTACTGCTTCTTACTCCAAGAAGGGTGAAGCAATCGTTAAGATGAACCATGATGCTATCGATATGGGTGCACAGAAGGTTATTAAGGTTGACGTTCCCGCTTCCTGGAAGGATGCAAAGGATGAAGACCTCACAGTTAAGTTTGACGGTGAAGGTAAGCTCATCGATTACATCAACAACATTCTTAATCCCATCAACTCTTTCGCAGGTATGAAGCTTCCCGTATCCGCATTCGTTCCTTATGCTGACGGTGAAGTTCCGTTGGGTAGCTCCGCATTTGAAAAGCGCGGTATCGCAATCGACGTTCCCGAATGGAAGAGCGAAAACTGTATCCAGTGTAACTTCTGTTCTTATGTATGTCCTCATGCTTGTATCCGTCCTGTAGTTCTTACAGAAGAGGAAGCAAAGAATGCTCCCGAGGGTATCAAGTATATCAATATGACAGGTCTTAACGGTCTCTACTTTGCAATGGCAGTATCCGTACTTGATTGTACAGGCTGTGGCTCTTGTGCAAACGTATGTCCCGGTAAGAAGGGCGAGAAGGCTCTCGTTATGCAGCCTCTCGAAACACAGGAAGCTCAGCAGGCAGTATTTGACTACGGCATTAAGCTTCCCTCCAAGCCTGAAGTTCTTGAAAAGTTCAAGGAAACAACAGTTAAGGGTAGCCAGTTCAAGCAGCCTCTCCTTGAGTTCTCCGGTGCTTGCGCAGGTTGTGGTGAAACACCTTATGCTAAGCTCGTAACACAGCTTTACGGTGATAAGATGTATATTGCTAACGCAACAGGCTGTTCTTCAATCTGGGGCGGTAGCTCTCCCTCTACTCCTTACACAGTTAACGAAAAGGGCGAAGGTCCTGCTTGGGCTAACTCTCTCTTCGAAGATAACGCAGAGTACGGCTTTGGTATGTTCCTTGCACAGAATACTCTTCGTGAAGACCTTGTTTCTAAGGTAGAAGCAGTTTCCGAAAAGGCAGATGATGCTTCAAAGGCAGTAATTGCTAAGTTCCTTGAAACTAAGGAAGATGTAAATGCTAACAAGGTAGCTACAGCAGAGCTTATCGAAGTTCT
>JAZOSB010000004.1:0-10286 GCA_045656865.1 Clostridia bacterium | reverse complement strand
TTTGCTAAGCTTGACCAGACAGGTGTTGGTAAGCTTATGGAATTGGCAGTTGAACTTGGTAAGAAGGTTCGTCCCGAAATGCACTGCGGTATCTGCGGTGAGCACGGCGGTGACCCCGTTTCCGTTGAGTTCTGTCACCAGATCGGTCTTGATTATGTATCTTGCTCACCTTTCCGTGTGCCGATTGCGCGCTTAGCAGCTGCACAGGCTAAGATTAAGGAAGAAAACTAATTATAAAATAAAAAATAACTGCTGTTTAGATAAACGGCAGTTATTTTTTATATTTTTTTCCAAAGCTATTGATAATTTATGAAAAATGTGGTATTATAATTATGCGAAACGATAATTTCATATAAAAAAGGGGTGAACTCTATATTTTTGTATAGGGATTTTTCTCGATGCAATATTAGAATGAACTTTGCAAAAAACGCAAATTCCTCAATCTGATATTGCACGAGTTTACTCTGTATGTTGAGATTATTGTTTCGCGACTTTACGGAGTTTGCGTTTTTATGCGTCTGCTTCGGTAGGCGCATTTTTTAATTACGTTGACTCCGCCCTGAAAGTTGCGACGCAAATCAAAACACAAAACAGCCTTGTGTACGAAAGTACACAAGGCTGTTTTGTGTTATTATATAGTGTCAACTATTATTTCTTTATAATATTTCTCCACAAGCTCTTTTGTAACAAATCCTGTTTCGGGGGATTGTGTATTTGCCGTTCCTGCCGCCATACCAAGCTTTACGGAGTCGATAATGCTCATTCCACGGCTTAACCCCACTGCTATTCCCGAAACGGAGCTATCTCCTGAGCCGACAGTATTTATAACCTCCACCTCGGGAGAGGAAAACTTATAAAACTTACCGTTGATATATGCCATAGCACCGTCTTTCCCCAATGTTGCAAGAGGAAGCTCTACACCCGATTTTTGCAAAAAGGTAAGTGCTTCTTTTACATCCGCAATTGAGTCTATTTCCTTTCCCATAAGGAGGGAAAGCTCGTAACGATTAGGTTTCACCATAAAGGGCTGTGCCTTTATAACATCCTCAAGGGTTTTATCGCTGGCATCGGTAACAATCCTCTTCCCGTGTTTTTTGGCAATGCGGATAAGCTCAATATAGAAAGAACTGTCAAGCCCTTTCGGAAGGCTTCCTGCCGCACAGACAATGTCCGCAGAATCAATCTCATTTTCAAAAGCAAGAAGAAATGCCTTTTTCTCCTCCTCCGTTACAAATGGTCCTGATTCGAGGATTTCCCCCGACAAACCGTTTTTATCGGAAATATTTATGCAGATTCGTGTTTCCCCGTCAATCTGTGTAAACTTATTTTCGACTCCCTGCTTTGTTATTTCACTCTTTATAAATTCGCCGTTGAATCCGCCAACAAATCCCATTGCGAGAGTTTTATGTCCCATAAGATGTGCCACACGGGATACATTAAGCCCCTTTCCCCCTGCTGTGCAGGTAAAACGATGCGGGCGGTGTACCTCGCCCATCTCAAATTCATCTACAAAATACACCCTGTCTATGCAGGGATTTGGAGTTACTGTCAGAATCATATATTATCACCATACTTTTTTTTAATTATATTCTCTGCTGTTTATTATATTTTATGCAAGATGAAAACCGTTTGCCTTTGCAAACGGTTTTCAGTATTATTTGGTTCTGTTCTTAGCTTCTTCAAGCTTAATATGACGGCGCATCTTAACCTCGTCACTCATAGGCTTAATATCGCCTGATGCCTGAAGTGCCATACGTGTAAGTACAGGTCCGAAAATTTCATAGATAAGTACCGCAAAAAGTGTAATGTTACGGATAAGTACACCAGCCTGACCAAATTCTGCCGATGCAATTGCGCACATACCAAGGGCAACGCCTGCCTGCGGAAGAAGTGTGATGCCCAAATATTTGCAGATTTCGGGAGAACAGGAGGTCATTTTTGCACTGATGAATGTACCGCAATATTTACCAAGAGAACGGAAAATAATATATACAATACCGATAACAACAATTGCTCCCTGAGCAAATACGCTGAGTTCAAGCTCTGCACCGCTGATTACAAAGAAAAGTGCAAAAAGCGGAGATGTCCATTGGTCGGATTTTTCCATAAGGTCGTGCGACAAAGGACAGGTATTGCAGAATACCGTACCAAGCATCATACATACAAGAAGAGAAGAAAATCCCACGTGTACAGGACCGACAGTAAACTTAATCATAGAAAGCGCAACTGTAAGAACAACGAAAGTTATTGTCATATTAAGACGATTCGTGTTGGAGTTAAACATTTTTTCAAGCTGAGTAAGAATCCATCCCATAATTGCACCGAGGATAAGAGATGCTACAATTTCAACCAAGGGATTTACAAGAATTGAAATCATATCAAGATTTCCGCTGCTGAGAGTTTTTGCAATACCTAAAGATACGGCAAAAACAATAAGGCCAACGGCATCATCAAGAGCAACAATGGGAAGAAGCAAATCAGTAAGCTTACCCTTTGCCTTATACTGACGGACAACCATAAGTGTTGCTGCAGGTGCAGTTGCAGTTGCAATAGCACCAAGAGTAATTGCCTGCGAAACAGAAAGAACATCGGGCATCAGCTTGTGAACAACATAAAGTGCTATATCAACAAACAGTGTTGCGACAAGTGCCTGGAATATACCGATAACAAATGCCTGCTTTCCTATATGCTTGATATCCTCCGCACGGAACTCGTTACCAATTGAAAAGGCAATGAATCCTAATGCTACCTGTGAAATAAGAGAGAGCGCGTGTACCGCATCCATACTTTCAAACCCAAGTCCTGCTACACCGAGCTGTCCCATACAGTAGGGGCCGATAAGTACGCCTGCAATAAGGTATGCAGTAACAGACGGCAGTTTTAAAGGCTTGAACGCTCTTGTCATCAAGAGGCCTGCCAAAAGAGCGATTGACATAGATAATAATGTACTCATTTTTAAGACTTCCTTTTATTGAAATACCTTTAATATAATAGTTAATTTAAAGCGATTTGTCAACCCCATTTTGCAATAAAAAACACCTAAAATTAATTTTAGGCGTTTTTTATTAAATTATTTTTCTTTACCTTCGTACTCGGTACTGTTCATATGTATCAGAATTTCCTGAACTGTTGACACTCCTGAAATCGTACAGGCAATAACACAATATGGAACTGCAACCATTGGAGCCATAATCATATAGGGAATCATAAACACCGCAAATCCCGTTATCTTGTTAAGCTTGGTATGAAGGGAAGCAAAACGCTTATACTTTATCGCAACAAGGAAATAAGAAACTATCCTTATTATAACAATAACTGTAACTGCATACCATATCCCCACAGGAAGTGTGTTCCACAGGGCAGGGAATATTTTAAGCACCATAACAGCATACAAAACAAGGTCAGCAATACTGTCAAGCATTGCCCCGAATGCGCTCGAGGTTTTTGTCTTTCTCGCAACATAACCATCAAACACATCGCTTATACCCGATATTGTATATATAACAAAGAATAATGCTGAGAATGGCTGTGTAAAAACAAGCAGCAAAGTTCCTATGATACGAACCATAGTAATTGCATTTGCTACATTTACATATTTCACCTTTATCGCCTTCTTTTGACATATAATATGTCATTATATCACAACCAGGAACAAAGTGCAAGCAAAATTATCCTATAAGAATAAAAACGTAATTGTGTTAGTTTTCTTCTTGTTTTTTCTTTTATACCGTGTTATAATTCTTGTAAAAAATATATCTGAGGAAAAGTTATGAATGCTTATATAAAAAGTTTTTTGGAAGAAAGATTTGTTTCCGATATTGGATTTACAAAGTGTGCGGATTCTCCTTTCCACGGATCGGAAAATGCCATTTCACTTGTTTTCCATTTATCAGATGCGGTAGTTGACCAGATTGATGATGCACCTACCCATACGTACTTTCAGCATTATAGAACGATGAATGCATATATGGATTCGGTGATGCATCAGCTTGTAATGGCACTTCAGCACAAGGGCTACAATGCTGCTGCCATTCCTGCCAGCCAGTCCATTGAGGGACTCAAGGGATTGTTTTCCCACAAAAAAGCCGCTGTCAGTGCAGGACTTGGCTATATCGGGAAAAGCTGTCTTTTTATTTCTCATAAATACGGTCCTCGTGTGCGGCTTGGTACAGTGTTCACAGATGCACCCCTCGAAACAGTTTGCAAGGAGCAACAATCTCTATGCGGTGACTGCACCCTTTGCAAGGATGCCTGCAAAGCTATGGCAATAAAGGGCGTGGAATATAAAGACGGTATGTGCCGTGAGGATATTTATGATGCAAAGGCGTGCAGCGATTATATGAAAGATAAGTTTAAGCATATAGGTCGAGGAGCAGTATGTGGAGTATGTATGCGTGTATGCCCTAAAGGAATAAAAAAGTAGTTTCCGTAAAAATACGGAAACTACTTTTTTTAACGGCTGTTTCTTGCAGGAATTTTTTCCTTAAAGAGCAATGTAATACACCAAAGGCCGGCAAGACCTACGACAGTATAAATAATTCTGCTGAGAATTGCCGTCTGTCCTCCGCACAGAAGTGCTACGAGGTCAACACCGAAAAGTCCGATTGAGCCCCAGTTAATTGCACCGATAATTGCTATTGTTAAAGCTGTGTTATCCATTTTACTCAACTCCTTTTATCTGTATTATAGTCATTAAAAAGGAATTTTATACATTTTTAAATTGTGTTTATATTTTTGATATGATATAATGATTTTGGTGATATTATGTATTGTTGTTTTACAGGTCATCGGCCTGAGCATCTTCCGTGGATGAAGGATGAAGAAAGTGACCGCACAAAAGAGCTGAAGAAAACCTTGTCCCTTGTTATAGATACGGCAATAGAGGACGGATACACGGATTTTTACTGCGGTATGGCACGGGGGATTGACACCTTTGCTGCGGAGATTGTAATTGAAAAGTCACTGAAAAATAAAAACATCCGCCTGCACGCTGCACTTCCCTGTCCTGAACAGAGTATGGCATGGTCAGAAAGTGAAAAAGAAAGATTTGAAAAAATTCTTGGGCTTGCCTCAACAAAAACCATTATAAGCCCGATGTACACCGATACCTGTATGCTTGCGAGGAACAGATTTATGGTAGACAATTCTAAAAGAGTAATTGCCGTATGGAACGGATTTTTTCGCGGCGGCACGGCATACACGGTACGATACGCAAAAAAAGAAAAGAAAGAGATACACCTTATTAGGCCGAAAGATTTAACAGTTTCAATTTTGTAAAAAGTAAGAACATCGCGTTGCGATGTTCTTACTTTTTATTCTGCCTTATCTTAAAGCCTTACTCTTCCACTTTCCTCTTGCGTAGAAAATTACAGTTACGATTGCACCTACAATCCAGCAGGTAACAAGGGAAATCTGAATACATTCCTTAATACCCAAAGGAAGCTCGGGAGTTCTTGTAAGATATGAAATTCCGTATGCAAGCGGGACACGGATACCGACCGTTGTGATAAGTGAAATCCACATAGGTGTCATTGTGTCCCCTGCACCGCGCATAACACCCGAAAGGCTCTGTGTAATCGCCATTGCGATATAGCCCGCCGCAAGAATCATCATAAGGTTATAGCTCATTTCAACAAGGGATGCTGTTTCTGTGAAAAGCCCCATAAGACTCTTACCGAAAAGAAGAATTATTGCAGTAATAACTGCTGAACAGCCTACCGCCATTATTGTACCCTGCTTTGCACCCTTGGTAACACGGTCATAAAGTCCTGCACCGACATTCTGACCTGCATAGGTACTCATTGCCGTACCAAATGAAATATTGGGCATCATGGCAAAGCCGTCAACACGCATTATGATAATGTTTGCCGCAATAAATGCTTCACCAAACTGATTGGTAAGAGCCTGCACAACTATCATTGCAGAAGACATTATCGCCTGAGTTATACCCGAGGGAAGACCAAGCTTTATGAGAGTGCGGATATAGGATGAACGGGGACGCATATATTTCAGTCCAAAATCAATATGCTCTTTCATCTTTGTGATTTTAATAAGACACAAAATGGAAGAAATCACCTGTGCAATTACCGTTGCAATAGCTACACCTGCTACTCCCCAACCAAGACCTGCAACAAACCACACGTCCAGTACGGTGTTAATCACAGTTGCAACCAAAAGATATAAAAGAGCAGAAAACGAGTCGCCCATACCCCTTATAATACCGCTGAGGATGTTATAAAACGCCATACCCGCAATACCTGCAAGAGAAATGGCAAGATAGTTTGCACAGTCATCAATAATCGTATCAGGAGTATTTAAAAACCCCAGCACAGGCCGTATAAACGGTGTTGCCACAAGCACCAGCACAACACAGGAAATCAGCGTAGCTGTGATACAATTTCCTATTGAGTAAGAAAGCTTCTCCCTGTTTTTTGCACCGAAATACTGTGCAACCATAATGCTTGCCCCTACCGAAATACCGATAAAGAGTACCAAAAGCATATTCAGAATCGGAAGAGAGCTTCCTACCGCAGCAAGGGCATTGTCACCGACATATTTACCTACGACAATACTGTCAACCGTGCTATATAGCTGTTGAGCAATGTTACCTATAAGCATTGGGAAAGTAAACATTGCAATACTTTTCCACGGAGTGCCCTTTGTCATATCCGTGGGAGCAAATAATTTCTTTAGCATAAATTTTCTACCTCTGAACACAAATTTTCACAAATACATTATAAAACAAAATTTCGTTAATATCAAGAATATTAACGAAATTTTAATATTTGGGGAAGGGATTCCTCTTTACTCACTCCTGAAAGGCGAAGCTTGTGAGAAAACCTCAAAAGCTCGGAAAATTCTTTCCCCGGTTTTATTCCTGCCTCTATTAAATCCTGCCCTGTTACATATGGACGGGACATATATTCATTAAAAATTTCAAGTCTCTCTCTTAAAAACTTTTCTGCTTCCTCACAAGGCTTTGAGGGAATCTTTCCTTTTCCGTCGCACAGGGCCAGAAGTATCAGGTCGTTTGGCGATGCGGATGAATCAAACATTTTATTTGTTGATTTTATTGAAGAATTGTCATTAAAAAGTATACGTGGCTTCATATGAAGCTCGGTCATATTCAGCACATAGGATAAAAGAGAGTTTTCATTTGTGATACGCCGTATAAAAGTTTTTACAATATCCCTGCCCTCGGTTTCGTGACGATATGCGTGATACTCACCCTTTACAAACTGGGTGCAAACAATTTTACCGAAATCGTGTACCAGTCCCGACATCATAAAATAAAGAGGATATTCAGCCTTATCACGCACTTTGGCACATTCGTCAAGCACCATCATGGTGTGAGTCCACACATCCCCCTCTTTGTGGTGAACGGAGTGTTGGGGAATACCTATAAGCTTCTCCACCTCGGGAAACCAAAAGGAAAGATGATTCATTTCTCTGAGATTTTCAAAGAAAACAGATGGTTTATCAGATTTAAGCAAGGCTTTTTTCAGTTCGTCAAAGACACGCTCGGAGGAAAGTGTTGTAAGGTCAATTTTTTTGCAAAGCTCCATTGTTTCGGGAGCAATTGTAAAATTAAACCTTGCAGAAAACTGTGCACCACGGAGCACACGGAGAGGGTCCTCACCGAATGCCATATCATTCACGTGACGGAGTATGCCGTTTTTTAAATCCTCCTGACCGCCAAAATGGTCAATAATCTCCCCCGTAATTATATCCTGCATAATTGCATTAACTGTAAAATCACGGCGGATTGCCGCCTTTTTTGTTCCTATGAACGGGTCAACATCAATTTTAAAATCACGGTGACCCTTTCCCGTCAGAGTTTCTTTTCTGGGCATAGCCACATCAATGCTGTGATGTGCAAGCTTGTACACGCCGAAGCTTTTCCCTGCAGGAATGTATCCACCTATTGAAGAAAGTATTTCTTCAAGTGTGTCAGGAGTTATGCCATGCACCTCAATGTCAATGTCCTTATTTTCAAGCCCCTGCAATCTGTCACGGACAAAACCGCCCACATAGTATGCCCTTCCGCATTTTTCAGCGATTTTCTCTGCAAGTGTCACAGATGTTTTTAAATTTTCTTCATACTGCACCGCATTCACCTCCTCTTTTATTATATACTAAATACAATATTTCTACAATATACTATTGCAAAGTTTTCCGCTTGATATTATAATTAATGCGAAGATGAATTTTATAAAAATTATCCCCTCCATAATGTAAACAAATTTTTACACAGAAATTCCACTTAAAGTTACTAGACAAATGTAAAATGTAGGAGTATAATAATCAAAGGAATATAATTCCCTTAGATTTAAAATAGGAGATGCATAGAAATGAAACTTATTATCAGAGATAACTATGATGCTATGTGTGAATGGGCTGCACAGCATATTGCTGATGCAATCAACAACCACAAGGAGGACCGTCCTTTCGTACTTGGTCTTCCCACAGGCTCTTCCCCCCTCGGCGTTTACAAAAGACTTATTGAAATGAACAAGGCAGGAAAAATTACATTCAAGAATGTAGTAACATTCAATATGGATGAATATGTAGGTCTTCCCAGAGAACACGACCAGAGCTACTGGTACTTTATGCACGACAATTTCTTTAACCATATCGATATACCTGCAGAAAACATAAATATTCTTGACGGTATGGCTGCTGACCCCGAAGCAGAATGTCAGCGTTATGAGGATAAAATCGCATCCTACGGCGGAATTGACCTTTTCCTCGGTGGAAGCGGTGTAGACGGACATATCGCATTTAATGAGCCTTTTACATCACTTACATCCCGTACAGGCGTGAGAGCACTTACTGAGGATACACTTATTGTTAACTCTCGTTTCTTCGACAATGACCCCGAGAAAGTTCCGAAGACTGCCCTTTCCGTTGGTGTTGGTACAGTTTGCGATTCCAAGCAGGTACTTCTCCTTATCAGCGGTCACAACAAAGCAAGGGCACTCCGTCACTGTGTTGAGGGCGGTGTAGACCACGCTTGGACAATCAGCGCACTTCAGCTTCATCCCGACGGAATCATCGCCTGTGACGAGGCTGCTTGCGGTGAGCTTAAGGTTGACACATACAAGTATTTCAAGGAAATTTATAAAGACGAGAAGTAAAGCGGATGGCAATGCCATCCTTTCGAAGCAAAAGTTTTATTTCATAAAAGCATTTGCTTCGAGAAAAGGGCTTTCGCTCGCGCAACGCTCACCGCGTTAGCCCTTGCAAGGTGTTAAAATCGAGGTACACGCCCCCGATTTTAACGGATTATATGTTAAGGGAAAACCCTTAACATATAATCCCCTTTTAACAATTTAGGTACTAAAAAATGACACATTTTAGGTAAGTCCCAAAAATGTGTCATTTTTCTATTCTCTGAATTCAAATAGTTTTTTAAGCGGTATTCGGAGTGCTTCTGCAATATCAATAAGCGTGTCAAGAGAACACGAAGATGCAGCAGTTTCAATTCTTTGAATATGATTTCTGCTCAAGTTACACTTATCCGCCAACTGCATTTGCGTCATCCCTTGTTCTTTTCTATAATGCAAAATATTAAGACCGATTCCCAGCCATATATCAAAATGAATGTTTTTCATACGAGTTCACCTCGTATTTATTATATTAATATTTCTTGCTTTTATCGACACAGTAACACATTGCTTTTGCACAGTATTATGTTGCATTTACTTATTTGAAGTGTTATAATACATACAAAAGAGGTGTATGTATTATGTTTTATAAATACAGGCAAGTAAAATATACAGTGTGCATAATTGCAGCATTAACAATGATTCTGTTGGCAACCGAGTTTATTGCTTTTTTAAACGGCGGTGTTACCTCCACAGAATATTTGTCAATAGCACAGGCCGACAACCCTGCCGGTTATTTTACAGTCAACAATAAGTATTGGGGAATTGGCGGAAACTTTCAGCAGAAAAAAATGATTCTGATACAAAACGAAAAAGATACAGAAATCAGATTTGTACAGGCAGAGGATTTTTTGAACAAAAATAAATGTACAATTTACTATTTACCCATAAGCAAATTTATTATGAAAATCGAAGTGGGGGTGTAGCAAAATGAAAACATTTTGCTACACCCCCTTTTTTAATTCCAGTATTAAAGATTGAACATTCTTACAAATACAGCTGCGGCTTCAGCTCTGCTTGCATTACGTACGGGTGCAAATGTTCCATCTGCATTTCCTTTCATAATGCCTGCTGCCTTAGCCCATGCTACTGCTTCCATTGCATAGTCGGAGATTGCAT
>JAZOSB010000003.1:0-3546 GCA_045656865.1 Clostridia bacterium | reverse complement strand
AATTTTCATCCTTGTTTTTACATTCCCACATGTTTTTTCTGCTCATACATTTTTTTAGTAGCAATGCCGCCTCTTATGTGTCTTTCTGCCTTGTTTTTTTCAAGCACGGCTTTAACATCTGCTGCAAGAAGCGGGTCAATTTCCTCTAATCTTGCAGTTACGTCTTTATGTACTCCTGATTTTGAGAAACCGAACTTTTTTGCGGCGGCGCGCACGGTTGTATTATGCTCTATTATGTAATACGCAAGCATAATTGCCCGCTTTTCTATATAATCTTTCAAAAAAACAGCCCCCTTTTCACTCTAACATATGAGGGAAAGGGGGCTGTTATGTATTAAATTTTATTTGTCTTCAACTTTTCCGTAAAGGTTAAGTCTGAAAAGACGGCTTTCATCTTCAATGTTTTCACACTCAATCTTTGCGTGGCTGAGCTTAGCACCCTGAAGAATGCTCATAAGACCAACTACACGGCAGAAAGCGGACATAAGGTTTATTTTGTCGCCCTCATCAGTTGTAAGCCATACCTGACCTGTGCAGTTATTAAGCTCCTTCACAAATGCTGTTACATCAAGGTCATGAATTTCAAATTCTCTCATGGGAAATACCTCCTAATAATTTATAAGGTAAGAATAATAGATATAATGCCGAAAGTCAATAGCTGTAATTAAATTTTAATTTTGCTGCTGCTTTTTTATTCTATTTGCTTCCTTTGCTCTGAGGTCTGTGTCAAGGATTCTCTTTCTGATTCTGAGGAAATTGGGTGTAACCTCCAGAAGCTCATCATCGGCAAGGAACTCAAGGCTTTCCTCAAGGCTCATAATTTTCGGGGGAGTCAGGCGGAGTGCTTCATCACTTCCTGCGGCACGCATATTTGTTGCCTGCTTACGCTTACATACATTTACAACAATATCCTCAAGACGGCTGCATTCGCCTACAACCATACCCTGATATACTTTTTCCCCCGGTCCTATAAACATAAGTCCGCGGTCCTGAGAATTAAACAGACCGTATGCAACGGATTCGCCCGTTTCGTATGCCACGAGACTTCCTCTTGAACGTGTGGTAAATTCCCCGGGAACAACAGGCTCATAGCTGTCAAATACGCTGTTAATAACGCCTGTACCCTTTGTAGCGGTAAGAAGCTCTCCACGGTAGCCGATAAGTCCGCGGGAGGGAATACGGAACTCAAGCTTTGTATAGCCTGCCGCACCTGGTGCCATATTCACAAGACTTCCTTTGCGTGCACCGATACCTTCCATAACAACACCTGTGTGCTCATCAGGAACATCAACAGTCAGCATTTCAAAAGGCTCACACATTACACCGTCAATTTCCTTGTTAATGGTCTTGGGCTTGCTTACCTGAAATTCGTACCCCTCACGTCTCATATTTTCAATGAGAACGGAAAGGTGAAGCTCACCCCTGCCCGATACAATATAGCTGTCGGGAGAATCGGTTTCGGAAACCTTTAATGCAATGTTACTTTCAAGCTCTCTAATAAGTCTGTCGCGGATATGTCTGCTTGTAACGTAGTCACCGTCCTGACCTGCGAAGGGGCTGTTATTTACGCTGAAGGTCATAGAAAGAACAGGCTCGTCAACGGGGGTAAAGGGAAGCGGCTCAACTATTCCTGCAGCACAGATTGTATCACCGATATTGATTTTTTCAACACCGCTGATTGCAACAATTTCACCTGCACCCGCCTCGTCAATCACCTGCTTTTCAAGGTCCTTGTAGGAGAAAAGCTTGGACACTCTTGAATTATATGAATCCATACCCTCACGGCTGATTGTAATAGGCATATTTGTTTTGACGATGCCGCGGTTGATTCTGCCGACTGCGATTCTTCCTGTAAAGGTGTCATAATCAATGTTTGAAACAAGCATCTGAAATTCTCCATCCCTTGTATCTTCGGGGGAGGGAATATGAGAAACAATAAGGTCAAGAAGCACCTTAAGGTCGTCGGGATGTCTGTCGGGAGAAAGGCTTGCCCAGCCGTCTCTGCCTGATACATAAACCACGGGGGAGTCAAGCTGGTCATCCGTTGCATCAAGGTCAATGAAAAGCTCCAATAACTCGTCTGTTACTTCATAGGGGCGTGCATTGGGACGGTCTGCCTTATTTACAACCATAATTATTGCAAGGTTAAGCTCCAACGCCTTTTTAAGAACAAATCTTGTCTGTGGCATACAACCCTCAAATGCATCAACAAGCAGAAGTACGCCGTCAGCCATTTTGAGACCTCGCTCAACCTCACCACCGAAATCAGCATGACCGGGAGTATCAATGATATTAATTTTAACATCATTGTACATAAGGCTTGTGTTCTTTGCCAATATTGTAATACCGCGCTCTTTTTCAATATCGTTGGAGTCCATGACCCTTTCTTCCACCTGAGCATTGTCACGGAAAACACCGCTCTGCTTTAAAAGAGAGTCAACCAATGTGGTTTTACCGTGGTCAACATGGGCAATAATGGCAATATTTCGTATATTCTTTGGTTCTGTCATTTATATTCTTCCTTTCGGTTTATTTCCTCTTTGTATCTTTTTCAATTACGAATGTGCTCCATGTGTCAGCATACTGAAGAAGGAGCAGGAGAGGAGTTTCTTTTGTAGCAACGCTCTTGTTATCATCTACATACTGTCCGTCGTGGTACATAACGGCCTGTACCTCACTCTCGGAAAGTGTGATGTGCCCAAGTGCCAGATATAAACTGCGCACCGGAACACTCAGATAAACAAGCTCATCATTTATTCTGTACGGAATTGTAGCAGGAAATCCATATTGTTTTTGTTTTGGTGTAGGCTCATTTTCAAGGTATTGGGGTTTTCCGGGCATACCTGCTTTCCCAAGGTCGTGAATAAGTGCCGTTATAATACAGCTTTCCTCATCAATATCGGGAGCAACCGCCTCACGGAATTTAAGCATAGTTTCCGCTACATTAACGCTATGCTCCAAAAGTCCCTGCTTTCTGCACAGATGAAATCTGGTGCTTGCAGGCGAGGAAAGATAGTCTGTTTCATTTTCCATAAAATTAATAAGGGAATCAAATTCAGCCTTTCTGTTTACAACACGGGATTTAAGTGCTTCATAACGTTCTGTAACAGTCATATGGATAACTCCTTAAAAAAGTTTTCAATCTATTATATAACAAAACAGTATATATTTCAATAAATTTTAATTAAATAATGATAAATTGTAAAAAAGCATATAAAACAAAAAAACCTCCATACTAAGAGTGTAAGGAGGTTTAGTTATGAAAAAAACATTTAGCTTCGCAAAAGGCTTTATCGTAGGCTCTATGATAGGCGGCGCAATCTGCATGATGATGGAGCCGCCAAGTAATACCAAAATTAAAAAGGCATACAGAAAAACAAGCCGTGCAATGAAAACAGTAGGCTCAGCAATTGAGGATTTAGTTTCCTGCAGATGAAAAAAGGAGGTGTAAAAAGTTCGCTTTTTACACCTCCTTTTTTGATGGGGATAGGAAAAAATGTTTCAGAACGGACAAACTGAGCTGACAAAGCCTAAAATGGCTTTGTC
>JAZOSB010000002.1:0-34722 GCA_045656865.1 Clostridia bacterium | reverse complement strand
TAAAGCTTTCTTTCGGGGAGTATTTATACAGAAATAAGTTCCTGAGTTTCATATAATCACCTATGAATATAATATCCGCTTAGTACCTAAATATACAAAAAAACACGACTTCAAAATTTTTGAAGTCGTGTTTTGTACTGTTTTATTTAGCAAATAGGTGTACCTTCGGGAATAGAATCATCTACAAAGATAACCTTACAACCGCAGGCATTGTTCGTACCTGCAAGGAGCATACCGTTGCTTGTAACACCGGAGAAGCGTGCGCTCGCAAGATTTGCAACAACAATAATTTTCTTTCCAACTAGTTCTTCGGGCTTGTAATCGTGCTTAATACTGGAAACGATTACTCTTTCGTCCAATCCGTCAAAAAGTGTAAGCTTAATGCAGTTATTGGATTTACGGATATCGTTAACCTTTACGATTTTACATACACGAAGGTCAATCTTGGAGAACATATCAATGTCGATTTCTTCCTTGATAGGCTGTACGGGGTCGGGGTCGCCGTAAACCTTTTCTTCTATAACCTCCTCTGGTTCTTCTTCCTTGGGAGGATTCTTCTCAATCTCTGTCATAGGAGTAGAGAAGTCGAGGAGACTAAGGTAGCTTTCCTTATCAACTGCAAAGAGGAAGAGGTAAAGTCTCGGTCCGCGTTCCTTATCAATAATAAGCTTGTATACATTCTTGAAGAATTGTCCCTGAATACCCTTAAGCTCCTTGGGGTCCATATCTTCACCGAATATCTTTTTGGGAATAGCGTAAAGCTCACTGTTAAGGTCATCAAGAGAATATCCGTCTGTCTTTAAGAAATCAACCAAAAGCTCAATTTCTTTCTTTTCTTCATCTGTGAAACTATTGTAAAGCTCCCAGTTACGGTATTCACGTAGCTTGTTAACATTTTCGGGAGAACACTGTTCAAGCCAGTATTTTGCTCTCTGGAGTCTGTCTTCAAAATCAGCAAACTTGTAGGGAGTGCCAATCTTTTCAAATACTACTTCAAGCATAGGAACATTGAAGTTAACAACGGAGCCGAGCTGTACCAAAAGCCCCATGGGAACTGTTGTGGGCTTTCTGCCCTCAACGGTTGTGTTGTACATAATTTCCTTAGTATGCTCGTCTGCACTGCCGTCTTCCCAGGCTGTCTGCATCTTGTCAAATTCAAAATACTGACGGAGAATACCGTCGTCAAAGCAGAAGTCAAATGCCTTGAGAGGCTCTGTCTTGGAGTAAAGCCACAAAATTACTTCGGGCTGATAAAGGTTAAGAAGAGTTTCGGGAGTAAGGTTGAGTCCTGAAGAACCTGACATCTTACCCGTTGTGCCCTTAATACCAATAAACTCATAGCCCTGGAAAAGGGGTGGCTCATAACCGAAAATTTCTTTTGCAATATCCTTACTTGTATCGTAGCTGCCGTGTCTTGCCGCGTGGTCCTTTCCGCCAGGCTCAAAGTCTACACCCTCATACATCCAGCGCATAGGCCAGTCAATCTTCCACGCAAGCTTGCAGTTAAAGTCCTTTGTAAAATCAAACTGTCCGCTGTGACCACATTCGCAGGAGTATTCTGCAACAGTAGAATCATCGGAAAGAGAATGAATCTTTGTAGTATCCTTGCCGCAAACGGGGCAATAAATGCTTACGGGATAGTAAGCTTCTCTTTCACCTTCCTGTGCCTGCTGTGTACGGTGCGAGTCAAGAATGTCGAAGATTTCACCGCGCTTTTTGAGTGCGTGAATAATATGCTCAACATACTTACCGCTTCTGTACATTTCTGCCTGGTGACGATAGTCCATGTCAATACCGAATTTTACAATAGAGCGTTCAAATTCTTTCTCAAAATACTCGGCATATGTCTTGATTTCAGGAGAATCGGAGAAAGGATTCTCAACATCAGCGTAGGGCTTGCCGATATGCTGCTCAAAATCATCGCGTACCTTTGCAACGTTTACGGGAACCTTTCTGAGTCTGTCAAACTCGTCCCAGGAGAAGAGGAGGCGAGCCTTTTTGCCCATTTTACGGAGGGCACGTACAACAAAATAGCTTGTTGCTATATCACGGAAATTTCCGATATGAATAGAACCGGAGGGGCTGATACCTGCAGCACAGACATATTCCTCTTTGTTGGGGTTCCTTTCAATAATTCTGTTAGCAATTTCTTCTGACCAATGCATTGTTCATCATCCTTTAATTAGTAAATTACGCATTTTAACTACAATATTATACCTTGTTTTAGGTATCTTGTCAATCAAAATAAAAATGTTCGGAAAAAATATTGACAAATATGTAGGATTATGGCATAATACTAGTATTAATTTAATAAAGGCTAAGCGAAGTATGCAGGAAAAGGCAATATGCCTACCGAAGGAGTAACACTCTCAGGTTCTCAGTTTGAGTAAAGACTGCAGACGGATAGCTCTCCGGAGAAGTCCGCTTCTTTTATGAGGCAAAAGGATGCCGAAGGTGCAAGGTTCTCTTGATTCAGGAACTAATCTCTCAGGCAAAAGGACGGAGTTTACGAAACTTAGAAGTTTTGTTTACGTGCGGAGTTTTTTGTAAAACTCCGCACTTTTTTCGCTTACCGAAAGAAAGGAAGTATTTTTTATGATGAATCAGTTGGCAAATTTCAATGATGTTATCAACAGCTTTGTCTGGGGTAACGGTTTGTGGCTTCTGTTATTTACAGGGCTGCTCACAACTCTTTTAACAGGTGTTTTTCAGGTAAGAAAAATTGGCCATTGGATGCGTGAAACTCTCGGCAGCCTGTTTAACAAGGATGTATCAGGCCATGTAAAGGGTAAGTCAATTTCACAGTTCCAGGCACTTTGTACTGCTCTTGCAGCTACAATCGGTGTTGGTAACATTGCCGGTGTTGCAACAGCTATTACACTTGGCGGACCCGGTGCAGTTTTCTGGATGTGGGTTGCAGCCTTCCTTGGTATGATGACAAACTACTCTGAAAATGTTCTTGGTATCTATTACAGAAGAAAGAACGCAGACGGCGAGTGGTCCGGCGGTGCTATGTATTACCTTCAGGACGGCCTTGGCAAGATGAAGGGTTGCAAGCACATCGGTAAAATCCTTGCAGTTCTTTTCTCAATCTTTGCAATTCTGGCATCCTTTGGTATCGGTGCAATGGGTCAGATTAATAAGATTGTTGTAAACATTGTTTCAGCATTTGACATTCCTGCACTTTCTTCAAATGTACTTTATGAGGGCGTTTCTCTTTATCATGTAATTGTTGGCGTAGTGCTTCTTGTGATTGCAGCACTTATACTTCTTGGCGGTCTTAAGAGAATAGCAAACTTTGCAGAAACAGTAGTTCCCTTTATGGTTGTGCTTTTTGTTGCAGGAAGCTTGATTGTTTTATGGATTAATTACAAATTTATAGGTGCAGCTTTTGCAGCTATCTTTAAGTATGCATTTTCTGTTCCTGCCGTAATCGGTGCTGCAGGCGGTACAATTATTAAAACTGTTGTTACACAGGGCTGTAAGAGAGGCGTATTCTCTAATGAAGCAGGTCTTGGTTCTTCTGTTATGGTTCACTCCAACTCAAACGTAATTGAGCCTGTTCGTCAGGGCCTCTGGGGTATCTTTGAGGTATTTGCTGATACAATGATTGTTTGTACAATGACAGCACTTGTTGTACTTACATCAGGATTTATCAATCTTGAAACAGGCGCTCTTGCAGAAGGTCTTTCCGATGCAACTCTTGTTGCGAAATCCTTTGCTAACATTTTCGGTATCTGGGGTGAAAGATTCATTGCAACAGCAATACTTCTCTTTGCATTCACAACAGTTCTCGGATGGGACCATTACGGTACAAAGGCTTGGGAATATCTTTTTGGTACAAAATCTGTAAAGGCTTATAAAATTATACACCTTGTAACAATTATGTGCGGTGCACTTCTTACATCATCTCTTGCTTGGGATATATCCGATACATTCAACGGTCTTATGATGGTGCCCAACCTTATCGGTGTAATTGCACTTTCAGGTCTTGTACTTAAGATAACAAATAACTACATAGACAGAGTTCTCAAGGGCAAAAAGGACATTAAGCCTATGATTTCCGCTTTTGAAGATATTCAGGAGGAACAGGAAAAGGCTCTTGAAGCACAAAATAAGTAATCTTTACATTATAAAAAAGAATGAGTCCGGTATCACACCGGACTCATTCTTTTTATTCCTGATTTATACTTTCTGCGTACCTAACTGTTTCCATGGCATCCTTTGCATACTTATCTGCACCGATGGAGTCGGCATATTCCTGAGTCAGAACAGCACCGCCTACCACAACCTTGCAGGAGGGGACTTCTTTTCTGAGAAGCCTGATTGTTTCCTCCATAGCAGGAACGGTAGTTGTCATAAGTGCGCTGAGTCCCACAAGGCGAGCATCAAGCTTCTTTGCCGTTTTTACAATTTCCTCGGGCGGAACATCTTTTCCCAAATCCGTTACCGCAAAACCGTAATTCTCAAGGAGTAGCTTCACTATGTTTTTGCCAATATCGTGAATATCACCTTTAACGGTTGCAATGACTATTTTGCACTTGCCTGAAGCATTGGAAACGGGCATTGCTTTTTTTATTTCCTCAAAAGCACTCTTTGCCGCCTCCGCACTCATAAGAAGCTGGGGGAGATATACCGTCTTGTTTTCAAATCCCGTCCCCACGGTATTAAGTGCAGGAATAATCTCTTCCTGAACGATTGTGAGGGGTAGAGTAGTTAAAAGCAGTCCTTTTGTGATTTCTGCTGCCTTGTCACGAAGTCCCTTGATAACGGCTGTTTTCAGTTCCGTACCCTGCGCGGTTTTGATTTCTGTTTTTGGTTCTGATACAGTTGTAGTGACTTCAGTTAATGTATCACAGAATGAGATGTATTCTCCGCAGTTTTCATCAAGTCCCGAAAGTGCACAGAATGAATGATACGCTTTCATCATTTCAACAGAATAGGGGTTCATTATTGCCGCAGACAGTCCGCTATTCATAGCAAGGGCGAAGAATGTGCTGTTAATCGCATCTCTGTTAGGAAGTCCAAAAGATACATTAGATACACCGAGGGATGTGTGTACCCCCAATTTGGTTTTTATCAAATTAACGGCACGTAGGGTTTCTTTTGCGGCATTTGGCTCGGCACTGATTGTCAGCGTCAACGGGTCGAAGATAATGTCCTTTTTTCCTATACCGTATTTTTCTGCTTCAAGGAGTATTTTTTCAGCAACCTTAAAGCGTCCCTCTGCAGTATCGGGGATTCCGCTTTCATCGAGTGTCAGGGCAACTACCAGCCCACCGTATTTTTTCACAAGAGGGAAAACGCTGTCCATACTCTCTTTCTTTCCGTTTACGGAATTTATCATAGCCTTACCATTATAAATACGTAATGCTCTTTCCATTGCAACGGCATCCGAGGAGTCAATCTGGAGAGGCAGGTTTATAATTGCCTGCAGCTCAAAAACGGATTTTTCAAGCATTTGGGCTTCGTCAATTTCGGGGAGTCCCACATTGACATCAAGTATATGTACACCCTTTTCCTGTTGGGAAAGTCCCTCGTTCAGAATGTAGTCCATATCTTGGGCTTTGAGTGCTTCTTTAAATCTTTTTTTGCCCGTGGGGTTGATTCTTTCGCCTATAAGGACAGGTACATCCTTAAATTCAACAGTGTGTGTATATGACGAAACACAAGTGATGTTTTTCTTCTCAATCGGCAGGGGTGAAAGTCCGTCGGCTTTTTTCACAAGCTCTCGGATATATTCGGGGGTAGTACCGCAGCAACCGCCTGCAACGCGGATTCCCTTTTTCATAAGAGAGGCAACATCCTCGGCAAATTCATCCGGGAAAACATCATACACCGTCTGTCCGTTTACCGACTTGGGAAGTCCTGCATTGGGCTTTAATATAATGGGAACAGATGCTTTTTTAAGATATTCCTCACACACCTTCACAAGTGCTTTCGGGCCGAGGGAGCAGTTTACACCGATTGCATCTGCACCCATCCCCTCAAGCATTGCCACCATTGCGGAGGGGGTAGCGCCGGTCATCAGCTTGCCGTCTTCACCATATGCATTAGAAACAAAGACAGGGAGGTCGCAGTTTTCCTTAACGGCAAGAAGTGCCGCCTTGGTTTCGTAGCTGTCATTCATTGTTTCAATAACAACAAGCTCAGCGCCGTATTTTACGCCAAGCCTGACAGTTTCGGCAAACATGGAAACCGCATCTTCAAACTTAAAATCACCGTAGGGGGCAAGCATTCTTCCGCTCGGACCAATATCAAGAGCAATCCATTTTGGTTGCGGGGATGTGGATTCTTCCCTTGCTTTTTTGGCGTTTTCAATCGCCGTTTTTATAATCTCTTCAAGCTCATCAGGGGAAAACTTAAGCAAATTTGCACCGAATGTGTTGGTATTAACAACATTGCTTCCAGCATCAAAATAATCACGGTGGATTTTCGTGATTATTTCAGGATGAGTGATATTCCATCTTTCGGGCATTTCTCCGGGGAGGAGTCCCTCCTTCTGCAGAAGTGTTCCCATTCCTCCGTCAAGATACAAAAAATTGTCTTTTATATAATCTTTTATGTTCATAATGTTCTCCTGTACATACAGTCAGTTTTGTTACAATCATTGCAATTGTGCTTTGGCTTTTCGCAAGTCCCATCGGTTATGCCGATAATTGACGTGACAGACTTTGTCGGTGTCATCAGCATACTTTCATTGAGGGTAAGACCTATCCTTTTACTTGGCTCCAAAACCCTGAAAAAGTCTTTCTGCACTTCCAATCTGAAGTCACCGTACCCCGGACTAAATCGGGGAACAGTAGCTCCATAGTCTTTTTGTATAAATTTTGTAAATTCGTCACACAGACTTTCTATCCTTTCAGCACCGACTGCCTGAAAAATAAGCGCCCTGGAGGGAGCAATTCTCCCGTAACGAGAAATAAGTCTGTCAATTTCAATCCCCACCGTTGCACCAAACAGTATAATGCTTCTGCAACGCATAAGATTTTTTGCAAGGCTCTTACTTTCGGTTTTCATAAAGGAGAGGTCAATAGAATTTCCCTTTACCGATACAGGGAACTCTCCGTAGCATACCTTGTATGAAAGCTTGCCCTTTAATTCCTCAATACAGCTTTCGATAAGCACTGAGATTTCAGGAGTATCTTCCTTTGCACCTGCATAGCGAAGTATTTCTTTCCTGTCAAAGGGTGGTGCTTCAAATATTTTTGTAAATATCGTGTTCATAAAATCAACCTAAAATATCAGAGAGGTTACTCTGAATTTTTTCAGCAACATCGGGCTTGTTCATAGAATAAACGTGTACATTGTTTATTCCGTTTGCAAAAAGGTCTATTATCTGGTCTGTTGCATACGCAATTCCTGCCTGCTTCATAGCTTCGGGGGATGAGCCGAATTTATCCACAAGGCTCTTGAACCTCTGCGGAACAAATGAACCCGACAACTTTACTGCACGCTCAACCTGATTGGCATTTGTAATGGGCATGATTCCCGGAATAACGGGTACGGTAATTCCTGCTTCACGAATTTTGTAGAGGAAATTATAGAGAAGATTGTTGTCAAAAAACATCTGTGTGGTAAGGAAACTAAGCCCTGCATCAACCTTTTCTTTAAGGTATTTTATATCCTCTTTCTGATTTGTACTTTCGGGATGAATTTCGGGATAACAAGCACCACCAATACAGAAATCCGCACCGCTTTCCTTTATGTCACGGATAAGGTCAATTGCATATCTGTAATCCCAATGACTTCGGTCAAGCCCCTCCATTTCAGGTGTGAGGTCACCACGCAGTGCCATCACATTTTCAATCCCTGCTTCCTGCATTTGAGTTATCTTCTCGCGGACGGTTTCCTTTGTTGACGAAACGCAGGTAAGGTGGGCGAGAGTGGGTACATTATACCTCTGTTTTATATTTCTTGCAATTTCAAGCGTGTATTTGCTTGTTCCGCCGCCTGCGCCGTATGTAACACTCATAAACGAGGGCTTTAGCTTCGCAATTTCCTCGGTTGCCGTCTTTACGCTGTCAAAAGCAGTATCTGTCTTTGGCGGAAACACCTCAAATGAGAGAGAAAGCTTGTCTGAAAAAATATCTGAAAGTTTCATTTGTATCATCCCTTAAATGTGAATTAAAATTATTTTAACACAAAAAAGAGGGACAATCAACACAGATACAGGCAGTTTTTGTAAAAAACCTCTTTATTTATATTGTTAAAAATGTTTTTCTGTTGTATAATAAAGCTAATTTTAAAACGGAGATAGATAAAATGTCAGGAAAACTTGCAAAAGACTTCACAAAAGGAAATATAGCAAAGCAGCTCCTTTGGTTTACTCTTCCATTTATGGCATCAAACGCATTGCAGGTGCTTTACAGCACTATTGATATGATTATAGTGGGGCAGTATGTGGGCACAGACGGGCTTTCTGCCGTTGCGCAAAGCAGTCAGCTTATAAATTTTGCGGCAATGGTCTGCCTTGGCTTTTCAAATGCAGGACAGGTACTTGTTTCTCAGGCAATCGGCTCAGGCAAAAGAGAAAAGCTTAATGGCATTATAGGGACTCTTTTCGGACTTCTTATGATTCTTGCCCTTATATTCACAGGTGTGTTTATTATTTTCAAGGATACTGTTTTAACTGCAATAAATATACCCAAGGAATCCTACCATATGGCAATACACTACCTTGTTATCTGCGGGGGAGGAATGGTGTTTACTGCAGGCTATAATATGGTTTCTGCAGTTCTCCGCGGAATGGGTGATTCAAAAAGACCGCTTCTTTTTATAGTAATTGCATCTTTGGTGAATCTTGTCCTTGACTACCTTTTTACGGGGCTTATGGGCTTCGGTGTAGCAGGTGCGGCATGGGCAACCATAATCGGTCAGGCAGTGTCATTTATATTCTCAATCTATTATCTTTATAAAAACAAACAGGAGTTTGGCTTTGATTTCAAAAAAGAAAGCTTCAGGATAAAAAAGAACTACACCAAAATGATTGTAGGTCTTGGTACACCTATGGCAATCCAGTCGGGATTTATCAACGTTTCAATGCTGTTTGTAAATTCTCTCATAAACGAAGTTGGTGTCGTAGCATCAGCAACATTCGGTGTAGGTGTCCGTATTGACGACATTGTAAATAAAATCTGTATGGGCATTCAGTATGCCGCAATCCCGATGATAAGTCAGAATATAGGCGCAGGGAAAGGTGACAGAGCGAAAAAAGTTGTATACTATGCGTGGCTGTACTCGGGAATATTAACTGTTTTCTTTATCGGTTTGTATGTTGGATTCGGAGAATGGCTGTTTAAAATTTTCTCTGATGACCCCCTTGTTCATGGTATGTCAAAAACTTTCATAAGTGCAATACTTTGGATGTTTCCTGCCTTTGCACTTATGCGTGGGAGCGGTGCTTTTATTCAGGGTATAGGTCATTCAAAACTCAGTATGGTACTTGCTCTCCTTGACGGAGTGCTTTTAAGAATCGGTCTTAGTTACCTTTTCGGTATAGTTTTCAATTGGGGCTTTTACGGATTTGTTCTGGGATATGCACTTGCCCCCTACGGCTTTGCAATCCCCAGTATGATTTACTTTCTTTCGGGCAAGTGGAAAAAGCGTCATACATTAGCAGAAAGATTATAAGAGGTTACAAATGAAACGAAATGAATTTTTAAACGGAATAAAGGATGGTATACCCATTTGTCTTGGATATTTCTCTGTGTCAATGGCATTTGGTATTGCTGCTGTAAAAGGCGGTATTCCGTCGTGGGCAGCGATTCTCACATCACTCACTAATGTGACGAGTGCAGGTCAGTTTGCAGGGGTGAATATAATTTTGGCTTTGGGTAGCCTTTTTGAGCTTGCAATAACAACCTTAATTATCAATATGCGGTATTTTCTTATGTCGCTTTCCGTTTCACAGAAAGTTGATTCTTCAATGAAACTGTGGCAGAGGTTTTTGGTGTCTTTTGGTATTACAGACGAGATATTTGCTGTTTCAATGCGTCATACAAGACCCCTTACAGCCGTGTATATGGCAGGTCTTATTATAACCCCTGTGCTTGGCTGGACACTCGGCACAGCAGCGGGTGCAGTTGCAACCACCGTTATGCCCGAGGCACTTTCCTCTGCAATGGGAATAGCACTTTACGGTATGTTTATTGCCATTGTTATCCCGCCTGCAAGAGAGAATAAGAGCGTGTTTATAGCGGTACTGTTGGCAGTTACGATAAGTCTTTTGTTTTCATATGCGCCTGTCCTCAAAAATATTTCAGGCGGATGGACAATTATCATAATTACCCTCTTGGTGAGCAGCTTGTGTGCAACTCTTTTCCCTATTAAAACCGAGGAAGGGGGAGAAGCCTGATGAATACAACATACATTCTCTCTGCAATAGGTGTAATGGCGGTAGTTACATATCTCATTCGTCTTACTCCTATGGTGGTTTTCCGTAAGAAAATTAAAAACAGATGGATTCAGTCCTTTCTGTATTATGTACCCTATGTGGTACTTTCTGCAATGACTGTTCCTGCAGTTTTTTCAAGTACAGGCTCTATTTTTTCTGCAGTGGCAGGCTTTGCTGTTGCTGTGATGTTGGCATACTTTAAACGGGGGCTTCTGACCGTTGCGGTAGGTGCGGCACTAACCGCCTTTATTATGCAAATAGCAGGTTTGTAAAAAGGAACTGAGACACATTGGGGACTGTCCCCAATGTGTCTCAGTTTTTAAAAACTAATTTTGAAATAGTCTGTAAGCTTCTTTTTGCGGGAAACGGTGTTTTTTTCATCTTCAAGTCTATCAATCATTTTCTGAACGCATTTTGTATAAATTCCGGCACCTTTTTCGTTGGGATGAATTGAATAAGAGCTTACAATAACGGGAAAAAGCTCCTCTCTTTGTTTAAACATTACAGGGTTAATATATGGGTCATCGGAATATGCTTCGTGTCCGCTGAAAGCTTCCTCTACAGAAACAAAATAAATCTGCATCCCGTCTTTTTTACAGGCTTTTACAACAGCTTCAATTTCATCATTGAATTTTGAAATAGATTTATTCAGTAATGTTGCAGTTTCCTTTGTGAAAAAGATTCCCTTTCCTTGCTCATCAAGCAATTTAGGGTATCCCGCTACGATTATTTTTGCCTGAGAACCGGCAATACGGGATATATCGGTATACGCTTTTTTTAATTTATCACGTGTGCCTCCGCTGCGGAAAAACTCTTCCCAAACCATATTGAGCCTTATATCCAATACTTCGGGATTCAGGGTTGCTGCTACGGCATCTATTACAAGGTTTTGGAAATCAGTATCATTTCCGCCTATTGTTATTGTAACATAGTCTGCCTTTTTGCCATCTAATTCCTTAAAAATATCAAGCTGCGGAGGAATATGCTTATATCCCGCCTGTCCCGAAACATTATAATCCTTTCTGAAGCTTTTGGTGAGGTGCTCTGTCGTAGCGCCTGCAGCAGCGGCAAAGTACCAGTTTGTGTTTCGGTTTTCGCTCATTTTTCCTTTTACTCCCTGAAGAGTAAGCTCTCCCGGCCACGATTCTTGTGAACGGTGGGAAAGCCAGTCATAATTATTTACCTTGTTTTCAGGCGTGTCATCCTGCCCGTAGAAAGGCTCAATTCCCTCTCCCGAAGAAAATGAATCGCCCAGGGATACAATTATTGTGCTTTTTTTGTGTGAAAAAGCACTTGTGCTGAATAATGTAAAAAGCCAGATACAAAAAACGAAGCACAGTATTATACATATTAATTTGAAAGTTTTGTTTTGTTTATAAATTTTGTTCATATTACTATTATACTGTTAAATTACAATTTTATAACAAGGTAAAAAAGAGTGATGAATTTATATTTTCCGTTGCATTTTATAAAAATGTGTGAAACAATGGCACCATAATGAGAATTTGTGTTTAACCTTAATTTCATTGGGACACCTATGGACAGATTTGGCAAGGCAGAAGAAATTATTGGAACACTTTTGTTACTTCTGCACAAGGTTGCATCTGGTCTTGTAAAAGGTGTAGTAATCTCCATTGACGGAGGTTTCAGCACATATAGCGGAGTGTGATTTATAAAATTCCATTAAAACTAAAATCGGCATATAAGGATTACATATGGGGAGGAGAAAAACTCCGCTCCATATATGGTAAAGAAACTAATATTTCTTCACTTGCTGAAAGCTGGGAACTCAGCTGCCACCCCGATGAATTAAGCATCATTGATGGCGGAGAGCATGAAGGAAAGACTCTTGAAAGCTATATAAAGGATATGACCGAGAACGAATTAAAAAAAGCAATTGAGGATAATTCCGTTGAGGCTCTTTTAAATACTGTTCCCTCAAAAAAGGAGATGTATTTTTTGATGAAACTGGAACTGTCCACGCTATTGGCAAAGGAAATGTCATTGCCGAGATTCAGCAGAACAGCAATGTTACCTACCGTCTTTATGACTACGGCAGAATAGGAAAAGACGGAAAGCCCCGTGAACTCCATATTGAAAAAGGGGTAATGGCATCAAACCTTAAAACATGTGAGCCAAGAAAAATCCCCACCTGCTCCGATGATACAAGACTTTTGGGTAGTTGTGAATACTTTGCTGTAAAGGAGATCAAGCTTTCGGGAAGTAAGACACTTGTTGCAGATGAAAAGAGCTATCACGCACTTATGACAGTGGAGGGTGAAGCCGAGCTTGTTACAGAAAATTACGCTCAGAAGATAAATTCAGAAGAAACAGCATTCATTCCTGCAAATATGGGAGAGTACACCCTTTCTGGAAAGGCAACAATTCTTCTTACAACCAATCAGCCCGATTATTATGTAGGTATAGATTTAGGCGGTACAAATATAGCTGCCGCAGTAGTTGATGAATACGGCACAATTTACGGCAGAGCAACAAGAAAGACCAATGCACCAAGACCATACGGAGAAATCTTTTTTGATATGGCAGAATGTGCAAAGGATGCTGCAAGAGAAAGCGGAATTGCTTTTGCTGACATAAAATCCGTGGGTATAGGCTGTCCCGGTGCCATAGAAAAGGAAACAGGAAATATAGAGTTTTCCAACAATCTTGGTTTCTATGATGTTCCCGTTGTAAAAGATATGGAAGCACTTTTAGGAAAGAAAGTGTACGTTGAAAACGATGCAAATGCAGCTGCATGGGGAGAGTTCCTTACAGGAAGCGGTAAAGGTACTGACAGTATGATAATGATTACTCTCGGCGCGGGAGTGGGAGGCGGAATCATAGACAGCGGACATCTACTTACCGGTGCATACGGAAAAGGTGCAGAAATAGGTCATATGGTAATAAGCCTTGACGGTGAAAAATGCACCTGCGGAAGAAAAGGCTGTTTTGAAGCATATGCCTCCGCAACAGCACTTATAAATCAGACTAAAAAAGCTATGAAAGAAAACCCACAGAGTGAAATGTGGCAGATTTCCAAAACTCTTTCCAAAGTTAACGGAAAAACCGCATTTACAGCAAAAGATAAGGTTGCAAAGGATGTAGTAAAGAATTATCTTAACTATTTTTCTGAGGGTATTGTGAATGTCGTAAATATTTTTCAGCCTGAGGTTATATGCATCGGCGGCGGAGTGAGTAACGCAGGGGAGAAAATATTAAAACCCATAAGAAAGAAGATAAAAGATTATTCCTTTGCACGCTTTGGCAAAAAGCAGACGGAAGTACATATTGCAAAACTCGGAAACGACGCAGGCATAATAGGTGCAGCACTTCTGTGGAAGAATGAAGGATAAAAGAAGTAATCAAGAAAAAAGCTTACAGTCAAATCCTGTAAGCTTTTTTCGGTGGTGCGGATGACAGGGATCGAACCTGCACGTCATGGACACAAGAACCTAATTGTTATGTAGCATATGTGAAAGAATTATTTTTTGTCTTGCAGAACGGGAACAAAAATGATAACTAAGTCGGATTTTGTGTGATTTATTCTAACAAGATGTGCCCATAATCTTGAAATCAGTGACTTTATATGATATAATAATAAAAAGAAACAGGTAGCAAGAAGGTAGGTGCTATTATGAATATATTACATATGAAATATGCGGCTGAAGTTGCAAAAGCAGGTTCTTTAAACAAAGCATCGGAAACCTTGTTTATTGCAGTGCCAAATATCAGCCGTTCAATTAAAGAGCTTGAATCAGATTTAGGTATAACTATTTTTGACAGAACAACAAAGGGAATGTGTCTGACTCCCGAGGGCGAAGAATTTATGAATTTCGCCAAAGGAATATTAAACCAAATTGAATCTGTTGAAAAATATTATAAAGCAGGTGCTCCTAATATACAAAAATTCTCTATTTCTGTTCCGCGTGCTTGTTATATATCTGAAGCTTTTGCTGAGTTTTCAAGAACTCTTTCAAAAGATTCAGCTGAGATATTTTATAAAGAAACAAACTCCCAGCGAACAATTCATAATATGTTGAATCATGACTATAAGCTTGGAATTATCCGTTATGCCGAGAACTATGATAAATATTTCAAGACAATGCTTGATGAAAAAGGATTCGTATACGAACTAATAATAGAGTTCAGCTATTCTCTTATTATGAGTGCAAACAATCCTCTTGCACAAAAGGACAAAATTACTTTTGATGATATGAAAGACTTTATAGAAATCGCTCACGCAGATCCTTTTGTTCCGTCTATGCCGCTTTCAAAGGTTGTTAAAGAAGAACTGCCGGACAATATTGACAGAAGAATTTATATTTTTGAACGTGCAAGTCAGTTTGATTTGCTTGATAAGAACCCTGAAACATTTATGTGGGTATCTCCTGCTCCGGATAGCCTTCTTGAAAGGTATAATCTTGTTCAAAAAAAATGTATTGAGAACAAAAAGATATACAAGGATGTTTTAATCTACAAAAAGGGATACAAACTAACAGAACTTGACCGTAGATTTATAACTCAACTATGCGAATCTAAAAGAAAAATATTTAATAAGTAAAAATTTTTGCCTGGCTTTTTAGGAAGTCAGGCTTATTTTTTTGCTTAAAAACGGCATTCGATAAAAGAGTTATCGATATCGATAATACCGATTTAACAATTTAAGAATTGCCAAGCACTAAAAAGTATGTTAAAATATTAACGAAGTCAAGAGATTGGAGGTTTTGGAATGGAAAAATGCTCAGTATCAAAAGCAACGCTCGGAAGATTGCCCTGCTACTTGCAGCACTTAAGAGCAATACTGAAAAATAATAATGAGTATGTTTCCGCAACTACGATAGCAAAAAACTTGTCGCTCGGCGAAGTTCAGGTTCGCAAGGACTTAAACTCAATCAGCGGTGCGGGACGACCTAAAATTGGATATGCAGTCAAAGATTTAATAGAAAGTATAGAAAATGCTCTAGGTTACAGCAATTTAGCAAAAGCAATTATTGTAGGAGCAGGAAAGCTCGGTCAGGCTCTTCTGAATTTTGAAGGCTTTGAAGAATACGGAGTTGAAATAACCGCCGCCTTCGACCTTGTGGCGAAAGAAAAAGACGAACTGCACAAAGAAGTTCATCCAATGTCGCAGTTTGAAAGTTTCTGTAAAAACAACAACATAAAAATCGGTATTATTACCGTTAATGAGAATGCAGCTCAGGAAGTGTGCGACCTTATGCTGAAGAATAATATCAAAGCAATATGGAACTTCACACCTAAAAAGCTGAATGTACCGAAAGATGTGCTTGTTCAGCAAGAAAATCTGGCATTATCTTTAGCTCATCTTAATAATCAATTAGTTAATCAAAATTAGGAGGATAATAAATCATGGAAAACAAGACTTACGAAATTGTAGACAGCGTTGAAAAGCTCGAAGAAGCTATACAGCGCACAAAAGAAGCGCAGAAGGTTTTTGCGACCTACACACAAAAGCAGGTTGATAAAATTTTCTTAGCTGCCGCTTCCGCTGCGAACAAAGCAAGAATCCCTCTTGCAAAAATGGCAGTTGAAGAAACAGGCATGGGTGTTGTAGAAGACAAGGTTATTAAAAACAACTATGCTTCAGAGTACATATACAACGCTTACAAAGACACAAAAACCTGCGGAATTATCGAAGAAGATAAAGCATTCGGTATTAAAAAGGTTGCAGAGCCTATCGGTGTAATCGCAGCAGTTATTCCTACAACAAACCCTACATCTACAGCAATTTTCAAGTGCTTGCTTGCTCTTAAGACAAGAAATGCGATCATTATCTCTCCTCATCCAAGGGCAAAGAACTGCACAATTGCAGCCGCAAAACTCGTTTTAGAAGCTGCAGTTGCAGCCGGTGCTCCCGAAGGTATTATTGACTGGATTGATGTTCCAAGTCTTGATATGACAAACACAGTTATGAAAGAAGCTGACATCATCCTTGCAACAGGCGGTCCCGGAATGGTTAAGGCTGCATACTCCAGCGGTAAGCCTGCACTTGGCGTTGGTGCCGGAAACACACCTGCAATCATTGATGACAGTGCAGACATCCTTCTTGCAGCAAACTCCATCATTCACTCAAAAACTTTTGACAACGGTATGATCTGTGCATCTGAACAGTCGGTTATCGTTCTTGAAAATATTTACGATATGGTAAAAGAAGAATTCGGGGCAAGAGGTTGCTACTTCTTAAACGACAGAGAAACTGAGCAGGTTAGAAAAACAATCATCATTAACGGTGCATTAAATGCAAAAATTGTTGGTCAGTCAGCTAGCAAAATTGCAGAGCTTGCAGGAGTTAAAGTTCCTGAAGGAACAAAAATTCTTATCGGTGAAGTTGAATCAGTTGAACTTTCAGAAGAATTTGCCCACGAAAAATTATCTCCAGTTCTTGCAATGTATAAAGCAAAGAGCTTTGAAGATGCTCTTGATAAAGCTGAAAAACTTGTAGAGGATGGCGGTTTCGGTCATACATCTTCTGTATACCTTAACGAAGTAACTGAGACAGAAAAAATCAATGAATTTGCTGCAAGAATGAAGACTTGCCGTATCCTTGTTAACACACCTTCTTCACACGGTGGTATCGGTGATCTTTACAACTTCAAACTTGCTCCGTCGCTCACACTTGGTTGTGGTTCTTGGGGCGGCAACTCGGTATCTGAAAATGTTGGTGTAAAACACCTTATCAATATCAAAACTGTAGCTGAAAGAAGGGAAAATATGCTTTGGTTCCGTGCACCTGAAAAGGTATATATTAAAAAAGGTTGTCTGCCTGTTGCTCTTGATGAACTTAAAAATGTAATGGGTAAGAAGAGAGCGTTTATCGTAACAGATACATTCCTTTATGAAAATGGTTATACAAAAGCTATCACAGATAAGCTTGACGAAATGGGTATCGTACACACAACATTCTTTGATGTACAGCCTGATCCTACACTCTTAAATGCTAAGAATGGTGCAGCACAGATGCAGGCATTCAAGCCTGACACAATCATCGCACTCGGCGGTGGCAGCGCAATGGACGCAGCAAAGATTATGTGGGTACTCTACGAACATCCTGAAGCAGACTTCATGGATATGGCAATGAGATTTATCGACATCAGAAAGAGAGTTTACACATTCCCGAAAATGGGTGAAAAGGCATATTTCATTGCAATTCCTACATCTGCAGGTACAGGTTCAGAGGTTACACCTTTCGCAGTTATCACTGATGAGCAGACAGGTGTTAAATACCCTCTTGCAGACTACGAACTTATGCCTAATATGGCAATCATCGATACAGACTTCCATATGTCTGCACCGAAAGGTCTTACAGCAGCTTCTGGTATTGACGCAGTAACACACGCTATCGAAGCTTATGCTGCAATGCTTGCAACAGACTACACAGATGGTCTTGCTCTTAAATCCCTTAAGACTGTATTTGAATACTTGCCGAGAGCTTACGAAAATGGTCAGACAGACGTTGAAGCAAGAGAAAAGATGGCAAACGCTGCAACAATGGCAGGTATGGCATTTGCGAACGCATTCCTCGGTGTATGTCACTCTATGGCTCATAAACTTGGTGCGTTCCACCACTTGCCTCACGGCGTAGCAAACGCTCTTATGATTGAAGAAGTATTAAGATTCAATGCTGCAGAAGCTCCTGCAAAGATGGGTACATTCTCACAGTATGACCATCCACACACACTCGCTCGTTATGCAGAAGTAGCTGATTACCTTGGAATCAAGGGTAACACAGATACAGAAAAGCTCGAAGGGCTTATTAAGGCAATTAATGACCTTAAGGCAAAGGTTGGTATAAAAGAAACAATTAAAGATTACGGCATTGATGAAAAAGTATTCCTCGCGGGTCTTGATGAAATGGTTGAACAGGCATTTGATGACCAGTGCACAGGTGCGAACCCAAGATATCCGTTAATGGCAGAAATCAAGCAGATGTACTTGAATGCATACTATGGCAAGCACTTTGAAGAAAAAGAAATGCCTACAGCAAAAGACATAAAATCAAACACAAAGCCGGATGCAATCAAAGCTGTATACAACAAAGGCAAAAAAGCCTGAGTCAAAATAGATAGGAGGAATAAATCATGAAACTTGATAGAGTTATCGCAGTTAGAAATAACAAAACAATATACCGTGACGGAGATAAATGCGTTAAGGTATTTAATGAAAACTACTCAAAGTCTGATGTGCTTAATGAAGCACTCAATCAGGCAAGAATCGAAGAAACAGGACTTAACATTCCGAAGGTTTTAGAAGTAACTATGGTAGATGGCAAATGGGCTATCGTGTCCGAGTACATCAAAGGAAAGACGCTCGCACAGCTTATGGAAGAAGATGCTGACAAAAAAGATGAATATCTGGAACTGTTTGTTAATCTTCAAATTGAAGTTCACTCCAAGAAATCCCCTCTTCTTAACAAATTAAAGGATAAGATGAACCGTAAAATCAGCGAAACCGACCTTGATGCAACCACTCGTTATGATTTGCATACAAGACTTGAAGGAATGCCTAAGCATACAAAGGTTTGCCATGGAGACTTTAATCCTTCAAATATTATTATCGCAGAAGACGGTACACCTTACATTTTAGACTGGTCACACGCAACTCAGGGTAATGCTTCAGCAGATGCAGCAAGAACATACCTCCTCTTCTGGCTTAACGGTGACATCAGCGGAGCGAAAAAATATCTTGACTTATTCTGCGAAAAAAGCGAAACAGCAAAACAGTATGTTCAGAAATGGATGCCTATTGTTGCGGCTTCTCAGTCAGTTAAAGGTAATTCTCAGGAGCGTGAATTCTTGCTCTCTTGGGTAGATGTTGTAGATTACGAATAATAAAATAAATCTTAGCAATGAAAGGATGTTTTGAAATGAAAATTACAGTATGTATTGGTAGTTCATGTCATATTAAAGGTTCACGTCAGGTTGTAGAGCAGCTTCAGTATTTAATTGGTGCAAACAAGCTTGATGATAAAGTAGAACTCGGAGGCACATTCTGCATGGGTAAATGTCAGCAGGGCGTATGCGTAACTGTGGATGATAGCTTCCATTCTGTTACACCTGAAACAGTAGATGAGTTCTTCAAAAAAGAAGTTTTAGCGAAAGTGTGAGGATGATATGGTAATTCAAATATGCGTTGGCAGTTCTTGTCATTTAAAGGGTTCGCCTGAAATTGTAGAGTTACTTACCAAAGCGGTTGAAGAACATCATCTTGAGGACGAAATAACACTTGCCGGCAGCTTTTGTATCGGCAAGTGTAATCGTCAAGGCGTCACTGTTCAGGTGGATGACGAAATCCATGTAGGTATCACCCGTGAAAATTTTAAAGACTTTTTTAATGATAAAGTGCTTGCAGTAATTGAAAACGAAAGGAAGTGACTCAAATGCCAAATTGTTTAACATTAAAAAAATCAAACTGTAAAAACTGTTATAAGTGTATTCGTCACTGTCCAGTCAAAGCAATTCGTTTTTCCGGCAATCAGGCACATATTATCGGAAATGAATGTATTTTGTGCGGACAGTGTTTTGTTGTTTGTCCACAAAATGCAAAACAGATTGTTGATGAAACCGAAAAAGTAAAGGTGTTTTTGCAAAGCGGCGATCCCGTTGTTGTAAGCTTGGCACCATCTTTTGTTGCAAATTACGAAGGTGTGGGAATTAACGCAATGCGTGATGCCCTTCAAAAGCTTGGCTTTTACGAAGTTGAAGAAACAGCAATTGGTGCAACAATTGTTAAAAACGAATATGAAAGAATGCTTAAAGAAGATGAGCGTGATATTATAATCACCTCTTGTTGTCATTCAATCAATTTACTTATACAAAAATACTTCCCTGCAGAGCTTGAATATCTGGCAGATGTTGTTTCTCCTATGCAGGCTCATTGCATGGATATTAAAAAGAGATTTCCAAAGGCAAAAACTGTGTTTATAGGCCCTTGCGTTGCTAAAAAAGATGAAGCAGAGCATTATGAAGGTATTGTTGATGCAGTTTTAACTTTTGAAGAACTTACAAATTGGTTAAAGGAAGAAAATATTGAGTTGAAAACAGATATGGATTCCAATGAAGAAAGTCGTGCAAGATTTTTCCCAACAACAGGTGGAATCCTTAAAACAATGGCACAGGATGCTCCCGGCTATACTTATATGGCTCTTGACGGAATCGATAACTGTGTTGATGCGTTAAAAGACATTGAAAGCGGAAAAATCCATAAATGCTTTATTGAAATGTCGGCATGTGTAGGCAGTTGTATCGGCGGTCCTGTTATGGAAAAATATCATCGCAGCGCACCGATTAAAGATTTTATTACCATAGCAAATTATGCAGGTGGCAAAGACTTTGATGTGGTGCAGCCTGATAATATGGAGCTGAAAAAACAGTTTACATATATCGAGCACAGATTAGCAAAGCCATCCGAAACAGAAATTTACAATGTTCTTCGTCAGATGGGTAAGTTCAAGCCTTCTGATGAACTCAACTGTGGTTCCTGCGGATATAATACCTGCCGTGAAAAGGCTATTGCAATTTGTCAGGGTAAGGCAGAAATCTCTATGTGCTTGCCTTTCTTAAAAGACAAAGCTGAAAGCTTTTCTGATACTATCGTTAAGAATACACCAAATGGTCTTATAGTTCTTAATGAAGAATTAGAAGTACAGCAGATAAACGAAGCAGCAAGAAACATAATGAACATTCGTTCAAGCACAGATGTACTTGGCGATTTAGTTGTTCGTATTATGGATCCAAAGGACTTTATGGAAGTAAGAACTACAGGCAAGGATATCAGAAACAAGAAAGTATATCTTGCTGAATATAAGCGTTATATCGAACAATCGGTTGTGTATGATAAGGATTCACATCTTCTTATTGGTATTATGCGTGATATTACCGATGAACAAAACGAACGTGAAAAGAAAGAAAGTATCAGCCGTCAGACTGTAGAGGTTGCGGATAAAGTTGTTGATAAGCAGATGCGTATTGTTCAGGAAATCGCATCCTTACTTGGTGAAACAGCTGCAGAAACAAAAATTGCACTTGCAAAGCTAAAGGAGTCGATACAAGATGAATGATTTATGTGCAGATATCGGCTACAAAAGTATTAACCATTACGGCGAACAGCTTTGCGGTGACCATGTAGAAATTGTTGAACAAAATGATGATTCAACGGTTATCGTTCTTGCAGACGGACTTGGAAGCGGTGTTAAAGCAAGTATTCTTTCAACACTCACATCAAAGATTATTTCAACAATGATGGCGGCAGGACTTCCTATTGAAGAATGTGTGTCAACCATTGCAGCAACACTTCCTGTTTGCTCGGTTCGTGGTGTTGCATACTCAACATTTACAATTATGCACATCATCAATAATGAAACTGCTAAAATTATTCAGTATGATAATCCGCAGACTATTCTTCTTCGTGATAATAAGAATTACGATTATCCCAAAACAGAAATGAACATTGACGGGAAGAAAATATATAAGTCTGTCATCCGCTTGCAGGAAGGCGATATTTTCATCGCTATGAGTGACGGTTGTCCTCATGCCGGAATCGGTATGGCTTACAACTTTGGTTGGAAGCGTGAGGATATTATTGATTTTATGGAAACTATGTCAGTAACCGGTCTTACCGCAAAGAATCTGTCTACTCTTTTAGTAGATGAATGTGATAAGCTTTACGGACAGAAGCCGGGTGATGATGCAACAGCGTGTATTGTGAAAATCAGAAAGAGAGAACCTATGAATATTCTCTTTGGCCCTCCTTCTAACCGTGATGATTGCGACCGTATGATGTCCCTCTTCTTCTCAAAGGAAGGTAAGCATATTATATGCGGCGGAACAACTTCATCTATTGCGGCAAAATATTTAAGAAAGCCTCTTCAGGCAACACTTAATTTTGAAAAATCTGATGTTCCTCCTATTGCAAAGCTTGAAGGCGTTGACTTGGTAACAGAAGGCGTTATTACAATGAACAAGGTAATTGAATACGCAAAGGATTATCTGGGTGAAAACGAAATGTATGAGCACTGGAATTATAAGCGTGACGGTGCTTCACTCATTTGTCAGTTATTGTTTGAGGAAGCAACAGACATAAACTTCTATGTTGGTCGTGCTATAAACCCTGCACATCAGAACCCTGATTTGCCGATCAATTTCAGTATTAAGATGAATTTGGTTGAGGAGCTTTCAAAAAGTCTGAAAGAAATGGGCAAACGCATAAAAGTAAGTTATTTTTAAGTAGTGTGAATTATGAGAAAATTTGATACAAAAGTTCAGCATTTGAAATATAAAGTACTGCGTGAAGTTGCAAAAGAGGCTTGGAATGACACTCTTCTTGAAAACATTTTGGAAATTCCCAAAACCATTGTTCCGGGAAAAACATCAACAATGCGTTGCTGTGTTTATAAGGAAAGAGCTATACTTTCTGAGCGTGTAAAAATCGCTATGGGTGGAGATAAAGAAAATCCCAATGTGATTGAAGTAATTGAAATTGCCTGTGATGAATGTCCGGCAGCAGGTTATGATGTCACAGATTCCTGTAGAGGATGTCTCGCTCATAGATGTGAGGATGTATGCAAAAGAGGAGCAATTTCCTTTGACCATAACCATGTGGCACATATTGATAAATCAAAGTGTGTTGAATGTGGTCAGTGTGCAAAGGTATGTCCTTATTCCGCTATTGTTAATCGTAAACGCCCTTGTCAGAATGCTTGTAAAATAAAAGCTGTTTCTATTAATGAGGAAAATGCGGCAGCAATAGATAACAGCAAATGTACAGCTTGCGGAGCTTGTGTATATCAGTGCCCATTCGGTGCTATTATGGATAAGTCATATATTTTGAATGTGATTGACCTGATTAAGAAAAGTGAAGATAATCAGAAGTATAAGGTATATGCTATGGTTGCACCTTCAATTTCCAGTCAGTTTACTTATGCAAAGCTCGGTCAGGTAATCAAGGGACTCAAAGAGCTTGGCTTCTACACAGTAATTGAAGCTGCTCTTGGTGCAGATATGGTTGCACAGGCAGAATCAAAAGAGCTTTCGGAAAAAGGACTTTTGACAAGCTCCTGCTGTCCTGCATTTGTGGCTTATGTAAAATCAGCATTCCCTGATTTAGTTCAGCATATTTCGCACAATCTTTCGCCTATGGCTACCCTTGCAAAATACATAAAGGAAACCGATTCAAATTCAAAGGTTGTCTTTATCGGTCCTTGTACTGCAAAAAAAGCAGAGGCACAGCTTGAAGATGTGAAACCGTATATTGATGCGGTTATGACCTTTGAAGAACTTCAGGCATTGTATGACAGCAAGGATATTGACATTACAACTCTTGAAGAAGATGTTTTGGACAACGCATCATATTTCGGTAGAATATTTGCTCGCAGTGGCGGACTTTCTGATGCAGTTGCTCAGGGCCTTAAGGAACAGAATATCGAATTTGACTTAAAGGCAATTCCTTGTGACGGAATAGAAGCTTGTAAGATGGCACTTCTCAAGCTGAGCAAGGGTGTACTTGATGCAAACTTTATCGAAGGTATGGCGTGTGTGGGCGGATGCATCGGCGGTGCAGGATGCTTAACTCATGGTGAAAAGAATAAATCTGAGGTTGATAAGTATGGAAGAGAAGCTTTTGAAAAAACAATTTCAGATGCTGTTTCGGTGTTAAAATAAATAATTAAAGGAGAGGTGTAAAATGGCAAACAGATTTGTACTCAATGAAACAAGTTATCACGGTAAGGGCGCAATTACAGAAATTGCAACCGAAATCAAAGCAAGAGGATTTAAAAAAGCTTTTGTATGTTCTGATCCTGATTTAATCAAGTTTGATGTAACAAAAAAAGTTACTGATATTCTTGATAATGCAGGTATTGCTTATGAAATTTTCAGCGAAATTAAGGCTAATCCAACAATTGAAAATGTTCAGGCAGGTGTTGCTGCATTTAAGGCAAGCGGGGCTGACTGCATCGTTGCTATTGGAGGCGGTTCTTCAATGGATACAGCAAAGGCGATAGGTATTATTATAGAAAACCCTGAATTTGCTGATGTTCGTTCTCTTGAAGGCGTTGCTCCTACAAAGAATAAATGCACACCTATCATTGCAGTTCCTACAACCGCAGGTACAGCAGCTGAAGTTACAATTAACTATGTTATCACAGATGCGGAAAAGAACCGTAAAATGGTTTGTGTTGATGTTCACGATATCCCCGTTGTTGCTGTTGTAGATCCTGATATGATGGCTACTATGCCAAAAGGTTTAACTGCAGCAACCGGTATGGATGCTTTAACTCACGCTATCGAGGGTTACATTACAGGCGGAGCTTGGGAAATGAGCGATATGTTCCATATCAAGGCTATTGAAATTATCGCAAAGAGCCTCCGTGGTGCAGTTGAAAACACAGACGAGGGTAGAGAAGGAATGGCACTCGGTCAGTATATCGCAGGTATGGGCTTTTCAAATGTAGGTCTTGGTATCGTTCATTCGATGGCACATCCTTTAGGTGCTCTTTATGATACACCTCACGGTGTTGCTAATGCAATTATTCTTCCTACTGTTATGGAATACAATGCTCCGGCAACAGGCGAGAAGTACAGAGCTATTGCAAAGGCAATGGGTGTTCAGAATGTTGATGCTATGAGTCTTGAAGATGCAAGAAAAGCTGCAATAGATGCCGTTAAGAAATTGTCTGCTGATGTTGGCATTCCTGCAGACCTTAAAGAGATTGTTAAGAAGGAAGATATTGACTTTTTGGCACAGTCTGCATTTGATGATGCTTGTCGCCCTGGCAACCCGAGAGCAACAAGTGTAGAAGAAATCAAAGAACTCTATCTTAAACTTATGTAAAAAACAATGCGTAAATCCACTTTTGGGTTTGCGCATTTTTATTAGATATATCAAAATATGATACGCCTTAAACAAAGAAAAGGACTTTTGAAAAATCCTTTGTTGACTTACGAACTTTCTTGTGGTACTGTTTGTGTCACAAGGGGGTGAACAAGATGAAAGTGCTTGAAGAATTCTGGTATGGTAATATTAATCCAATGGAAAGACCATTCCAAAGTCAAAGGAAGTTCGACAAGGTGTTTAGGTTACTTACCAAGAATGAAGAAGAATTGCTTAAGAATTTAAATGAGCAGGAAAAAAGAACTGTTTGATAAATTCAAAGCCTGTTATGACGAAATGATACAAATTACAGAATGTCAAACATTTATAAAAGGATTCAAATTAGGAGCAAGGTTCTTTATAGAATGCTTTGAAAATGATGCCGACATATTCGATGAATGAAATGCCGAAAGATATGAAAGAATGATAGAAAAGCGAAACAGAGAAATTGAGGGCTTCAAAAATGAGATTGCAAAAATAGAGAACATTGATAAAACCATTAAAAAGAGAAAAAAGGCAATGCTTGAAAATGCAAATCTGCTTGATAAGATATTAAGCGAAAAGGAACTGAGCCACACGAATCTGTGTCTGCTGTTAGAAAAGATCATAATTCACGAGGATGAGTACGGACTCCGCCCTGAAATACGAATGAAGGCACCATTCCTTGAAAAAAGTTATATAGACGAAATCGGTATGATATATGAGGACGAATATGAGGAAGTATCAGCCTGACAAATAACACGCACGAAAAAAGCTTACAGTCAAATCCTGTAAGCTTTTTGTCGGTGGTGCGGATGACAGGGGTCGAACCTGCACGTCATGGACACAAGAACCTAAATCTTGCACGTCTGCCAATTCCGCCACATCCGCATATGAAATTAAAACGAGAACATACGAGATAGCATCAACAAGGAGAAAATTGGCAGACAAGTCTGCCTACGACTCGCTACGCTCCCTGCATAACCTCTGCCAGCCAATCAGGTATCGCAAAGATCACCTTCTTGGGGCATCGGAAAAATTCCGCCACATCCGCATATTAAACTGCGGGAACTATTGTAACATATATTAAAAAAAATATCAATATCTTTCCAAATAAATTTTTTCTTTTCGGGAATAATTAGTTTATAAACAATGAAAGGAAAGATAACTATGATTGAGCAGGATACGATAAAGCTTCTTCGTGAATGTGATGCAGGGGTGAAAATGGGAGTCACCTCAATTGATGATGTGCTGGAATATGTGGCAAGTGAAAGATTCAAGGAGCTTCTTTCTGAGTGCAAACGCGAACACGAAAAACTTGAAGAAGAAATTGAAAAGCTTCTTGATAAATATAATGATGACGGAAAAGAGCCTGCTGCCATAGCAAAGGGTATGAGTTGGATGAAAACCAATATGAAGCTTCTTATGGATGCTTCCGACAATACAATTGCAGACCTTATGACAGACGGTTGTAATATGGGCGTAAAATCCCTGAACAAATACCTTAACCAGTATGAGGGGGCAGATGAAGTTTCAAAAGACATTTGTAAACGTCTTATAAATCTTGAGGAAAAACTTGCAGTTGACATAAGATGTTACCTATAAAAATTGGAGTGAAAACGTACTGTTTTCACTCCAGTTTTTCATAGGGATAAATTTTTCATATTCACTTGAAAAAAAAGAAAGTTTTTGGTAAAATGCAGTATATAAGAAATTCTATCGGTATGGGAGTAAATAATGTTCAGATACGATTACAATATAAGATACAGTGATTATAAGGATTTTGAAACTGTAAAAACCTCTGCGATTTTAGAGGTTATTCAGGAGGTTGCAATTTTAAATTCAGCTTCCTCGGGTTTCGGGATAGACAATCTTCGCAGTATAAACAGAGCGTGGCTTCTTCAGGGAATCAATGTGCGGATAGAAAAGCCCGTCAGCACGCATTATCCATTGACAGCAAATACAGCGGTAAAGAGTCTCAAAGGAGTTCTTTCGGAGCGTGGCACAATTATTGAGCAAAACGGGAAACCCGTTGTAAAAAGCATTGCAAACTGGTGCCTTCTTGATACCGAAAGAATGCGTCTTGCCCGAATCCCCAAGGAAATGACGGATTCCTACGAACATTATGACTTTGGTGATGAATTTTTCACATATATACGCCCCGAAATCGTAGAGGATGCACCTGAAATATACAAAATACGTGTGTCAAACAAGGAGCTTGATACCAACAAGCACCTCAATAACCAAAAAGGTGCGGAGCTTTTAATGGATGCAATTCCATTTGATTTTGAAATTAAGGATATAAAGCTTTATTATCCCAATCCTGCATACTTGGGGGAAGAGCTTTCTGTATGTGTGAAAGAGGTACAAAACGGCTACTACGTACACCTTAAAAATGCAGACGGTGCCGTGTGCGTTGCAGGAACTTTTGAAAATAAATGAGATTTTGGTGATATATATGGCAACTGTACTTGTTGTTGAAGATGACAGAAATATGAGGCTTCTTACATCGGCAAGGCTTAAAGACTATTATAGCGTATGCGCAGCCTCTGACGGCGAGGAAGCACTTGACATTATTCATAAGGGCGGAATTGATTTGATTGTTTCTGATATTATGATGCCCAATATGGACGGATATGAGCTTTTGAAAATTATAAGAAGTGAGGGCTTTCAGACGCCATTTCTTTTCCTGACGGCAAAGGAAACCTCCTACGATAAGGAGAAAGGTTTTGATTTGGGAACGGATGATTATATGACAAAGCCTTTTTCAGCAGATGAACTTCTGTGGCGTGTAAAGGCTCTTTTACGCCGTGCCAATATCTATCAGGAAAAGAAAATAAACGTAGGCAGAATAACGGTGGATTCTGAAAAGTACGCCGTATATTCCGATTGTGAATATGTGGAGCTTCCAAAAAAAGAGTTTGACCTGCTTTTTAAGCTTCTTTCTTACCCTGAACAGATTTTTTCAAAGGAACAGATTTTAAATTCAGTGTGGGGAATAACAAACGAAAGCGGAGAGGAAACTATAAAAACCCATATCAGCAGAATACGAAGCAGGCTTAAAAATATGCCTGAGATAAATATACAGACTATTAAAGGACTGGGCTATAAAGCGTACATAAAAAAGGAATTGTGATTATGAACCAAAACAAATCACCTGAATATAAAGACAGAATAATCCCGCCATACCTGATACTATCGGTATCAGTAGTCGTGGTTGCAGCCCTCGGCTATTTCTTTATGGCGTGGCTTGTAAATGATATTTTCAATGTCAAGGGTACATATATAAGTACCTCTTATGAGGTTGTAGGTACTATCGCATTTATGGTGCTGGTGCTTGTCCCTATGAGTATTATATTTTACAGAGCACGAAAAAAGGAAATCAGGATTCTGTCTGAGGGTATACGGCATCTTGCGGAGGGCGATTTCAGCTATAAAATACCACTTAAAAAACGGTATTCCCTTGCAAATGTGTACGAAAATTTTAATAAAATGAGTGAGGAGCTTCAAAGTGTTCAAATATTGAGAAACGATTTCATCAACAGCTATTCTCACGAATTCAAGACTCCTATTGCCTCAATTAATGGCTTTGCGGAGCTTTTGCTTGATAAAACCTTGTCGGCGGAGGAAAGGGAAGAATACCTGAAAATTATCATCGAGGAAACAAGCAGGCTTTCAAAACTTGCCACGAACACTATCCTTCTTTCAAGGCTTTCCTCACAGCAGATTGTTACCGATACAGAGAATTATGACCTTGGTGAGCAGATTCGTCAATGTTCTATTCTCCTGTCCAAAGTATGGCTTGAGAAGGAGATAGAATTTACCTGTGCACTGCCGTACGTAACGTTTAAAGGAAATCGTGAGTTAATGCAGCATCTGTGGATAAATCTCATTTCCAATGCAGTAGAGCATACTCCCCAAAACGGTGAAATTGCAATTTCCCTCCACGAAGAGGGTGGAGAGATTATTATGAATATTGCCGATTCGGGTGAGGGTATGAGTGAGGAAACTTTAAAACATCTTTTTGACCCATATTTTCAGGCGGATGCCTCCCGTTCCTCAAAAGGACTGGGATTGGGACTTTCTATTGCAAAGCGTATTACCGAATTGTGTAACGGCAGTATAACGGTTGAAAGTGCAGTCGGAAAGGGAAGCCTTTTTACTGTAAAGCTTCCAAAGTAAACTGAAAGTAAACAAAAAACCTTTTTTGATTTACGAAGTGAATACATTGATATGATAACCTCCATAATAGCAAGGTGTGGAGGTTATTTTTATGAAATGGAATATAATAGGTGATTCAAGTTGTGATTTGTTTGATTTGGAATCTCCCGCGGAGAATATTACTTATCGCAGTGTACCTTTTTTACTTAATATAGAGGACAGAGAATTTATTGATAATGAAAGTCTTGATACCGAAGAAATGGTAAGAATTATGAAAGAGAGCAAAAAAGCAAGCTCAAGTGCCTGCCCCTCTCCTGAAAGCTGGAGAGAAAAAATGACCGCAGGTGAACATAATATTCTTGTTACCATATCCAAGAATCTTTCGGGAAGCTATCAAAGCGGTGATATAGCGGTAAAAACAATCTGTGAAGAATCCCCTGAAACAAAAGCTGTCGTTGTAGATGGTTGTGCTACGGGTCCGTCATCTGTCCTTACGGTAAGGAAATTAGTTGAAAATATCAATAACGGAGAAGATTTTGAAACTGTTATTAAAAATACAGAAGAATATGTCAGCAAAATTCATACGGTGTTTGCACTTTCCTGCTTTGACAATCTTGTAAAAGCAGGCAGAGTAGGAAAAATTGCTGGTATCCTTGCCGCAAGCCTCGGCTTCTTTGGGGTAGGTGTTGAAGAGGGTGGCAGGATTGCTTTCAGGGCAAAGGTGAGAGGAAAGAAAAAAGCCATTGCAGAGATGCTCACGGTTATTAAGGAAAACGGATTTAATGGCGGTGATGTCGTAATCAGCCATTGTATGAATGAACCGCTTGCCCTTAAAATGAAAGAGGAAATTGAAGCACTCGACAGCTCTGTAAATGTAACAATTCTTCCTACACGCGGACTTAACAGCTACTATGCAGATAAAGAAGGACTTATAATTTCATATTAATAAAAAGCATCCCACGGCAATTGCCGTGGGATTATTACTTTAGTATTTTCTTATAATTTTACTTTTAAAAACAAGCGTTGTTACAACAGTTGATATTATAATTTCGGGAATCATATATGTACCGTTGTATACAAGGGAGTAGATAAGTACACTTTCTCCCTCGGCATAGACTCCCCAGATAAGCACACCCGAAATTATGTGGCATACATATCTGAGTAAAGTTACGGCAAATGCAGAAAGTCCTGCAGAAAAAAACTTTTTTCCGCTTAAATTAAAGACTATTCCCGAAAGCCCCAATCCACCGAATGCTATAATGTAATCCAGAAGAATTACCAATACAAAATTCAAGAAGGTCTGTGTGGGCGGTGGGTAAAAACCAAACATCATCTGCAGAATTGCATAGGCAAGGGAGGAGCAAAGCCCCCATCTTGTACCGAACACAATTCCTACTGCAATAATCGGCACCATTGATGCAATCGTTACGCTTCCGCCTTGAAGCCACGGTGCGGGAATCAGCTTGCTGACCCACATCAGGACTGTCGCAAGTGCCACTAAAAGAGCACTTGTTGTTAATTTTTTAGTTGTGTTCATTTTGTTATTCCTCTCTTTTGTGATTTTAGTGAGTGGGAATAATTCCAACAAAAAAACCGAACCGAGGGAAAATCGGTTCGATTACAGAAAATCTAATCAATTATTTTCCCTACGTTGGCATTATCCAAATCAGGTTACGGGTTAAAGCGACTTTACGCTTACTCTCAGCCTGCTTGTGCAAGCACCCCATTTTTAAATTGTTGCTTCGAAGCGATTTCATTATACAACTGCTTAATGGGTTTGTCAAGAACTGTTTTTGAAGATATTTGACAGGTTTTTTGCACTATTGAAAACATTATTTATATTATTAGAAATATTTATTGCAAATAAAAAAGAGTAGTGATATATTTTTCTTAAAGAGCTTCTTTAAGGAGGAATTGTTATGAAATGTATTATAAACGGCAGAATTGTTCTTAAAGACAAGGTCGTGGATAATTGTGCCATCATTTTTAGTGACAAAATAGAAAAAATCGTAAGCGAAAGCGAAATCAATACTGCAGACTATGAAATCATTGATGCAAAGGGCAGACTCGTTGCCCCCGGTCTTATTGATATGCATATTCACGGATACTTGGGTGCCGATGCTTCCGACGGTGATGCTGATGGAATCCGTAAAATGGCGGAGGGTATTATTAAGAACGGTGTTACCGCTTGGTGTCCCACTACAATGACCGTTTCAAAACAGGAAATAGAAACTGCATTTGACTCTGTCAGAGAGGTTAAAGCGAGCGGTGAATACTACGGCTCCCGAATCCTTGGAGTTAACAGTGAGGGTCCATTTATAAATGAATCTAAAAAGGGTGCACAGGCAGCGGAGCATATCCTTAAACCTGATGCTGACTTTATAAAGAAACATTCCGACATTGTGAAGCTTTTCACAGTTGCCCCCGAAGTTGACGGAGCGCTCGAGTGTATTGAAAAGGTTTCCAAGGAAACTGATGTACTTATTTCTATGGGACACAGCGATGCAACCTTTGAACAGGCTTTGGCAGGTGTTGAAAAGGGCGTAAGACATACCACACACCTTTTCAATGCAATGTCAGCACTTTCACATCGCAGCCCTGGTGTTACTGGTGCAGGTCTTTCCGACAGCAGAGTAAGTACCGAGCTTATTGCTGATACATTCCACGTAAACAAGGGACTTTTCGGCTTGGTTTATAAGCTTAAGGGTGACAAGCTGTGCCTTATAACCGACTGTATAAGAGCAGGCGGTATGGAAGACGGTGACTACACACTCGGCGGTCAGCCCGTGCATAAAGAGGGTATCAAGTGTCTTATGCCCGACGGCACAATTGCAGGAAGTGTATTAAGGCTTAACGAAGCGGTCAAAAACCTCTATGAGAATACAGACCTTGAAATTTATGAGGCTGTAAACTGTGCTTCCCTTAACATTGCAAAGGCATTGGGTGAGGATAAGGAGATTGGTTCGCTTGAAGCAGGAAAGCGTGCAGATATAATAATTGCCGATGAAAAATTTAACGTTGAGATGACAATTCTCAATGGTGAAGTAAGATACAGCAAAAACTAATATTAAGAAGGAGAATGAATATGATTGCTAAACTTGAACCCGAATTTATGCCTATGGTAAAGGTAATAAACGACTTTAAAGAGGCAGTAGCAAAAGCAGAAAATCAGCCCGTTGTAATTTCAGTTGAAAGAAACGGCGGACTTATGGCTGTATACAAGCTTGATGTATACAAGGAAAATACAGGCCACGACGAAGAAAACTACGGAATAGTGGAAAGAATTATTAAAACCCTACTTTGGGCAAAGGGTGGCTTCAAGGTATATGTGGCAGGCTCCAAATATATCTACGACCGTATTGCTGACGATTACAGAGTAGGCGGTGCAAGAGAGTTTGATTTTAACTTCATGGCTCGCGTATATGAAAAACCTTTCGAGGTTATATATGTAGAAAAGGTGGAAGATGCTCCCCGGGAAAACGACGCATCCTCTCCCGTAGGCCGTCATCTTGACGGTTGTCGTATCGGTTTTGATGCAGGCGGAAGTGACAGAAAGGTTTCTGCCGTTGTAGACGGTGAAACAGTTTATTCTGAAGAAGTTGTATGGTTTCCCAAGCTTCAGGAAGACCCCAAGTATCACTATGAGGGAATTCTCAATGCAATGAAGACAGCGGCATCACATATGCCCAGAGTTGACGCTATCGGCGTTTCCTCCGCAGGAGTTTATATTGATAACAAGATAATGGTTGCTTCTCTCTTTCTTAAGGTATCTGACGAGGACTTTGAAAAGCATGTTAAGACAATGTACCTTGATGTAGCTAAGGAAATTGGTGATGTTCCTGTTGAGGTTGCAAACGACGGTGATGTAACAGCCCTTGCAGGTGCCATGAGCCTTGAGGACAACAATGTTCTCGGCGTTGCAATGGGTACAAGCGAAGCGGCAGGTTACGTTGATAAGGACGGAAACATTACAGGCTGGCTCAATGAACTTGCATTTGTTCCCGTAGACTTTAACAAGGGTGCTATGGTTGACGAATGGAGCGGTGACTATGGCTGCGGTGTTAAGTATTTCTCTCAGGATGCAGTTATAAAGCTTGCTCCCAAGGCAGGAATAGAGCTTGACGAAAAGCTTTCCCCTGCAGAAAAACTCAAGGTTGTTCAGAGTCTTATGGAGCAGAACGATTTACGTGCAGCAGCTATCTATGAAACCATGGGTGTATACTTCGGTTATACTATTGCATACTACTCAATGTTCTACGACATCAAGCACGTACTTATTATGGGTAGAGTTACAAGCGGTAACGGTGGTGCAATTATTCTTGAAAAAGCAAACGAAGTTCTGAAAACAGAATTCCCCGAGCTTTTCGAGAAAATTCAGCTTCATATCCCAGACGAAAAAGCAAGAAGAGTAGGTCAGTCCGTTGCGGCTGCGAGCCTTCCCAAAATTAAATAACAGTCAGAGCAGTGTTTTACACTGCTCTTTACTTTTGACAAAAATGTGGTATAATTAATTAGCAGAGTAAATTCAATTTATGAAGGAGAAGTCTTATATAAAAATCTAGAGGTGCAAGAAATGGATATGAATTTTGATGTTAACAAGATTTTTCAAGATAGATTAGCAACGAGTATGGGTCTTGACAAATATCAATATATTATGGAACAGGTCGAAAAGACGGATGTTTCCAAAGATGCAGATTTTCAAAGAATATTTAATGGTTTTTACATAGTTAGACGAAATTTAGAGTGGAGAAAGATATATTACGAATTGTTTGAACAAGTGAAGAATGGCTCTCCCACTTTTGGAAGTATACTTATCCATTTGTACGAATACACGGGAAATGTTGAGCCATCATTTTCAAGTAAAATGCTTGCTTCTATTTTTCCTGACAAGCCAATATGGGATCGTTACGTTGTAAATAACCTTAATATACAGTTAGATGGAGCAAGCAAGCAGGAAAAATTAGAAAATGCTATTGCACTTTATACTACCATGGAAAAATGGTATGAAGATTTTTTGCAGACAGACAAAGCAAAAGAATGTATCGAGGTATTTGATCGTGTTTTACCAGATTACAATCATATATCAAAAATAAAGAAAATAGACAGTATTTTGTGGAGTATAAGGTGAAATTCTTTGTGAAAATTTTTTGATCCTAACTTGACACGAACTTTGTAAAAATGGCGAATATTGTCGAAAAAATAAGGCCTTCCCCTTGAGGGGAAGGTGTCAGCGATAGCTGACGGATGAGGTGGAAAAGAATCACGATTGCTTTGCAATTTACACCTCACCACCGCCTACGGAG
>JAZOSB010000001.1:0-8620 GCA_045656865.1 Clostridia bacterium | reverse complement strand
AGAAAAAAAAATTTTCCTGAATCGAAATGCGATCCGTTTACTTTTTGCTTGATTATGGGTAAGAAATATGATATAATAAATTAGATTATATGTGCAAGTGAAAAGCAGGTGATTATATGTACCTTAAACGAATAGAATTGCAGGGTTTCAAGTCCTTTGCAGACAAGACCGTCATTGAAGTTCATCAGGGCGTAACTGCTATTGTAGGTCCTAACGGAAGTGGTAAGAGTAACATCTCCGATGCCGTAAGATGGGTTATGGGTGAGCAGAGTGCAAAGACTCTCCGTGGCGGAAAAATGGAGGACGTTATCTTTGCAGGTACGCAGAAGCGTAAGCCTCTCGGTTATGCGGAGGTTTCTCTTGTGCTGGATAACACTACTCATTTCCTGCCCTGTGAGTATGAAGAGGTAGAAATTACAAGAAGGGTTTTCCGCAGCGGTGAAAGTGAATATATGATTAACCGTACAGCCTGCCGTCTAAAGGATATTAACGAGCTTTTAATGGATACAGGTCTTGGCCGTGACGGTTACTCAATAGTCGGTCAGGGGAAAATTGCCGAAATAGTTTCCTCCAAGGGCGAAGAACGACGTCAGATTTTTGAGGAAGCGGCAGGTATATCCAAGTACCGCTACCGTAAGAATGAAGCCGAGCGTAAGCTTAACCATACAGAGGATAACCTTGTCCGCGTACGTGACATTTTGGGTGAGCTTACAGAACGTGTTGAGCCTCTTAGAAAACAGAGTGAAAAGGCTATCAAGTACCTTGACCTCAGGGAAGAGCTTAAGGGTATCGAGGTCAGCGCACTTCTCCAGATAACAGACATCAAGAGGGAGGAGAGTGTAAAAACGGGCGAGCTTTATCAGAATGCCGTTCGTGAATTTGAAGAAGCAAAAGTAACTCTTGACGAATATAATGAGAAAAGTGATAAGCTCTATGCTGAAATGAGGGAAACCGACAGCGAGCTTGAGGGTAAGCGTGAGCACCTTGCAAAGCTGGAGGGTGACAGTGCCTCTATCGAAAACGAAAGAGCTATCCTTAAGAATAACATAGAAAACCACAAGGTAAATATTGTCCGTATTGAAACGGAGCTTGCAGGCTGGTCGCACAGAGAAGAGGATACAAAAGCACAGATAACCGTACTTGAAGAGCAGAAGAGTCAGTTTAATGAACGCTTCCTCAAAATGGCGGACGAGCTTCAGGCACTTGAAGAAGAGGATCGACTTATCGGCGAGGAGGTTTCGCGCCGTGTCAAGGCTTTGGATACCGCAAGGGAAGAGGTTTTGAATCTTCGTTCCAAAAAGAGTGAGGCACAGTCAAGGCTTGACAGTATTGACCTTATTACCCAGAATATTGAAACACGCCGTTTCTCAATTGAAGTTGATATTGCGGCGGCAAGTGATGATATTAACCGTCTTACTGCAAAGTGCAGTGAGCTTTCTGAAAAGGCGGAAAAAGCCCAGACGGAATTTGACAAGCTTTCCGACGAGGTTTTCGAGGTAAATCAGACATATCATAACGCAAACCGCAAAAGCGGTGAGCTTAAAACCAAATATAACGAACTGTCAACACAGCTTGGTGAAAAGCAGGGCAGACGCAAGATGCTTGAGGAAATGGAAAAAGGTCTTGAGGGTTATGCCAGAAGTGTCCGTGACTTGCTCAAAGCAAAGGATGACGGCAAATATCAGGGAGACCTTATCGGCGTACTCAGCAAGCTTATAACGGTTGACAAGAAGTATACAACAGCCATAGAAACGGCACTCGGTAACGCAATGCAGAATATCGTTGTTGATACTGAAGCTGATGCAAAAGAGGCGATTGAATACCTGAAATCCAACCGTCTCGGACGTGTTACGTTCCTGCCCATATCCTCGCAGGAGGGCAGACGGCTTGACAACGAAGACCGCGTTATGGCAAATGACGGTGCAGTTTCCGTTGCGAGCGATGTTGTACAATGTGACAGCACAATAAAAAATGTTATCGAGGCACTTTTGGGCAGAACTGTCATTATGGATAATATGGATAATGCGGTGAAGCTTGCAAAGGCAACTCATTATAAATTCAAGATAGTAACTCTCGCAGGCGAACTTCTTCAGCCGGGCGGTAGTATTACCGGCGGTAGTGTGAACCGTGCGCAGGCACTTTTAGGCAGAAAGGACGAGATAGAGCGTCTTAATCTGGAGTGTGACAAGCTTCAGGAGCAGACAGAAAAGCTTGAAGACGAAATTGATGATTTGATGGAGCTTGCGGAAAAGAGCAGAAGAAAAGAGGCCCAGCTTCGTGAAAAGCTTTCCGAAAGCGAAAATAAGCTTATGAAGGTCAAGGCGGAAGCCGATATGAAAGAAAGCCTTCTTAAAATGGCGCACGAACGCCACGAAAAGCTTATGGGTGAAAAAACGCAGATTTCCACACAGCAGACAGATACCGTAGAAACAAAGAAAAAGCTTCGCGAAATTCTTGAAGGCTCTGACGAGCTTATAGAAAAGGCAGAAGAAATCGTAAGAGCAAAGCAGGAAGCCGTAAGGGAAGAAACCCTCCGCCGTGAAGCACATTCGGGCAAGGTTATTGACAAGAAAATGGAAATAAACAGTGCCCAGAAGGATGTTGAAATTGCCGGGCAGAGGATTGAGGATGCAAAACGCAGTATATTGAATTCTCAGTCCGACTATAAGCAGAAGCTTGACGAGAAGCGTGCGCAGGAAGATATGATAGATTCTCTTGAAAAGCAGATTGAAGAAAATCTTATGCGTCAGAATCAGTGTGCGGTTGCCATTGAGTCTATGAAAGAGGAAATCAAGGCGTATATGAGCGGGCGAAGCGGAAACGACATTGAGCTTGAAAAACTCCGCGAGGGTATCAAGGAGCTTAATGAAAAAATCCTCGTTCTTCAGGGTGAGGTTGTACGAATTGAAACCAAGAAGAACAAGATAGAAGAGGATTTGGAAAATGCCGCTAACCGTCTTTGGGATAATTACGAGCTTACATATAATACTGCACTTGAATTTAAAAAGGATATCGGCTCACTTCCCGAGGCACAGAAAGTAATTTCACAGCTTAAGAATTCTATCCGTGCATTGGGTAATATTAATGTTGATGCCATTGAAGAGTATAAAGAGGTCAAGGGCAGATATGAATTTATGAGCACTCAGGTTGCCGATATGGAAAAGGCAAAAGCAGACCTTGAAAAGCTTATCGGCGAAATGATGGCTGTAATGCGTGAGCAGTTTGCAAAGAAATTTCAGATAATAAACGAGCTTTTCGGAAAAAGCTTTGTTGAGCTTTTTGGCGGCGGTAAGGCAGAGGTTAAGCTCCTTAACCCCCTTGACACCCTCGAAAGTCCTATTGAAATTGAAGTACAGCCCCCCGGAAAAAAGCTTCAGAGTATTACGCTCCTTTCGGGCGGCGAGCATGCACTTACTGCAATTGCACTTCTGTTTGCACTTTTGCAGGTGTCTCCTGCACCTTTCCTTGTGCTTGACGAGATAGAGGCGGCACTTGACGATGAAAACGTTTACCGTTTTGCAGATTATATCAGAAGCCGCGGCGACAATACACAGTTTGTCGTTATAACACATCGTCGCGGTACTATGGAAGCGGCAGACATTCTCTACGGTGTAACAATGCAGGAAAAGGGTGTCAGCAGACTTCTTTCAATGAAGCTTGACGAGGTTGCTTTTGAGGAATAACAGAAAGGAAAATTTCTATGGAACAAAATACAGAGAAAAAGGGACTCTTTGCCAGACTTAAAGCAGGGCTTGGCAAAACCCGTGATTCCTTTAACGAAAAATTGGATAATGTGTTTTCAGTTTTTACAAAGATTGATGATGACCTTTACGACGAGCTTGAGGAAGCGCTTATATTGGCTGATATAGGCGGACAGACAAGCTTTGAAATTGTTGAACAACTCCGTGAAAATGTAAAGACAAAACACATTCACGATGGAGAAGAGGCAAAAGCGGAGCTTAAAAATATCATTTGCGAGATTTTAAGTGCAAATGACTGCGAGCTTCGTCTTGATACCAAGCCTACCGTAATTCTGGTAATAGGCGTAAACGGTGTCGGAAAAACTACCACTATCGGCAAGCTTACCTCAAAGCTAAAGGCAGAGGGAAAGTCTGTTGTATTAGGTGCAGCGGACACCTTCCGTGCAGCGGCGGCTGACCAGCTTGAAATCTGGGCGGAGAGAAATGATGTCCCAATAGTACGTCTTACCGAGGGAGCAGACCCTGCGGCAGTTGTTTTTGATGCCTGCTCTTCTGCAAAAAGCAAGGGTGCGGATGTTTGCATCTGTGATACTGCAGGCAGACTCCACAACAAGAAAAACCTTATGGATGAGCTTGGAAAAATCTACCGCGTCATTGAGCGTGAGCTTCCCGAGGCACAGAAAGAAATTCTTCTTGTCCTTGATGCAACAACTGGACAGAATGCCGTTAATCAGGCAGAGGAATTTAATAAGGTTGCAGAAATTTCGGGAATTGTACTGACCAAGCTTGACGGTACTGCAAAGGGTGGTATTGTAGTAAATATCTGCAAAAAACTTGGCGTACCCGTTAAATTTGTGGGCGTGGGCGAGGGTATTGACGACCTGCAGGTTTTCGACCCAATGGCATTTGCGGAAGCACTGTTTGGTGAATGAGCATATGAAAAAGGAATTTGAATGTAAACGAATTCTGGTAGAAAATATTGAAAACAGCCGTGAGAAGCTCCTCATAAGAAGAAAGCATCTCAAAAATTATGATTTACACTGGCATGACTGCTTTGAAATTGAGCTTGTCCTCAGGGGAAGTGCGGTGCAGGTTTTAAACGGGAAGTGTTATAAAATGACCCCCGGCTATATATATCTTTTAAACCCTACCGACTTCCACAGTATAGAAACAGACGGAGCAACGGTTTATAACATTATGTTCAGCGAGGAAATGCTCGACAAGGAAGTTCTTCAAAAGATACTGAGCATAAAGAAGAATATTATCTTCAAGCTGGATAACAGAGAAATGCAGAATATCGAATTTCTCATTTCAAGAATGCTTTACGAGTTCGTTCATTATACTGATTATTCAAATACAATCATACAGAATCTTATGGAATGTCTTTTCATAATGATAATTAGAAAATGCGATTTCAAGGAAAAGGATACTTCCGATACAGAACACGACAGTATAAAGAATTCAATTTTGTATCTGCACAGTCATTTCAGGGAAAATCCCACTCTTACACAGCTTTCCGAAGCGGCAGGGCTTAACAAGAATTATTTCAGCAGTCTGTTTCATTCTACGACAGGTAAGACCTATAAGGAGTACATAAGCTCTTTGAAGCTCGACCACGCAAAAAAGTTAGTTCTTACAAGCAATGTCCCTATTAAAGAGGTTTGCTATGCATCGGGATTTAATTCCCTCGCGAATTTTTTGAGGGTTTTTAAGGAAACCTATGGCGTTTCACCCGGAGCAATGCGGACACAAAAGAAGAATAATCTTCATTAAAAAGCAAATACTAACCGTAATAAATACGGAGAATAAGAAGGATAGTATGCCTATCCTTCTTTTAGTTTGCTATGAAAAAATATTATTTAAAAGATTTTGCCTACAATATTGTAGGGGCATTTTTGCTTGCGGTAGGAATTTACTCTTTTTCAGAAAAAATAAATGTAGCCCCCGGCGGAGTAAGCGGTATTGCCATAATGGTAAAATACCTGACAGGACTTCCCGTAGGCGGAGTTTCGCTTTTTATAAATATTCCGCTTCTCATTATTGCCTACAAATATATGGGAAGACAGTTTACGGTAAAAACGGTATATGCTATTTTGATATATACCGTTGTCATTGACTCGGTAGTAACTCCGTTTTTTCCACAATACGAGGGTGACCGTATGCTTGGGGCAATATTCGGGGGAGTCCTCATCGGTGCAGGGTTGGGGCTTGTTTTTACCAGAGGGGCATCTACGGGAGGTACTGATATAATAGGCTATCTTGTAGAAAAAAAGTATCCTCATATTCCTATTGGAAAAGCACTTCTTTTAGTGGATTGTATTATTCTTGGAGTGTCGGTATTCGTGTTTAAAAATATTGAATCGGCACTTTACGGTGTTGTTATGCTCTATGCCCAGAGTATGGTTATAAACAGGCTTGTATACGGAGCAGAAAAAGGGAGAAATCTATTTATAATTTCCTCAAAAAGCAAAAAAATTGCACAGCGGATTTTGACAGAGCGTGACCGCGGTGCAACCTTTATTGACGGACACGGTGCTTATTCAATGAAGCCAACCAATATCCTTATGTGTGTTGTTCGAGTGTGGGAATACCACTATATAAAAGAGATTGTCTATCAGGAGGACCCCGGTGCTTTTGTTATTGCCACCGAAGCGGAGCATATCATAGGCGAGGGTTTTACAAACAAAGTATATTAATTATGGAACTATCGAAGAAATTCAAGAAAAAAGCCATGGGATTTTTATAATCCCATGGCTTTTAAAAATGTATATCTTTACAAATTTAAGGTTTTGATATATAATTTTATAGTAAACAACTACTTCTAAATATACAGAGGAGAATTTATATGCAAGAGATAAAATGTCCTAATTGCGGAGAAGTTTTTCAGGTAGATGAATCAAGCTACGACTCAATAGCAAAGCAGGTAAGAGATAAAGAATTTTCAAAGGAAATAGAGCAGCGGGAAAATTACTATGCTAAAGAAAAAGAAACTGCTGTAAAACTTGCGCAGGCAGAAACTACTGAGGAACTGAATAAAGAATTGGCAAAAAAAGATGCTGAAATCACCCTGTTGCAGGCTCAGTTAAAATCAAAAATCGATTCTCTTGAAACAGAAAAAAGACTGGCTATAAATGAGGCAGTTGCTGAGAAAGAAAAGGAAATTTCCAAACAAAAGGAGAAAATTGCACTTCTTAACGGACAGATTGAAACTAATGAAAAGACAGCCCAGCTAAAGGAACAGACCATTAAAGAAAACTATGAAGAGAAATTAAAGGGCAAAGATGAGCAGATAGCATATTACAGAGATTTAAAAGCCAGACAGTCAACGAAAATGGTTGGTGAAACATTAGAGCAGCATTGCGAAATAGAATTTAACAAGCTCCGTGCCACAGGCTTTCAAAATGCATATTTCGAGAAAGATAACGATGCAAAAACAGGCAGTAAAGGTGACTTCATATTCAGAGAATTTGCAGATGACGGTACAGAATTTGTGTCAATAATGTTTGAAATGAAAAACGAAATGGATGAAACCGCCACAAAACACAAAAATGAAGACTTCTTTAAAGAGCTTGATAAAGACAGAAACGAGAAAAAATGTGAGTATGCTGTTTTAGTTTCTTTGTTGGAGGCTGACAACGAGCTGTACAATACGGGTATTGTTGATGTGTCATACAAATATCCCAAGATGTATGTGATAAGACCGCAGTTTTTCATTCCTATGATAACACTGCTCAGAAATGCGTCATTAAACGCATTACAGTACAAGCAGGAATTGGCGGTTATACGAAATCAGAATATCGACATATCTCACTTTGAAGAAGATATGAATGATTTTAAGGATAAGTTTTCCAGAAATTACAGATTAGCAAGTGAAAAGTTTAAAAAGGCTATTGATGAAATTGATAAGACGATAGACCATCTGCAAAAAACAAAAGAGGCACTTTTATCTTCGGAAAACAACCTGCGGTTAGCCAATAATAAAGCGGAAGAGCTTTCAATAAAAAGATTGACCAAAAACAATCCTACGATGGCCGCTAAATTTGCTGAATTGAAAGAAAATAGTTAAATACAACAATTAGATGATGAGGTGACATTTTGCGTTACGAAAAGGAAGAATATCAAAGACGTGTTCAGTCGTTTTTTAAAGGTGCAGATGTGGAGGAACTGAGTGAGCGTATGCTTGCATTCAATACTCTTATGGCATATTACCGCTGTGCAATGATGGAGGTTGAAACCAAGCTCAACGTACTTAATGAGGAGTTTTCCCTTCATTATGACCGCAACCCCATAAACGGTATGAAATCAAGGCTTAAAAGCCTGTTCAGTATCCGTGAAAAGCTGTTGGGGAGAGGGCTTGAGCTAAGCGTAGAATCAATTGAGGAAAACCTCAACGATATTGCGGGTGTGCGTGTTATCTGTTCTTTTACGGATGATGTTTACACTCTTCGGGATGCTCTTTTGAAGCAGGACGATATAACGCTCATCTGTGAAAAGGACTATATAAAAAATCCCAAGCCAAACGGGTATCGTTCACTTCATCTGATTATAAGTGTACCTATTTTCCTTGAGCACGAGAAAAAGAGTATGAAAGTGGAAATTCAGCTTCGTACTATCGCAATGGATACATGGGCAAGTCTGGAGCATCAGCTAAGATACAAAAAGGATATAGAATTTTCCGAACAAATGGCACAGGCGCCTCACCATTGTGCAAATATAAGTGCAGAGCTTCATTTTAGAATGGACGCACTTCGTAATCTTACTATTGAAAAGGACTAACGTATGATGAAAACAGTATTTGTTGTAAATCCGAAGGCAGGTCAGGGCACAAATGTGGAAAGCTTTATTGAAAAAATAAAGTATGTAGCCGAAAAAAACGGAATTGATGCCGTGATATACCTTACAAAAGCAATTGGCGATGC